>JBDWQQ010000054.1:0-17102 GCA_039986455.1 Halioglobus sp.
TACCTCGTCAAGCAAAAAAGGCTGGGTCTGGGGGATAAATGTGGCGAGCATGATGGCGGCGTAGCAAGCGAGATAGAAGCTTTGCATATGACCGCGCGAAACGCCTTCGTTGAGCGCGATACCGAGAAATCTGGACTGTGCAATCGTTCCAGTACTGACGTTTGTCATATTATTGTCCAACTGATCTTTAGGTTGCTACGTGTTTTAAGGTGGCCTGGATCAACCGACCAAGCGTAAACCGAGGGCCGCGTTGACGAACAAGCCACCCCAGATACACCAGACCCATGGACGGCAGCGGGCTATCGACTGTTCCATGGCGCTATTGCTCTGTTCACTGGGGCCGTTGGCCATCAAGTCGGCGAAAGCGGGAACGAAGGGGGCAAGGTTGATACGAATAAGAACCCCGCAGGCAACCATGGCGACAAATACGAGCAGTTTTCCGGCGACCCAGGGTGCCATGCCAAGGTCTGCCATCATCGAGGTCACGCCCCAGACACCAAGACAACTCGCAAAGACAATACGAAACCAGAAGTCAGCGCGGGAAAGGCGAGCGACAAATGGCTTTCCTTCGTTGAGATAGAGCACCAGCACCACCGTAAACCAGTAAAGGCTCAGCAACCATATTGCCGACAGCAGTGCGCCAGATATGGGCAACCAACCGCCATACGCTGCCAGGTGAACACCCAGCGGCAAAATCAGCGGCATAGACAGCTTGGGCCCCATGTCGCATGCCAGCATGATCTTTAGCGCCACGTGCCGGGCTTCGGGCGAGTTTTCTCGATTGACGACTTGCCGACTCGCCAGGAAAGTACCCAAGTCACCACCCAGCCAATAGACAAATGCCAGGATATGGAAAAATTTTAGCAGCAGGTACTCGTTCATCCGGTTTCCGGTTGCAGGCCTTCTCGTGCCTTCTTATTCTCAGTTCTGGATTATAGCTCTGGTGTTTCCGGCGCTTTTGACAATTGTCATTCGAGGTGCTCTTAGGCGCCATTAAGCTGATAGTTAACCGAACAGAAGGGTAATGATAAGTGAACGCAAGAACTGTGCGAGTGGCGGTGGCACAATTCCACGTCGGAGCCGATCTGGACAGTAATTTGGCCGACTGCCTTCATTGGTTGGACGAGGCCAGCGCCTGTCGTCCTGACCTCATCGTTCTGCCTGAATTTTGTAACCATTTGTCCTGGTACGATGATAAACAGCACTGTTTCGACGTATCGGTGCCGTTAGGAGGTGCATTTCTCAACGCTATCGCAGATAAAGCGGCCGAGTTGGGTGTTCACGTGGTTGTGAACTGCACCGTCCAGCGAGAGTCCGGAGAGGCTACGGGTAGCAGTCTGCTTTACTCTGATAAAGGGGTGTTGCTTGCCGATAACACCAAGCAGATATACATCGGTCATGAAAATGATTTTCTGCAGCGCGCGAGCAACGAAGGACCCGTGGTGCAAACCGATGTGGGTCGCGTCGGCCTCTATGCCTGCATGGACGGCGTGATCAACGAAACACCTCGCTGCCTGGCACTCAATGGTGCCCAGATGATCCTCAATAGCCTGAACTCGTTTGCGACCGATGAGGCTTCACTGCATATTCCGGTGCGAGCGGGTGAGAATAAGGTCTATGTAGTGGCAGCCAACAAGGTGGGACCTTTAGTGCCTGAAGCCATGGTGGATGCGATCAGCGCTGGTACAGGGATACCTCCTCGTTTTTTGAGCGGCGCCGGCGAAAGTCAGATTGTCGCTCCCGACGGAACGGTGCTCGCCAAGGCGTCGGTGGGTGAAGCGGAATTTGTTTATGCTGATATCGATCCTGCGCTGGCAGACGACAAGCGCAGGCCCGATGGCACCGATATTTTTGCCAGCCGTCGGCCACAACTGTACGCCGCGATCACAGAAAACCCCGCGAACCAGTCGCTACCGCTAATGCAGGGGATCGGCGAGCTTGAGTCAGCGGTAGTCACCGCGAAAGACCCGGTAGACCTCGAAGAGATCGCTATTCATATTGCTACAGCGCGTTCGCAGGGTGCACAGTTGATTGCATTGCCACCGATGATTCCCGATGTTTCTAATCCGGTAACATCAGCCGAGTTTGCCGCCAAAGCGCTGGCTATACTGCCGACTCTGTGTGGTACCGCGATCGTGACAACCGCCCTGGTGCTACCCACGAAAAATGGCGGTTGGCAGCACTGCGCAGTGATCCTCGGTAGCGATGGGGTCTTGTTACGTCAGGGGCAGGTGCATTACTCCCAGCGCTTTGCCTGGACGGAACTGGCCGATAGCTTCGAATGCCTTGTACTGCCTTTCGGACGCCTTGCTGTAGTGACCAGCGATGACACAGTGTATCCCGAGACGTTTCGTTTGTTGGCCCTGGCGGGTGCCGAGGTAGCGGCTGTACCGCTATCACCCATTGAAGACTGGGAGTTAGACAGCGGTTTATTGGAGCGCTCGGCGGAGAATCGAATCAATCTGCTGGTCGCGGTGGATAAAGTGAATCATGGCCCCGGCTTTGCCACAGAATTACAAACAGACTTTACCGTTATGACCGAGTGGCAAGAGCGTGAGTTCGATGGTTTGCTCAGCCAGCCGATCTGGCATCGCTGTGACGCAGCGTCAGGTGTGAAAACCGTGTGCCTGCGGCCTGTTAACGCAGCTCACAAAGTGGTTTCTCAAAATACCGATCTGCTCGCGAATCGGCCCTGGGATTTGGCAGGAGCCATAACGCGCTGTCCTTAGTGCGAAATACAATTGAGAAATATCAAGGCCGTTCACCGCCGCCAAGTTCAGACTGATTGCCAATAGTGTTCCATGCTTCCAGTGCCAGCTTTACGGAGAAAATAATGAATAATCAGAAGTCCCTTCCCGAAAAACTGTTTAGCGACACCCTTGAGAGCCTGGTGGCACAGCTTGGGCTTACTGAACAGAAAAGTGAGGGAGAAAGGCCGTGGATGCCATTGGTCAGTCAATTGCCAATGGTAGAGGGGGAGGTCGGCAATGTTCGGTTGTTCACCGGTAACCCGCTCTTTCGCGTAGTGACCTGCTCGCTGGCGGTGGAACCGATTCAACTCGATAGCCACATGCTATTTGCATTTACCCCCGGGGATAGCGCCATTCCTCACTTTACGCTCGACTCGGTTAAAGCAGGGGAACACTTTGCTTTTCATCTTGACCTCATCCCAAGATTAGACCTCGGTAGCAACCTTGCCTATATGGATGAAGTGTTTACGCCGCTTACCGATGCGTTCGAGGCCGGCGCTGCAATAGAAGGCCTGACGCCTGCGCATCTATCGCCGCGACAGAATGCAATTATGTCGCCCTGGATGTTGGCAAAGCGTGCTTCAGAAGAAGCCTTCAGTGGCATTGAGTCAACGGTACAGGCTTATCTTCAGCATTGGTTCAAGCTGCTGGAGGAGGGCGTTTCGGATTCAGCGAGGGCCGGTGTCAGTGATGAGCAACTCAAGGCTCGTAATCTTGCTAACAAGCAAATTATTTTTAGCCCGGACGTAGACCCGGTTTGGGAACGTATCACTTCCATGATCGGTGCAGATGCAGTCGCCGCACAGCGTGCACTGCTCATTGGCGAAGACGAGTAGAGTAACGAGGACCAGGCTATGCAAAAACTGACCGGCCAAGTTTTTATAGAAAACATGTCTACGGCAGAAATCGCCAGGGCACAGCGAGTGGAGAGTGTTCTACCGGCCTTGGCAGAGCAGGCTGCAGAGGTTGATGCGCGGGGTGAATTTCACGTGCCGCATATTAAAACCTTGAGCGATGCTGGTTTGTTGGGACTGATAGTCCCCGAGGCGTATGGTGGTCTTGGGGGTGGTTTGAGAGACCTCTGTGCGGCAACCTTTGCCATAGCGACTGCCTGTCCCTCCACCGCGCTTACCTTCTTCTTTCACTGCAGCTCTGCTTCGCGCGGCTTGCTGGCCCTTGAAGCGCTGGAAGAGGGTCTGTTTAACGAGCAAGAGGCACCCTCTGTGCGCTCGTTCGCAGAGAAGGTTCTGCACACAATGGGAACCGAAGGGAAGTGGTTAGCCAATTTTGCCAGTGAATCCGTAAAATCAGAAAAAGCTGCGATTACCATTGGAACGCGAGCGAAACCGGTTGACGGGGGCTACCGACTCACAGGGGTCAAATCATTTGGCTGTGCAACCGGAGTGGCAGATCGCTATCTGGTCACTGCGTCGCTAGAGGGCCACGATACTGCAGCAGGCTTGTGTACGTTTTTTGTCGACAGGGATGCCCAGGGCGTCAGCGAAAGAGAGCACTGGGACGCAATCGGTATGCGTGGTACTGCGACTCACGGCATCATTCTCGAAGACGTTTTCGTAGCCGAGGTAGATGCCCTGGCAATACCTGCGGCGTTTACGCGCTGCATGCAAATGAGCCGTGGAAGTTTCGTGGGTAATCAGGTGGCTGGAATAGCCTGTTACCTGGGTGCAGCACACAGTTTGTACAACTACACTATTAATCAGCTGCGCACGAAGACATTTGCTGATAGTGATAAGCCCGTGGGTACAGCGCCATTCCAACAGGAATTGATTGGGCATATGCTGGTTGAGCTGGAAACTGCAACGGTTTGGCTGCGACGCCAAGTGGATTTGGAAAGCAGCGAGACGCCAATATTGCCCAAGGAAGAGGTGATAAAACGCTGGCGCCTGTGTAAAGGTGTAGTGGCTGAATCTGCCTTCAAACTTGGAACCTATTGCGTCAAAGCGAATGGTACCGGCGGTGGTACTGGCAATCACGGTGTTCCTGCGCGTGCTTTACGAGATCTTTGCATGGGGTTGGTTCAGGCATTCCCGGCTGAGCGTGGCAGGTTGATGGCAGCGCAAATGGAGATCGAAGGCGACGAGCAGGCGCAATTCGGTACACGTTGAAATAGGCAGTACTTCCATGGATCAACATGAGCTGATTATTGGCGGGCGAAGGCAAGGGTCTTCATCGGGTCTGTTTTTCGATGTCTCGGCGCCCGCCAATGAAACACCTATCGCCCAGGTCGCAAGAGCGACAGGCGATGATGTGGCCGCCGCGGTGTCATGCGCTCGTCAGGGGTTTAAAGAATGGTCGGGTCTGGCCCCGCGAGATCGCGAAGCCTGTTTGCTGCGTGCGGCAGACATTGTTGCGCAAGAGGGCGAGAAGCGCTTTCTGGATAATTTGATCGATGAAAGTGGGAGCGTGATTCTCAAAGCAAAAGGGGAAATCGCATACACGGTTGACCTTCTTCGCACAGCTGCCGGTGAGGCTCGCCGGCTATACGGTGATACGTTTCCCAATGATAGTCCGCAGCGGGTTTCCATGGTATTTCGCGAGCCTATTGGCGTGGTCGCGGTGATTTCGCCGTATAACGCCCCTTTATCGCTGTTAGCCAAAATGACCGCTTTTCCCATCGCCGCGGGCAATAGCGTAGTCATCAAACCCTCCGAGGAAACACCACTCACAGCGCTCGCTTTTGGTCAGGTTTTGCTGGATGCAGGCGTGCCCGCTGCGGCTGTCAGCGTAGTCACCGGTTTTGGCAACGAGTGCGGTAAAGCCCTGGTAGACCATCCTTCGGTGGACTGCATCGCACTCACCGGTTCTACGCAAACCGGCGTTTCTATTGGCGCCCAATCGATGAAGCACATGCGACGCTGCCAGTTGGAATTGGGCGGCAAAAGTGCGCTGCTGGTATTGCGCGATGCAGACCCGATACAGGCCGCGGAGATTGCGGCTCAGGGGATATTCACTCATGCCGGCCAGATCTGTATGGCTAATTCCAGGATAGTGGTAGAGCGCGAGGTTGAGGCGGAATTTCTAGCTGCGCTGAAGTCGAGCTGTGAAAGCATTTTTCTGGGCGACCTGCGCGATGAAAATAGTCGTTACGGACCGCTCATCAATCGCGCGGCCCTGGACAAGGTGTTAGCGCATATCGATGCGGCAGTGTCTTCAGGTGCCAGGCTGTTAACCGGAGGCGATGTCGTTAGCGGTTTGAGATTACGGCCGACTGTAGTGTTGGAACCTGCAAGAGATAGCACATTGTGGAGGGAGGAGAGCTTTGGCCCCATCGCCTCTGTAGTCGCGGTCGATGACCTGGACGAAGCGATTGCCGTTGCCAATGACAGCGAATATGGACTGTCAGCTGCGGTACTGACCCATAACGTTCAGTGGGGTTTCAAGGCCGCAAGGAAAATTCGTGCAGGCAGTGTGCATATCGGAATGCACGCTTTCCAGAGTAATGCTTTGGCTCCCATTGGTGGGGTCGGTATGTCGGGCATAGGCCGCAGTGGCGGAAAATACAGCACGGAAGAGTTTACCGAGTTGAAGTGGGTCAGTCTCGCGCTGGAAGAGCAGTGAAAGAAGTATCGCAAGCTTACGCCCAATTAAACGACGGCGGACAAATTCATTACCGCTATGCGGGGGACCCTGCCAATCCGGCGATCGTTCTCCTCCACCAGACACCCAGCCATTCGGCAATGTATCTGCCATTGATGGCGCAACTGGATGATCACTTCTTCGTCATAGCGCCGGACACGCCTGGTTTTGGTTCCAGTGACCGTCTCACGCGGGATTGTAAAGTAGAAGCATTCGCGGCTTACCTGCTGGAGTTCCTGGGGGCGATAGACATTGAGACCTGCATGTTGTTTGGTCACCATACGGGCGCGGCAATCGCTGTCCAAATGGCATTCGACGAGCCAGAGCGTTTCAATGCTGTTGCTCTTAGTGGCCCTACACTACTTAGTGATGCCCAGCGCGAGGCTTTACACGCCAACGCGGAGACGTTTGCGCCAGAGAAAAGTGGTGGTCATTTCATGAAGATGTGGCAGCGCATCTCCGGTAAAGACGCCAGTGTTTGTCTCAACATTGTTGAGCGAGAAGTGCTCAGTGCGTTGGCCTGCGGGGACTATTATCTTGCGTCCTATCGAGCGGTTTGTGCGCAAGACTTCGCCGCGCAGTTGCCCGTATTAAGCTGTCCGGTGCTGACCTTCGCAGGCGATAAAGATGTGCTGTCTTCAGCCGTAGAACCCACTCTGGCTTTACTTCGTGATGGCCGTTCCGCCATATTGCCTTCAGGTGCGGGTACTTACGCTTGCGAGCAGTTTGCCCCGGAAGTAGCCTTGATACTCCGCGATTTTTTTACATCAGTGACCGTACCAGGGGGTCAGTAGAACATGGATCTGAAAAAAGAGTCTCTCGGCTTGGGCGCTAAGCCTGCACTTTTACTAGTGGATCTGATTGAGGGCTTTACCAACCCAGAATGTCCCTTGGGCTGTGCTTGCCCCGAGGTGGTGGCTGCCAATCAGACTCTGCTGGAGCTTTTTCGCCGACAACGCAGGCCTGTGTTTTTTACCACCGTGGTCTATCACAATGAAAATCAGGCGCGAGTTTTCCGCAGAAAGGTGCCTTCTCTCAACGTGCTTACTCCAGATTCGCGTTGGGTCAAAGTGGACGAACGACTGGCTCCACAAGCTGGCGAGCCTGTGATTGAAAAGCATTGGGCCAGCGCCTTCAGGGGGACAGATATTGATAGCCAGCTAAAGGCGAGCGGGGTTGATTCATTGGTGGTGACAGGTTTGACGACCAGCGGATGTGTGCGTGCGACGGTGGTTGATGGGCTGCAATATGACTATCAGGTGGTGGTTCCCCGTGAGGCCGTGGGAGATCGAAACAACGAAGCTCATGACGCAAACCTATTCGATATGCAGGCAAAGTATGCGGATGTCTGGTCGCTCGCTGAAGTGGTTGCAGCGCTTAAAGAGGACAGTTGATCCGTGATTGATTCGCAAGCGCCCGTTGTTATTGCCGGTGCCGGCCCTGCAGGTTGCCTTCTCGCACTTTACCTGTCTAGCAGAGACATCCCCGTAGTCCTATTGGAAAAAGAACGTGAATTGCCTGTCGATTTACGCGCATCAACTTTCCACCCTCCCAGTTTGGAAATGATTGCAGATCTGGGGTTTGGGATTATTGACGCTATGTTGGATAAAGGACTGATCGCCGATCGCTATCAGTATCGCGACCGGCGCAGCGGTGAAATCGCTAGTTTTGACATGAATCTTTTGGCCGGTAGTACCGGCTACCCCTTTCGTTTGCAATTAGAGCAATATGAATTTACCCGCCTGGTTGTCGCCGCGTTAGAGAATATTGATTGCGCAGTGGTTAGATTTAATACAGAGGTCAAGTGCTTCAATGAGTCTGCTGAACAAGTCGCCGTTCACGTTGAGACTGCCTCAGGCGATGAATCCTTGCCCGCTTCGTTTCTCGTGAGTGCGGAAGGAGCCCGTAGCCAAATTCGTAAAGCAGCCGGGATAGATTATCTTGGTTTCACTTACGATGAAAAATTTCTGGTGGTTAGCACCCAGTTTCCTTTTGAAGAGGTGTTTGAGGATCTCTCTTGGGTCAACTATGTGTCTGACCCTGACGAGTGGTGCGTGATTTTGCGCACTGAAAAAATATGGAGAGTGTTGTTTCCCACGCGACCGGAGAAAGTGGAGGATGAAGAATACCTGCTGTCTGATGCGTTTATTCAGGAACGGCTTCATCACCTTTGGGATAAAGCAGGGGACTACGAAATTGGCCATCGTACGCTGTACAACGTCAATCAACGCGTTGCTGAAACTTATTTCAAGGGTAGAGTTCTGTTGGTCGGTGACGCCTGTCATATCAATAACCCCCTGGGCGGTATGGGGATGAACGGCGGCCTTCACGACGCTAATAACCTCGGTGAAAAACTGGTGCGCATTGTTCGCGACGGGGACGACTTTATCCCGTTATTTGAGCTCTACAACAGGCAGCGACGAGACTTGGCCGTAAAGTTTGTACAGGACCACACGATTGCCAATAAAAAATTGATGGAAGCAACGGATGAAACCACACAGGTTTCGAGGCAGAAAATGTTGATGGAGTCATCGGCTGATCCCGATAAAGCCAAGGCGTTTTTACTGGAACGGGCGATGATTAACTGTGTGCGCGATAGTCTGGAAGTGGTTTAAGCGTTGACGAAAGAGGAGAGAATAATGAGCCTGAGCGAAGCGAGTATAGATCTGTCGAGGACTCGCGACAGAGATCAGCGTACGGGTGGATATTTGGATAATTACGTGGGCCATCGAGCCAAGATTGGCGTGATTATCCCATCGACGAATACTTCGGTTGAGTATGATTGTCAGCGAGTGATTCCTCGCGGGGTCAGCTGGCATTTTAGTCGTTTTATGATTGAGCATGCCGATCTTAGCGACGACGATAATTTCATTCGTTTTCTGGAAATGCTGCGCCAGACCATCGGTGCTTCTATTGAGAGTCTGATGACCTGCAAGCCAGATCACGTGATGATGGGCATGTCTGCAGAAACGTTTTGGGGCGGCATCGAGGGTAATGATGGCTTCGTCGATAGAATTCAGGAAGCAGTGGGCGACATTGGACTGACCACCGGAGCCAACGCGGTGATAGCCGCTTTGGAAGCTCTGGAGGTTGCGGGTAATACGGGTAAAAATATTGCAGTGATTACCCCTTATCAGCCGATAGGCGACAAAAACGTGCGCTTATTTTTTGAAGATTCTGGGTACAACGTCAAACAGGTACTTGGTCTGCGCTGTGAGAATGCTCACGATGCTATTGCGTTGGTGCCAGATCATCAGGTCATGGATATGGTGAAAGAGGTGGATAGTGATGACATAGATGCCATTATTCAGGTGGGTACGAATCTGTCCACCGCCTCCTATTTCCCGGTCATCGAAAAGTGGCTAGGTAAGCCAGTTTTACCCATCAACGTCGCTACGGCCTGGCACGCCTTGCGATCTTGTGGTGTTCGCGATCAGTACGACCATCTCGGTCGCCTGTTCGAAGAGCATTGATCCCGATATGCCAGCCATAGTGAACGTTGGGATAATGAGAATGGGCTTGCTCTTGCTGGGAGTAAACACGGCTTTGGCAGAGGAAGTCGTCCCTGAGGCAGACGGCTACTGCTTGCAGGCACAGAAAATTATTGCCGGCACTGATCTTGAGCCCACCGTCGTTTACCATCAGGACTATGAGGCGTTTGTAGAGTCAAAACCTACAGATCAGCCCTTTACCATCCATCGATACGATAGTGCACCTCTCGTTGCAGATTATTCAATCAACACGGTGGTGTCATGTAAACTGCGCACGGCCGAGCGGATCAACGCTACCCATGACCGCGAGGGCGGCGCAGTGCCGGTTGCCAGTGTTGAGACCAGTTGCCATGAGGTTCATCGTGTGGCGCTGGAGAATGCCTTTGCAGCGGTACCTGAGCCTGAGCGAAAATTGCAGATTGGCGACTGGCTGATCGAAGAAGAGGACATGCAATTTATGGGCCCCAAGTGGCTGGAGCCATGGCCTTTTACAGCGGTCACCCGCTCTCAAGGCGGACAATACCAACTGCACACCCGGGCCCTTTATGCGCCCCACGCCTGGTGGGTTCCCATGCCAGAACGCTTCTTGGGTAACTATTACTGTCATCTAGCAAGCCCGCAATACCTTGAGGCCCTGATTCGAGGGCAGGTGCAGCCGCACTAGGCCACTCAATACTCGTGAAATTTGATAATTGTCATCAACATTCGACCACGCTCCGACTATAAAATACTCACGGATTTGCGCTGTTTTAGTGATGTTCCTCACAGCCTGAGGTTCGCCCTGGAGTGATAGTGAAAATGCCGCGAATTCTGCACGCCTTCTGGTGGTTTTAGCTGGGTGCGTGAAATAGGAAACAGTGATCAATGGATAATTACCAAATAGCCAAACGCGCCCAGATTGGGGTGATCATTCCGTCCACCAATACCGGGGTTGAGTACGACCTGCAGAAGCTGAACCTGGACGGTGTGACCTGGCATCCTTCACGATTCTGGATTGAATTACGCAATTGGGCTGATGAGGTTGAAAGCACTGGTGACGACGGCGATACCGTATTTGAGCGATTTCTCGAAATAATGCGTGGCGAGATTCCAGTCTCTCTACGCAATGTTATTTCCGCCAAGGTAAATCATATTATGCTTGGGATGTCTGCTGAAACGTTCTGGGGCGGAGTTGAAGGTAGTGTGCAATTTGAAGCCGGTATTCGCGAGCACATAGGTGACCTGGGTTTGACTACCGGCGCTCAAGCGACTCGGGACGCTCTTGAGTGTTTTGGTGCTAAATCTTTGTCAGTGATTACGCCTTATCCTCCTGTTGGCGACGCGAATGTGCGGCAGTATTTTGAGGAGCTTGGTTACACGGTTAAGCACGTTAAAGGGTTGAATCGGCCTTCGGCAACTGCCATTGCGGAGACGGACATTAGTGAGGTGATTGCCGCCGTGCACGAGGTGGACGGTGACGATGTTGACGTGATAGTTCAGGCCGGCACGAACCTATCGACAATCGACCTTTTCCCAACGCTGGAGCATGTACTTCAGAAACCCTTGATACCCATTAATGTGGCGACAGCTTGGCACGCATTGCGTGCTTGCGGTGTTGAAGATCGGATCACTGGTAAGGGTCGTTTGCTGGAAGAGTTTTAGACGAATGCGGCCAGCGATGGTAGTCTTGGCCTTATAAAAATACAAATACACTCGGGGTGTTAAATGTTTGAAAAACGCAGTCTGTTAATAGCCCTAGCGGGGCTCTCTGTTACCGCTATTGCCCAGGCGCAGGAAAGTTCACCGCGGGAAGTGGAGTCTTTGCGGGGTGAAAATTTTCAGCTCGAAGAAGTCCTGGTAACGGCACGTAAAAAAGTGGAAAACCTGCAGTCCGTGCCGGTGGCCATTGACACCATTGGCGCTGCTGAACTCGAGGAAAAGGCGATTAGCAGTTTGGCTGACGTTGCTAAGTACTCCTCCAGTCTGACCTTTGAAACCGGCGTTCTTCCAAACGATACACGCCCCAGTATTCGTGGCATGAATATCACCCGCGGCCGCCCCAATGTGGCGATACTGGTGGACGGCATCGATATCTCTTCAGAGACCCTGACGGTTGCTGGCGGCGGTGCCTATGCCAATACGGGCTTGCTGGAATTGCAACGTGTTGAAGTCATTAAAGGCCCCCAGAGCGTGACCTACGGACGCTCCGCTTTCGCCGGGGCTGTTAATTATGTGACTAAACGACCGGTCGCAGATGAGGGTGTGACAGGCTATGTAGAGGGCGAGGTCGATGAGCATGGGTATTGGCGTGGCTTAGGCGGCGTTTCTTTCCCACTGAGCGATCAGTTGGCGATGAACATCTCCGCACTCACGTCTGATTTTGATGGTCACTATGAAAACCCGGTAACCGGTGGTGATCTCGGCGGTAATGAGCAATCCGGTGGAAGTATCGCGCTAAATTTCGAGGGAGAGAACGATTTTTCTGCGTATTTCCGGGGTGAATACATAAAAGATGAATCTACACCCAGGCCTGTCGTTATGGCCGCATCTGTCAGGCCAGAAGGCACTGCCGCGAATGATTTCTTTCTACTCGGTAGTGTGCCTGATAACAGCATGAAAGTGCCGATTCCCGGTGGCGAAAGGGGTCTCCCAGAGCCAACACAGCAAGAGTGCGATGACAATGCAGCTTGGCGCCACCTGATCGGATTTACGCCCGCCTGTGCCACTATGCTAACCGGCGACGTGAGCGATGTTGGTGAGGATGACTTGAACCTTTCACCAGATCCCGCGACAGGTAGTGATTATGTCGGGACAGAAATCGAAAATATGCGCATGTCACTCGAACTGGACTGGCAAATTGGAGAGGTTCAGGTCCAATCATTAACCGGTTATACCCAGAACGAAACCACGGTTGAGGAAGATTTCGACAAAACCGACTATGTTCTGGATTCATCGTTTCCAGGGTCGGCGAATTTTGACCCCACCTATATAGGTCCCCCAACCGCCAGCAATACTCAGTTTGGTGCTGAAACCAACTCTGATACCTCATTCGACTATGACCAAATTTCTCAGGAATTTCGGTTTCAGGGCGTCGTCGGTGATTTGGAGTGGATGAGCGACGTCCTCTACTGGGCCGAGGATATGGATTCAGTAATGAATCAAATGTGGTGGGCGTCTGAGTACATAGATACGGACTTTTATAACTCCAAACTTTCGTTGATAGCGGACCCTACCTGTACCGTGCCCGGCGATGTGACTACTTGCGAACTCTTTACCGGTGTTCAAACTGAGGCAGTGCCTAACCGTATTCCCATCAATCGGGATACAGAGCACTGGTCGATTGCGGGTTCTTTTGTTTATAACCTGGGAGAAGCTTGGCGCTTGACAGCAGAAGGCCGCTATCTTGAGGAGACAATCGACTACGAGGGATTGCCGAGAGACACATACCTTCATGGCTTACTAAACATGCCATATTTCAATGACGACTTTGAGGTCGTGGACCCTGAAATGCAGGAAGAGACGGTCAAAGAGACTGCTTTTGTACCGAGAGTCAGCGTCGATTGGCAGGCAACCGACGACATATTCGCTTATGCCTCTGCGGGTAAGGGTTTCAAACCAGGCGGTATCGCTACAACCGATGGCAACGGTGACATCACTACGGGTCATTACGACCCGGAAGAACTTTGGGCCTACGAAATAGGTGGGAAAACTGATTTATTGGGTAACCGCCTGCGCTTAAACGGTGCGATTTTTTACAACGATTACACCAATCAGCAAGTGCCATATTTCGTGAGAAATGAGTTGGGCATTAATAAAGTTTCAATCACCAATGCGGGTGAAAGTGAGGTTTACGGTGCTGAGGTGGAAGCGACCTATCGGCCGTCAGCGAACTGGACTTTCTTCCTGGGCTACACGCATGTGGAAACAGAATATCTTGATTTTAATATCAGCGATGTGGGAACGCCGGGTACTTATGACAAGGTTCAGTCAGGCAATGCCGAAGGTGATTTCAGCGGAACATCATTCCCCAATACACCTGAAGATGTGGCAGTCGCATCAATTCGTTATGACGGACAGTTTAGTAATGGCTGGGGATACTTCACTGAGTTGTTCGGTAATTATCAATCCAAGCGTTACTTAGACGCAGGAAACCTCAGCTATCTCGATTCTGTGCTCATCGCAGACTTTTCTGCGGGCCTCGATGGCGAGCACTGGTCTCTGGTCGCTTACGTCAACAACTTTACCGATGAAGATAAAGTTCGTAGCGGGCTAGGTAACGTTAACTTCGGCTTTATGCCTGCTGGCCAGGTTCCCCCGTTTGGTGCCAACCTGGTGTTGCCTAATCCAAGAACCTTTGGTGCTCGTTTCCGCTATCGATTTTAAAGTAGGCTAACCTGTGTCTGAACAAGCAACAAACTATGACGATGTAAAACAGTATCGACTCGATCCTGAACGGGAGCAGGAACTGTTGCATAGTGCCGGTGAATGCACCTTCATTTGGGCCAATAAAGCGGGTCATCCCATCGGTGTAACGACCGCTTACGTTCCAGTGGAAGGAAAAATCTGGATGACCGCCACCCGAGAAAGAGTGCGGATTAAGGCGATTGCTCGAGACGGACGATCTTCCATTGTGATTACGAGTACCGGTACTCCTATGGGCGGCGGTAAGACCGTCACCTACAAAGGCCATACGATCATTCACGATGACCCAGAGGTTAAACATTGGATGTATAACTTGCTGGCACAGGGAATGGTGGCTGCCGAGCGTGCAGACGAGAACAATGAATTTGTTCAGGGGATTGATCCGTCAATGTTTGTGCGCTTTTTAGATACACCAGAGCGGATTGTGCTCGAGTTTACGCCCGAAATGTCGATTCCATTTGATGGCGACAAAATGGCGGCAGGCACGGCTCTGGCCTACGCCGAATTTCAGCGCCAGGATGAAGTGAGCAGCTAATAGGGCAGGCCCCGAGGGTGCCAGCCCGTCAAGCCTCTAGCGGTGTCTCTCAGCCAGCGGCCGCATTCTCTCCCGCCAAAAAACCGAACACCATCGCAGGTCCAAGAGTAGCGCCGGGGCCAGGATAAGCCGGTAGTAAAGCGGCGGTAGTATTGCCGCAGGCATAAAGTCCTTCGATAACCGTACCGTCTTCACGTTTAACCCGGGCGTGTTCGTCGATAACCAGTCCTCCCGCAGTTCCCATTTCTCCCGGATACAGTGCGAGCGCGTAGAACGGTGGCTTCAATAACGGCGCCAGGCAGGGGTTAGGTGTTACCTCTGGGTCTGCGTAGTAGCGGTCATAACTTGAATCGCCGCGCTGAAAGTCATCGTCCTGACCGTCATTGGCGAATTGGTTAAAGGCCGCCACGGTGCTCTGTAGTCCCTCAGGATCAATGCCGACTTTTTCGGCGAGCTGGCTTAGGCTGTCTGCTTTACTCAAAAATTCCGGCGTCCACCAGTTACCAGGAATCATCCAATCAGGAAAAAACTTACCCTGTATCAGTACGGATGCCACTGGGCGCTGTCGTCTGAAGTCAGCATCAAAAATCATGTAACTGGGAATGTTATCTTCGTCTTTGATCATGTCGGCAACAAAGCTCACGTAATTTTGTGACTCATTGCTAAAGCGCTTACCTTTTTTGTTGACAGTGATAGAGCCGGCCATGCCTTTTTCAACCTGGCTTAAGTAGGCCTTGGTTTTGCCTGGTACCGTAGCGGTGGTGAACCACCAGCCCCAGTCCATTTGTGCGGTTTCCGCGCCCAGCTGCTGCGCTGCAACGATCGCATCGCCCGTGTTCTGAAGATTCCCGGCGCTCCACTGCGTGTTGGTAGGGGAGGGTAGGTACTGCTCTCGCATTTTTTGATTTCGCTCAAAGCCACCTGCAGCCAATACCACTCCTTTTTGTGTGCGAATGAATTCACGGCGCCCGTTGCGTTCTACGACAATACCGACAACGCGGTCATTATCATTGACTAGCTCAAGCAGACTCGTGCTTCGCCATACGGGGATATTGCGATCGCGTACCGCCAGAAAAAGGCGGGCAACGCCGGCATTGCCCATGGTGAGCCTGGCGTCGCGCAGGGTCTTGAATCGAGTGGGAAAGTCCGTCAGATATTTGAGTACCAATTTTGCCGCCAAGGCGAACCAGCCTCGTGTCGCTGCTAAGACGACAGCGCCTTCAACCTGAGTAAAGTTGATGCCACCGGGCATCTGCGTCTGTGGGTGTTGCGGTGCCAGGTGTTGAAAATCCTCGCCCAGAGCGTCCGCATGAAGGGGTTCGGGTTCCATCGAGCGATTACCCGTTTTTCCTCCGGGTCCATCGGGGAAGTAATCTGGATAGTAAGCGAGATTGCGATAACGTACCCACTGGGTATTGTCATGCAGATAGTTAATCACTTCGGGACCTCGAGTCAGATAGGTTTCTAGCAGTGCCGGGTTAACCGTGTCCGCGGGTGTCACATGATTCAGATACGCCCTCGCGTCTTCCAAAGAGTCGTCAGCACCCTCTGCCTTGGCGTAGCGGTTGTTGGGAATCCAGACGCCACCGCCGGAGCTGGCACTGGTACCACCAAAGTGATCTGACTTTTCGATGACAAGTGTTGTTGCACCGCCGTCTGCTGCGGCGATAGCTGCGGTTAGTGCTCCATTACCAGAGCCGACCACAACTACGTCAAATTCGTGATCCCAGTGATCTACGTCCGTAACATTCAAAGTATTGTTCCTTTTTTCAGTTCTTTCAGATCAACGTCTATGCGCCAAATTCCTCGCGAAATGACAAGGAGAGTATAGGCATAAATAGCGGCGGCTTGCGCGGCCAGTGTGGCGGTACTGGGCGCTTACTGAGCGAAATTTCTCTTAATGACTCGCAAACTGCAAATCAAAACGCGACCTGAGATGCGAATTAGCGAGCGTTTTTTGAGCCTGTCTCTTCAGTGCCTTTGATTTATAAGGTGTTTTTTTACTGGTACGGGCTTTGCATAACTATTCAGGCATTTGAAGCGGCGACGTTTCAGGCGCGAGCTTGCAAACTCTAAAAAACGAAGGGAGTTCATTATGTTGGTACTGTCTCGAAAAGCAGGTGAGTCACTGGTTATCGGTGATGATGTTGTCATAACGGTTCTGGAAATTCGGAGCCAGCAAATCCGCATCGGCATCAGCGCACCAAGAGATGTGGATGTGCACAGAGAAGAAGTCTACGAACGCATAGTTGCGGAAGATCTGGCGGAAGCCTCCAAACTGCCGGCTATTGATCATCTCCACCGTGAGGCGCATAGCAAGAAGAGTCC
>JBDWQQ010000055.1:0-20109 GCA_039986455.1 Halioglobus sp.
GATCATGTCCATCCTTCGTTGGCGTGGCTTTGGGCGATTGCAGCGCTTGCCTCCAGCATTATCTGGGGCTTTTCCCACTACCCCCTTAGCGCGGGAATGTTGGAGGAGGTCATTGCGGTCAGTACCGGTTTCAGTTTGCAGCAAGAAGACGGCGCATCCAGGGAGTTGTTCCTGTTTTTCCTGGCAATCTTAGTGTGGGCGCTGTGTGCCTATACGGCATGGCATTACGGCGCCGGTGGCCGTGCGGTAAAAGTGTTCGAAACGGCCATCAAGTATTTAAGCGCCATGATTGTACTGGCGTTCTTGTGGGTCGTTATCAATGCCTCTGCCAACGGGCAGGTTGATTGGTCTGCCGTTGTTGCAGGTTATATCCCCAGCAGCTTGCCCAAGGATGCCGCAGGCGTCACCACGGTGATGGCTGCCCTGGGCACGGCGGTCGGCATCAATATGACATTTGTCTATGGCTATACCTTGTTGGACAGGGGGTGGGGCAAAGAACACCGAGAGCTGTCTCGCTGGGATATTGTGATGGGGCTGGTGATTCCCTACATCCTGGTAACGGGCCTGATTTCGATTGCTGCTGCCGGCGCTTTCTACGGCAGTGATATGAGTATTCAGGGAAAGCTAAGCCCCACGCAAGCGGGCACAATGTTTGCTAATGCGGGCATGGGTCCGGTGACCGGTCGCCTGATTTTCGCGATGGGCGTTTTAGGCATGGCGATTGGGTCTCTGGTGATGCATATGCTGTGCTGCGGCGCGGCGGCTGGCGCCATGTTTAATTGGGAACCCCATACTCGCAACTACCGACTCGCACTGTTGCTGCCAACGCCAGCTGTCCTGGGTGTTTTCCTGTGGTCCAGCATGGGTGCTTATGTGATTTTACCCACCTCCGCAATCTGTGGATTCTTGCTGCCTATCGCCTATCTTGGCTGGTTGTTTCTGAACAACAACAAGGATTACCTCGGCGAGGACTGCCCACAAGGGGGCAGGAGAGTTTTCTACAATGCCGCCATGGTGCTCTGCATTGTTACCGTTCTGGCGAGTGTGAGTTACAGCACGGCTGTCGCGATGGACTGGATATAGGGAGCCTGCTTCGTGGTTGATATTAAGGATGGCGCCAATTACGCGCCCACCAGTAAAGCAGAAAAAGTGGTCGCCCCCGGTGAGTTTGTTTTTGCGTCGGCGTTTTTAGATCACGGTCATATCTATGGGCAAACCAACGGCTTGATAGATGCAGGGGCGTCGCTCAAATATGTATACGACCCAGACCCTGCCAAAGTTGAGCGATTCGTAGAGACCTATCCTTCTGTAACAGTAGCGCAAAGCTTTCAGCAAATTCTGGATGATCCGGCGGTACAGCTGGTTAATGGCGCAGCTATTCCCAATGAGCGCGCTAACATTGGCCTGGCGGTGATGGAATCAGGCAAGGATTACTTCACTGATAAATCACCTTTCACCAGCCTTGAGCAATTGGCAGCGGTAGAAGAGGCCGTCGCTCGCACGGGTCAGAAGTACGCGGTTTACTATGCTGAGCGGCTGCACAATGACGCGGCCTGGCGAGCAGGAGAGCTCATTGCAGACGGCGCTATCGGTCGTGTTCTGCAGGTGCTTAACCTTGCACCCCATAGATTAGCGAAGCAAACCCGACCTGACTGGTTTTTCGATAAGCAGTGCTACGGCGGTATTCTCACAGACATCGGCTCACACCAGGTGGAACAGTTTCTTACCTATGCCGACTGCAGTGATGCGACGATTAACTTCGCCCGGGTAGAGAACTTCAGCCACCCCGACAAGCCGGGTTTAGAGGATTTTGGCGAGATCTCTTTAACCGGTGACAACGGGGCTTCTTTTTATACACGCGTGGATTGGTATACGCCCGAGGGTTTGCGAACCTGGGGCGATGGCCGAACCTTTATCGTCGGTAGCGAGGGCACAATTGAGCTACGTAAGTACCTTGATGTTGCCGGGCAAGCACCCGCATCTAATCTGGTGCTGGTTAATGCAGAGGGCGAAAGTATCCAAGAGTGTTTGGATCAAACAGGCTTTCCTTTTTTTGGGCAGTTCATTCTGGATTGCGTGCATCGCACTGAAAAGGCGATGTCACAAAGGCATGCATTTAAGGCGGCCCAACTGAGCATGCAAGCGCAAAGCATCGCAGATAGCGCTCGGGGTCATTAGGATGAACTCTCCCATTCAGGCTGTGAAAGTGCGCCGACTGTATTTGCAGGTGGCGGAGCAGTTACAACAGCTCATTGATAACGGCAGCTTTAGTGTTGGCAGTCGACTGCCTGCCGAGCGCGACCTGGCCGGGCAGTTTGCGGTGAGCCGTCCCACGATCCGTGAAGCGATGATTGCGCTTGAGATTGCGGGTTTGGTGGAAGTTCGCTCCGGTTCTGGCGTTTACGTACTGGGCCGTTCAGGCAGTGCCCAACTGCCACAGACACAGGCACCGGGCCCATTTGAAATTCTGGAGGCGCGTAAGCTTATAGAGAGCGAAACCTGTGCGCTGGCTGCGCAGCGTATTAATGCGCTACAGCTCGCTGAGTTGCATACGTTGCTGTCTGAGATGGAGCGCGAAGAGTTGTCAGCCGAGGCCGCTGAAGCGATTGATCAACAATTTCACTGCGTGATTGCAGAGGCGTCCGGCAATGGCGCTTTGAGCGCGACCGTCGAATGGCTTTGGCAATTACGCAACGAATCCCAAATCAGTACACGTTTTCACCAGCGCAGTAGAGAGGAGGGTAGCCGGCCGATTGTGTCTGACCATCAGCGCATTGTTTCGGCCTTGGCGTCTGCAGACCCAGTCGCTGCCAGTGCCGCCATGTCTGAGCATTTGCAGCGCGTCATCGATAGTTTGTTGGATACCCAAGAATGAGTTTTTTACACCCGGATCGCTTGTTTGCAAGCTGCCCAGTGCAGCGTGACTTGGCGCGTGAGCTTTATCAGAACGTTGCTCACTTGCCGATTGTCAGCCCGCATGGCCACACCGACCCTCGCTGGTTCGCTGACAATAAGCCCTTTGCCAATGCCACCGAGCTTTTACTGCAGCCTGATCATTATCTGCTGCGCATGCTATATAGCCAGGGCATAGGTTTGGATGAGTTGGGTATAGGGCGCAATGAGGCTCCTTCAAGCGAAGTCGACCCGGCTGCGGTTTGGCAGTTGTTTGCGCGCAACTACCATCTGTTTCGCGGTACCCCGACCCGACTGTGGATGGATCATGTCTTTGCCCAAGTGTTTGGTATTGATGAGTTGCTATCTGAGGACAACGGCGCGCGAATCTACAGCCAGATCAATCAACGGCTTGCCCAGCCGGAGTATTTGCCCAGGGCTTTGTTTGAGCGCTTCAATATTGAGGTGATCGCGACGACAGAGTCACCGCTGGATCCTTTGGAGGCTCACCGCAAGTTGCAGTCGGACCCCTGGCCGGGAAGAGTGATTACTGCTTTTCGGCCAGACCCTGTGGTAGATCCGGAGTTTGAAGGCTTTACCGAAAATGTTTCGCAACTGGCGCGGATGAGTGGTGAGAGCTGCGATCACTTCTCGGGCTACCTGACCGCGTTGAGAGAGCGGCGGGCTTTCTCCAAGTCTATGGGGGCGACCTCGACTGACCATGGTCACCCAAGTGCAATGACCGCTGACTTGTCGCAAGCTGAGTGTGAGCAACTTTATCAGGGCGCGCTGGAAGGCACATTGAGTGCCGAGCAGGCCGAGCAGTTTCGTGGACAAATGCTGCTGGAAATGGCGCTGATGAGTCTGGACGACGGTTTAGTCATGCAACTGCATCCTGGCGTGTCCCGAAATCACAATTCGCAATTATTTAGAGAGTATGGCCGGGACAAGGGCGCGGATATTCCTTTACCGGGTGAATTCGTGCACGGGCTTAAGCCATTGTTGGAGCGGGTAGGTAATGAAGCGAATTTTACGCTGATTCTGTTTACGCTCGACGAGACTACGTATTCCCGTGAATTGGCGCCCCTTGCCGGACATTACCCCTGTCTGAAGCTGGGGCCGGCCTGGTGGTTTCACGATAGTCCTGAGGGCATGTTGCGCTATCGTCAACAAGTTACGGAAACCGCTGGTTTTTATAACACGGTAGGTTTTAACGATGACACGCGCGCATTTTTATCCATTCCGGCACGCCACGATGTTGCCAGACGCATCGACTGTCGCTTTTTAGCCCAGCAGGTTGCAGAGCACCGAATGGGCATGTCAGAAGCCCTGGAGCTGGCCGTTGACCTCTCCGGTAACTTAGCCAGAGCAGCTTATAAATTATGACGCAGAGACTCAAAATGGCCAGCTTGAGCGAGCTGGATTCGCAAGTAGAGACGCCTCGTTACGATCGGAACTCGATTGAGCAGGGCATTGTCCATCTCGGCATTGGCGCGTTTCATCGTGCGCATCAAGCGGTATATACCGATCAGGCGATGAACCTCAGTGGCGGAAATTGGGGGATTACCGGAGTTTCGCTGCGTAGCGATACCGTACCACAGCAGCTAGCGCCTCAAGATTGTTTGTACTCGGTGCTTAGTGAAGATGGACAGCAGCAGTCGCTGCGGCTTATCGGCGCGGTGACCCGCGTCTTGTTTGCGGTCGCTCAGCTAAACGAGGTGGTTGAGGCAATTGCGGCACATACCACGAAAATCATTACTCTGACGATCACTGAAAAGGGCTATTGCACAGGTTCCGATGGTCACTCGCTGGATCTGACCAATCCGGCGATAGAAGCTGACATCGCTAACCCCGAAGCGCCGCGCTCGGCGATTGGGTTATTAGCGTTGGGCCTGCGGCAGCGACAGCAGCTGAATAATGGCCCGGTCACTCTAATCAGTTGTGACAATGTGGCAGCGAACGGGGAGGTGCTTGCATCGGTACTGCGAGAATACGCTGACCTGACCTTCTCAGGCCTTAGTGCCTGGTTACAAGCTAATACAAGCGCGCCTTCCAGCATGGTTGATCGTATTGTGCCTGCCAGCACTGAGGCTCAGCAATTGAGGCAATCCAAAATGTTGGGGTTGCAGGACAGTAGCGCGATTTCGACAGAGTACTTCAGCCAGTGGATCATTGAGGACAAGTTTTGTACGCCGCGTCCGAATTGGGAGGGTGCGGGGGTGCAATACGTCGAAGACATCAAACTCTATGAGGATATTAAACTCAGGCTCCTCAACGCCACCCATTCAGCGATTGCTTATTGTGGGCTGCTCGCCGGTAAACAAACGGTTGATGAGGTGGTGACCGATGACCAGCTTGGCCCGTTCGTTCATCGACTAATGAGTGATGATTTAGTGCCGGCACTGACTGTACCGTCCGACTTCGACATCGAAACGTACAAAGAACAATTGATCACGCGGTTTCACAATCCCTCGCTGGGCCACCGCTGTGAGCAAATTGCGATGGATGGTAGTGAAAAAATAGGCCAACGCTGGTTGCCAGTGTTACAGGGTGGCGGAGAAAACAAGGCGCTGATTTTGGCCCTGTCTGCCTGGTGCTACCTGATCCTGTCCACGGATATCGAGATTAGCGACCCCAAGCAAAGTGATTTGCTGCAGCTGCGAGAACGCAGTGATGACATGCGACTTATCGAGCTTTTAGCCTGTGCTCGAATCACTTCGCAAGCAGTGCCCGGCATGGACGGACTCTGCCAACAGATTGAACAACAACTAGACAAGCTGGCCAGCGTCGGTATTTTGGCGCTTTTAGCTGGTTAGATACGGGTTTCGAGCGATTCGACGCAGACGATACTGCAAACCATTGATGAAAAAGAGTGTGATAACGCTATGAAAAAGATGTTCTTCCTGCTGTTGATTGCAGTCCTTGGTGTCGCAGCCTATTGGGTCGTGCTCAAACCTGCGGGTTCCGCATTCGAGCTGGAAGAGGGTTACGTATCGCTTTACGACGGAAAGTCGCTGGACGGCTGGCGGACGATTGGCGGCGACTCAACGTTTGAGCCCGATGGCGAGTCAATTAAAGGCACTCACGGGCCTGGTGAGAATACTTTTCTGCGCACCGAAAAGACGTTTGCAGATTTTAATTTGCGGATGCAAATGCGGTGGGACGAACTGGGTAATTCCGGTGTGCTTTTTCGGGCCCAGCAGCGCGACGGAGACGGTCGTGCCTATGGTTACCAGTACGAGCTTGATCACTCAGATCGATCATGGAGTGCGGGTATATACGACGAAGCGAGAAGAGGCTGGATTTATAATCTGGAGAACGACGAAGCCGCCAGAGAAGCCATCAAGCTGGATGACTGGAATGATATCGAAATCAGCGCACGCGGAGGCACATTAAAAACCTGGATTAACGGAGTTGTCGCGGCCACGACCATAGACGCATTTGATGCAGAGGGTTTTATTGCATTGCAGGTTCACTCTGGCGATGTTGGCATTATGCGCTGGCGCCACATTCGTATTCAGGAGCTTGAGCCCCTTGCCCAGGCGGGTAAGGCGCTGTTAGCGGACGATTGGGAGTTGGATGGCCTGAGCGATATTCAGGTAGAGGAAGCGAATGTCAGCGGGACCCTTGATGAGCAGGAAGGGTGGTTAAGCCCCCGTCGGCGCTTTGCAGATGTCAGCGTGCAGTTTTCAGTACCGGCTTGCGAAAACCCCACAGTGATTCGTATGCGCTATGACGGTGGAGAGATGAACGATGGTGAGTCTTTTGTTGAAGCCACTATTTATGCCGATCGAGCCGCCGCACGGCACGTCACTCCCGACACAGAAACAGTCATGGAGGAGCTGCGCCTGGCCCCGGCCGATCGCCACCAGTTTACCGGTATTACCATTGGTGATTCGGCGACCCTTAGCGTCGGTGAAGAAGACCTTCTGCGGGTTTTGAACGTGGGCTCTGCGCTCGCCAGCCGTGGCAAGCTTCAGGTCAAACCTGCTGACTGCGGTGATCGCTTCGAGCTGGGCCAGTTTGCCTGGACCAACTTGCAGGAAAATCGCGAAGAAGTGGCCTTCTACAAAACCCTGGATAACGCACCTGCACCGGTGCTCAGCCCCGAGGAAGCTCTGGCGGCATTTCGCATTGCCCCAGGCTTTGAAATTGAACTTGTCGCTGCAGAACCGCTGGTGGAAGACCCGGTTGCAATGGCGTGGGATGAGTATGGCAGGCTCTACGTCGTGGAGATGCGAGGATACATGCCAGATGCCTACGGCAGTGGTAGCGAGGAGCCAGTGGGGCAGGTAGTACGATTGGAAGATGTTGATGGCGATGGGCGCATGGACACCAGCGAAGTTTTTCTTGGGTCGTTGGTAAACCCCAGGGCTGTTGCTGTGGTTAATGAAGGGGTGCTTATCGGAGAGCCGCCCAACCTGTGGTTGTGTGCAACGCCATCACGAGATGCACTTTGCGAGCAGAAGCGCAGTGTGGGTGGCTATGCCCAGGACGCCGCTAATGTGGAGCACATGGAAAACCGCCTGCTGCCGGGTTTGGATAACTGGTTGTATAACTCCAAATCCAAACGTCGTTTGCGACTGACTGATGGCGTTCTTCAGGAGTCTGAAGGACCTTTCCGCGGTCAGTGGGGCATCAGCAAGGACGATTACGGGCGCCTTTACTACAACAACAATTCAAACTGGCTGCTCACAGATTTCTTTCAGGGTGATGATCTGGTTGAGCCTGATGTCGTGTCTTACCCTGCCGGTATTGGTGTGAACCTCACTGATCCCTCGCCCGTGTATACGGTGCGCGTTAATCCGGGTGTGAATCGGGCTTATCTCGAGGGCACTCTGCGCAAAGACGGACGTTTGAATAATGCAACCGGTGCCAGTGGTCTCGCTATCTACCGCGGCGATCAGTTTCCTCAAGCGTATCGCGGGCACGCGTTTGTGCCCGAGTCAGCAGGTAATGTTGTTGCACAATTCGCCCTGTCGGAACAAGAAGTGGGTGTAACTGCCGAGCAGCAATTGTATCCCGATGAACAATGGGGTCAGCGCGACTTCTTGGGTTCGACTGACGAGCGGTTTCGGCCAGTAGACGCAGCCAATGGTCCCGATGGCAGTCTTTATGTGATTGATATGTATCGCGGCATTATTCAGGACGATCATTTTCTTACCGACGAACTGCGCGAGCAAATTTTCGAGCGAGGGCTCGACAAGCCAGTCGGTAAGGGACGTATCTGGCGGATTCGTCATACCGAAGGTGAACAAGCAAGGACGACCACAACACTGGGGGACGCAAGTCCGCTGGACCTAGTTGCCGCGCTGTCTGACAACAACGGTTGGGTCAGGGATACGGCTCAGCGCCTGTTGCTCAAAGCGCCTCTCCAAAAGGCAGACGGTCTTGAGGCTCTGGCGATGGCGGATAATACGATACCCGCTCTCCATGCCATCTGGACGCTTCACGGTCGTAATGAACTCACCGCTGCTGCGATTGATAAACTACTGCGGTCCGAAGACCCGCAACGACAAATTCATGCGCTGAGGGCAAGCGTGGGTCTGCTGACTGCGCAGCAGTTGGTGGCAGCCAGTGACGTTTTACTGGCTGGACCGGAGCCAGTTGTCATGCAATACGCGTTTGCATTGGGCGCCCAATCAAGCGACCCGGCGGCTCGTAATACGCTCAGTCAGATTCTCAGTGGCGGTGCAGACAGCGTTTATATTCGACAGGCAGTGGTAAGAGCGCTGAGAAACAAGGAACAAACATTTCTCCAGGAGATGTTCGCTGCTGATGGCCTGGATGTGGAGAGTGAAGGCGCGGCGTTGGCATTAAGGGCGTTAGCGTCTGGTGCTTATCGTACGGTTCGCCCGGACATGAGCAGCGATAGCCCCATTGCCCCTGAAATGCTGGATCTTCTGGCCCTGGTTGAGAGTCGCCAGGGTGACAAAGCCTGGCAGCAGCTTGCATTGTTATCAGGATTTTCACCGCTCGCCAGAACCGATGGGTTTGTGCCCGCCGGTTTAGACGCAGCACCGTCTATTTTTGCAGACACAAACATCAGTGAAAAAGACCCATTGTGGAATGCCCGTCTTGTCGCCCGTGTCGCGTTTACGTGGCCTGGCGATGAACTGGCACTGGGTATCAAACCGCTGAGCCCCGAGCAGATGGCGTTAATGGAGGTTGGACGCAACTACTACCCCTCTTGTGCCAACTGCCATGGAGCCAGTGGTGCGGGGACAGCCGGATTAGCACCCGCCCTTGCCGGGGCGAGCTGGGTAACCGGGCCTCCCGAATGGCTGGCCAGAATTATCTTGCAGGGTATTAACGGGCCGATCGAGGTCAATGGAGAGCAGTGGAACGGCATTATGCCCCCCCATGGACACCTTGCAGAGCTGGACGATGAGACTCTGGCCGGCTTGATGCTTTATTTGCGCCGCAGCTGGGGTAACAAGGCAGACCCTGTCAGTGTTGAGCAGGTCGCAGCAATGCGTGTTGCGAGCGCAGACCGCAAGCAACCATGGACGGTGGAGGAGTTGGAGAGCGTACCCTTTGACCGGGGCTATGGACGCTTTGTGGGCCAGTACAGTGTGAGTTTCGTCACCATGACGATTGAAGAAACCCCAGAGGGTTTGTATCTGTCGGTGCCGCTCTATGGAGAAGGGATACTGGAGCAGGTTAGCGAAACTGAATTTAGAGGTAGCACTGGCAGCGATAGCATCGAGCTTGACTTCGTGCTGGAAGACGAAGGCCCTGCCAAGAGCTTCATTATCTTCCGGGATGGCGAGAAAATTACCTTCAAGCGTAAAAAGTGACCTTGTAGACGACGGGGTATCACCGCCGCCTGGTCATGAGTACTGCAGACCATACGGCAACCAGAGCGAGCCCGCCTATTTCGCGGGCTTCCTCTACCGACCGGTTCTTCATGCTAATGGATTCAACGAGGTCGCCGGGCGATACTTTGCCAACGATGGAGGGCAGCAGCGTGCCAATCCAGATCAGACTGATGAACAATAGCAATGTCGGGTACCAGCGGGGGAGTCGGTTGCGAAACCAGGCGATACACATGCCGGAAGCAGCCAGATAGATCGCAACCCAGGCCCAGGGGTCTGGGTCGTTGTACTGAACCACTGTCG
Source organism: Halioglobus sp. (assembly GCA_039986455.1). Lineage (GTDB taxonomy): Bacteria > Pseudomonadota > Gammaproteobacteria > Pseudomonadales > Halieaceae > Halioglobus. The sequence continues at coordinate 10,014 of JBDWQQ010000055.1, forward strand.
AGGCTAGATAAGCTGCCAGAAATAGGGAATTGAAAACGATGTAAGGCATGTAAATCTCTCTCGGTTAATCGGCGCGAGGCACGTTTTATTAGGGCGGCCGGTTTGTCTCAACCATTTTGTTTGCAGCGGTGAATCACTATGCAAACCCATCACAAGAAACACAAGTAACTGATTATGCAAAGAACACCCTTTTTGGCGACCGCTGTCTTACTGGCGTCAAGCCAAGTAAGCGCTCAGACGCTGGAGCATACGCTGGTCACCGGCGCTTATGCGCCCATTGCTGAACTGACGGCATCAATGTCGGTGATTGAACAGAGCGAGATTGAGCAGCTCAACAAACGCTCCATGGCAGAGGTTTTGCAAACGATCCCCGGGCTACTGGTAGAGAGCCAGGGTGGGCCGGGTGGTTTAACCGCAGTATCCATCCGCGGGGCGGAATCTAATTTTACCCTAGTGCTACTGGACGGCGTGCCGGTCAACGATCCCACCAATACACGGGGCGGCGGCTTTGATTTCGCCAACCTTAATCCTTCCCTGGTTGAACGGGTGGAGGTGATCAGAGGTTCGCAGTCGGCGATTTATGGCTCGGATGCTTTAGCGGGAGTGATTAACATTATCACTCGTCGTCCAACACAAGGTCATACCGCTGAATTGGGTGGTGAGTGGGGTGAAGACAGTTACGAAAACTATACCGTCGGGGCACGGGGCGCAGCCAGTGACTGGGACTACTCTATCGGATATGCCTATAGGGATGATGGTGAACCTGTACCCGGTAGCACCCGCAAGAGCGATAACGCGAATTTAAGGTTGGGCTGGAATCCAACGACGGATCAAAGAGTGGAGTTCGGCTATCGCTACCTTGACGGTGAAAGAACCAGTTATCCAGAGCAAAGTGGAGGCCCTGAGTACGCTGTATCCGATGCACTGGACGACAGCGATTATCGCGATGAAGTGTATTCTCTGGCGTGGGATGTTCAGATAAATGATGTCTGGCAAAGTCGTTTAATGGCGGACCGCTTCTCTCACGAAGAAGACTATACCTCTCCCGGGATTTTTCCTTATACCGAAGTGCCTCCTAATGGGGCGGATACCGACTTCGAACAGGACCGCTTGCGCTGGATTAATACACTGTCCTCGCAAAGCGATACTGAGTTCAACGTGGGGGCCGACTACAAAAATGAGGACGCTACCAGTGATGGCTACCTGGAATATTTTGGTAGTCTGATACCAGCTGACTATGCGTTGGACCGCAGTACCTCGGGCCTGTTTGCCAATGTGGCGACCTCAGCGGATAAGGCGCTACTGGTGCAGGGCACCGCGCGCTATGACGACCCGGACGGTTTCGACTCGCAGACAAGCTTTAGCCTGGGTGGCCGGTACCGGCTAAATAATGCGATATCGGCCAGTGCCAACTGGGGCGAAGCATTCAAGCTTCCCAGCTTTTCTGCACTGGGACACCCGTTGGTGGGGAACCCTGATCTTAAACCCGAAACGGCAACTAACTGGGACATTGGTCTTGCCTGGTCTGTTAATTCTGACTTGCGTTTTTCAGCTACTGCTTTCTTTAATGATTTTGAAGACCTGGTGGATTTCGACAACGAAACCTTTCGCAATGTGAACCGCAAAAATGTGGAAACTTCCGGTGCAGAACTGGAATTTGCCTGGCTGTCGGGTGAGGCGCTGCAGTTAAGGGGGCATCTAACCTACACAGATATCGAGGTGAAGGGTGAAGACAGCATACTGACGGGGCGCCCCGAGTGGGTCGGATCGGTGACTGCAAATTGGCAGATCGCCGAGCAATGGGCCACGGTCCTGGACTATCGCTATACGGGCGAACAGTGGTCTACTACTCGATATTCCGGCGCGGAGGAATCACAGCTGCTGGATGATTTTCATCGGGTAGACTGGGCTTTGCACTGGGCTGTTGCCGCCCAATGGCAACTCCGCTTGAACGCCGATAATTTGCTTGATGAGGACTATGAAACCTCAATCGGGTTTCCTGCCCCCGGGCGAAGCATTCGGCTTGGCATTCATTACGGTTTATAACGATAAAGTGCACGGATAGGAGTGTTCTAACATGACATTGAGATTACTGGCTCTGCCCTTTTTACTCACGCTGGCTGCTTGCACGCCAGATCCGGTCCTTGACGCCTCAGAGTGCGTTAACGCCTTGAGTGCTCAGGAGCGGGAAGAGGGCTGGCGCTTGCTGTTTGATGGTAAGTCGTTAACGGGATGGCGCAGCTACGGTGAAGAAACGGTGAACGACGGCTGGGCCAATGAGAACGGCTGTTTGACGCGGGTGGCCTGGGGCGGCGATATCATCAGCCAAGAGCAGTTTGCCGATTTTGAACTCAAGCTCGAGTGGCGCATTAGCGACTCTGGTAATAGCGGCATCTTTATCCGTGGTGACGAGAGCGAGAGCTCTATTCATCACACGGGTTACGAGATGCAGGTGTTGGACAACGTGGGACACAGTGATTCGGAGGATCCTACGCACAGGGCGGGTGCCCTCTATGACATGATTATTCCTGATCACGACACGAGCAAGCCAGTGGGCTATTGGAATCAGGTGCATATTATTGCGCTTGGACCGGATGTGGAGTTTTGGCTAAACGGGCGACAGACCGCGAAATTCAGTCAGGGTAGCCCCGAATGGAAGGCTCTGTATGAACAGAGTAAATTTACCAGTCGACCGCGCTACGGGACGTTGCTGAAAGGACACATCGGGTTTCAAGATCACATGGATAAAGTCTGGTACCGCAATATCCGTATTCTAGAAAAGTAATCGCTCTTTCAGGGGGCACTGCGCGATCATTCCCGCGAAGGTGGGAAGGCATTTATGTTCTTGGTGTCTCTGGATTCCCGCTTTCGCGGGAATGACTCGGGGGTATCTCGAATGACTAAAAGTGTTTCAGCAGCGACAGCCTGATCTTAACGTTGCACCTTGAAGTCCGATGTTTTCAAGTCCCAGGTGGCGGCAGAATTTCCTTGCTTACGTAGCTCGAACTTCTGCACTTTCTGGGTCGGGGTGTAGGGTAGTTCGTCGACGAAGTCGAGATACCTGGGAACGAAAAAATAGGGCGCGTTGTCATTGATAAACTGACAAATTTGCTCTGCGCTGAGTGTACTTCCTGCCGTTCTTATCACGCTCAGTTTTAGTTCGTCTTCACTTTCAATTTCTTTGCTGGGAATGCCAAAGGCAGCTACATCAGCAACCTCGGGGTGCCTCCTCACTACGCTTTCAACCTCTAGGGTAGAAATGTTACGCCCGGCGAATCGCACGGCGTCTTTTTTGCGATCTGTGAAGAAATAAATACCCGTTTCAGGATCTTGACGCGCCATGTCGCCAGTGAGGAACCAATCACCTCTAAAGGCTGCCGCAGTGCCTTCGGGGTTGTCAAAATAGCCGTTGAAAAGCGTGTGCGGGTTTTTGGGGCGAATACAGATTTCGCCAGATTCTCCTGCAGCGACTTCATTACCTTGGTCATCACAGAGCTTTAGATCGATATCGGGGACGGGTTTGCCCAGTGAATAGGTTGGCGTGCCAGGGGGGCAGTCAAGCTGATTCATGCTCATCATGCATTCACTCATTCCCATGCCAGAAGCCAGTAGTTTGAGGTTGAATCGCTCCTCGAAACTCTTCCAGATATCAGGGGCAATTGGCACGATGTAGGCCTTGCGAAGTGTGTTGTTAGCGTCATCTGGACTGGGTGGCGCATTCATTAAAAACGACCCCATCGCACCAATACCAAAGGTCTGGGTGGCCCCAAAATGATTAATGCGATTCCAGTATTCCGAGACCGAGAACTTGTCCTCAATAACCAGGGTAATGCCATCTATCAAGGCACGGTAAACACAGGTAATCCAGGCTCCTGCATTGTATAGGGGCAGGGCGCAGTAACAAATATCGTCGTCAGCTGAGTCGTACTGTAACGACGCACCGCCGACAATGGCGCGAATCCATGCGTTGTAGCTTTGCAATACGCCCTTGGATTTACCGGTGGTTCCTGATGTCCAGAGTATGGCGCAGGTGTCTCCGTAATGCTGGCTGCTGTAGTCGGGCGTAAGGGGCTCGCTCTCAAGCAGTTGCTGATAAGAGGCTGCAACCGGAAGCGTGCTTTGGTCGTCTTCACCGATCAATACGATTTTCGCGGGCGGAAGTCGATCTTGTATATCCAGAAGTCGTGGAATGAACTTTGGTTCGGTAACGATTACGGTTGGCTTGCTGCCGGCGATAGAGTCCAGTAACCACTCGCCGCGATAATCCGAATTAATAGGCACCCAGACTGCGGAGAGCTTATTAGTTGCAAGAGTTAGAAGTACCAGCTCAGGACGGTTGGCTAATAACAGGACCACCCTGTCAGTGGCGGTCACGCCAAGTTCGGCAAGACCCGCTGCCAGTTTGTTCGTCTGATCTTCAGCTTCAGCGAAGCTGGTGGAGCTTGACTCGGTGACAAGAAAGGGCCTGTCGGGGCAGTCTTTAGCTTGCTCCAGAAGGATTTTTCCGAAAAGTCGGTCCTCATTGCGTTCCAGTGTCAATCTCATTTCAAGCTGTCTCAACAGTGATTTTTTTGGAGTATAGCCCAGCGCCGCCACAAGATGGCATTAGAAGAGGGTTGTCGCTACTGGGAAAGTGAGAAAGGTGAGGGCCGTTCAACTATGTAGTTGTTCTTCTGCAGACTGGTGGTTGTTCCGTTTCGTCTGGCCCGCTACTCTGAGGGTTGTTATCAGAATGTATCCAAAGGAAAAATAATGCGTGCAGCGCTGCTACAGGAAGCCCGAAAACCGTTAGAGATTCGCGATGACATCGAAGTCATTGAACCGCGGGTGGGAGAAGTCCGGGTTAACGTCAAGTATTGCGGTCTTTGTAATTCAGACCTGGGCTTTGTCACCGGAAAGGCGCCGTTAATGGGGCCGCAGATTCCAGGACACGAGGCTTCAGGTGTTGTGGAGTCCCTTGGCCCCGGCGTCACCCATCTGGCGGTCGGCGATCATGTGGTGCTCACGCCAGCGCCCCCGTGCGGGCACTGCTATTACTGCCAACGAGAGCAGCAAAATTTATGCACTAATGCCATGGGAATCCTGTCGGGCACGCTACCCGATGGGAGCACGGGACTTTCATTGAACGGTGAGCAGATATTCAGGGGCTGCGGTATTGGCGCTCTGGCGGAATATGTGACTTTACCTGCGACAGGCGCGATCAAGATTGACAAGGATATCCCACTGGACGTGGCCTGCGTGATTGGCTGCGCTCTGCAAACCGGTGTGGGAGCGGTCATGAACACGGCTGAAGTGGAGGCGGGCGACACCTGTGTAGTGCTCGGTTTAGGCGGCATTGGAATGGCGACTATACAGGGAGCGCGCATTGCAGGCGCATCCGTCATTATTGCGTCCGACCCTGTGGCTGAGCGGCGCGACAAAGCGAAAGGTTTCGGCGCGACTCATGTGATCGACCCGGCCACCGACGACATTAACGCCCTGGTGATGGAGTTGACCGGTGGAATTGGCGTTGATTACGCGTTCGAAGCGGCGGGTAAATCAGTGCTTATTGAGCAGGGTATTCAAATGACCCGTATGGGAGGGACCACAGTGATTGTAGGCTCGCCCGCGATTGAGGAAGACCTCACCATTGCGAATGTGGTGTTGTTTCAGGCCTTGGAGAAAAAGCTTTGCGGCTGTTTGTTGGGTTCCAGTAATTCTCTTTTTGAGATTCCGCGACTGCTGCGCCTATGGCGTCAGGGCTTGCTGGACATGGAGGGTATGATTACCGGACGACGCCCTCTGGAGGAGATCAACGAGGGCTTTAAAGACCTGGAAGAGAGCCGCGGAATTCGTACGGTGATCGAGATCTAACTCGAACTATAACGCCCGAGACGCCCAAGCCTACGCTTCACCCAGGTAGGCTTCCTTCACTTTTAACTTGTGCAACTTCTCGCTGGCATTGCGTGGCAGAGGCTCAGAGACGAACTGAATAACGCGGGGCACCTTGTAGCCTGCCAGTCGTTCTTTGAGAAAACCGCGTAGCTCATCTTCATCAAGGTCTTGCTCCGGATCCAGATAGGCCACCAGCACCAGTTCTTCGCCCATGGCCTGGTCGGGTTCTCCAAATACCACGACTTCGCGCACTTCGGGGCACTCGTAGGCCGCCTGTTCAATCTCTCCCGGGTAGATATTTTCTCCGCCACGAATGACGATTTCCTTGATTCTGCCCGTGATGTAGAGATAACCCTCATCATCTACTTTGCCTATGTCTCCGGTCTTCATCCAGCCGTCGTCGCTGAACGTTTCGGCATTGGCATCGGGTTTTTCCCAATAGCCGGCGGTGCAACTGACGCCCCGCATCTCGATCTCTCCGGGTTCTCCGTCCGGTAGTACGGTGCCATCGGTAGCCACGAAGCGCATTTCCATAATCGGCGAGGGTACGCCTGCCGCATCGGGTTTGTAATCGAATAGCGCGCCACTCATTGTCGCGCCAACGGCCATGGTCTCGGTCATGCCATAGCCTGCAGAACTGCTGGGCTCACTCACGCGGGAGCGGATGAGCTCGGGTAAGCCTGCAGGTGTAGCTGCCCCGGCGGCGCTGATGCGCATCAAGGACGCTGTGTCGTAGTCGTCGTAGTTCGGATGGCTGAGTAGATCCTGAAGAATGGCCGGTACGGTGGAAAGGCCGGTAACCTTTTCCTGATCGATCAGCTTGAGTGCCTCGGTGCTGTCCCACTTGTACATCATGACGACCTTCTGGCCCATTGCCATTGGGAGGTAAAAACCGCCAAGCAGGCCGGTCGCATGGAATAAAGGCACCGTGAGCATGGGTGTTTCCCTGTCAGCGCCGCCGCGATATTCACGGGGGCCGCCTTCGAACTCGGCAACTAACAGCCCCAGAAACATCATGTTCATTAATGCTTGCCCGATTGCAGCGTGATTGTGCAGCACACCCTTGGGAAATCCTGTGCTGCCCGATGTGTAAAGAATCAGCGCGCTATCCTGGGCCGTTACTTCAACCGGCTGGTAAGTCTGGCTTTGACCGGCGCTTAAAACATCGTCAAACAGGGCTACATTTGCCGGGCGTGAAAACGCCTCGGAGGCGGGGACTACGATAGCGGGCAGGCCCATTGCATCAAAGGTGTTTTCGATGAGTCGAAAGCGCGCTTCATCGCAAATGAGCAGATTCGCGCCGCAGTCAGTGATGGCGTATTCCAGTTCTTCGCTTTTGCCCCAGCTGTTGATGGGAACAACAATGGCGCCAATCAGTGTTGCCGCACTGTAGGCGATCATCCACTCAACGTTGTTGCGCATGGCAATAGCGATGCGGTCACCTTTCTCTATCTCGAAGTCGCCTTGCAGCTGGCTGGCCAGAGCGTCTACCGCCTGGAACAGTCGGTTATAGGTAAAGCGCTCACCTTCATAAATCAAAAACTCCAGCTCGCCGTGATTACGGGCGTTGCCCAGTATTTCCACCGCCGTACTGGGTGCATGCTTATAGGCGCGATAGCTGCGTCCGTTGAGGGCTAGTTCTTCGATTTCAAAAAAAGCACCTGAAGCGGTGAGTTCGGCTTTTTTGGCTTTGATTGCACTGCCTGACACGGACATTGGCGGAACCTCTGGAAAATCTGCTTAGAGGTTGCAACTATACGCCGGAATCTTTGTGGGAAAAGCCTTGGCGCGCTTAGCGGGCGATGTAATACAAGGAATTGAACCCGTATGGGGCTTATCCGTCGGCAGTGCGTGATTGAGTCTGCGCAAATGAACGATCTCCGTTAAAGTGAGCGTCCCTGTAACGAATAGATCGTCTTTGGTGGAGTGAACCTATGGCAATGCCCAGCGATGTTGGAATTATTGATCTAATGCTGTCGATCCCTAGCGCGGAGCAGGGCCATTGGTATGACTATATGAAGCCATTGTTTCTCGATAGCGATAGTAGAAACATTTTCAGCATGCCCGCTCAATACATGTTCAACGTGCCTGATTTGAAGGATATCGAAGATGGACAGGCCTACACGCTTGCGCAAATGGATCAGTACGGCATTGACCGTGCCATGGTGGGAATTACCGGCGATGCTACTCTGACCCACGAAAAAGCCATAGCAGAGCACCCCGATCGATTCTTTGCCTCTTACGAGGCGAACCCCAATTTGGCCATGGAAGAAGTGCGAAAGATTCGTAGGTTAAAAGAGGAATTCGATATTAAGGCGGTTACGGCATTTCCCTCTGGACTGTGTCCGCAGGTGCCGATTAATGACAAACGCTGGTATCCCATTTATGCCACCTGCGTTGATCTGGATATTCCGTTTTGCCCCTGTGTGGGTGTTCCCGGCCCGCGGCTGCCAATGGAACCCCAAAAAGTAGAGCATCTGGATGAAGTGTGCTGGTTTTTCCCCGAGCTAAAAGTCGTCATGCGTCACGGGGGCGAGCCCTGGACAGAGCTGGCGTGGAAGTTGATGCTGAAGTACCCCAACCTGAACTATATGACCAGTGCCTTTGCGCCCAAGTATTATCCCAAGGACATTATTGAGTTTGCCAATACACGCGGCTCTGACCAGGTAATGTATGCAGGTTACTTCCCAATGGGGATTTCACTGGAACGAATATTTAAAGACATGCCCCACGTGCCACTGCGCGATGAGGTGTGGCCCAAGTTTCTGCGTGATAACGCGCGGCGGGTCTTTAAGCTGGATGAATAGGGCATGTCCTTGAAAGGACATTGCCCTGGATTGTGACAGGCGCAGGGGACAACAGAATCGATTAGCCTGCGCTAATGTTTGCCAGTTGCTCCATCATGTTGTCAAAGTCCCAGTGGGCACCCATGCGAACAATCAAGCCTTCTTCATTCACTTCGTAAACGGCGAGCATGTCGCATTCCGTGAAGTTACCGTCGCCCAGGTCATTGGTTGCTACTTGCGCAACGCAGCAGTGATAGTCGCCGCTGGTCCAGCGCTTATCTGCGCGTATTTCGATATTGGCTTTGCCAATGACAGTGTCCCAAAAATGTTCAATGGCGGCCTTTCCCTGGTGTCCATTGCCCGCGGGATCCATGGGCGACTTCCCAACTGGGTCAGAGACCACGGCATCATCAGTGTAGAGTGCGAGCCAGGCTTCTTTGTTGCCTTCCATCGCGTACTGAATGGATTTCTTGTTCGCTTCAACGGCGAGATGTGGAGTGGCTGCCATAATGACCTCTTTGGATTGCGCTGGAAAATTGAATAAATATCATCGTACTTCCACACCTCACAAGTAAAGACGCATTGTTAAACCAATCCTTTATTATGCAGGGACTCACAGGCGCAATGAGGGCTAGTTGGATAGTATGACCCAACGTTAAGCGTGAGTTAATTGCCCCATAGGCACCCACCGCTTGCCCACATCATTGGTCAGGCCGTATAGCCAGACACCGGAGACACGAATGCACTTGGCTTTCAGTTCCATGAATACCCCCAGCGATCCTCATCCAGCCGAATTGGCGCGCCTACTGGAGGATCGCGGATTCGAGTCGTTATGGTATGGCGAACACAGCCATATACCGTGTTCGCGCGCAACGCCCTATCCCCCTGGAGGGGATATGCCAGACCCGTACAAGAATATGATGGATCCCTATCTGTCGTTGATGACGGCCGCGAATGCGACCACAACGCTGAATTTGGGGACAGGCATTGCACTGCTGATGGAACGCGATATTTTTTCCCAGGCGAAAACCATTGCAACACTCGATCGCTTGTCCGGCGGTCGAGTGATTATCGGAACTGGGGTTGGCTGGAATCAGGAAGAATTTGAGAACGCCAATCCCCATCCCTTCAATAAACGGTATGCCGTATTGCGTGAGACGGTAGAAGCCAGTCGTATTCTGTGGAGCGAATCAGAAGCCGGCTACCAAGGCGACTATATAAAATTCGACCCCGTATGGGCGAACCCGAAGCCGCTCCAAAAGGGGGGGCCGAAAGTGTTTATGGGGGCCATGGGGCCGCTAGGGCGAAAGCATGCCGCCTCGTGGGCAGATGGCTGGTATCCAGTGGATGTCGCGATGGGCGATGTGGCGAAAACTGTTGCGTCCTTTCGAGAAGAGGTGAAGGGGGCGGGTCGTGACCCCGATCAGGTGGATATC
>JBDWQQ010000056.1:0-5166 GCA_039986455.1 Halioglobus sp.
TTACTGCCAACCGGGTTGTAGACCTCAATGCCGTAAGCGGCTCCCACGACGAAGTCATCCTGGCCGTGTGCAGGCGCAGTGTGTACCGCGCCAGTACCGGACTCAGTGGTGACATGCTCGCCAAGAATGACCGGTATTTCACGCTCCAGGTAGGGATGCTGGAGTAACAAGCCCTCCAGCGCAGCGCCTCGACAGCGCCCCAGAACCTTGAGTTCTTCTAGACCAAATCGCTGGACACAGGATTCGGCGAGATCTGCCGCAACCACAAGGCCCCGGCCGTCGGCTTCGATCAGTACATACTCTAAATCCGGATGCAGGCTGACTGCCATGCTAGCGGGCAGCGTCCAGGGTGTCGTCGTCCAGATTGGAATGGCTATGCTGCCCTGATAATCCACGCCCAAAGCGGCACGGGCCGCCTGCTGGTCCAGCGCGACATAGGCGACATCGATCGCCGGTGAAATCTTGTCCTGGTACTCAACTTCAGCTTCCGCCAGCGCAGAGCCACAGTCGGTACACCAGTGAACAGGTTTAAAGCCTTTTTGCAGGTGACCGTTATCGACGATTCGACCCAGAGTACGCACGATGTTCGCTTCAAAGCGATAGTCCATCGTGAGGTACGGATCGGACCAGTCACCGAATACGCCCATGCGCATAAAATCGGTGCGCTGCTTGTCAACCTGAGTGCCCGCGTAATCGCGGCACTTTTGGCGAAACTCCGCAGGGGTTACTTTCACCCCGGGTTTGCCCACCTTCTTTTCCACATTCAGTTCGATCGGCAACCCGTGACAATCCCATCCGGGAACGAAGGGTGCATCGTACCCGTCAAGGGTGCGTGCCTTAATGATGATGTCCTTGAGGATTTTGTTGACCCCGTGACCCACGTGCAGATCACCGTTGGCATAGGGAGGGCCATCATGAAGGATAAACTTTGGCCGCCCGGCACTGGCCTCTCGAATCTTGCCGTAGAGATCCATCTCCTCCCACTGCTGCAGGCGGTTAGGCTCTCGCTGGGCGAGGCTGGCCTTCATGGGAAACGCCGTTTTCGGTAGATTTAAAGTGTCTTTGTAATCGCTCATATCGCTCGTTATGCCGGTGGTCGCTGAAACCAGGCCCGTGTATTTTCAATGTCTGTTGCAATATTCGACTTCAGCTCACCCACCGAATCGAATTTCATTTCTTCCCGCAGTTTGTGCCGGAACGTCACTTCTATGTGTTGGCCGTAAAGTTCGATCTCACGGTCCAACAGATGCACTTCAAGATTAGCCTTGATGCTGTCATCGACAGTGGGTCGCACTCCCACATTGGCGACACCCTGGGCGCCAGTCATGCCTGCGCCGCTGACCTCCACCACATAGACACCCGACAATGGAGCACGCAGTCGGCGTAACTCCAGATTCGCTGTGGGCGTGCCAATGGTCTGACCCAGTTGCCGCCCATAAATGACCTTGCCGGAAATACTGTAGGGTCGACCCAGCATGGTCTCAGCGCGATCGAAGTCGGCCGCTTCCAACGCGTGTCGGATCCGGGTGCTACTGATTCGTTCTCCCTGCCATTCCTGCGTGGGCGTAGGACCGGCATCGTAGCCATGCGCTGCGCCCTGCTGCTGGATAAACTGCACGTCGCCCTGGCGGTCATTGCCAAAGCGAAAATCGTCTCCCAAAACCACGTATTTCACGCCGAGGCCAGCAACAAAAACATCATCGACAAACTGCTGTGCCGACATCGCCCTCAACGTTTCATTAAAACGAATACGTAATACCCGATCTACACCGAGATCAGCCAGCGCCTGAAATTTCTCTCGGAAACTCATAATTCTGGCGGGTGCCTGAACAGGAGAAAAATACTCCCTGGGTAAAGGCTCAAACACGATAACCGCACTGGGAAGATCGAATTCAGCAGCCTTTTGCTTCAAGTGCTGAATCACCGCCTGATGCCCCAGATGCACGCCGTCGAAGGCCCCTATAGTGGCCACGCAGTCGCGGTGTCTGGGCCGCAAATTATGCAGGCCGCGTATCAGCTCCATGAGAACAGGGGTGCTCGATCAAACCAAACGACCGATTATAGCGAAACGAGGGGGTAGCTGAAACGTGCAATTTGCACCATATGCCCTACCACGATTGCGGCCAGACATCCGTCGGTGTCTATCGGGTCAGCGCGCCAATCACACCGCGCCGGGTGCGCGGAGGTGTCTCATTCGCGTTCCACACAATACGTGCGTCACAAGATAGGCCGCAATACCGGCCGCACAGACCAGCAAAATTTCCAACGCCCGTCGCTGCCAACCCCATTGAAGCCAGACTTCGACGCTCTGGCCCAGCAAAAGCACAACCCCGGCCATCGCTGCGGTGCCGACCGATAGACGCAGAACATAGCGACTCCATCCCGGTTGCCAGACGAATACTCCCTGCTTTAGTAAGCCCCGAAGCAAAAGACCAGCGTTCAGCCAGGCCGAAGCGCTGGTCGCAAGGGCCAGACCGACATGACCCACGTTGAAATACCACAGCAAAGGCAGCACGAACGCTAGGTTCATCACCATGTTTGCCGCCATGGCGATAATTCCGATCTTCACCGGGGTGGCGGTGTCTTTGCGAGCGTAATAGCCAGGCGCGAGTATCTTGATCAGCATGAACGCCACCAGTCCGAGGCTGTAGGCGCGCAAACTCAGGGCCGCCATATCCACATCACCGGGAGTCAGCGCACCGTACTGAAACAATGTAATGAGAATAGGCTCTGCCAGCAGAATAAGTGCGAGTGCAGCGGGAACGCCAATCAGCAGCACCGAGCGCATCGCCCAATCCAGAGTAGAAGCAAACTGGTCCTCTCTGTCCGCGGCGCGATGGGCGGACAAGTTAGGCAGAATGACGGTAGCGATGGCAATACCGAAGACACCCAGTGGCAATTCCGCCAATCGGTCTGAGTAGTACAACCAGGAAACACTGCCGGTTGGCAGGAATGATGCAAGCACAGTATCCAATAGCAGGTTAATTTGGCTGACCGACACGCCGAACAGAGCGGGAATCATCAATTTGAGAATCCGCCTCACGCCTTCGTCTTTAGTATCAAACACCGGCCGGGGAACCAGATCCAGCCGATACAGAGAAGGCAGCTGGAACAGTAACTGAATAATACCTGCGAAAAAGACGCCCCAGGCCAGCGCAAACACGGGCTCATCGAACCAGGGCGACGCCACAGTGGCGGCAAAAATAAGCGACAGATTGAGAAATACCGGCGTAAAGGCCGGCACTGCGAAACGCCCGTAGCTGTTAAGGACCGCTCCACAAAATCCCGTCATTGAGATAAGCAGCAAGTACGGGAAGGTAATGCGGATCATGTCAGCCGTCAGCTGGAATTTTTGCGGCTGGTTGACAAAGCCGGGAGCGAAAATTGCGGCGACAATGGGCGAGGCTGCCACTGTAATCAGCGTCAGCAATAGCAAGGTACCGCCCAGCACACCAGCGACGCGATTAACCAACTCCTTCACCGCATCGTGCGCACCCTGTTCTTTGTAATCGGCCAGCACCGGCACAAACGCCTGAGAGAAAGCGCCCTCAGCAAACAGACGACGGAGAAAGTTGGGGATTTTGAAGGCAACAAAAAAAGCGTCGGCATTAGCGCTAGCACCCACGAAAGCCGCTATGACGATATCTCGCAGTAAACCCAGCACGCGGGAAATCATGGTCATGCTGCCCACCAACGCACTAGAGCGCAGCAGACCGGGCTTGGCTTTCTTGCTGGCGTCAGACATGTTCAATCAAGCCGGGGCCTTAGCCCCAGCGCTCCCGCAAGGCGCCAATATTGTTTTGTAACCACAACAGCGAGATCAATGTGTGCCCATTGGGTATGCGATTGCGGGCGACTAATTCAAGGGCGTCATCGACAGACACACGATGGACCAAAATATTCTCACCTTCGTCAGCCAGGCCATGCACACCAGCGCCCGCCTCCCCCGAGACACGGCCGCAGAACAGCCTGACTTGCTCGGTACAGGCGCCGGCACTGGGAAGGACAGTGGCAATAGGTTCAAGCTCACTGATTTTGCAGCCCGCTTCCTCCATCGCTTCGCGATGCGCCACGTCTTCATCACTTTCCTGTGGCTCTACGATGCCGGCAATCAATTCCAGCATCCAGGGGCTGTCACTGCCGCGCATGGCACCCGGCCTAAACTGCTCTATCAGCACCAGACTGTCGGTTAGCGGATCGTAGGGCAGCACACCCACCGCGTCACCGCGCTCAAATACCTCTCGCACCTGAGGCTCTACCCAACCGCCATCGAACGCGCGGTACTGCAGTGTGAGCTTGCGAATACTGAAATAGCCCTGATAGGCCGTTTCCTCACTCAGGACACGCACATCGTCTGCTCCGAAAGTGAGATCCAGTGGCATTAGAAGCGGCCTGCTGTATACCAGTTGACCTCTCGGGAATGCTCTGCAACCTGCCCCACAACATCAAGCGTCAGTGCAAACAACGCCATTCGCACCAGTACGCCGTTATCGGTTTGGCGAAAAATCGCCAGATTCGGGTTGTCATTCAGATCATCGTCCAACTCGCGCGCGTTGTCCCGAGAATCTCTGGGTAGTGGGTGCATGATAACGGTATTGGGCTCGCAGTTTGCGGTATAAACGCTCTGGTTCAGACGGAAGCGGCCGCGGTACAGGTCAGCCTCTTCCTGGGAGTTAAACCGCTCTTCCTGAATACGGGTAGAGTAAACAATGTCTACGTGGGCGATGCTCTCTTCCAGTGCATCCGATTCCTCAACCTGCATGCCAGCGCTGCGCATCTGCTCGACGATCTCTCCGGGCATACGCAGTTCTCCCGGACTTACCAGCCTGACTTGAACATCGTCATAAAGGCACAGCAACTTACATAAAGAATGCACGGTGCGCCCGTGCCTGAGATCGCCCACCATCGCGATACGAAGCTTATCAATATTGCGCCGCTGCTCTCCCAGTTCTTTTTTGATGGTGTACAAATCAAGCAGTGCCTGACTGGGATGTTCGTTACTGCCATCGCCACCGTTGAGCACTGGCACCCTGCTCGCACCGGCAAACTCGGCCACTGAGCCTTCCGCCGGATGGCGCATCACAATAACGTCGGAGTAACCGCTGAGTACCCGCGCGGTATCGTAGAGCGATTCGCCCTTGGCAATGGCGGTAGATTCAAAGCCGG
>JBDWQQ010000057.1:0-38780 GCA_039986455.1 Halioglobus sp.
TATCTTTTTTCCAGCCGTGGATAACGTAGGCCATGATCGCGATAGCGAAGTAGCCAACCAACAGGCTTACCGCGAGCAACTCCAGTCCGGCTGAAAGCTGACTCACCTCAACGAATACCGCAATCATCACCGCTGCGAATGAGTACATCAAGGCCGCTCTGTGAGCGACGTCAATGTAGGGGTGAGCCAGACCGTCTTCGCTCGTGGCCATGCCACGAAACTTCCAAACGCCAAGCAACAGCGCTGCGAGGAAAAACGACGCAGAAGCAATCAGTGCCAGACTATAGGCGTCCATAAGCGATTCCTTTTTCGCTGTCTTTTAACTTAATAGCTACTTCGATAGCTGATTTTTTAGCTACGTTAATAGCTACTTCTCCAGCGACTTCAGCTCACCGGTATCGACGTCTTTCATGACATCCTTGGCAATCTTGTCGGGATGCGGCTTGGCTTTGTTCACTTCCTTGTTGATCTCGTAGCCGCTGTAAGCGCCTGCGGCGGAATTGCCGACTGCCTCTGCTTGCTGTTGCAGCGTTTTGCCTTCAGCCTCGCCAGCTAACCAGCCTTCGCGGTACTCGTTATCACTTTCAAAACGTTCCTGGTCTCTCAGGTAGTGTTCCCAATCGTTGCCCGCTTCTTTCATCCCACTGTGGCGACCATCGTGAAAGCCCTGCACGTACGAGCCGCTGTGTCCCTGATCGCGCAGGGTACTGTCGCTGGTCTGACATCCTGCGAGTATCGAAAGTGCTAGGATGCCCAGTACAAAATAAAACGCCTGCTTCACGTGCTACTCCTGTCTTTGCCTTGATTAAGAATATCAATGTAGCATAGTTATTATCGGACTGAGGTGGCAAGTGCTTCGTTAGTGCGCGCATACTTGTCCAGAAACATATTGTCACTAAAAGCCTAAGGCTTACTCTCCCCATGCGAGGTTATCAATGTCATTACGTACCTTCTCCACGCTTTGGTTTTTCGCCTTGGTTCTCACTGGCGGTACGCGGGCTGCTGATCCTGTAGATAGCCCTTTAAGCCCGATTACTGTTTACGTCGCCAAAAAAATCATCACCATGGAACCGGCCTTGCCTGAGGCGACCGCCGTGGCGGTGGCTGACGGTCGCGTTGTGGCGGTGGGTTCGCTCAAGGATATGGATGATTGGCTTGCGAGGCGAGGAGGACGCGTCGATAAAACATTCCGTGACAAGATTCTTATGCCGGGCTTTATCGACCCCCATGTGCATCCCTCGTTGCCCGCAGTGTTGACCCAGTTCCCATTCTTAGCGCCCGATGACTGGCATCTGCCTACCGGCGACTTCCCTGGCGCTAAAACGCCTGACGAGTATCGCACTATGCTCAAAGCCCAGGTTGAACGTCATTTTGAGCAAGGATTAGTAGAGGCGGGGACACCTTTTATCAGTTGGGGATACCATCAACTCTGGCACGGGGAAGTTCGTCGTGAGCAGCTCAATGAATGGTTTCCGGATCGCCCGGTCATGCTCTGGCATCGTTCCTTTCACGAAATTATCGCCAACGATACTGCCTTTAAACTCCTAGGGGTGACCGAGGCGGTTTTTGAGGGGAGTCATGAGGTGAACTGGGCGCAGGGGCATGTTTGGGAAAACGGCCTGGTTGCTCTGGTACCTAAAATGCCTTTCCTATTGAGACCAGATCGTTACCAGGCAGGGTTAAGTAATTTTATTGAAATGATGCACGAGGCGGGCGTGACCTCGGCCATGGATATGGGCGTGGGTATTTTTGGTGACCCTGTGGGCGAGACCCAGTTGATCAGCAAAGTCATGAATGAAAGCCATGCGCCGGCGCGTCTGGTACTCACGCCGATCATCACGGACTTTATGGCCCGCGGAGTATCTCCTGCCGATGCCCTGGCGCAGGTCGAGAGCTGGTCCGAATACAACAGTGAGCGTGTCATGTTTGATGACCATTTCAAGCTAATGATTGATGGTGCTATTTACTCTGGCCTCTCACAGTACGCCTTTCCGGGTTACAAGGATGGTCACGAGGGACAGTGGATGGCGCCGCTAGAGGTGACCTACGAATGGGCAGAGACGTTCTGGAATGCTGGATATCAACTGCATGCGCACACCAACGGCGATGCGAGTGCGGCAGCGCTGATTGATATGGTTCGTCGCCTGCAGGAACAGAAGCCCAGGATTGATCATCGCCTGACGTTGGAGCACTTTGCCTACGCCACCGAGGATCAACTGCGGCAAATGCATGCCCTGGGAATGCAGGTTTCTGCTAACCCGTATTACCAGTACATTCTGGCCGATGTTTATACAGATGAGTGGTTGGGGGCTGATCGCGCGCGCAATATGGTCCCGCTGGGCGCTGTGCGCCGACAGGGAATGCGTTTTGGGCTGCATTCGGATTGCCCCATGGCACCGCTGAGTCCTTTAACACTGGCCTGGAGCGCTGTGAATCGCGATACGATCAACGGTAACGTCAACGCTTCGACACAAAAAGTTTCGCTGGAAGACGCGCTCAGAGGTATTACGATTGATGCGGCGTGGCTAATGCGTATGGAAGATGAGATTGGTTCTATCAGGGCGGGTAAACGCGCAGATTTTGCTGTGCTGGAGGATGACCCGCTCAAAGTGAACCCTCGGCGTCTCAAGGATATCGCTGTATGGGGTACGGTGTTTGCGGGTGATGTGCGACCGGTCGAGAGCCTGCTTGGTGCCGATGCCGACACCCATGACTGCAGAGCCTCAGCGGGCTATCAGTGGTGTGCGAAAACCAACGCGTGCGAGCGGGCCTGGGAACTCGCCGCCAAGCAAGGTTTTCATGCGAGCCCGGAAGGCTTTATCGAATGGTGTGGAAAGTAGTGCACTGCCCTGGCGGGATGACAGCATTTACAGCCTTTGATGCAACGCAGTATGGCCAATGAACGGATAAAAAAAAGGCACCCGTTAAAGGGTGCCTTTCTTAATATGGCGGTGGGCTAAGGATTCGAACCTTAGGACGGGATGAACCGTCAACGGTTTTCAAGACCGCCGCTTTCGACCACTCAGCCAGCCCACCGGAAACTACATTGTTTGTGCTTTCGCCCTAAAGCGAAGCAGGCGAGATTATACCCATATGGAAATTGGGCACAAGAGGCGAAATGCATCTTGTGCCACGATTTCAGTTCTTTTAATTGCCAGACGCAGCTTCCGCTACCTGAACAGACGGCAGAGGCCCACGCGGGTCATTGCTGGCACGTGGCGCTACGCGCCCACTGTGTTCAGCGGCAGGTGCAACTTCGTCCTTAAACAGCGAAATATGCGCTGTGGCAATCTCCACTGAGGCCACCGGGCGGGCCTCAACTCGAGGATCATTGATCGCGCGGCCTTCTTCATTGATGCCGGTCGCGACAACGGGCTCCTCCACAACGGGAGCGGGCGCTTCGACGGGGGCCTCTGCAGGTGCTTCTTCCGCGGCGGGTGACTTTTTCACGACAGGCGCAGCGGGTGCTTCCGGTGCAGCAGCGACAGCTACTTCCTGCTCTACTTCCTGTTCTGCTTTTTGCTCTGGCGCTTGTTCTGCAGGAGCGGCACTTGCCTCTGGAGCTGAAGTGACCTCAGCGACCGACTCCGGTGCTTTTGGCGATTCAGCTGCGGCAGGTGCTTGCTCAGCGACTGCTGGCGTCGGTGCTTCTGGCTTTGCTGCGACCGCGTCAGCGACTGGCACTGCTGCCAAGCTCTCTATGTTAGCTTCAGCTGACGGAGTTTCAGTCGATTTAGTTTCCTGATTTTCTGCAGGCTTGCGACCACGATTACGACGACGGCGCTGGGGCTCGCCTCGCTTCATATCAGAGGGCCGCTTGCGAGGCTGACCTTCACGTTGCTCCTGCCCCTGAGCGGCGTCAGACTTTTTGCTGTCGTTAGCGGCCTCTGGTGCGGCTTCCTGGCTGCGACGTTGGCCATCCTTGTTGTTGCGACGACGATTGCGGTTGTTGCCGCTCTGGTTACGCTCATCATCGGAATCACGGCGCTTTTGCTGTCCACCTGAATTGCCATTTCGCGATTTGCTTTGAGACTGGTTGCCTTTGTCGTCCTGGCGCTCACCACGGGCCTGTTGACCCTGGCCGCGACGGTTGCGATTCCGGTTGCGGTTATTGCGGTTACCCTGAGAAGACTTCTGGCCAGACTGTCGGGTCTGTGGCTTCTTCTCTTCCTGCTTTGGCTGCTCCTCTTCTGCAGCACCGAAAAGCGCACTGAAGATGCGGCTGAATAGGCCAGGCTGCGGTTCTACTTCAGCTTGGCGCGCTTTAGTCTGCTTGGCTTTCTGTGAAGGCTGAGCAGTGGCTGCGGTTTTAGCCGCAGCCTGCGGGGCGGGCGCTTTCGGAGTGACACCCTGAACCGCAGCCTCTTGCTGAGGAATGGCAGCTTTGTGGGTGTCTGAAATTGATTCGACATCGGGTTCGGCGATTTCAATTTTATAGCTGATTTCATGGTCACCGTCGATTTCGTCGTCGCGCAAGCGCTGAACTTCAAAATGGGGGGTTTCCAGATTTGGATTGGGTACCACAAGCACTCGTACTTTGGCGTCCCGTTCGATTTCGCCGAGTGCGGTGCGCTTTTCATTGAGCAGATAGGCCGCAACATCCACGGGAACAATAGCCCGAATCTCTGCGCTGCGTTCTTTGATCGCTTCTTCTTCGAGCAGTCGCAAAATAGACAGCGCCAGAGATTTGGTGTCGCGAATGGTGCCCTGGCCAGTACAGCGCGGACAAACTTTAGCACTGGTTTCTCCCAGTGATGGGCGCAGGCGTTGGCGTGACATTTCTAACAGGCCAAAGCGTGATATCCGGCCCACCTGAACGCGAGCTCGGTCGATGCTGAGCGCATCGCGCACACGGTTCTCAACTTGACGCTGACTTTTTGCTGCCAGCATGTCGATGAAGTCGATAACAATCAGGCCGCCCATGTCGCGCAAGCGCAGCTGCCGGGCTATTTCATCAGCAGCCTCAAGGTTGGTCTTAAGTGCTGTTTCCTCAATGTCCTTGCCTTTGGTGGCTCGGGCTGAGTTGATGTCGATGGAGACCAGGGCTTCTGTTGGGTCAATAACAATTGATCCGCCGGAAGGAAGTCGCACTTCACGTTGGAATGCTGTCTCTATCTGGCTCTCAATCTGGAACCGGTTGAACATGGGGATGCTGTCTTCATAGGTCCGTAATTTGCTTTTGAATTGCGGCATCACCTGGCTGACGAAGTCGTCTGCCTGCTGGAAAGCTTCTGGGGAGTCGATCAAGACTTGATCAATGTCGTCCCGCAGGTAGTCTCTAATCGCGCGGATAATGACATTGCTTTCCTGGAACAACAGGGTGGCGGGTTTGGATTCTTTATTAGCTTCGGTGATCTTTTCCCAAAGCTGTAGCAGGTAGTTGAGGTCCCACTGCAGTTCCTCAGAGGAGCGGCCAACGCCGGCGGTGCGGATAATCACGCCCATGCCATTGGGGATTTCCAGGGCCGAAAGTGCTTCGCGTAGCTCAGAGCGGTCGTCACCATCAATACGACGGGAGATGCCACCGGCGCGCGGGTTATTGGGCATCAGGACCATGTAACGGCCAGCGAGGGAGATAAACGTGGTGAGTGCAGCGCCCTTGTTGCCACGCTCTTCTTTGTCGACCTGAACAATGATCTCGGTGCCTTCTTTAACGACATCCTTGATCTTCATCCTGCCTTCGCCTTCCGGCTTGCGGTAGAAGTATTCGCGGGCAATTTCTTTGAGCGGAAGGAAGCCATGACGGTCAGCGCCGAAGTCGACGAAAGCGGCTTCCAGAGAGGGTTCTACACGAGTGATTTTAGCTTTGTAGATGTTGGATTTTTTCTGGACGCGGGTTCTGTTTTCAATGTCCAGGTCGTAGAGTCGCTGGCCATCGACCAGTGCGACACGCAGCTCTTCGGGTTGAGTTGCGTTGATTAACATTTTCTTCATTTTGCCTAAGCCTTTATCAGAGCAGGCTGGCGGGGCAGGAATCAGTGTGCAGGCCAATGGCCTTTGGGAGAGGACTGTAACTACACGCTACATGCGTGCAAGTGCGCCTTATGAGCGCTAGGGTTGAATGCCACTCCCGGCATCCAGGTATTCTCATCACACTACCGTCAATTCAACGGTTGTATCAGCGTCAGCAGGGGAATGAATGGTACTCGTTCCGCCTTTTTGTTAGTGTCGCAGCACCTGGGGCTGTCGACGACGCTGTGTAATCTGATTCTGTGTCCCGGCAGTCTTTACTGCTCGGTTTTAGTAATCGTCGAATTTGCGGGGTCTGTTCGGGCATCACCCGGGTGTTGTTCCTCGCATCGACATCCGTTGTGTGTTTTCGTCTGGCGGTACCTGTAAATTCTTTGGCAGGCCCAAACATCGCCAGTTGTAATTGGTTCACCGGCACCGGTAAGTCCACGGAGCGGGTTGATCACACGGGCGGGACTATAGCAGCTAAAGCTGGAAAATTAAACGAATTCCGTGAGTTATGTCAGAAAGCGAACAAACTAGACCCGTTGTGCGGCATCTCACCGTGGATGAAAACTCCTCTGGTCAGCGGCTGGACAACTTCCTCAACCGCGAGTTGAAGGGAGTGCCGCGAACGCGACTCTACCGAGCGCTGCGCAAAGGTGAAATTCGAGTCAATAAGGGCAGGGTGAAAGCCGATTATCGCCTGGTCACCGGTGATCTCGTGCGCATACCCCCGCTGAGGACTCCCGCGCCCTCGGATCCGCCGACGATTCCGCGTTACTGGTCCGAGCAACTTAAGGAGCGTGTCGTCTACGAGGACGGCGGTTTACTGGTGGTGGATAAGCCCTCAGGGCTCGCGGTCCACGGAGGCAGCGGTCTGAATTTTGGAATGATCGAGAGTTTGCGCCAGATCCGCTCGGAAGATCGCTACCTTGAGTTAGTGCATCGCCTCGATCGTGATACCTCCGGGCTCATTATGATCGCGCGTAAGAAGGCTATTCTCCGCGAACTGCATCGCCAGTTAAGGGAGAATCACGTCGACAAGCGTTATCTGGCACTGGTGGCGGGGAAATGGCCGCGCAATGTGGTGCGTGTGGATGCGCCGCTGCAAAAGAACGTATTGCAGTCTGGCGAGCGCATGGTCCGAGTGGATAAGGAGGGCAAGCGTTCGATTACTGATTTCACCGTGGTAGAGCGCTTCAAGGGTGCAACACTGGTTGAGGCAAAGCCGGTGACAGGCCGCACCCATCAGATCAGGGTGCACGCACTGCACGCAGGCTTCCCGTTGTTGGGTGATAGCAAGTATGGCTCACCCAGAGGTGAGGCATTGTGTGAGCAAATTGGGCTCAAACGGTTGTTCCTGCACGCCCGTGCGCTTAGCTTCCAGTTGCCCGATTTGGGGCGCATTGAGCTTGAGGCGCCCTTGGGAAGTGAGCTTGAATCTGCTTTAAATAATCTTCGTAGGCAGTTGTTATAAATGGTTATATTTGATTGGGATGGCACGCTATGTGACTCAGTCGCACACATAGTGAGCTCGGTGCAAGCGGTGGCCCAGGAGATGGGTCTGCCAGTCCCCAGCGATACAGAAGCGGCAAACATTATTGGGCTCAGCCTGCATCGCGCGATGGAGGTGCTGTTTCCTCAGGTGCCGCCTAAAGAACTTGAGGCTCTTATCACGGGTTATTCCAGTCATTATGTGGCCAGCGAGCAAGCGCCACCTGATTTGTTTCCCGGAGCCTTGGAGACTCTGCATGAGTTAAAAGGCCGGGGCTTTGAATTGGCCGTGGCAACCGGTAAAAGTCGTAGAGGGCTTAATAGAGTCCTGCGACGCCTCGATATGGAAGAGTTGTTCGATGCCACACGCTGTGCAGACGAGACCACTTCCAAGCCCGACCCGCATATGCTCAATGAGCTAATGCACGAAAGAGGCACTGCGCCCGAGCAGGTGGTTATGGTGGGCGATACCGAATATGACCTGGAAATGGCCGTCAACGCGGGAGTCGCTTCTGTCGGTGTGAGCTTTGGCGTCCACAGTATTGAGCGGTTGGCCACCCACAGACCGGTGGCGATTGTCGACTCGTTGCCGCAATTGCTAGACCTGCCTGAGCTTGCAAGCCGTTAGGGTGCTGCGATGGGAGTGAGTCTTACTGCTGGGCTACAGCACGGGAAAGCCCGCCTCCCGCAGTAAGCGACACGTCGCGATGAGGGGCAGCCCTTCGAGCGACGTTGGGTCCTCACCGATCATTTTATCGAACAGTGCGATGCCCAAACCTTCGCATTTAAAGCTGCCCGCACAGTCATAGGGCTTTTCCTTGGTCAGGTAATTCTCAATTTCCACAGGCTCAAGGGTACGAAAGATAACACTGAAGCGCTCAACCAAGGTTTGGCTGTAGTTTGTATCCAGGCAAGTGATGGATAGGCCAGTGTAAAAATCCACTCGCTGGCCTGAGCTTTTTAGAAGCTGCTCCACCGCAGCCTGGTGAGTGCCCGGCTTGCCAATGCAATCACCAGATAGGCTGGCCACCTGGTCGCTACCGATAACGATGGCTTCCGGGTGCCGTTGGGCGATGTTTAGCGATTTTTGCTCCGCCAATCGATAGGCGAGGGCACTGGCAGACTCGTCTGGCAGAGGGGATTCGTCCACTTCGGGAGTTAATGTCAAAAACGGGATTTGGAGTCTTTCGAGCAAATTTCGACGATAAGCTGAGGTCGAGGCTAGAATCAGGTCCATAAGAGCGCCTTATTAATGTGAATAAGTGAGAGAACTGCTTGTATTTTATAGAATTTTTTTTGACAAAGGGGGGGCGCGTCACTATGATGCGCGCCTATGTTGACTGAGCCCCTCCCCAACACGTTGGATGTCCGCAAGGCAGCCGCGCGCGGAGTGACTATCAGCGGAGCGTTAAAGCCCGTCGATTTGCCTCGTTTTAAAAGCCTTTTGGCCAATGAAACAGGGGAGATTTCGGCGGAATTGACGTTTTCCAGGGATGAAGAAAACCGGCCGGTCATTGGGCTGGAGTTCGAGGCGAAAATTTCGGTGGTTTGCCAGCGCTGTTTGCAGGCAATGCCCCAGAGTCTTGCCGGAGACAATACCTTGGGTATCGTCTGGACAGACGAACAGGCAAAACATCTGCCTCGTCATCTGGATGCGCTGATAGCGCCTGAAGAGGGCAGTAATTTGTGGGAACTGGTAGAGGACGAGCTGATGCTTGCTTTGCCTTCATTTAGTTACCACGACACAGAAGATTGTAAACAGATATTGTCCGAGTACACCGGACCAGGGCCTGACGAGGGCGAGGGTGAGCAAAAACCCAATCCCTTCGATGTACTGGCTCAGTTGAAAGCGGACAAGTAAATCAGGAGTTAGCCATGGCTGTTCAAAAAAGTAAAAAGACCCGCTCTCGTCGCGGAATGCGTCGTTCACACGATGCTTTGTCAGGATCCACCTTGTCTGTAGACCAGACTTCCGGTGAAACTCACCTGCGCCACCACGTGAGCGCTGACGGTTTCTACCGCGGTAAGAAAGTCGTAGACACCGGTTCCGACGACTAAAGACTTGTTCAGGCGGTCATCAGTACCGTTTGTAACTCCGGTGGGAGCAGCAGCCTCCACCGCCCTGACAGCGCTTCTACTCATAATAGGAGCGCTGTCAACATTTCTACCCTACGCAAATTATTCACTCCGTACTCGTTCTTCCACAGGCCGTAATCGCAGGTCTGCGAGTTCGCGTGGATACGCTTACGTTGAACTCATTTGAATATTCAGGAAGTGGTTATGTCAGAAAACAATAACGCATTCGTGTTTCCCGGCCAGGGCTCACAAAAAGTTGGCATGTTAGCTGCGGCTTATGAGCAATTCGCTGCGGTGAGAGAGTCCTATGCTGAGGCTTCCGACGCACTTGGTTACGATATGTGGGACCTGATCCAGAACGGCGAGCAGGATGCCCTGAACTTAACGGAAACAACGCAGCCTGTGTTGCTGGCATCGTCAGTGGCGCTGTTTCGCGCGTGGCAAGAGCAGGGTGGCAGTGCGCCGGCGGTGATGGCCGGTCATAGCTTAGGGGAGTTCACTGCCCTGGTATGTGCAGGCGCATTAGGCTTTGCTGATGCCGTTAGGCTGGTTCGCAGTCGCGGCCAGTTTATGCAAACAGCTGTTCCGGTGGGTGAAGGGGCTATGGCAGCTATTATTGGCCTTGATGATGAGGCGATTAATCGAATTTGCGCAGACGCAGACGGCGTAGTGGCAGCGGTGAACTTTAACTCTCCGGGGCAGGTTGTTATCGCAGGGCACGTCGCTGCGGTAGATGCCGCTATTGTTGAGTTGAAAGCAGCAGGGGCAAAGCGGGCGGTTCCCTTGCCGGTGAGCGCGCCTTTCCATACGGAACTAATGAAGCCCGCGGGAGAGCGACTGGCCGAAGCAATGGCGGATCTGAGCATCGAGACCCCGCAGGTTCCAGTGGTTCACAATGTGCATGCAGAAACCGAAAGCGACCCGGAGAAAATCCGTGAGTTGCTGGTACAACAAATATATAGCCCTGTGCAGTGGACCCGCTGTATTCAGTCAATTGTCGACAGGGGTGTAATTAATGTTATTGAGTGCGGCCCCGGTAAAGTGCTGAGTGGCCTCAATCGAAGAATTGACAGGTCGCTAACCAGCTTCTCGCTTGAAGAGCCGGACTCGCTGGCAGCGGCTAAACAGGAATTGGGCTGAGCCCACCAGATACGGAGATAGTCTATGAGTGACGATAAGAAGGTGGCATTAGTCACGGGTGCAAGCAGGGGCATTGGCAAAGCCATCGCCCAAACTCTGGCAAACGACGGATACACGGTGGTCGGCACCGCGACCAGTGACGCAGGTGCTGAAAAAATCAGCACTTATCTCACAGAGGCCGGTAACGATGGTTGCGGCATGAAGTTGGACGTTGCAGATGCTGAGAGTGTCACATCGGTGCTTAAAGCCATTGCTGAGAAGTATTGTGCGCCCCTTGTTTTGGTGAACAACGCGGGTATCACCCGTGACAATATTCTTATGCGCATGAAAGAAGATGAGTGGGGTGACGTAATCGACACCAACCTCAATGCGCTGTATCGGGTAAGCAAGGCCTGCTTGAGAGGCATGACCAAGGCACGATGGGGTCGCATTATTAATATCACATCCGTCGTAGGTTCCATGGGGAACGCAGGCCAAAGCAACTACGCTGCCACCAAGGCGGGTGCCGAAGGGTTTTCCAGAGCCCTGGCGAGGGAGCTCGGCTCGCGGGCAGTGACCGTGAACAGCATTGCACCCGGTTTTATCGATACCGATATGACTCGTGAGTTGACCGATGAGCAACGAGACGCGATGTTGGGGCAGATTCCGTTAGGGAGACTGGGCCAGCCTGAAGAAATTGCCGCTCTGGTTGGTTTTCTTTGCAGTGACGTGGCTGGCTACATTACGGGTGAAACACTCCACATAAACGGTGGCATGTATATGGCATAACTGGTTGAATAGCCAGAGATTGTCATGCCCTTAGCAGGGGCAGAAAAAAATATTTATTACTCTTGGACAAAACAGAGTAAAATGCCGGCTCAGGCCGTCAAATTGGCTTAGAAAAGCTCTAATTCTCAGGAGATACAAATAATCATGAGCAGCATTGAAGAACGCGTTAAGAAGATCGTCGCAGAACAACTTGGCGTAAAAGAAGAAGAAGTGCAGACCGAGGCTTCCTTTGTTGAGGACCTGGGTGCAGATTCACTGGATACCGTAGAGTTGGTGATGGCCCTCGAAGAAGAATTCGAGACTGAAATCCCTGACGAGGAAGCGGAGAAGATTACCACTGTTAAGTTGGCAATCGACTACATCAACGCAAATCTCGCCTGATTCACCTAGCTCGCTCGAAAAGCCGTTTCTATTTTTGATAGAGCGGCTTTTCTTCTTTATGCTTTCCGTAAAATCAATGTAGAGGAGATGCTAACTTGATTGGCAGAAGAGTCGTTGTCACTGGACTGGGTATTGTTAGCCCCGTCGGCCATACCGTTGCTGAAACCTGGGAGAACATCCTCGCCGGTAAAAGCGGCGCTGCTCCCATCGATATGTTTGATGTCTCTGCTTACAGCACGCAGTTCAGCGCCAGCGTGCGCGACTTCGACATCTCTCAATACCTGGCACCCAAAGACGCCCGCAAAATGGACACCTTTGTCCAGTACGGCATGGCGGCTGGCATTCAAGCCTTTGAAGACAGTGGCTTCGAGGTTAACGACGAAAATGCTGCTCGCGTGGGCTGCGCCATTGGTTCCGGCATTGGCGGGATAGGCCAGATTGAGAAAAATACCGAGATCGTCAATAAGTCGGGGCCACGAAGAATTTCACCGTTTTTTGTCCCGGGCTCCATTATCAATATGATCTCAGGCAACCTCTCGGTTAAGTACAACATGCAGGGGCCTAACCTTGCAGTGGTCACTGCCTGCACCACTGGAACGCATAACATTGGCTTCGGAGCACGTATGATCGCGCTGGGTGATGCTGACGCGATGTTAGTGGGCGGAGCAGAGATGGCTACAACACCGGTCGGATTGGGTGGGTTTGCAGCCGCTAGAGCGCTCTCAACACGCAATGATGATCCTCAGGCGGCCTCGCGACCCTGGGATAAAGATCGCGACGGCTTCGTCCTTGGGGATGGTGCGGGGGTGATCATGCTCGAAGAGTACGAATCAGCCAAGGCGCGTGGCGCAACCATCTATGCCGAGTTAACAGGCTTTGGTATGAGTGGCGATGCCTATCATATGACCTTGCCCCCGGAAGACGGCCGCGGAGCTGCAGCCTCTATGGCCAATGCAGTCCGAGATGCTGGCGTCTCTGTCGATAAAATCAATTACATTAATGCCCACGGTACCTCGACGCCTGCAGGCGATGTAGCAGAAAGCAGGGCGGTGGAAACCGTGCTGGGAGCTGCAGCTGAGCAGGTTGCGGTGAGCTCTACCAAATCGATGATTGGCCACTTGCTGGGCGCCGCGGGTGCGGTAGAGGCAATATTCTCTGTTCTGGCGATACGCGATCAGGTCTGCCCGCCAACTATTAATCTCGATAACGCCGATGAAGGCGCCAACCTGAATTACGTGCCTCACACTGCGCAGGAGCGCGAGATTCACAGTGTGCTTTCAAATTCCTTTGGATTTGGCGGCACCAACGGATCACTGCTTTTCAGTAAGCCCGACTGACGGGCGCAGAGGTGAGCACGACTCCAGTGATCTGGGTAGACGGGGAGCCCGCATTATCGCTACCGCTTCCCGATCGCGGTCTGGATTTCGGAGATGGTGTATTCGAAACGCTGTTGGTTCGCGATGGCGTTCCTCTCTTTTTGTCGTTACATCTGGAACGTCTGTCAGCAGGTTTAACGCTGCTTTCGTTTCCGGATTGTCTGGGGCAGGCAAAGGCTCAGTTGTCAGCTTGCGCCGCAGAGCTGGGTGACTCGCAATGGGCTGCATTGCGTTTAACTGTCACCCGAGGCAGTGGCCCCAGGGGCTATGCCTCACCAAAGAACGCCACGCCTCGAATTGTCATCACAGCTGCCGCGCTGGATCAGGACCGTAGCCGTTTTGCCGCGCCACTTGAGCTGGGCTGGGCGGACCTGCGCTGGTCTAGCCAGCCACATTTGGCGGGCATCAAACACCTCAACAGACTTGAACAAGTGATCGTTGCCAATCAGGCCAAAGAGGCAGGATGGGACGAAGCCGTCGTGCTCGATCAACTGGGCAATGTCTGCTCGCTGTCTGCAGGCAACCTGTTCATATTGGAAGCGGGAAAATTGCTGACCCCGCCGTTAGAAACCTGCGGCATTGCCGGTACTCGCAGACGTCTGGTACTAGAGCAATTAGCGCCTTCTCTGTGTGTTGAGGTAGAGCAAGTCCCCATTAGCACTAAGCAATTAATGGCAGCCGAAGCGGTGATCGGTTGTAACAGCATTCGCGGGCTGCAGCCTGTCGCTCGCATTGATGAAAGAACATGGACGGACTTTTCAATGTGTGAAGCTCTGCACAAACGCTATATAGAGGCCATGTCGTGAAAAAGGCTGGAGCACTTTTATTGGCCATTGTCGCGCTGGTGGCGGCGGTGATGATCAGTGCCCGATATTTGCAGCAGCAGTGGCAACAGCCTTTAAATATCGATAGCGACGGCTATCACCTCGTTGTCGGTGCAGGTCAAACCCTGCGCTCGGTGGTGGCCCGACTCGAGGCCGACGGTTTGTACAAGCACGGCTGGATGTTGAGTCGTTACGGTCGCTGGACGGGGCTTGATCAGCAGATAAAGCGAGGCGAATACCTGATACCGCCTGGAACCACCCCTATTGTGTTGTTAAGGCTGTTGCAAAAAGGGGAGGTGATTAACTATCAAGTTACCCTACCTGAGGGCATTACGCTGGCCAGGGCCCTGCAAATACTCTCTCAACATTCAGAGCTTGAGCATGATCTCTCGGGCATTGATGACGAAAGAATTCAGGGCTTGATTGCCCCCAGAGAAATTGCCGAAGGGCTGTTTTTTCCAGACAGTTATCAATTTGAGCGAGGGGCTTCTGACTGGGATGTTCTTGCCCGGGCACACAAGGCAATGGAGGCGGTGCTTGAGGAGGAATGGAAGAACAAAGAGGAAGAGCTTCCCTATGCTAGTGCCTACGAAGCGCTGGTGATGGCCAGTATTGTAGAGCGTGAGACTGGGCAGCCGACAGAACGGGATGAAATCGCCGGCGTTTTTGTCCGGCGGCTGAATAAGGGGATGCGCCTGCAGACAGACCCCACAGTGATATACGGGCTGGGGGAGACGTTTGACGGCAACCTAAAACGCGTACATCTAAAGGATGACAAGAACCCCTACAACACCTATCGACACAAGGGCTTGCCTCCATCGCCTATTGCATTGCCCGGGCGGGCAGCCATTCATGCCGCACTGCATCCCAAAGACGGCAAGACGCTTTACTTTGTAGCTCGCGGGGATGGCGGCCACTATTTCAGTGAGACCCTTGCTGAGCACCAGGACGCCGTGCGTAAATACCAGCTTCAACGCAGGCAGGACTATCGTTCCAGCCCCAAAACACAATAAGAGAATCAATGGAATCACGTGGATTATTTATCACCGTTGAAGGCGGTGAGGGCGTTGGCAAGTCAACCAACATGGCCTATATGCAAAAACAACTGACGGAGTTGGGCATAGACCTTGTGGTCACTCGAGAACCGGGTGGAACTGCGCTGGGAGAAGATATTCGCGAACTACTGCTGCGCCCGCGAGACGAAAAAATCGCTTCAAGCGCCGAGCTTCTGCTGGTTTTTGCGGCCAGGGCCCAGCATCTTGAACAAGTGGTTGAGCCTGCTCTGGCTCAGGGTCGTTGGGTACTCTGTGATCGTTTCACCGATGCTACCTACGCCTATCAGGGCGGCGGTCGTGGACTGCCGGTATCGATGATTCGAGAGCTAGAGCAGTTAGTTCAAGGGGAATTGAGGCCTGACTACACCCTGTTACTGGATGCGCCCGTGGAAGTGGGTATGTCCAGGGCGCGCGGAAGAGGTCAGCTGGATCGTTTTGAGCAGGAGCAGGCTACATTTTTTGAACGCGTGCGGAACACCTACCGTTCACTCGCCAGTGAGAGCAGTGGTCGTTATCGCGTGGTCGACGCTTCTCTTGAGCTGGTGGAAGTGGAGAAACAACTGCAAGAAATATGTGCTGAGTTCGCCACATGCTGGGGAGTGCGTCATCCTTGATGGAGCTCAGCGGCCTACCAGCAATCAGCGCGCCTTTACCCTGGCACCAGGACCTCTGGGCACGTTTCAATCAGCAGTTAGTTGATGGCAATTTACCGCATGCGTTAGTGCTCTCGGGAACTGCGGGTAGCGGCAAGGCAAGGCTTGCGCTCGCACTTGCTCGCCTGTTGCTCTGCCAGGCACCCAGCGGCGGTTTGAACTGCGGCAAATGCCACTCCTGCGAGTTGAGTGCCGGAGGTAGTCATGGCGACTTTCAATGGCTGCAACCTGAAGAGAAGAGCCGGGCCATCAAAATCGACCAGGTCCGAGGTGTCGTGAATTTTACGACCAAGACCGCCAGCTTCGGAGCGCGAAAAGTCGTGGTGCTCTCGCCTGCCGATGCGATGAATACAAACGCCGCCAACGGCTTACTCAAATCTCTCGAAGAACCCTCGCCCGGTACCTTCCTCCTGCTAGTGTGTCACCAGCTACACAGCTTGCCTGCCACCATTCGGTCTCGTTGCCAGATAATCAAGTTGCCTAGCCCCAGCCTTGAAAGCAGCCGGAGCTGGCTGGATCAGGCGACGGGAGACACCCAGGAGAGTGAGCGGCTGCTGGAGTTGGCCGATGGAATGCCAATGCTGGCCGAGTCTATGTATCAGCATGCCGATGCGGAGAAGTTGATAGCGGTGCGGGTTGCTTGCAGGGGCCTGATAGCGGGCAAGCTTGGCACGGAGGAAGCGGCTTCAATGCTCGCCGATGCCTCTGTCGATGAGGCGCTAGAGCAGATGGCGAAAACGATCCGAAGGGGCCTAAAGGGCCTCGATGCTGCGAGTTTAAGCAGTACCCATGGCCGCAGCCTTTACGAGCTGTTAGATGAAGTGTCGAATATCCAGCGTGCAGTGAGAGGTGGGGCAAACCCTAACAGGCAGCTGCTAATGGAAGTTTTACTGGAAAAGCTGCAATCCGTATTGGGCGGGTCACTTGCCAGTGGTAGTATCAGGGTGTGAATAGGGGAGACTAAGGGCATGAACGACTCAAGGCAAAATAGCCGAAACGGCATACTGTCGCTGACGATTAAAGACAAGGCAGTGCTTTACTCAGCCTACATGCCGTTCCTCGAAAACGGCGGACTGTTTGTGCCCACCAACAAGGCCTATGCCTTGGGCGATGAAGTGTTCATGTTGCTCACCCTAATGGACGAAGCTGAAAAAGTGCCCATCGCTGGGAAAGTCGTTTGGGTCACCCCAAGAGGGGCGCAGGGTAACCGGACGGCTGGCATTGGTGTGCAGTTTAGCGAGCAGGACGCCGCGGCAAACGCCAAAATCGAGAATCACCTCGCCGGATCGTTGGGATCAGATCGCCCTACACATACCATGTAGAATCCTTAAGCTTTATTTAACTAAATGCTCTAAGGCTTTGATTTTTTAGTGTTTTTAGGTTAAAAAAATGGGTCCCGAAAGGGACCCACCAAGACCATTAGGAGTGAAACATAAAGGAATTACTTCCTTCAAAGAGCATGGGTATGCTCCCGTAACCGCCCGACTAAACTAGGGGATAGGCAGTCACACTCTTAGTATCGCTCAAATTCGGTAATTTTCCACAGTAGAATAGAGCGTTTTTAATATATTTGAGAATAACGCTAGTTGTTTTAATTATATAAAGCTATATACCGACAAGGTGCCGGTCTTTGCGAAACTCTTCACAATCCACTTTAACTGTAAGCCGTGAGACGGGCGATCCCGCTGCCCTCTATGGCCTGTGGGTAGGGGGCTCAGTTGATGGCGCGGTGCTGTTGGTGGACTTCACATTGCCGCAGTGGTGGCTTGAGAATGAGCCGCCAGTGTCACTTGTGGCGATCTACGCCAAGGAGGCAGGGCGCGCGCTGTACGCTGTTACCGATCAGGCAATGAGTATTGACGAGTTTGCGGATTACGCGTGCTTTGGTGACTGGGCATCGAGTCGCGAGCTCGCAGTTTTTGCCCCCGGGCGGGCGACCGGCCTGCAATTGACTCGAATCCCGAAGCCGTGGGGTCAGGAGATCTGGTTCACGGGCGTAGAGGCGAGGGGAGTGTGCTGTTTTAGCGATGGCCGGTTTGCCAGTCCCATACCCTGGGTGCAGGCGGCTGCTCCTGATGCCGGCCAAGGGGTCCCAGGCGCGCCGTTGGTGCTGTTGAAGATATTGGATCCGGCGCCGCAGGAGGTTGTCGGCGACTTGTACTTCGAGCTGCATGAAGAAAAACGTGAGGTGTATGTCGTCACCCACGTGGACGCGACGGCCTGGCCGGAGGGTAGGGGCGGTATCCGTTTTGGATTTGATGCCGAGCGATTGGAAAGCTCCGCGAGTCACGATGCGTTTCGAGCCGAATACTTGCAAGCAGTGCGCAGCTATGAGCAGGTTCGTCGTCAGATTGATGGGCTCCCCGACGGTAAGTCCGCGCCCCAGCCATTGCTTGATGAAGAGCGATCAAAGCGCGAGTTGATGAATGACTTTACCCACACGCGCTCACTGGAAGTCGGTGATGTAGTGGTTGTGCCGTTGTTGATGCCACACTCGTTGCAGCACGGTGTTCGCACTATTGAGTTTCAGACGCCCGTTTATGAGCGCCAGATCCTCTCGTTCGGCCAGAAGGTGCTGACGCAAGACCACTGGGATACAGCCGCTGCTGTCCAGCAGATGCGGTTGACGCCACCGCCTGAGGCTCCCTTTGAGATTCTGTCCTCCAAAGACGACGTTATTGTCGAGCGCATTGTGGACTTCCCTGACTTTGAGGTTCGCAGAGTGACTATTGCGGCCGGCGCCGCAATGAGTCATTCAGTGCGAGGCAGCTATCAGTTGCTGATGCTGATCGAAGGCGAGTTGGAACTGGATGGTCTATTGCTGAGCGCTGAAAGTGCTGCTTTTTTGCCCTCGGAGCGTAGCTTTGAACTGTGCTCGGTAGACCCTTCCCGGGCCCTGATTTTATTATTGGCGCTGCCTCGCATTTGAGCGGTTGAACCACGCAGACCTTTGTGGCAGAATCTGCGCCCTTATGCTACCTCCAAGCCCCGCTTGTAGGGCTTATATACTCCCAAACAATCAATTGGTTAGGTATAAAAAGCTCCAGCGAATTCTAAGTTTTGGGTGAGGAGGACGTACACGCGGGAGTGGCGAAATTGGTATACGCGCTGGTTTTAGGTACCAGTGCCGCAAGGCGTGAGAGTTCGAGTCTCTCCTTCCGCACCATATTCTGAGCGGGTTCGATGTCCCATCGGCCCGACAAAAATGCAAAAGACAGCGCCGGCGGCGCTGTCACCCAGTGATTGATGAGGAAATACCATGCAGGTTTCTATTGAGACGACTTCCGGATTGGAGCGTCGTTTGACCGTTGGCGTACCCGCTGCACGTGTAGACGGTGCGGTCGATGAGCGACTGAAGAAAGCAACGAAGGAAGTTCGTATTCCAGGATTCAGGCCCGGCAAAGTGCCGATGAAGGTTATGCGCCAGCGCTTTGGTCCCGGCGTTCGCCAGGAAGTCCTGGGTGAGGTGATGAGCCAATCCTTTCAGGAAGCGGTCGTTCAAGAGAAGCTGCGTCCCGCAGGTCAGCCTAGCATCGAGCCTAAGTCCCTGGATGCAGGCAAAGACCTCGAATACGTTGCGACGTTTGAAGTGTTTCCAGACGTTGAAGTATCAGAGCTAACTGAGTTTGACGTTGAAAAACCTGTCGCCGAAGTCACCGAAGAAGACGTCAACAATATTATTGATGTGTTCCGTAAGCAGCAGGGCAACTGGCAGGCTGTAGAAAGAGCCGCTGCTGAAGGCGACAAGGTCAATATTGATTTTGGCGGCACCAAAGACGGCGAAGCGTTTGAAGGCGGTACGGCTGAAGGTTCAGAACTCGAGCTGGGTTCCGGCCGCATGATTCCTGGGTTTGAAGATGGCATTGTTGGCGCAAAAACGGGCGATGAGCTCACTCTTGAGCTGAGCTTCCCTGAGGATTACCACAGCGAAGATCTTCAAGGCGCAGCCGTTGAATTCAAGGTCACCGTCAACGCTATCGAAGAAATGGTACCTGCTGAGTTGAATGAAGAGCTGTTTAAGCAGTACGGCGTAGAAGAGGGCGGCGAAGAGCAGTTTCGCAAGGAAGTGGCCGACAACATGGCTCGCGAACTCAAAAACGCCATAGATGCAAAAGTTAAGCAGCAGGTCATGGACGCAGTCATCGATGCTCACGATAGTGTTGAGATTCCCCGCGCCTTGATCGCGCAGGAAGTGGACGCCTTGCGCAACCAGATGTTCCAGCAGTTTGGCGGTGCCGGCGGCCAGGACATGGATCTCAAATCATTACTTCCCGATGATATGTTTACCGAGAACGCTCAAAAGCGTGTAAAGCTTGGCTTGGTTTTGTCCGAGTTAATTGGCAAGTTTGAGCTCAAGGCTGACGGCGATAAAGTTCGCTCTACGATTGAAGAAATGGCCTCTACTTATCAAGAGCCTGAGGAAGTTATCAACTGGTATTACTCTAATCAGGAGCAGCTGGCTTCGGTAGAATCTAAAGTTCTTGAGGACCAGGTGGTTGAAAAACTCCTCGAGAGTGCCAAGATAGCAGAGAAGGAGTGCAGTTATCAGGAGGCAATCGCCCCTGCTGGACAGGAAGAAGCCTGATAGCGTCTCTCACCGGGGCGGTGCAATAGCGCCGCCCAAACTCCGTATAATCATTATTTAGGAACGGTAAGCTATGCCATATCAGCCAGACGGGCGAAATTCTCAAACCATCGATAACCTGGGCCTTGTGCCTATGGTAGTAGAGCAAACCTCCCGAGGTGAGCGCTCCTACGATATTTACTCCCGACTGCTGAAAGAGCGCGTGATCTTCGTCGTTGGCCCTGTAGAGGACCACATGGCTAACCTGATCGTAGCTCAGTTGCTGTTCCTCGAGTCCGAAAACCCAGACAAAGACATTCATCTCTATATCAATTCTCCAGGTGGAAGCGTCACCGCTGGACTATCGATTTACGACACCATGCAGTTCATTAAGCCCGATGTGAGTACCATGTGCATGGGACAGGCGGCCTCTATGGGCGCGTTCTTGCTCTGCGGTGGTGCCAAGGGCAAGCGTTACGTCCTGCCTAATGCACGTACTATGATTCACCAACCTTCCGGCGGGGCCCAGGGCCAAGCCACTGATATCGAAATTCAGGCAAAAGAAATCCTGATCATTCGAGAAAAGCTGAACCAGCTGATGGCTGAGCACACCGGCCAGCCCCTTGAGGTCATTGAGCGGGACACCGAGAGGGACCGCTTTATGAATGCCGACGAGAGCGTCGCTTATGGTTTGGTGGACGAAGTTGTGACAAGTCGGGGTGGGGCGGGCGAGTAGCCTGGCTTATCCTGCTTTTCATCCCCTCTGGACTTGCAAAACACGGGAAAAAACATCATCTTAGAGCCTATGATGATGCCAATTCAGTTATTTTCGCGTAGGGCGGCTTAATGAGTGACGAAACCACCAATTCCGGCGACGACGGCGGCAAGCTGTTGTACTGCTCCTTCTGCGGCAAAAGCCAGCATGAAGTGCGCAAGCTAATCGCTGGACCCTCGGTGTTTATTTGCGATGAATGTGTCGATTTGTGTAACGACATTATCCGTGAAGAGGTGCAGGAGAGTTCAGGCGATACCCCCCAGGATCACCTGCCAGTGCCACAGGAAATTGCTGGCATACTCGACGAGTATGTCATTGGCCAAAAGCGCGCCAAGAAAGTGTTGGCGGTCGCGGTCTACAACCATTACAAGCGCCTGAGACATGGTCAGAGCCAGACTCGTGGAGAAGACGTCGAGCTGGGTAAAAGCAATATCTTGCTGGTGGGCCCAACCGGTTCAGGTAAGACGCTGCTCGCAGAGACCCTCGCTCGATTACTGGATGTTCCCTTCACCATCGCTGACGCAACAACCCTGACCGAAGCGGGTTATGTGGGCGAGGATGTTGAGAATATCATCCAGAAGTTATTGCAGAAGTGCGACTACGACGTGGAAAAAGCGCAGGTCGGTATCGTCTACATCGACGAGATCGACAAGATTTCGCGCAAGTCGGACAACCCCTCCATTACCCGAGACGTGTCAGGCGAAGGCGTACAGCAGGCACTGCTGAAGTTAATCGAAGGTACGGTCGCGTCTGTTCCGCCGCAAGGTGGACGAAAGCACCCTCAGCAAGAGTTCCTGCAAGTCGATACCTCCAACATTCTGTTTATTTGCGGAGGTGCCTTTGCGGGTCTGGATAAGGTGATTCGCAATCGCTCGGAAAAGGGCGGGATTGGTTTCGGTGCCGAGGTTAAAAGCAAGGACGAAACCAGCAACGTGGGCGAGTTGTTGTTCGAATTGGAACCAGAAGATTTAGTGCAGTACGGTTTGATTCCGGAGTTTGTCGGTCGCTTGCCAGTAATCGCAACCTTGGAAGAACTGGACGCAGAGGCATTGGTACAAATTCTGACTGAGCCTAAGAATTCGCTGACCAAGCAGTACAGCAAGCTGTTTGAGATGGAAGGTGTCGAAGTAGACTTCCGCGAAGACGGTCTGCGTGCCGTCGCTGAGAAGGCGATGGAGCGTAAAACTGGCGCCCGAGGTCTGCGCTCCATCCTGGAAGGCATCCTGCTGGACTCCATGTACAACATTCCGTCACGGGATGATGTCAGTAAAGTGGTTATCGATGAGTCAGTGATCCGAGGCGATTCTGAGCCTCTTCTGGTTTATCAAAGCAGCGAACCTGCAGCACGCGCTGCGTCGACTGAAGAATAGATAGAGCGCGCCCGCTGATGGCGGGCGTGTTGTATTGACCAGGGATCCCACCTGGAGCTTGTATTTTGGGGCCACGACCCCATGAAGTAGATACAACGATTGTTTTCCCGCCCAACCCGGAGATTATTATGGGTTCATCCTCTGTTATTGAGCTTCCCCTGCTGCCATTACGCGATGTGGTGGTCTATCCGCACATGGTGTTGCCCCTGTTTGTGGGCCGGGAGAAATCTATTGAGGCACTTGAGGATGCCATGGCCAACGACAAGCAAGTGCTGCTTGTCGCCCAGCGTAATGCCTCTGATGACAACCCTGGCGCGGATGACATATACCAGGTTGGAACCGTCTCCAATATTCTTCAACTTTTGAAGCTACCTGATGGCACCATCAAAGTTTTGGTAGAAGGCGGCTTTCGTGCGGCGGTAGATGCGGTCGATGACGAGGGAGAGTTTGCCGTCGCCAGCGTTCGCGAAATTGTCAGTGACGACATTCCAGAAGACGAAGTCGAAGGTTTACTGCGCTCCACAAACACCCAGTTTGAAAAATACGTCAACCTGAGCAAAAAGGTGCCTGCTGAGGTACTCACTTCTTTGACCGGTATTGATGAGCCTGGTCGACTGGCGGATACGATCGCCGCTCATATGAGTGTTGACCTGGAAGAAAAGCAGCGAATTCTCGAAATCTCAGGCATTCGAAATCGTCTGGAGCATCTGATGGGGCTGATGGAGGCTGAGATTGACCTCTTTCAAGTGGAAAAGCGTATCCGCGGCCGAGTCAAAAAGCAGATGGAGAAGAGCCAGCGAGAGTACTATCTCAATGAGCAGATGAAGGCTATTCAGCGAGAGCTGGGTGAGATGGACGAGGCACCCAATGAGTTGGACGAGCTCCAGACTCGCATTGAGGATGCCAAGATGCCGGCTGAAGCCAAAGAAAAGGCTGAAGCAGAGCTGGGTAAGCTTAAAATGATGTCCCCCATGTCTGCAGAGGCATCCGTCGTGCGCAGTTACATTGACTGGATGGTCAACGTGCCCTGGGCAAAGCGCAGCAAGGTAAAGCACGACCTCAAGCGAGCGACTCGCATCCTGGACGAAGATCACTATGGTCTGGATGAAGTAAAGGACCGCATCATTGAGTACCTCGCGGTGCAGAAGCGAGTGCGCAAGGTGAAAGGGCCTGTGCTCTGTCTGGTTGGCCCTCCGGGTGTCGGCAAGACTTCGCTGGGCGAGTCTATTGCGCGTTCAACGAACCGCAAGTTTGTACGCATGGCCCTTGGAGGTGTGCGCGATGAAGCGGAGATACGCGGTCACCGTCGTACCTACATTGGTTCCATGCCGGGCAAGCTTCTTCAGAAGATGTCCAAGGCAGGCGTTAAAAACCCGCTGTTTCTGTTGGATGAAATCGACAAAATGGGCATGGATCATCGCGGTGACCCGGCCTCTGCGATGCTCGAGGTGTTAGACCCTGAGCAGAATCATGCGTTTAACGACCACTACCTGGAGGTAGACTACGATCTTTCCGACGTCATGTTCGTCTGCACCTCCAATACAATGAATATTCCCGGGCCATTATTGGACCGGATGGAAGTGATACGGATTCCGGGTTACACGGAAGACGAAAAGCTCAATATCGCCGAGCGTTACCTGATTCCTAAGCAGATAAAACTCAATGGCTTGAAGAAAGATGAGCTGTTCATCGCCGAAGAGGCGGTGGTAGATATCATTCGCTATTACACCCGTGAAGCGGGCGTGCGTGCCCTGGAGCGTGAAGTTGCCAAAGTGTGCCGTAAAATGGTTAAGGCAATCACATTGGAAGAAAGAGAAAGCGGCTGCACCGTTGATGCCGAGATGCTCAGTGAATTGCTGGGTGTGAGAAAGCACAACTACGGCATAGCGGAAGAAGAGAACAAAATCGGCCAGGTTACAGGCCTTGCCTGGACGTCGGTAGGTGGCGAGTTGCTCACTATCGAGGCGGTTGCCGTGGCTGGTAAAGGGCGTCACGTGAAAACAGGTTCGCTGGGCGATGTTATGCAGGAGTCTATTCAGGCGGCCACCACTGTGGTTCGTAGTCGCTCTCAGATGCTGGGTATTCCGGCAAGCTATCACGAGAAGCACGACGTGCACATTCACGTTCCCGAAGGCGCTACTCCCAAAGATGGCCCCAGTGCTGGCGTTGCTATGTGCACGGCGCTGGTCTCAGTGCTCACCGAGATTCCGGTGCGGGCAGATGTTGCCATGACCGGCGAAATCACCCTGCGAGGCGAAGTACTGCCAATCGGAGGACTGAAAGAGAAATTATTGGCGGCTCGTCGTGGCGGCATTAAAACGGTCATTATTCCCAAGGAAAATGAACGCGACCTCAAAGAGATTCCCGACAATATCAAAGAGCACCTGAAAATTCGTCCTGTGAAGTGGATTGATGAGGTGCTTTCCATTGCCCTGGAATCGATGCCGGAGCCGCTCAGTGACGAAGACTATCTGGCAAGTTCTATCTCTGGAGGCTCGGATGGGGCCGAAGAGGAAAAAAATCGCATAAATACGCATTAACAGGCGCGTTCTTTGTTGACCGGGATTCCCGCTCTGGTATAAAGTCGTGCGTCTGCTGGGAGGGCGCAAACCCTGTTGCGACAAGGCCTGTAGCCCATCTTGTATGAATTGAATTAAACGAATTCTTAGCCCACCCCCGGGCCAAAAGATAACTTTAAGCTGACCAATATTCCAAGGGGATAAGTGTGAATAAAACTGAACTGATTGATGCAATTGCCGCAGCTGCGGATCTGCCCAAGGCTTCTGCCGGACGTGCTCTGGACGCAGTCGTAGACAGCGTGACTGACGCTTTGAAAAAGGGTGACCAAGTTTCTCTGGTAGGTTTTGGAACCTTCTCTGTGAAGCACCGCAGTGCTCGCACAGGACGTAACCCACAGACCGGCGCCGCCATCGAAATCAAGGCTTCTGAAGTCCCGAGCTTCAAGGCCGGTAAAGCACTCAAGGACGCCGTTAACTCCTAAGGCAATTTCACCTCGCTAAGGCCGCACAATTCGGCAATAGCGGTGATACCTTGATCGCACAAAAAGGCGCACTGAACGGTGCGCTTTTTTTGTAGTAGCCGAGAGAAAATTACATGCTCCAAGATATACGCAAGAACAGCCAGGGCACATTCGCCAAAATCATCGTCGGAATCATTGTCGTCGCCTTCGCAGGCTTCGGTATCGAATCTATTTTATTAGGCGGTGGCGGTAGTGCCGTGGCCGAGGTGAATGGCGAAGAAATTGCCCCACAGGAACTTCAGCAGGCCATTAATAATCAGAAGCGACAACTGATTGCGATGATGGGAGACAATCTCGATCCTGCCATGCTGGATGATCAAATGCTTTCACAGCAGGCGATGCAAACTCTGATTTCACGCAAACTGCTGGTCCAGTCTGCGAATGAAATGGGCCTGGCAGTTTCTGATTCGCAAGTGGGTGCGTTGATCGGCGGTATGGAGCAGTTTCAGTTAGACGGTCAGTTCTCTGCTGATATGTATCGAGCACGATTGGGTGAGGCTGGGTTTACCCCGACTTCGTTCAAAATGACGCTGGTCGATGACATCAAAGTAGGGCAGGTGCGCAGTGGGCTCGCGGGAAGCGATTTTGCTACGCCAGCCGAGTTGGAATTGAATGCACGCATCGCGGGTGAGCAACGAGACTTGCGTTACATGACGATACCTCTGGAAACTTTTTTGAGTGAAGAGGTGATTGGCGATGATCTTATTCAGCAGTATTACGCTGACAATGCAGATAGCTTTCTCTCCGAAGAAGCCGTCGAGCTGGATTATATCGAATTGCGCAGCGAAGATTTTCGCGAGCCCGTTGAAGAGCAAATGATTGTCGATGCCTATCAATTGGAGGTCGCCAATAGTCAGTACCAAACTGAAAGTCGTGTGTCTCACATTCTGTTTGAACAGGGCGGTGATGAAGACGACGCTGCGTACGAGGCCCGTATCACTGCTGCTCAGGCAAGACTTGCCGCGGGTGAAGAGTTCGCGGTAGTGGCTCAGGAGGCGTCTGATGATATTGGTTCAGCCTCTTTCGGCGGTGACCTTGGGTTTACTAGCGGCGATGCGTTTCCACCAGAGATGGAATCTGCCATTGCCGAACTGGAAGTCGATGCAATTTCTGCGGCGGTTGTTACT
Organism: Halioglobus sp.; assembly: GCA_039986455.1. Lineage (GTDB taxonomy): Bacteria > Pseudomonadota > Gammaproteobacteria > Pseudomonadales > Halieaceae > Halioglobus. The sequence goes on from JBDWQQ010000057.1 coordinate 26,596, forward strand.
GATGCAGGTACACACCTGATCATGTTGACCGAGCGCCGCGACGGAGAGCCTCCTTCGCTTGAAGAATTACGCGCGGGACTCGAAGAGCAGATCGCCATGTCCGAGGCCAGGATAGAGCTATTGCGTGTTGTCGAAACACTGAAAGATTTGGCTTTCAATGCTGATAGTCTTGATGATCCCGCTACCGAGATGGCGCTCGAAATTGCCCAAAGTGAAAGAATTAGCCGTAATCACGAAGCAGGGTTGTTTGCCAACGCAGATCTGATCGCAGCGGCCTTTTCCGACGACGTGCTTAATGCCGGGCATAACAGCGACGTATTGGAATTGGATCGCGATCACTGGGTGGTATTGAGTGTTAGAGAGCACCACCCTGCAGAGGTAATGCCGCTGGCGGATGTTCAGGAGCAGATCGTGGCGCGTCTGACGGACGAGCGTGCCAGAACTGCTGTAGAGTCTGCTGCTTTAGCCGCCGTGGGCAAGTTGAGGGCAGGCGAGGGCGTTGAGGCTTATGCCACCAGCGCGGGTTTTGAATGGCAGGTGGAACTGGCGGCGGATCGTCGCAACACCATGGTTCCAGCAGAGATCCTGCAAAGCGCATTTCGATTAGCAGCTCCTGCAGCAGAGAGTTCAGTGGTGGATCACGTCATCAACGCTAACGGCGATGCGCTGGTCTACGAAGTTGCCAGGGTTAGCCCCGGTGAGCTGGCGAGTCTGCCTGAAGCTGATCGCGCTGGCTTGCAGCAAGTGGTCGGTGGCGAGTACAGCCAGTTGATCGACAGTGAATACCGTCAGGGTCTTCAGGATTCCGCTGATATCAGCGTATTGTAATTGAGGTTGTAACCGAAACATGGCCAGACAGATACTCACTCTTAACCAGATTTCGCTTAAAGGGCTAGACCGTTTACCGCGGGATTGTTACGAAATTGCCAGCGAGTTTTCCCACCCCGATGCGATATTGCTGCGCAGTCATAAATTGCAGGGTGAAGACATCGCTGACTCAGTGCTGGCCATTGGCCGCGCTGGAGCAGGCGTGAACAACATTCCGGTAGAGGAGTGCAGCAAACGGGGTATCCCCGTGTTTAACTCGCCAGGCGCTAACGCTAACGCGGTAAAGGAGTTGGTTGCCGTTGGCCTGTTACTGGGTTCCAGGGGCGTCGTCGAGGGCATTCAGTATGTGAATACCCTGTCAGAGATGGCAGATAAAGCCGAGATGAATAAAACGCTCGAGGCCCAGAAAAAGAAATTCAAAGGTAGCGAGCTCGAAGGTAAAACCCTGGGCGTGGTCGGTCTTGGTGCAATCGGATCTATGGTGGCCGAAATGGCCCTAACCATGGGAATGGATGTGGTTGGCTACGATCCAGCGCTTTCGGTGGAAGCTGCATGGCGTCTTTCCAGTCAGGTTCGCAAGGCAGATACGCTGTCAGCACTGTTCGGCCGCTGTGATTACATCACACTTCACCTGCCTGTTCTGGATTCCACTCGCGGGCTCGTTAATGCTGAATTGTTTTCTGCTATGCGAGAAGGTACCTGCCTGCTTAACTTCGCGCGACAAGAGATTATCGACGAGGAATCGTTGGTAGAGGCTTTGAATGGCGAGAAACTCCGTAAGTATATTGCTGACTTCCCATCGCCTGCGCTGATTGGTCACGACAATGTGATTTTGATGCCCCATATCGGCGCGAGTACAGACGAGGCAGAAGACAATTGCGCCATCATGGCCGCCAACCAGCTTAAGGACTTCCTGGAAAACGGTAATATTCGTAATTCGGTGAATTTCCCCAACCTGACTTTAGAGCGGGTCTCGGGCTGCCGACTATCAGTGACGAACGAGAATGTGCCCAAAATTTTGGGTAGTGTGCTCTCCATTCTGGCGGATGAAGATATCAACGTGATTGATATGCTCAACAAGAGCCGGGATGACATTGCCTATAACCTGATTGATGTTGTGGGCCACACCTCTGACGAAGTGCTCGAGAAAATGCGCGCACTGGATGGGGTTATCAACGTTCGTATGATTGGAGACTGCGCCTGACCTTTGGCGCGCGCTGACTCCAACGCCATGGATAATGACCTCGATGCCATCTCCGCCCAGCTAGAGGGGGGGCGTGATTTTGAGTTCCCGCCATTGCACCTTTGGCACCCGGAACTATCCGGTGACATCGCTATTCGCATTGCCGCAGACGGCACTTGGTATCACGACGGTGAGCCCATTCGCAGGGAATCGCTACGCAACCTGTTTGCCAGCATTTTACGCAAAGAGGACGACGGTGAGTTCTATCTGGTAACGCCCGTTGAAAAATGGCGAGTTAGCGTTGAACTCCACCCGCTGATCGTCACCGACATTGACCTCATCAACGACCAATTCCAGCTGACATTAAATACAGGGAAAGTCGTTACCGCAGGTGCAGAGTATGAGCTGTTTCTTGATCCAGCCGTCGACAACGTTGCTGCGATAACGCTTTGGCACGGACTGACCGCCATTTTTTCCAGAAGTGCCTGGTATCGGCTGGTGAGCTTTGCCGATGATAAGGGGATGGTGAGTGCAGGTGGAATTTCACTGCAGCTTGTCTGAGACTGCTTTCGACACTCTAGCCGCGTTTAACTAACCTGAATTAAAAAAGGCGAGCCCTGAGGCTCGCCTTTTAGCGTTTTGCTTAGCGGACATCCCGCTGTTAGCTGCTACATATTAGGGTAGTTTGGACCGCCGAAGCCTTCTGGCGTCACCCACACGATGTTCTGTGAGGGGTCCTTGATGTCGCATGTTTTACAGTGCACACAGTTCTGCCCGTTAATCTGAAAACGCTTACCTGCCTCGTCCTCTACGATCTCGTAAACGCCCGCAGGACAGTAACGCTGCGCGGGCTCGTCCCACTTGGGCAAGTTGACGCTCAATGGGATCTCTGGGTCCTTCAATGTGAGGTGGCAGGGCTGATCCTCCTCATGGTTGGTGTTGGACAGAAATACCGAGGACAGTCGATCAAAACTAATCGCGTTGTCCGGCTTTGGGTACTCAATGGTTTTGGACTCTGCCGCAGGCTTCATCGTTGCATAGTCAGGCTTGTCATCGTTGAGCGTGAACGGCAGCTTACCGCCGAAGATCGTTTGATCTATCCACACCATGGCGGAGCCAATCAGGAAACCGAACTTGTGCATGAAGCCAGAGAAGTTGCGCGTGGTGTAGAGCTCATCATAAGCCCAAGACGCTTCAAATTTCTGAGAGAAACTGTCCAGATCGGCTTTGCGTTCTTCGCCCTGGACAAGGGCCTCAACAACAGCCTCTGCGGCGACCATGCCGCTCTTCATGGCGGTATGGTTGCCCTTGATTTTCACGGAGTTCAAGGTACCGGCGTCACAACCGATGATCAGGCCGCCCGGGAAGTGCATTTTCGGCAGAGAGTTGTACCCGCCCTTGGTGATGGCGCGAGCGCCGTAAGTAAGCCGGGTGCCGCCTTCAAGCAGTTTGCTGACCGTGGGGTGGTGTTTCCAGCGCTGGAACTCTTCAAACGGGCCCAAGTGGGGGTTGGAGTAGTTCAAATCAGTGATCAGGCCAAGATAGACCTGATTGTTTTCAGCATGATAGAGAAAACCGCCGCCAGTGGCGCCGTTCTCGGACAGCGGCCAGCCCAATCCGTGCTCTACCGTTCCTTCATCGTGCTTGGAGGCATCGATTTCCCAAATTTCCTTGATGCCAATACCGTAGTGCTGAGGATCCTTGCCTGCATCCAGAGCAAACTTTTCGATCAACTGCTTGCCAAGGTGTCCGCGACAACCCTCAGCAAACAGGGTGTACTTGGCGTGTAGCTCCATGCCGGGCATATAACTGTCTTTGTGCTCTCCCGACTCGCTAATACCCATGTCACCAGTGGCGATGCCTTTGACACTGCCGTCCTCGTTGAAAAGAACTTCTGAAGCGGCAAAGCCTGGGTAGACCTCAACGCCCAGTCCCTCAGCCTGCTCCGCCAGCCAGCGGCAGACGTTACCCATGGAGACAATGTAATTGCCTTCGTTGTGAGTCGGTTTGGGGATCAGGAAGTTGGGCAGGGTGATGGCGCCGGTGGCACTGGTGTAGAAATAGAATTTGTCACCCTTTACCTTGGTTGTCAGTGGGGCTCCCATTTCCTCCCATGTGGGGAACAATTCGTTCAGGGCACGAGGCTCCAGAACGGCGCCAGACAAGGTATGCGCGCCGACCTCAGAACCTTTCTCGACCACGCATACGGTGATCTCCTGTTCTTTTTCCTGGGCCAGTTGCATGACGCGACAGGCGGCGGACAGGCCCGCAGGGCCTGCACCGACAATCACTACATCAAACTCCATAGATTCGCGTTCCACAGCGGTGTCCTCTCTCGTAGCGGGCTTTGGTCAGGCTTGATGCCTGACAGCTCCTTCGTGTGTGCGTACCGGCCGTGTTCAAACTGGGGCCAGCCGCCTCAAAATCGGGCGCAAGTATATAATTTTAATGGATAAAAGACCATCACACGAATGAATGGTGGATATCCTTGATCTGTCTCATTTAGACCATTTTCATGTCGTGAATGGCTATTGACCCCGGGGGGCAATATGGGCAAGATAGCCCGCCGAACTTAACCGTACCGGGCGATGACTTGATCACTCCGGCACCGAACACCCACCCTTACGAACTAATGGAGAATCCATGAAGGTTCTTGTTGCCGTTAAGCGCGTCGTTGACTACAACGTCAAAGTCCGCGCCAAAGCCGATGGTAGTGATGTTGACTTAAATAACGTCAAAATGGCTATCAACCCCTTTTGTGAAATCGCTGTCGAAGAAGCCGTCCGTCTTAAGGAAGCTGGCACAGCGACTGAAGTTGTCGCCGTATCGATTGGCGACAAATCATGCCAGGAGCAAATTCGTACTGCCTTGGCCTTGGGTGCCGACCGTGGTATTCAGGTCGAAACTGAAGGCGCTGTAGAGCCCTTGGTCGTTGCCAAATTGCTCAAGGGCGTTGTCGAAAAAGAAGCGCCCCAGCTGGTTATTCTGGGTAAGCAGTCTATTGATGGCGACAACAACCAAACAGGACAAATGCTGGGCGCCCTCGCTGGCATGCCGCAGGGTACGTTTGCCTCTGAAGTAGTGATCGACGGTGACAAAGTCAATGTGACTCGCGAAGTAGACGGCGGCCTACAAACCTTGGCCCTGAACCTGCCCGCAATCGTAACGACTGACCTGCGACTGAACGAGCCTCGCTACGCATCGCTTCCTAACATTATGAAGGCCAAGAAGAAGCCTCTTGATGTATTCACCCCCGGAGATCTGGGCGTAGAGGTCACCTCTCACCTGACACAGGTGAGCGTTGAGCCGCCCGCTGAGCGTCAGGCAGGTATCAAGGTTGAAGATGTAGATCAGTTGATCGATAAACTGAAGAACGAAGCGAAGGTGATCTCATGAGTACTCTGGTAATTGCAGAACATGACAACAGCTCCATCAAGAGCGCCACACTTAACGCAGTGACTGCCGCTCAGGCAATGGGCGCTGACATTGATATCTTGATTGCAGGTGCTGATTGTGACGGTGCAGCTCAGGCTGCCGCTGCTGTTGCAGGCGTTAATAAAGTATTGGTAGCTGACAATGCGGCTTACGCACACCAGCTGGCAGAGAACGTTAGTCTGCTAATTGCTGAAGTGGGTGCTGGTTACGACAACGTTATCGCACCAGCGACAGCCGATGCTAAAAACACCATGCCTCGAGTAGCAGCGTTGCTTGACGTGGCCCAAATCTCTGAAATCACTTCCGTTGAATCAGCTGATACTTTCAAACGCCCCATCTATGCCGGTAACGTTATCGCTACGGTTAAGAGTACTGATGCCAAGAAAGTGATCACTGTTCGAACGACTGCTTTCGATGCAGCCGCTGCAGAAGGCGGCTCTGCTGCCGTTGAGGCCGTGGACTCGGCGCATGACGCGGGTATTTCTTCCTTCGTAGGCGAAGAAGTTGCAGTGTCGGATCGACCTGAACTCACCTCCGCCGACATTGTGATCTCCGGCGGTCGCGGTATGCAGAACGGTGAAAACTTCAAGTTGCTTGATGGTATTGCTGACAAACTGGGCGCCGCTATTGGTGCATCCCGTGCCGCTGTCGATGCGGGCTTTGTACCCAATGATATGCAGGTGGGTCAGACAGGTAAAATCGTCGCTCCTGATCTATACATTGCAGTCGGTATCTCCGGTGCCATTCAGCACCTGGCGGGTATGAAAGACTCCAAAGTTATCGTAGCGATCAATAAGGACGAGGACGCACCGATTTTCCAGGTGGCTGACTACGGTCTGGTCGCGGACTTGTTTGACGCACTACCTGAGCTCGAAAGTAAGCTGTAAACTACTCTCAAGCCTAACGAAAAACCGGCCGATAAAGTCGGTTTTTCTGTTTTTAAAATCGCTAAAGCCCATGGATAAAAAGGGCTGATGAATCGTCGTTTAAACGCCAAGGATTTGTGCGTCTATGCGTTACCAGATTAAAGTATGACATTATGAAAGATTACTTTGTGCTCAAAAACATGAGCAGTAATGAAGCGATACCCCTCATTAGCGCCTCCGTGACTTTGGGGCGAAGCCCTGATTGCGAGATAGTAGTTGATTGCAGTGAGGCGTCTCGCCAGCATGCAAGTATCTCGCGCAAAGATGGGCGCCTGACGATTGAGGACCTGGGGTCTACCAACGGTACGACTTTAAATGGCAAGCGATTAAGAAAGCCCGAAATTTTGGGCGGCGGTGACATTGTCTATGTCGGGCAGGTTTATTATTTGGTCGTAGATCCAGCAGCTTCCGATCAGGGTACGATCGTAGGCGGTCGGCTCGCCGATGTGGATGACAATTACGTAGTCGACCAGTTTGACCCCAGCCAGACTGGATTGCGCATGTCATTTCCCAAGCCCCACGGGTGGTCAGCGAACGAGTCAGCCTTTCAAGGTAACAATAGCGACAGCAAGCTGCTTGGCATTTTAAAAGAGCAGATGCAGCGGCAATCCGTGGGCGCCGATAAGAATGTTGCGGTGTTCATGATCGTGAGTCAATCAGGACGGGATACGTTGCTACCACTGCCTGCCGGAAAAACCACATGGACCTTGGGCCGTGATGTGACCAACGATGTAGAAATCTACGAAGTGACGATTTCTTCCGTGCACGCCAGAATAACGTTGCGCTCAGATACCTGGCATGTGGAAGATTTAAAATCGACCAATGGCACCTCGATCAATGGCAAGAAAGTGGAGCAGGGAACATTGAACGATGGCGATACATTGCGTTTGGGCAAGGTCGACTTGTTGTTCAAGGCGCTTGATCCTTTTGAAGCGACCTAGTCTAGTCTTAGTCTCGCCTTAAACGGTCGCTGATAGCGATCGGTGTAGGGTAGTTCAGCACAACGATGTAAGAGGATGCCACCAAGGTCATAATGGTGGTGGCCTGTATCAACAGAGACGCCTTATCACTGATCAGTGCTGCGCCCGCAGCGACATAGGCGATCAGTAGAGAAAATTCAGACGCTTGACCCAACCTGAAACCCAAATCCCACGCGAGCGTTCTTTTTTCGCTGACGCCTTTAAGAAGCCAGCGATAAGTTGCAGGCTTCACTGCGAGAACCAGTGTCGCGAGCACGACTGCAGGCAGCCAGACCAGTTGGAGCATGGTCAAATCAAAGCGAGCGCCCACCGCGAAGAAAAACAATATCAGGAAGAAGTCTCGAAGCGGTTTCAGGTTGACGGCGATGTATTGTGAGATGGGGCTGGTAGCAATGGTGATTCCCGCTATGAACGCACCAATTTCTTCGGACAAACCCAGTGCCTTGGCAGCCTCCGCCATACCCAGGCACCACCCAAGCGCGAGTAGGAAAATATACTCGTGAAAGCGGTCAAAGCGGGTAATTAGCGGCAAGAGTACGAAGCGGACAATCAGTAATGCGGAGCCTGCAAGCAGTGGCAAGCCCAGCAGGGAAAGCGCGAGAGCACTGCCCATTCCTCCGCCTTCGCCTGATGCGCTAAATAGCACCACCAGCACCAGAATCGCGAGTAAATCCTGTAGCAGCAGCATTCCGATCATTAACTCACCAATATGACGATGATGGAGCACGGTAGTCGGCAGCAGTTTGATGCCGATGATAGTCGAGGAGAACATCATCGCCGTGCCCACGATCAGCGAGTCCATGTTCGAAAAGCCAAACAGTTTCGCCACCGCAAAGCCCATCCCAAGAAATAGCACCGAGCTGGCTAATGCCACAACAGTCGATTTGCGCAGGGTGGACCAGAGTGCCTGAGGCTGCATATCAAGCCCAAGGAGAAACAGGAGAAAGATGATGCCTATGTGGCCGATGTCGGCCAACAACTGCGTACCGGTGACCAGAGACAGGCCATAGGGGCCGATGAATGCGCCCAGGGCGATGTACGCGATAATCAGAGGTTGCCGGGTGGCGAGCGCCAACGAGGCGAATACGGCCGCACCGGTGAAAATCAGGAAAAAAGAGAAAGTGATGGAAACATCCATTCAGTGTCGACCCTTGGGTAGTGTCGCCCGCCAATCCCGTTTACACGAGAATGATGGCTTCAGGGGATAGTGTAAACAACCCCTACGCTGATAGGAAATCAGCCCGTCAGCCGTTGCGCCCGGTGTAAGTTACTCAGGCGCGACGACGAAACAGTGGCTCCGGTCGATCAACGGATGCCTGATAATACTCACTGAAGTCAGCCAGACTGGCCAGTGCGTCTTCTAGCTCCCGCTCATCTTCAAACTGGAATGCGTCGAAGCCGCAGCGCGACAAATAGGTCAGCTGATCCCTGATGAAGTGACCGACCGCTCGCAACTCGCCCTGATAACCACGCTCTCGGAGCTCACGGCCGTAGGAAAACCCGCGGCCATCCATGAACGTAGGGAAGTTAATTAGCACCAGGGGTATCTCGTCGATATGCTCCAGCAAGGGCGCTAGAGTTTCACCGGGCTCCAATACTACGGCCCGGCTTGCGCGATCTTCCATTTGCAGCCATTGCTCCAGGTCCAGCACTTCTGGCCCATGGTCATCGACTATCTTGCCGTTCTTAATCAGCTTTGGCATAAACTCGCTCCTTGAAGGGGTCGATGCCGACCCGGCGATAAGTCTCCAGAAAGGTTTCTTCGGACTGGCGTAAATCGACGAACGTGGTTAACAGCTTATCGATCACGTCGGGCATATCATCCTGTTTGAAGGATGGGCCTAAAATCTTGCCTATGGATGCGTCCTTTCCCTGACTACCCCCTAGACTAACCTGATAGAACTCCTGGCCTTTTTTATCCACACCCAGAACCCCAATGTGCCCAATGTGGTGATGTCCGCAGGCATTCATGCAGCCGCTGACATTTAGCTCCAGTGGCCCCAGGTCGTACACATAGTCCATGTCATCAAAGCGTGACTGAATCGCTTCGGCTACGGGAATGGATTTGGCATTCGCCAAAGAGCAATAATCACCGCCAGGGCAGCAGATCATGTCTGTGAGGTAACCAATGTTGGCTGTCGCCAGTCCTGCTTTTTGCAGGGACTGCCAGAGCTCCTTGAGCTGAGTCTGTTCGACATCTGCTAGGACCAGATTCTGCTGGTGCGTGCTGCGTACCTCGCCGAAGGAATAGCGGTCGGCCAGGTCTGCGATCAGTTCCAACTGGCGATCAGTCACATCGCCAGGTGCGTAGCCGGTGGCTTTCAACGAGATATTGACAGCCTGATAACCCGCTACCCGATGCGCGACCGTATTGCGTTTGACCCAGTTGGCGAAAATAGGATCAGCGTCGCAGTGTGACTGCAGCGTGTCGGCGCTTTTGCCTTGATCGAGACTTGCGTATGCGGGCTCGGTGAAAAAGGACTTGGCGCGATCAATCTCGTCAGTTGTGAGTGTGCTGGCGCCGTTCTTTAGACTTTCCCATTCGTGGTCTACTGCATCACGAAACGCGTCGATTCCCATGGCTTTTACCAGGATTTTGATGCGAGCCTTGTACTTGTTATCACGACGCCCGTGTTGATTGTAGACGCGCAAAATCGCTTCGAGGTAGGTGAGGAGGTGAGCGGGTTGTAGAAAGTCGCAGATCTCAACGCCGATGACCGGGGTTCGCCCAAGACCTCCACCAACCAGCACTCTAAAACCGGTCTCGCCTGATTCGTTGTGCACCAGGTCAAGGCCGATATCGTGGGCGTGGATAGCGGCGCGGTCTTCGGCGCTGCCGCAAACAGCGATTTTGAATTTCCGTGGCAGGAAAGCAAACTCAGGATGGAGAGTCGACCACTGGCGGATGATTTCGCACCAGGGGCGGGGATCTTCGAGTTCATCGGTGGCGACGCCGGCAAACTGGTCTGTTGTGGTGTTGCGAATACAGTTACCAGAGGTCTGTATTGCGTGCATTTGCACAGACGCCAGTTCCGCCAGTATATCTGGCACCTCGGCCAGTTCAGGCCAGTTGAATTGGATGTTTTGGCGGGTGCTGATGTGCACATAGCCCTTGTCGTAGTCCCGCGAGAGCTGTGCCACTTTTCGCAGTTGCAGACTGCTCAGCAGTCCATAGGGCACGGCGACCCGTAGCATAGGGGCCAGGCGCTGAACATACAGTCCATTTTGAAGGCGTAAAGGAAGAAATTGCTCTTCGCTTAGTGTTCCGTCCAGAAACCGTTGGGTCTGGCCGCGGTACTGGGCGACGCGTTCGTCAACAATTTTCTGGTCGTACTGGTCGTAAACGTACATCTATGGATCCTGTTTCTGCATTGTCAGGCCCGACACGGCCCAGTTTTCGGAGGCGGTACATTATCAGAAAATGCCACCGGTTAAATAGTCATATTTTTCATATGGTTAGAACCTAGCTTACGAGGGGTATCCACGCTTGGGATTCTGCGGTGAACTGCTATAATGACGGCCGTTTAAAACCTCCTACAGGAACATCGCAATGAGTGAAGATAGTAACAATCACGACGCCGACGACGGCACTGCTGACGCCATAGCAGCAACGGCTATAATTTCTTTGGTTATCCTGACAATGTATCTCTGGCTTTCCGGAATGCCTTCCTGAACCCAGCAGGGAAGGGGAGCTAAACTAGTTTCCCGCTCCCTTTAGCACTAACTGAACGATGACGACCATGACCGCGATAAAGCCAAGGGTGAAGATGATGCCTGCCGCTACAAAAACGCCGGCTCGTCCCTGATTGAAGTCCCGCTCGCGGTTTTTACTGCTCTGAACGCCGAGTCCCGCCGCAAAAACACTCGAAATCACCTGCATTGGGTTCAAGGACTTCTTGTCTGAGTCCTTGTCGTTGTCACTCATGGTAATCGACTCTCCTGTCAATAATTCAAATTAGGGCGCAACCAGCGCTCCATTGTAGCAACTGACTCACCCTTGCGAGCAGCGATATTTTCCACCTGGTCTTTACCAATTTTTCCCACGGCAAAGTACTTGGCATCGGGATGTGCGTAGTAAAAACCGCTGACCGATGAGGCCGGGCTCATGGCGTAGTTGTCTGACAATGTCACGCCAGAATTTTCTGTCGCGTTCAGCAACTTAAACAGCGTGGCTTTCTCTGTATGGTCGGGGCAGGCCGGGTAGCCCGGGGCAGGGCGAATTCCCTGGTAGCGCTCGCGAATCAAATCAGTGTTGTCCAGCGACTCCTTGGGCGCATAACCCCACAATTCTTTGCGCACGGTTCGGTGCATGTGCTCGGCAAAGGATTCAGCTAAACGGTCGGCGATGGCCTTGAGCATAATACTGTTGTAATCGTCGTGCTCAGCTTCAAATTGGCGCGCTAATTCATCAACACCATGCCCCGTGGTAACACAGAACCCGCCAACATAGTCGGCAACGCCACTGTCGGCGGGAGCGACGAAATCGGCCAGGCTCATATTGGGTTTGTCGCCTGGCTTGTCAGTTTGCTGACGCAGGTGATGCAGGGTAGCGAGATGCTCGCTGCGGGTGTCATCGGTGAATAGCTCGATGTCGTCGCTGCCTTTGCGCGCTGCTGGCCAAAAGCCGATCACGCCTCTGGCGGTTAGCAGATTCTCGTCAATAATACGCTTGAGCATTGCCTGAGCGTCACGATACAGATCAGTGGCTTGTTCGCCGACTACGTCGTCCTCGAGAATCGCGGGAAATTTCCCTGCCAGTTCCCAGGTAATGAAGAATGGCGTCCAATCTATCGTGTCTACCAGATCCTGTATCGGGAAGTTGTCAAAAGTTCG
>JBDWQQ010000058.1:0-10173 GCA_039986455.1 Halioglobus sp.
GGCCGGTGCAATCGCGCGAAACTGCTGGCTGGCAGCTGGACTGTCGGAGGAAGTCCCCGGCGTTACCATCGATCGCCAATGTGGGTCCTCACAGCAAGCCGTGCATTTTGCAGCCCAGGCGGTCATGTCAGGCGTTAATGACGTGGTGATCGCGGGTGGGGTGCAAACCATGACCCAGATTCCAATTTCATCCGCCATGATTGCCGCTCAACCCATGGGTTTCAGCGATCCTTTCAGTGGATCCCCTGGCTGGGTTGCCCGCTACGGTGACACACCGCCTACGCAGTTCCGCTCAGCGCAGATGATCGCGGACAAGTGGGGCTTTAGTCGCGAGGAGCTTGAAGTTTACTCACTGGAGTCCCACAACCGAGCCTTCAAAGCGATTGAAGAGGGGCGTTTCGATCGAGAGATCGTGCCGCTGGAAGGTGTTGAGATGGATGAGACACCGCGTCATTCAACGCTGGAAAAAATGGCAGAGCTGGACTTTTTGTTTGGCTGCGACAAGGTCACTGCCGGAGTGTCCAGTCAGACCTGTGATGGTTCTTCCGCAATGTTGATCGTGTCTGAAGAGGCGCTTAAGCGCTACAACCTGACACCACGCGCCCGTATTGCGCACATGAGTGTGCGAGCCGCCGATCCCATCTGGATGCTGACGGCACCCATTCCGGCCACAGAATACGCGCTGAAGAAGTCAGGCATGAGCCTGGCTGATATCGACCTTGTCGAAATCAACGAGGCCTTTGCCTCCGTGCCCATGGCATGGCTTAAAGAAACGGGCTACGACCACGCCAAAACCAACGTCAATGGCGGCGCTATTTCGCTGGGTCACCCACTGGGCTCTACCGGTACGAAACTGATGACCACGCTGCTGCATGAGCTGGAACGCAGCGGCGGAAGGTACGGCCTGCAGACCATGTGTGAAGGCGGCGGTCAGGCCAACGTAACCATCATCGAGCGGCTATAGCAGCGCACTCGATGTAAACCTGAGCGGGATGAGATGCCGATGCAGAACCGTCTGCAACATGGATGTTGCAGCCGAGCCTACAAGGACGTATTCACGGCGAGTTCAGCTTCGGCATCTCATTCCGCGCGGGCGAACTAACCAGATTAGAGACAGGAACTAAAAAATGGCTGGAATTCTAGAAGGAAGAGTAGCAATCGTAACCGGCGCTGGCGGCGGCCTGGGCGCTGCCCACGCAAAAGTGTTTGCCGCCGAAGGTTGTGCCGTCATCGTCAACGACATTAACACCGAAGCTGCACAGGCGGTGGTCGACGATATTGTCGCTGCAGGTGGAAAAGCCGAAGTGAACAGCTCCGATATCACCCACTACGACGATAGCCTTAACGCGGTAACGCAGGCTATCAACAGCTTTGGTGACCTGCACATTGTGCTTAACAATGCAGGCGTAAATCGCGACCGCATGTTTGCTTCAATGACCGAAGCGGAGTGGGACACCATCATGTCAGTGCACCTGAAAGGACATTTTTGCATCAGCTCCCATGCGGTGCATTACTGGCGCGGACAATCCAAGGAAGGCAAGCCTGTCGACGGACGAATTATCAACACCACCTCAGGCGCAGGGCTGCAGGGCTCCATCGGACAATCTAATTATGCCGCCGCCAAGGCGGGTATCGCAGCACTCACGCTGAACCAGGCGGCTGAACTGGGTCGTTATGGAATTACCGCCAATGCCGTAGCGCCATCAGCAAGAACGGGCATGACCAGTGCAGTACCTGAAATGGCAGAGCGAATGAAAAAACCCGATGACGGTAGCTTCGATCACTTTGCACCGGAGAACGTGTCCAACCTGTTGGCCTGGCTGGGTAGCGCCGAAGCCGCCCACGTGAGTGGTCGTGTATTTGAAGCAGAGGGTGGGCGTATTTGTATTTGCGATGGCTGGCGCACTACCGAAGGTGTTGACCGCGGCGCCGAGTGGGCACCGGCAGATATCGGCGAAGCAATGAAGACATTGTTGGAACAAGAGGTGCCGGCACAAAAAGTCTGGGGCACCTGAGTTCAAGAGGTAACTATGGAATTTGCGTTTACAGAAGAGCAGGAAATGATCCGCGATACAGCGGCGGCTTTCCTGACAGAAGTGTCCGACAGCGAGGCGATTCGCCTGGCAATGGCAACCGAACGAGGCTACGACCCGGAGCTTTGGCAGCGTATCTGCCAAGAGATGTACTGGCAGGCGATTCATATTCCTGAGGCCTACGGAGGTATGGGTCTGGGTTATGTGGAAGTGGTTGCCATGATGGAACAGATGGGGCGGCATTTGCTTTGCTCTCCCTTCTTTTCGACAGTGTGTCTGGCGAGCAACGCGCTTATGGTCGCGGGTACAGAGGAGCAAAAATCCCATTGGCTGGGTAGGCTTTGCGAAGGCGCGCTAACGGCCACCGTCGCCTTTAACGGCGGTATTAACAGCTGGGGCGCCGACTCGGTGACCGCAACCTGGAGACGGGATGGTGACGGCTTTGTGCTCGATGGTGATTATCGCTACGTGATCGATGGACATTCATCTGAGTTGTTAATCGTTGCTGCGCGCGAACAAGGCAGCAGTAACGAGGAAGGCATTAGCCTGTTTTTGGTGGATGCAGATTCAGCAGGCGTTAATAGAACGTGGTTGCCAACCATGGATCAGGCCCGCAAGCAGGCCAGCATCGAATTGCGCTCGGTCACCGTTGGAGCAGACGCAATAATGGGTGAGGCGGGTCAGGCTTGGGGTCAACTGGCCACAGTACTGGATCTGGCAGCCGTTGCACTCGCTGCTGAGCAGGTGGGAGGTTGCCAGCAGTTGCTGGATATGACCGTGGAATACACTTCAGAGCGGGTGCAGTTCAATCGCACGATAGCCAGCTTTCAGGCCGTTAAGCACAAAGCTGCTGACATGATGCTGCAAACCGAAGTCGCTCGCTCAGGAATTTACTATGCGGCCTGTGTCGCTCAGGAGGCCCTGAGTGGCGGTGACCTGGCGGAGGAGCTGCCTGAGGCCGCGAGTGTTGCAAAGTCCTATTGTTCGGACGCTTACTTCGCGATTGCCGGCGATACGATGCAGTTGTTTGGTGGCGTAGGGTTTACCTGGGAGTACGATGTGCATCTTTACTTTAAAAGAGCGAAGTCATCGGAGCACATGCTGGGCAACGGCGCGGTTCATCGTGAACGCATTGCAACTGCCCTGTTGGGTGAGGGGGCAGCACAATGAAGTTGAGTTTTAGTGCAGAAGACGAGCAGTTTCGCACGGAAATTGCTGGCTGGTTGAATGCCAATCTCACAGGCGAGTTTGAGAAGCTTAAATTTCGCGGCGGCCCTGGTGATGAACATATGTATCCGCAGGAACGAAAGGCCTGGGAGCAAAAGCTGGCGGAGGGAGGCTGGACCTGTGTCGGTTGGCCCGAGGAATACGGTGGTCGAGCCTGTTCCATTGAGCAGCAGGTTATTTTCTTTGAAGAGTACGCCAGGGCGGGAGCGCCCGGTCGTGTAGGGCATATCGGTGAAGGGCTTACAGGGCCCACCTTGATCGCTTTTGGGTCGGACGCGCAAAAAGAAAAGTACCTCCCGGGCATTGTGTCTGGTCAGGAGCTTTGGTGCCAGGGTTACTCTGAGCCCAGCGCCGGTTCGGATTTGGCGAATGTAAAAACCAAAGCGCGGTTCGATGATGCCAAAGGAAAGTGGGTTATCAATGGGCAGAAGGTCTGGACCTCGCTGGCTCATGAATCTGATTATTGTTTCGTGATTGCTCGTACCGACCCCGATTCTGTCGCGCATAAAGGGCTGGGCTTTTTCCTGATTAAAATGGATCAGCCGGGTATTGAGATTCGGCCAATCGAGCAAATTACGGGCACTTCAGAATTTAATGAAGTGTTCTTTGATGAGGCCGTTTGTGACGCCGAAGACATTGTTGGCGCCCCCGGTGATGGTTGGAAAGTGGCGATGGGGCTGCTGGGTTTCGAGCGGGGCGTTTCTACCCTGGGCCAGCAAATGCAATTTCAGAACGAGCTGGACGATGTGATTGCACTGGCGAAAAAGAACGGTGCCGGGAATGACCCGATGATTCGCCAGCGTATCGCCAGGGCTCATGCAGAGTTGAAAATTATGCGTTACAACTCCATGCGCATGCTGTCCGGTCAGAGTGGAAGCGACGGTTCGTTGCAAAAAGAAGCCCTTATCTACAAGCTGTTCTGGGCGACATGGCATCGCAGTCTCGGAGAGTTGGCGATGGATGTGATGGGTCCTGAGTGCGAAATTATCGAAGAGGGTCCATACGAGTTAAACCGACTTCAATCCATGTACCTTTTTGTCCGCTCTGACACCATTTACGGCGGTACCAATCAAATTCAACGCAATATTATTGCCGAGCGTGGTCTGGGGATGCCCAAAGAACCGCGAGTCGCGCCGAAGTAGAGGTTAGGTATGAATTTACAATCACCTGAATATGTAGAAGGCCACGGATTGATTAAAGGTAAGTCTGTACTGATTACCGCTGCTGCGGGCGCTGGTATCGGTTTCTCGGCAGCGACCAGGGCCGCCGAAGAGGGTGCGCGGGCGATTGTGCTCAGTGACATTCACGAGGGTCGCCTTGAAGTTGCCGTAGAAAAACTGAAAGTCGAAACGGGGCTGCAGGACGTGTACGGAAAAGTAGGCAATGTCGCTGTTGAGGACGACGTGCAGGCGCTGGTGGGTTTTGCTGAAGCGCAAATGGGCGGCGTGGATATTCTGATCAATAATGCCGGTCTGGGTACTTCCAAGCTGCTGATTGAAATGGAAGATGATGAATGGAATCGCGTGATTGATGTCACTCTCAATGGAACCATGCGCATGACCCGCTGCATGATGAAAACCATGAAGGCGCGAGGCCAAGGCGGTGTGATCGTCAATAATGCCTCTGTGCTGGGTTGGCGGGCACAGCAGGAGCAAGCCCATTACGCGGCGGCGAAGGCCGGTGTCATGGCCTTAACCCGCTGCGCTGCGATGGAGGCCGCGGAGTTTAATGTGCGTATCAATGCGGTGTCGCCTTCGATAGTACTGCACCCCATGCTGCGCAAATCAGCCTCTGAGGAGTTGTTAGCTGAACTGGAGTCTAAAGAGGCCTATGGCCGTGCCGCCGAAGCCTGGGAGGTTGCCAACGTGATGATGTTTCTCGCCTCTGACTACTCCAGCTACATGACCGGCGAAATCGTTTCCTGTTCCAGCCAACGATCCTAATAAACCACGAATTTTAAAAGGAAGTTAAATCATGAGAGAAGCAGTAATCGTATCGACCGCTAGAACCGGGCTCGCCAAATCCTTTCGGGGCGGCTTTAACAACACTGAAGCACCTGCCATGGGCGGTCACGTGGTTCGTGCTGCGGTAGAACGTGCGGGAATCGATCCTGCCCAAGTGAATGACTGTATTTTTGGTGCAGCAGCGCAACAGGGCACGCAGGGTTATAACATTGGCCGCCTGAGCGGCATCGCGGGCGGGCTCCCCGATACAGTCGCCGGAATGGCGATAGAGCGTCAGTGCTCTTCAGGACTCATGTCTATTGCCACGGCTGCCAAGAGCATTATGTGTAATGAATACGATATCGCGGTAGCGGGTGGCGTAGAGTCCATTTCACTGGTGCAGACGAAACACAAAAACACTCATCGCAGTGTCTCTAAAACGGTTACCGCGATCGATCACACTGCTTACATGCCGATGCTGGAAACAGCTGAGGTGGTTTCCGACCGATATGGCATCAGCCGCGAAGCACAGGATGTTTATTCTTTACAAAGCCAGCAGCGCACTGCGGCGGCACAAGAATCAGGCCTGTTCAGCGACGAAATCGTGCCTATGAATGCCACCAAAGCGGTATTTAATCGTGAGACCAAGGAAACAACTTACGAAGATGTGATTGTCGACCGGGATGATTGCAATCGACCTTCCACCACCTTGGAGAGTTTGTCCGGCCTGGATCCGGTATTCAAAGATGGGCAGTGGGTGAAGGAAGGGCGGTTCATTACCGCTGGCAACTCATCTCAGCTATCAGACGGGGCGTCCGCCTGCGTTGTGATGGATTCAAAAATGGCTGAGCAGAAAGGCCTGTCGCCGCTGGGTATCTATCGCGGTCTGGCAGTGGCCGGCTGTAAGTCGGACGAAATGGGCATTGGCCCTGTGTTTGCTGTCCCTCAGTTACTCAAACGCCACGGCCTGTCTGTTGGAGATATTGACCTGTGGGAGTTGAACGAGGCTTTCGCCTGTCAGGTGATCCATTGCCGGGACGAACTTGGCATCGACAACGACAAACTCAATGTTAACGGCGGCTCCATCTCCATTGGCCACCCCTTTGGAATGAGTGGTGCTCGCATGGTGGGTCACGCTCTGCTGGAAGGCAAACGTCGGGGCGCCAAACTAGTAGTCATCACCATGTGTATTGGCGGTGGTATGGGCGCCGCAGGTCTGTTTGAGGTAGCCTGATTTTTCTTCGTGGGGCCTCTTGGTCCCGCAACTTTCTCACCCTTTATCTGTCCAACGCTGTGCTACAATGTCGTGGTCTTTGCCGCGTATGTTGTTGAAACGCGGTTGAATTTTGTTGAATAGCTCGGGTGGGCGATGAAAAAAATCGGCGAGTTGCTGGTAGAGCAGGGCAAGGTTTCTGAACGGGACGTTGAGCGCACCCTGTTGGCGCAGGGTGAGATGGGTGAAATGTTTGGTCAGGTATTGATCAAGCTGGGCCTGGTTTCCGAACTGGATTTTGCCCAGGTATTGAGCGAACAGCTCGATATTCCCCTCTACGCCGCCTCTGACTACCCCGAAGAAGCCATCAAACTGGATGGTGTTGCGGAAGACTTTTTGTTTTCCAATGCGGTGGTACCCGTTGGTTTATCAGATGACTCGGTAAAATTTGCTGCGGTAACTCCACAGGACCCGTTCCTGAGTAAAGCGCTGACGATGGCGCTGGAAAAGCCAGTGGATATCGTGCTGGGTCTTGAATCGGATATTAACCGGGCCTTCCAGCTTTATCTGCAGGCTGATGAAGACGGCGACGAAGATGGTATCAATGACCAGTTTGCCGGCCAAAGTGACGATGAGTTTATTGAACACCTCAAGGATCTTGCAAGCGAGGCACCTGTCATTCGTCTCGTCAACCAAATCATCCATCGTGCCGTTGACTTGCAGGCATCGGATATCCACATTGAACCGTTTGAAGAAGGTCTGCAGCTGCGCTACAGAGTAGATGGTGTGTTACAGGAACATGCTGACGCTCCGGCGGCAAATTTGACCGCCGCAATCGCTTCTCGTATCAAACTGCTATCGCACATGAATATTGCAGAGCAGAGACTGCCGCAAGATGGTCGCATCATGACCCGGGTAAAAGGGCATGAGCTGGACCTTCGTGTGTCGACCATTCCCACGGTCCACGGTGAGAGCATCGTGATGCGAGTACTTGATCGGGAGAGTATTCAGCTGAGCTTACCCGATATGGGTTTCAGCGCCGATACTCTCGACCGCTACCAGGACCTGCTGGCTAAGCCGCATGGGGTGTTATTAGTGACTGGCCCCACCGGTTCCGGTAAAACCACCACACTTTATGCATCGCTGGCATCACTGGATTCTGACTCCCTGAAAATTATTACCGTTGAAGACCCGGTGGAATATCAGCTAGAAGGTGTTAATCAGATACAGGTGCAGGCACAGATCGATCTCACTTTCGCCCGGTCCTTGCGTTCAATCCTCCGTCAGGATCCCGACATCATCATGATTGGTGAGATGCGTGACACGGAAACGGCTCAAATTGGCGTGCAGTCTGCACTTACCGGCCACCTGGTGCTATCGACGTTGCACACCAATACAGCGGCAGGTGCAATCACGCGATTGGAAGATATGGGTGTGGAACGTTATTTGATCACCTCGTCCGTGAATGGAGTGCTTGCGCAGCGCCTGGTAAGAACCTTATGTAAGCACTGCAAAGAGCAAGTCACATTGTCACCCGAGGCCATCGCCCAGTCTGGTATCGAACCTTTCCTGGAGCCGGGGCAGCGGGAAATTTATCAGGGTGTGGGTTGTTCTGAGTGTATGGAAACCGGCTATAGCGGCCGAACATCGATTCATGAGCTGTTTCCTTTGGACGAGGAAATGCATCGCGTGATCATGAGCGGTGCTGATGCCACTGTGTTGCATGCAGCTGCCAGACGTCAGGGGATGATTACACTTTACGAAGACGGGCTGCGCAAAGTGGTCGCCGGTCGTACCTCTATGGAAGAGTTGTTGCGAGTGACTCAGGACCAGAGCGAAACAGAAGCCCCTTCGGAGTCTGCTGTTGTTGATGTTTCTCTGGAAGAGCAGGTGCCTGCCTAAAACATGGCTTCATTTACTTATAAGGCGGTGGGCCGGGACGGCAAGACCCGACAGGGTGTGATTGAAGCCAATGGTCAGGAACTGGCCTCTCGCCAACTGCGGGCGCAGGGCCTGACTCTGCTCAAGTTGGAAGCGGGCAGTAATCTCGATGACCCAGGAAAAGTCGCCGGTAAACCACCGAGCCGCCAGGAAGTTTTGTCCATGACTTCCGAGCTAGCCGTGCTGTTGCGGGCGGGTTTACCTCTAGATCGTGCGCTGAAAGTTCTGATCGATATGGCGGCGCAGCCGCAGATGCAGTTTTTATTGAATGACCTGCTTAAGGCTGTCAAAGGGGGTAAAGCCCTGTCGATTGCGATGCAGTCCCACGAGAAAATTTTTGGCTCCTTCTATATCAGTATGGTGCGCTCGGGCGAGGCCAGCGGCCAGTTGTCCGAAGTATTAGATCGGCTGGTCGAGTATCTGGAGAATGCCAAGGCCAACCGCGATAGCGTGGTATCGGCGCTGATTTATCCGGCTATTCTGTTATTCGTGGCAGTACTTTCTATCGTCCTGATGCTGGGTTTTGTGGTGCCGCAGTTTGAGAGCCTGTTTGAAGACATGGGCGACGCCTTGCCGATGCTGACCCAGATGGTACTGAGCGGCGCAGACTTCATTAAGTCCTGGGGATGGTTGCTGCTGATATTGATTGTCGGGGCTGGAATAGTTTTTCGTAACTGGTCGTCAACAGACCAGGGAAGAACGGCTCTGGACAAGCGCATGCTTAATTTGCCTTTGGCCGGAGGCATCGTCTTCGAATTTGAAGTGTCTAAATTTGCAAGAACCACGGGAACTCTCTTGGGTAATGGGGTGTCTCTGTTAAAGGCCATCTCTATCGCGATTGATACCGTAGACAACCGAGTCATTCGAGACGCGTTGCAAGTGTTGCCTCCTGCGGTAAAGGGTGGGCAGCGGATGTCCATTGCGCTGGAAGAGAGCAAAATGTTTACGCCCATGGTGATTCAAATGATCAGGGTGGGCGAAGAGTCCGGTAGTTTAGACAAGATGTTACTGGAGCTGGCAAAAGTATTTGATAATCATGTGCAGTCCGGCGTGAAGCGCGGACTCGCTCTACTGGAGCCGGTGCTGATTTTGAGTATGGGTTTTATTATCGCGGTGATTATTATCGCGATATTGATGGGAATATTGTCAGTCAATAACCTGGCTGTGTAAGACAAGGCTGGAGCCGCTTTTAACAAAGCGATAAGCCCGGCGCAAAACGAACACTAAAGTTGATTGGGCAATAGAGATTGCCCCACGAGGACCACCGAATGAGACAAGCTTCAAGCCTTTTCCAAAAGCCCCGCAAGCAAAGCGGTTTCACTTTAATGGAGTTGCTGGTTGTGCTCGCTATCCTCGGACTTTTGATGAGCCTCGTCGGCCCACAGGTGTTGAATCAGTTGGGCGGCGCCAAGACCAAAACGGCAGGGATTCAAATTAAAGACCTAGAGCAGGCGCTGGAAATGTACAAGTTGGATGTAGGTCGGTTTCCATCAACCGCCGAAGGTTTGTCGGCGTTGACGCGAAAGCCTGGCAGTGCAACGGGTTGGAACGGCCCCTATCTTAAAGCCGATGTCCCAATGGATCCCTGGAATCGCGAATACCACTATAAGTACCCAGGCGAACGTGCGGAGGTCGATATCTACACCTACGGCGCTAATGGCTCTCCGGGTGGCGAAAAAGAAGATACCGATGTGGGTAACTGGTAGTAGTCTGGCTCGGCTTCCCGTTTTCGCTGAGAGAGGCTGAGCCAATAATGAACGCTTCCGCGTCACAAGGGATCGGTGCCAGGAAGCGTGGTTTTACTATGGTAGAGCTA
>JBDWQQ010000059.1:0-61938 GCA_039986455.1 Halioglobus sp.
GTACAAGAGCCGACTTGCATTGTGTGAACCACATCGCAAAATGCAGATAGTCTTCGGTATCATAAGTGTTACACTCAAACTGCGTCTATGCGTTATATCGTAGAGTGAAGTCAGTTCGTCGCACGATTGTGGTAAACAGGAAGAATGTCGTTGTTAAAGGCCAGAAACAGGCAGTTCAAGTTGGATCTAGCAGAGCTTCACGCGATCTGTGAGGCAAACTATGCGCGTCTATTGAGGCTTTTTCCTGCCTACGAAACAACCAATCTTCGAGAGTTCCAGCTGGGC
Organism: Halioglobus sp.; assembly: GCA_039986455.1. Lineage (GTDB taxonomy): Bacteria > Pseudomonadota > Gammaproteobacteria > Pseudomonadales > Halieaceae > Halioglobus. The sequence goes on from JBDWQQ010000059.1 coordinate 286, forward strand.
CCTGCGCGGGTGCAAATTGAAGTGATCGAGCGCTGCAGGTACACCACGATATTTTCTTTGTCTCAGCAGCATGCCGAGGCCCGTTGGCTGGGTGGACTCAAAGCGGAAGTGCGGGCCTATCACGACGCTGGCATGCTGGAAGTTGGCAGCTTTCAATCCCATCGTCGAATACAGCCGCGTTATAACTACCCCAATGAGCAAATGCATCAACAGGATGAGAAGTCACAGCAAAACCGCTTCCTGGCCGATTGGTTAGAGCATTGTTTGAATAACGGCCATAGCAACCAGCCGGTTCCTGTCGGAATCTGAGCGGGCTTAAACGTACCTGACCATGTCGATCTCAGAACAACAGCCTTGCAACATCGAAACCGCAGGCGATACCGTTCACCTGGTACAAATTACCGACACCCATTTGTGCGCTGAATCTGGCGGCACGCTTCTGGGTATGGATACCGATCGCTCTTTGCAGTTGGTTATTCAGCAAGTCTTGAACGAGCGAGGAACGCCCGATGGCGTGCTGTGCACTGGCGACCTATCGGATCAGGGGGCCTTGCAGGCTTACCGCAGGCTTATTACCCATCTGGACAAAATACCGGCGCCCGATTTTTGGCTCCCGGGAAACCATGACGACCGCAACGAAATGGTCACGGCAATCAGTGGTAGTGACCGGCTTAGCGGCGAGCTTAGAGCCCGGAACTGGCAGATTGTGTTACTGAGTTCCCAAATACCGGGGGAAGTGGGTGGCAGGCTGGGTGCCGGCGAATTGGCGCGACTGCGGTCATGTCTGCAGGCGGCCGAGGCGCAGGGATTACATTCTCTCATTTGCCTGCACCACCAGCCCGTTGCTATTGGCAGCCACTGGATCGATCAGCAAATGGTCGCCGACGCCGATGAGTTCTGGGCGATTATTGATTCCTTCAATTCGGTCAAGGGCGTGCTTTGGGGGCACGTTCATCAGCAGATAGACGAACGACGCGGCGACATTGCCCTGATGGCGTCACCTTCCAGCTGCGTTCAGTTTGCGCCGGGCAGTGCGAAATTCAAGGCAGATGACAAACCCCCGGGTTATCGTTGGCTGGAGCTTTGCAGCGATGGTGCAATCGAAACAGGCGTTGCGCGAGTCACCGGCGCCGACTTCACCGTAGACCTTGACTCCGGTGGCTACCTCTAGCGTTAGGTTCCGGTTTAGACGGTTTTCATTCGGCTCCATCAAATATTTCTCGCGACAGCCGCTGCCGACTGCTCCCGCTCATGTACAATAGTGTTTAATCAACCGCTACAGCCATAGAACGCATACACTACGAATGAGCCAATATACCGCCGAAGATATCGAAGTCCTCACGGGACTTGAGCCCGTGCGCAAGCGCCCGGGAATGTATACCGATACCACCCGCCCTAACCACCTCGCACAGGAAGTGATCGATAACTCTGTGGACGAGGCGCTCGCAGGGCACGCAGACCAGATCGATGTCATTCTGCACAAGGATGGCTCAGTGTCGGTTTCAGATAATGGCCGCGGCATGCCGGTGGATATTCATCCGGAGCAAGGCAAACCCGGCGTCGAAGTGATTCTCTCCACCCTGCACGCAGGGGGAAAGTTCTCCAACAAGAACTACGAATTTAGTGGCGGTCTCCACGGCGTCGGCGTTTCTGTGGTTAACGCCTTGTCCAGTGAGCTGATAGTCACCATCAAGCGCGACGGCAGCGTCCATCAGATTACGTTCTCTGGTGGAGAAAAGACCTCCGACCTCGCTGTGATCGACAGTTGCGGTAAGCGCAATACCGGCACAACCGTGAAGTTCACACCGGATGCCAAGTATTTCGATTCGATAAACTTTTCTGTCTCACGCCTGATACACGTGTTGCGTGCCAAGGCTGTCCTCTGTCCTGGCTTGCGAGTGAAGTTCAAGGATGAAAAGAAAGGGGAGACCGAGGAGTGGTATTACGAGGACGGCCTCACCGACTACCTTGCCGATGCCACCATCGATTTTCCCGCGATTCCGGAAGAGCCATTTACCGGCAGCTTTAGCGGTAGCAGTGAAGGCGTGGATTGGGCCGTGCAGTGGTTGCCGGAAGGCGGTGAGGTGATTGCAGAGTCCTATGTGAATCTGATTCCTACCGCTCAGGGTGGCACCCACGTCAATGGTCTGCGCACAGGTTTATTAGATGCCATGCGCGAGTTTTGTGAGTTGCGCAGTCTTTTGCCTAGAGGCATTAAGCTAGCACCTGATGATATTTGGGACCGCTGTTGTTATGTGTTGTCTTCCAAGTTGGGAGATCCTCAGTTTTCCGGACAAACCAAGGAACGTCTCTCATCGCGCGAAGCAGCCGCTTTTGTTTCTGGTGTCTCCAAGGATGCATTTAGCCTTTGGTTGAATCAGCATACGGAAGAAGCGGAAAAACTGGCGGAGATGTGCATTAACAACGCACAAAGCCGTATGCGCAGTGCCAAAAAAGTCGTGCGCAAAAAAGTGTCTGCAGGGCCCGCACTGCCGGGTAAATTGGCGGACTGCTCCGGGGAAGACCCAACCCGTGGCGAGTTGTTCCTGGTAGAGGGGGATTCAGCCGGTGGCAGCGCCAAACAGGCGAGGGACCGCGAATTTCAGGCCATCCTTCCCCTGCGTGGTAAAATTTTGAACACTTGGGAGGTGGATTCCCAGGAAATTCTAGCCTCCCAGGAAGTTCACAATATTTCGGTCGCACTGGGTATAGACCCGGCCAGCGATGACCTGTCCGGATTGCGCTATCACAAAGTATGCATCCTGGCGGATGCCGACTCTGACGGTTTGCACATCGCGACTTTGATTGTTGCCCTGTTTGTTCGCCACTTCCGCCATCTGGTTGCGTCGGGTCATGTTTACGTAGCCATGCCTCCTTTGTATCGCATCGATGTGGGCAAAGAAGTTTTTTACGCTTTGGATGAGGGCGAGAAGCAGGGCGTTCTGGATCGTATTGAGGCTGAAAAGAAGCGCGGTAAGGTGAACGTGCAGCGCTTCAAGGGTCTGGGTGAAATGAACCCTCTGCAGTTGCGAGAGACCACAATGGATCCTGACACCCGCCGCCTGGTTCGTCTGGTGCTGGATGCGGGCGATGGCACTAACAAGATGCTGGATATGCTGCTGGCCAAGAAACGTGCTTCTGATCGCAAAGCCTGGCTTGAGAAGAAAGGCGACTTGGCTGAGGTCGTTTAACGTCGCGAGCAGGTAAAAATTTAGACTTTGGCGAACTCGCGCGTGGTTCCGGTCCAGCGCTTGATCAAAGGCTCTGCCAGTTCAGGGTGAGTCGTTTGTATCGCGGTAGCCAGCTGCTGCACCTCGTCGAGCAAATGGTTATGCGCCGGCAACTGCGCAACCCGAAACTCCATCAACCCGGTTTGACGGGTGCCCAGTACTTCCCCTGGTCCGCGAAGCTCCAGATCTTTTTCGGCAATGTAAAAGCCGTCGCTGCTTTGTCGCATTGCCTGTAAACGCTGCTTACCGTTGAACGACAGCGGGCTCTGGTAAAGCAACACGCAGTGGCTGGCGGCGGTTCCTCGACCAACACGGCCTCGCAATTGATGTAACTGCGCCAACCCAAGTCGTTCTGGATTTTCGATGATCATCAAGCTGGCGTTAGGAACGTCGACGCCGACCTCAATGACTGTGGTGGCGATCAACAGGTCGATTTCCCCCGCCTTGAACGCGGTCATCACGGCATCTTTTTCAGCCGGCTTCAGGCGTCCATGAACCAACCCAACTGACAGGGCGGGCAGTACTTGCGCCAAGTCGGTGGCCGTGGCTTCTGCCGCCTGAGCCTGCAACACGTCGCTTTCTTCTACCAGGGTGCAGACCCAATAGGCTTGCCGGCCTCCCGCGCAGGCATCGGCGACGCGCTCCACAATTTGTTCGCGACGGCTATTGTCGATCAACGCCGTCTCCACGGGCTGTCGGCCTGGCGGTAGTTCGTCGATAACAGAACAGTCCAGGTCAGCGTAGGCCACCATGGACAAGGTGCGAGGGATGGGAGTGGCTGTCATTACCAGTTGATGAGGTCGGCCAACTTGGGGCCCCGATTTTTCGGTTAGCGATAAACGCTGATGTACGCCGAAGCGGTGTTGTTCATCGACCACAACAAGGCCGAGCCTATTGAACATGACATCCTCTTGAAACAGCGCGTGTGTACCCACCACCAATGCGGCCCGCCCCGAAACAATGTTATCCAGTGCTTCTGCGCGCTTCTTTCCCTTGATTCGCCCGCTTAGCCAGCCAATGTTGATATCGAGCTGTGAAAACCAGCCGGTAAAATTCAGTCGATGCTGTTCTGCCAGAATTTCGGTGGGCGCCATGATGGCCACCTGATAGCCACTGGCGATGGCTTGCAGCGCAGCGGCGGCAGCGACCAGCGTTTTACCAGACCCCACGTCGCCCTGTACCAGTCGTAGCATCGGATGAGGTTTGGCAATGTCGGCTTCGATCTCCCGCATAACGCGTTGTTGCGCAGCGGTGGGTGAAAATGGCAGAGACCCCAGAAACTTTTCCAGCAGCTTCGGGTCTCCCCGTAACTGAGGCGAACCCTCTGCCTGTTGCTGCGCTCGCAGGTCTTGCAACGTTAAATTGTGAGCGACCAGTTCCTCGACGGCGAGGCGTAACTGCGCCGTATGCTCGCCTTCGCGCAATGACTCCTGTGGCGCATCTGGCGGGGGCATATGAAGGTAAAGCAGCGCTTCACCGAGGCCATAGGGTAGCGGGTGGCCAGGGGGCAAAAGTTCTTGTGGGGCACTGTGCTTTAATCGAGTGGTGGCCTGGGCGCAGAGCTTACGCCACTGATTTTGACCTATGCCGCCTAGCGCGGGGTAGACGGGGGTGAGCGCTTCCTCCGTCTCTACTTCACCTTCGGCCATTTGCCGATATTCAGGGTGATACATTTCAAGGCCGCTGCCGCCGCGTCGCACCTGGCCAAAGCAACGCAGGCGAGTGCCCGGCTTCAGGTTGTTTTTCTGGGCTGCGGAAAAATGGAAGAAGCGCAGGCTGATCGTGCCGGTGCCGTCCTGTAAGCGGACCACTAAGCTACGGCGCTTACCAAAAGCAATGTCGGCAACTCTGACCTCGCCCTCGATGACGACATCAATACCGTCCTGGGCGCCGCCTATGGGAGTGACGCGCGTGCGGTCCTGATAGCGAAGTGGTAAATGGAAGAGCAGGTCTTCTATGCGGCGAATACCCAACTCAGCGAGCTTGGCCGCAAGCTTGGGGCCGACGCCACGAAGCTGGGTGACTGGGTCAGAGGCTATTCCCGACACTAATCTTTTAACGCCTCGGCCAGCAAATCAATTGCCTGGTGTCTGGGATAACTGACACGCCAGGCCAGGGCAATGGTGCGAAAAGGACGGGGCTCAGTAAACGGCCGCACCACCAATTCCTGGTCTCCATACAATGCGGTGCTGGCGGCTGATTCGGGAAGCACCGTGATTCCCATGCCGCTGGCGACCATATGCTTGAGCGTATCGAGAGAGCTGCCTTCGACCACTGCGTGGTCACGGGCGTTGTGCGCGACGATTGATTCCTGCAATCCCGGGCAAGCTTCCAGCACCTGATCCCTGAAGCAGTGGCCTTCGCCCATCAGTAGTACTTTGTGCTCCGCGAGCGCAGCCGGGGCAATAGCGCTCTCGGTTGCCATGGCATGATTTCGGGGCATCACCACCACAAATGGTTCGTCGAACAGTGGCCGGGTGACAACTTCGGGTTCAGTGAAAGGAAGCGCAACGAAGATGGCATCGAGTGCACCCCCGCTCAGTTTTACCCGCAGCTCGGCCGTATAGTTCTCCTCGATGTACATGGGCATTTCTGGCGCGAGCTGCTTTATGCGCGGTACCAGACGCGGGAATAGATAGGGCCCAACGGTATAGATTGCGCCAATCGAGAGCATGCTACCCAGTGGGTCCTTGCCTTGTTCCGCAAGGCTGACAAGATTGCTGGCCTCCTGCAGTACGGTGCGTGCCTGCGTAACAATCTGCTCGCCCGTGGGAGTGGGGCTCACCTTGTGCCTCGCCCGTTCGAAAAGGGCAATGCCTAACTCTTCTTCCAGTTTTTTGATGGCAATGCTGAGGGTAGGCTGACTCACGTTGCAGGCATCAGCCGCCTTACGGAAATGGCCTGCCTCTGACAGAGCGACCAGATAGCGTAGTTCAGTAAGAGTCATTAGACAGCGAGTACTGCTTCAACCTCGATATCAACGGCCTTGGGCAGGGCCGCCACCTGCACGCAGGCGCGCGCGGGGTAAGGCTCCTGAAAGTAGGATGACATCACTTCATTGACTGCGGCAAAGTCGGCTAGATCGGTGAGTGAAATATTGATTTTTACCGCGTCATTGAGGTTCCCGCCGGCGGCTTCTGCAATAGCAGCAAGGCTTTCAAACACTCGCTTTGCCTGGGCGCTGATATCGCCAGTCACCAGTTCCATCGTGTCAGGATCCAAGGGGATCTGGCCGGAAATCCACACAGTGTTGCCGACCTTTACCGCCTGGGAATAAGGGCCAATTGCGGCCGGTGCCTCAGGCGTTGAGATGATTGCGCGATTACTCACAGTAGTGCTCCTTCTTACCTAATTCTTGATGCGAACGACCTTGCGCACAGAATTGGTGCTGCGCAGACGTTTCATGATACGCGCAAGGTGTATGCGGTTTTCAACCAGCATTTCCAGGTCGACAAAGGTGAACTGGTAATCCTTGTCTTCGGTAGAAATTTTCTCGATGTTTACACCCATGGCGTTAATACGAGTGGCGAGAACGGCGATCATTCCGCGGCGGTTCTCAACCTCGATACGCAGCTCTACAGCGTATTCGCCTTCAACCAGGTCATCCCAGCGCAAGGCCACCAGGCGCTCGCTATTTTCGCGCATGTCGCCCAGGTTGTTGCAGCGCTCGCGGTGCACTACCACGCCTTTTTCCGAGCTCAGATAACCTTCGATAGGGTCGCCGGGAATGGGATGGCAACACTTGGCGTAGGTGACCATAAAGCCTTCGGTGCCGCGTATGGCGACCGGATGTGAGTGGTCGGGCTCCTGATGTTCTTCCGCGGGCTTTCCTAACAACTGCTGGGCAGTGATGGCAGGCAGCCGGTTGCCTCTGGCGATATCTTCGAGCAATTGGCCGAGACTTTCATACTGATGTTCTTCCAGGTATTCCTGCAGCTCGTCTTCCGGAATCGTTTCCAGGTTGGCATCCAGTCCTGCCAGCGCGCGGTCCAGCAAACGCTGCCCGAGTGCCACAGAGTCTTCGCGAGTCTGGTTTTTGAGGAAATGACGAATATTGGTTCGCGCTTTGGCGGTTACCGCGTAGTTGAACCACGAGGGGTTGGGGCTAGCGCCTTTGGCGGTAAGAATTTCCACAGTCTGTCCACTTTGCAGTGGTTCCGACAGGGGCGCCAGGCGACGATTAATGCGACAGGCCACGCAACTATTACCGACGTCTGTATGTACGGCGTAGGCGAAGTCGACGGCGGTGGCTCCCCGGGGCAATTCCATAATTCGCCCCTTGGGGCTAAATACGTAAATTTCGTCGGGGAACAAATCGATTTTAACGCTCTCGATAAATTCCAGAGAGTTGCCGGCGCGCTGCTGCATTTCCAACAGTCCCTGCACCCACTCACGTGCTCTCGCGTGGCTGCCATTGGCCGACTGGGCATCACTTTTATAGAGCCAGTGGGCGGCGATGCCGTTGTTGGCCATATCTTCCATTTCACGGGTGCGAATCTGGATTTCAATGGGAACACCGTGCATGCCCATCAATACGGTATGCAGTGATTGATAGCCATTGGCCTTGGGAATGGCGATGTAATCTTTAAACTCGCCTGGAACCGGTTTGTACAGACTGTGCACACAGCCAAGAACCCGGTAGCAGGTATCCACGGAGTCGACGATGATGCGAAAGGCGTAGATGTCCATAATTTCGGAGAAGGACTTACGCTTGGACTTCATCTTTTTATATATGCTGTACAGGTGCTTTTCGCGGCCCATCACTTCTGCGGGATGGCCTTCCTGCTCTAATGTGGCTTCGATTTGCTGACGAATCTTGTCCACTAACTCTTTGCGGTGGCCACGAGCGTTGCGCAGGGCTGCCTCGATCCTTCTGGCCCGCATGGGATGCATGGCCGAAAAGCCCAGGTCTTCGAACTCCATGCGAATATTGTTCATTCCCAGCCGCATGGCGATGGGCGCGTAAATTTCCAGCGTCTCCCTGGAAATGCGCCTGGCCTTGCTGGTTTGAAGTACGCCCAGCGTCCGCATGTTGTGCAATCTGTCGGCGAGCTTGACGAGAATAACCCTGATATCCCGGGCCATAGCCAGAGCCATCTTCTGGAAGTTCTCTGCCTGCTTTTCCTCAAGCGACTCAAATTCCATCTGGGTCAGCTTGCTGACTCCATCCACCAACTCTGCGACCGGCGCTCCAAACTGCTCGCCAATGGCTGACTTTGGAATCCCAGTATCTTCAATGACGTCATGCAGCATGGCGGCCATCAGGCTTTGATGGTCCATGTGCATATCGGCGAGAATGCCGGCAACCGCCAATGGATGCGTGACATAGGGCTCGCCACTGCGCCGGAGCTGACCATGATGTGCCTGCTCGGCAAAATAGTATGCGCGCCTTACGGTATTGCTTTGCTCTGAGGTGAGATAGGTGTGAAGCGTGTTAGAGAGGGCATCGATGGATTGAATGGCGTTCATAGGTCTGCCTTTCCTCGATGCCCCTGGTGCTTAGAGGGGCTCGCTGGTGGCCTCAGCCATGACTTCGGCCAGTTCTTCTTCGGCCTCCAGCTCATCTTCGCGGGTCAGGATGTCGGCGGTAACCAGGCCTTCAGCGATTTCCCGCAGGGCGATCACTGTGGGCTTGTCGGATTCTTCTTCAACCATTGGATCTTTGCCGCCGGTGGCCATTTGTCGAGCTCGCTTGCTGGCTACCATGACCAGCTCAAAGCGGTTTGCGACGTTTTCAAGGCAATCTTGAACAGTGACTCGTGCCATTAGTACAACTTCCCATAATAAGTAAAAAAACAGAACCGGAAATTATACCTTGCCCGGGAGCTTTGCTCCAGCGTGAATAATGCGCGCCGGGATCAGGTAAAAAGTTTGGTCAGAAGGTCAGCAAGAGTCGCCCTTTGTTGGTCTGTTGCCAGGCGGTGGCAGCTCACGATTGACTCTAGCTGGGCCAGGGCCTGATCAAAATCGTCGTTAACCACTAGGTAGTCGCTCTCAACATAGTGCGACATCTCTTCCACAGCCTCCGCCATGCGGCCTTCGATCGTGTTCGAGTTGTCCTGGCCACGCGCCGTGAGGCGTTGGAGCAGCGTCAACCTGGAGGGTGGAAGAATAAAAATAGCCTTTGTGGACGGGAGCAGGCGCTTGACCTGTGCGGCGCCCTGCCAGTCAATCTCCAGAATGACATCGGTGCCCTGGGACAGCTGCTCTTTCACCCACGATTGGGAAGTTCCGTAGAGGTTGCCAAATACGGTGGCATGTTCGAGAAACTCTGCCGTATCAAGCATGGCCACGAATTGATTCTCATCGACAAAATGATAGTCGACTCCGTCCGATTCCCCCGGCCTCTTTTCGCGAGTGGTATGGGAAACGGAGACTCTTAGCTCCTGGGTGCGTTCGATTAAAGCGGCAACCAGGCTGGTTTTTCCAGCGCCGGAGGGAGCGGATACGGTATACAAGGTGCCTGTGCGGCTCATCTTCTGTGGCCCTTACTCAATATTCTGGATCTGTTCGCGCATTTGCTCGATCAGTACTTTCAGCTCTACCGCATTTTGGGTGGTGCTGCTGGATGTAGACTTGGAGGACAGAGTGTTGGCCTCCCGGTTAAGTTCTTGCATCAGGAAGTCGAGGCGGCGGCCACAGGGGCCACCCTTGTTCAGGGTGAGGCGCACTTCGCTCACGTGAGCACCAAGACGGTCCAGTTCTTCGTCGACATCGGCTTTGTGAGATAAGTGCACCAGTTCTTGTTCCAGGCGCCCCTGATCCACATCAACATCCAGTTCCTGAATTCGAGCCACGACTTTTTCGCGCTGTTGCTGAAGCAGTTCAGGTACTCGCTCTTTGGTAACCGCCACTTCGGCTTCAACCAGATCGATACGTTCCTCAATCATTGTGGACAGTTTCGCGCCTTCCCGGGCCCGGCTATCTGCCAGTGCCCCCAGCGCTTGCCTGGCCAAGGTCAGAGCGGCCTGGTGCAGCTCCTCCTCCGATTGCTCCGGGGCGCTGCACACTCCCGGGAATTGTAATACCTGTAAGGCGGTAGGCTCAGTCGTTGTGATGAGCTCATCGACTTGGGCGGATGCTTGAGCGAGGTCTTTGAGCAATTCCCTATTAATGTGCAGAGAAGCGCTGCGCTCGGGGTGCGCCTGAACGCGCATCATGCAATCGACCTTACCGCGCGCCAGTGTCTTACCGATCATCTCGCGTAGCTTTGGCTCCAGTACACGCAAACTATCGGGCAGTTTGAAACTACTGTCGAGATAGCGATGGTTGACGGTTCGCAGCTCAATGGTCAGCACGCCTTGTTCGATGCTCACGCTCTCTCGGGCGAACGCTGTCATGCTGTGTATTTTGGCCAATGCTGCGATTCCTTTTGGTCACGGTGCTGCTTTGAGTGTAGCAGTTTGCTGGGACTGCTCACAGTGCGCTGCGACGCGTATACTTGCGTTTTTCTTAAGCGGAGAGCTTTATGCAACGCCCCAGTGGTCGGACCCCGGAACAGCTTCGGGATATTTCAATTACACGTAACTTTACCTGCCACGCGGAAGGCTCCGTACTGGTGTGCTTCGGTAAAACCAAAGTGATATGCACGGCCTCGGTTGAAGAGGGCGTACCTCGCTTTCTACGCGGCAAAGGCAGTGGATGGGTGACGGCAGAGTACGGAATGCTACCTCGTTCCACCGGTAGCAGAATGGGTCGAGAGGCGAGCAGAGGGAAGCAGGGTGGCCGCACTGTAGAGATTCAGCGGCTGATCGGGCGATCACTGCGAGCGGCAGTAGACCTCAAAAAGCTGGGAGAGAACACCATCAACATTGACTGCGATGTGATCCAAGCGGATGGCGGCACCCGTACAGCCTCGATCACTGGCGCGCTAGTCGCTTTGGTTGATGCTATCAACTACTTGCAGCGCAAGAAAATTATCAGCACCGACCCCCTGCTGGAGATGATGGCTTCTGTCTCTGTGGGCATCTATCAGGGCGTGCCCGTACTGGACCTGGATTATCCCGAAGACTCAGCCGCTGATACCGACATGAATGTGATCATGGGAGAGTCTGGCGGCTTTGTTGAGGTGCAGGGTACGGCTGAGGGTGCCACCTTTGCTCGAGACGAGCTAAACGCAATGTTGGATTTGGCCAGTGCCGGAATTATGGAGTTGATTGAGAAGCAGAAGGCAGCATTGGCCGAAGGCTGAGGAGTTGTGGAGGAGCGCTCAAGGCAAGCTTGAGCGCATCTTTTGGCGCAGAATGGGGGTGTTCGATTTCTCGCTTACAGCTCGATATCGTAATCCATGATGACTGGCGCGTGCGTGGAAAACTCGCGGCTTTTATAGATTGCTCCGTAGTCCACGGCGTACTGCAGTCCTTTTGAGATCACGTGAAAGTCCGAGCGCCAACCGTTGGCGGATCGGTCTCCCTCGGGCCACCAGGTGAATTCATCCTGATCTGAGTTGATCTCGCGGAAAGGATCGATGTATCCCTCGGTGAACAGCTCGTTCATCCACTGACGTTCTTCGGCGAGAAAGCCTGAGACTGTGCTGTTGCGCTCGGTGTCCTGAACATCAGCCGGCGTATGGGCTACGTTCCAGTTGCCGCAGATGATGAACTCGCGGCGTTTATTGCGCACCTTTTGCAGGTGATTACCCAGCTGCTCATAAAAGTCGTTCTTGCGTGCCTGCTGCTCTGCATTGCCCGGTTCCGCGCTGGGAGCCAGCAAACAGCCGATGCTTATGTTCTCGTAATCCGCCTGAATATAACGGCCTTCCATGTCGAAGTCTGCGAAGCCCAGGCCAGTCATGATTGCCTTGGGTAGCTGGCGACAGTAGATAGCGACACCATTGGTTTTGCCGTCAATGTCGTCAAAGAAATAAGGGTTGTACTCTTCGGGGAAGAAAAGATTGTCCTGGAGGTCGTATTCCGAGCATTGCAGGTCCTGAATGCAGACGAAGTCGGCATCCTGTTCTTTCAACCAATCGTAAAATCCTTTTTCAGCGGCGTTCTTGATGCCGTCTGCGCTGAAACTGATGACCCGCATTCATGGCCCCTTGATATTAGAGCGTGTATTATATGGAGCCCAAAAGGGCTGCCTCTTTTGGCGACCCACGGACTATCCGATATTCGTATTTCGATTGCTGCTGACCAGCGGTCCCGCTACTGCTGATTATTTGTTTTACCCTCGCTGACTTAATGTTGCCGCGGGCGGTAGCAGAGGCGGTCGAGCCATGCATTCTAGCTGGGAATGCGTGGATAACAAAGTCCGGAAACAACAAACAATTGTGAATACAGGCCAGATCGAAAGGAGAAGCGCGCGTATGCAGGCATATCAGAAAGAATTCATTGAATTGGCCAGAGAGTACGAAGTCCTGAAATTTGGTGAGTTCACCTTGAAATCCGGGCGCGTCAGTCCGTACTTTTTTAACGCCGGCGCGTTCGACAGCGGCCGAGCCCTGGCTGCCCTGGGTCGATGTTATGCCAATCGTATTGCCGAATCAGGCATTGAATTTGATGTACTGCTCGGGCCCGCTTACAAGGGAATTCCATTGGCTGCGACAACGGCAGTGGCATTAGCCAATGACCATGGAATGGACCTGCCGTTCGCCTATAACCGTAAAGAGGCCAAGTCACACGGCGAGGGCGGTGTGCTGGTGGGTGCGCCACTTAAGGGGCGAGTATTGGTGATCGATGACGTCATCACCGCCGGTACCGCTGTGCGCGAGGTTATTGCGATGATCGAGGCGGCAGGCGCGGAGTTGGCCGGGGTTGCCATCGGGCTCAATCGTCAGGAGCGGGGAGCAGGAGACCTCTCGGCCATTCAGGAGCTGGAAAAAGCGTATTCGATTCCGGTGCTGAGCATTATCGACATGGGCCACATAATCGCCTATCTGGAACAATCCGGGGGCTCGTTAGAGGCACTGGAAAAAATGAAAGAATATCGAACTCGCTACGGCGTGTGACTTGTTCCTCGTTCAGCCAACGCCTATATTGGGCGGCATGAAAATAAAGTTTCTCAACCGCCCGGGCCTTTTGGCCGCAGTTTTGTTGATGGTGCTGTCTCCTGGCAGCCTTGCTGCTGAGCTATACCGGTATGTGAATGACGAGGGCAGTACGGTGGTTGATTTCCAGGTGCCACCCGAGCATGTCAAGAAGGGTTACGAAGTCGTCAATGACAAGGGCGTTGTTATTCGCGTGGTGCCCAGAGAGCTCTCTGAAGAAGAACAAAAGCACGCAGATGCCCAAAAACGTCTGGAGGACGAAGCCGTCGCAGAGCAGCTTCGGCTGAAAGAGTGGGACGAAGCGCTGTTGCTGCGCTATAGCGCGATAGAAGATATTGAAGCTGCCGAAGAGCGCGCTCTGCGCGACTTGCGTATACGGGTCAGTATCATCAAGTCTAATAAACGATCGCTGAAGCAGCAGGTAGAGAACTATCAGGCGCAGGCTGCTGAAATGGAAAGAATGGGCCGCGAAGTTGATGTAGAGCGACTGCAGGCGATTGCAGACCTGCAGTCAGAGATTGCCATTTCCGACAGGGCTATCGCCGATCGCCAGATCGAAATTGAAGCGGTGGAGGCGGCTTATAAAGCGGATATCGAGCGCTTTGTAATCTTGTTGGATATGGTGGAGTTTCGCCGCAATATGATGGCTCAGCAGAGGGCCGAACAACAAAAAACCAGTCAAGATCCGCGACGTTAACCCTGATTGAACGGTTGGGCGAAGCCGCTTTGACCGGGAACAGGCTGACTGACGGCCTCTTTAAAAAATCCCGCCATGAGCAGCTCCCACTGCTGTTTCCAGTCTTCGGTGGGCGAACGCTTAAAGCCAGAACGCACATATTGCGAAATACGCCCTTCAGCGGTTGCCATCAATAGATTGGCGGCGGCAGGCAGTGGTATCGTCGGGCGCAGGCCTTCTCTCATCTCCGCCTCTCGAATAACCTGCTTTAGCTGCGTCTCGAATCGGTCGAACAATTGGGCGACGCGCACGTGGAGGCGCTCTGTTTCCCCCGCCAGGGCGTCGCCGGTGAGAATACGGGTTATGCCAGGGTTGCGCTCTGTAAAGGCAAGTAACAGGGTCAGCATCTTTTCACAGCGGCCCATGGCGCTGGGCTCTTCGTTGAGAATCAGCTTTATGCGACTAAACAGAGTGTCTTCAATGAACTCGATGAGCCCTTCGAACATTTTCGATTTGCTGGGGAAGTGACGGTAAAGCGCCGCTTCAGAGACGCCGACTTGCTTCGCCAGTCCCGCAGTGGTGATCCTGTTACCAGGATTGGCTTCCAGCATTTGAGCTAATGCTTCTAGAATCTGCTGACGCCGTTGGGATTTTCTGGGGGGCATGAAAATTACACATCATTCGGGTTACGCCCCATGCTAGCGATTAGCCGGGATGCCTGCAATAAGCAGCAGAAGAAATTGCCTGAAAATAGAGCCTCAATCCCGTATTTTTCGCTGGTCTCAGTGTCTGCGGTTGCTGATAAGTGTGCCGATGCCTTCGTCGGTGAATATTTCCAGTAGTACGGCATGGGGAACCCGACCGTCAATAATGTGCGAGCTTGCCACTCCTGATTTGACGGCGTCCAGTGCGCAGCCAATTTTTGGCAGCATGCCGCCATAAATTGTGCCATCGGCAATCAGGCTGTCGACCTCTGCCGTGCTGAGCCCGGTCAGTATCTCGTCGTTTTTGTTCAAGAGGCCGGAGACATTGGTTAACAGCATCAGCTTTTCGGCCTGTAAAACCTCCGATAACTTTCCCGCGACCAGATCAGCGTTAATGTTGTAACTATTGCCCTGGCTGTCCACCCCAATGGGCGCAATGACAGGAATGAAGTTACTCTCGAGAATGACCTTGAGGACTTCGGTGTCGATTTTCTCAACCTCGCCTACGTGGCCGATATCAATGATTTCAGAAGCATCAAGCTCTGGGCTGTGGCGTGTCACTTTGAGCTTGCGTGCTCTGATAAGCTGGCCATCCTTGCCGGTGACACCGATGGCCTTGCCGCCGTTTCGATTGATAGACGATACGATTTCTTTGTTCACACTGCCGCCGAGGACCATTTCCACCACGTCCATGGTTTCTTCGTCGGTCACCCGCATGCCATCCACAAACTCTGTTTGAATGTTGAGCTTTTCCAGAAGAGCGCCGATCTGGGGGCCGCCGCCGTGCACCACGACAGGGTTCATGCCCACCAGTTTCATGAGCACTACGTCCCGGGCAAAGCTTTCATGCAGTTGTGGGTCAACCATGGCATTGCCCCCGAACTTGACCACGATGGTCTTGCCGGTGAAACGCTGAATGTAGGGAAGCGCCTCCGTCAGGACATTGGCAATATTGAGGGCGGCGCTACGATCGAGTGACATTAATTACCTGTTGGAGCCGGCTGGGCTCAGAAATTGAGTTCAAGCGTGGAGTCTACCAGTGCGATTTGTTCGCGGAATTCGCTCATGATCATTTCCAGCGATTCGGCACTGGTGGCCTCAAAGCGGGCGGTGAGTGCCGAGCTGGTGTTTGAGGCGCGTACCAGGCCCCACCCCTCTGAAAAGTCTACCCGAATCCCGTCCAAGGTGTTGACCTTGCCCGAGGAAAAATCGGTGTTTCGGATAATTCTATCCATGAGCGGCTGTTTGTTCTGTTCAGTGACCGGTATCAAAATTTCCGGCGTGTTTACGGTAACGGGGAAGGCGTCGATGATTTCATCCAGGCTGTCGCCTTGCGTACTCATGATTTCAGCCAAACGCCCGGCCGCATACATACCATCGTCGAACCCGAACCAGCGTTCGCCGAAGAACATGTGGCCAGAGAACTCACCGCCCAATAGAGCGCCGGTTTCTGCCATTTTCTCTTTCATGAAAGCGTGACCCGTTTTGCACAGCACCGGCCGGCCACCGTTACTGGTGATAAGTTGCGTCAGGTTACGGCTGCATTTGACGTCAAAGACGACGTCGGCACCCGGATTGCGGGAGACAACGTCCTGGGCGAATATCATCAGTAGCACGTCAGAGCGGACGATGCGCCCCGAGCCCGTGACTACCGCTAGTCTGTCGCCGTCGCCATCAAAAGCTACGCCAAAGTCAGCTTCTTCGCGCTGCACCGCCTCACAAAGGGCACGTAGATTATCTTCGTTGGAGGTATCGGGTGAGTGATTGGGGAAGTTTCCATCCACGCTGCAATACATGGGGATGACTTCACAGCCAAGTTCTTCGAACAGTTGTGGGGCGATATCGCTGGTAGCACCGTTTCCTGCATCCACGATGATCTTGAGAGGCACCGCTATGGCGATATCCTCGGTCACTTCATCAATATAGGCGGGAATGACGTCTTCCCGGATCATTCTGCCGTTGCCCTTGCTGAAGTCGCCTTCGATCACCTTGTCTCGAAGTTCCTCAATACCGCCGGCGTGTATTGTCTGTTGGTTGAGAACAATCTTCAGTCCGTTATCGGTTTTAGGGTTGTGGCTACCTGTAATCATGAGGCCAGAGCGGCAACTCAGGTGGCGGGTGGCAAAGTAGAGCACCGGAGTGGGAACCAGGCCAATGTCGATCACGTCTCGGCCGGACTCCATAAGCGAGCGCACCAGCGCCGATTTCAGTGCCGGGCTGGAGTTGCGCCCGTCGCAACCGACCAGTAACGACTGTTCGCCCATTTCACCGGCAATAGTGCCCAATGCAAGTCCGATGCTTGCCATGAGGTCTTCGGTAAGTTCGGTGCTAGCGTCCCCCCGAATATCGTAGGCCCTGAATATGTGTGCCGGGAAGTTGGAGGGAATGACGGTAATTTGTTCCGGTTCTTCCTCCATTACCAAATCCAGCTCCAATACATCGTCCAGGTCAGCTGCGGAGGGAGCGTCTTCAACCGACTCCAGAGTCTCTACTTCCATGTTGGGCAGTGGCGCGTCATGGCCGCCGTCTATCTGGCGCAGGGCGCGCAGTGTGGCTCGTCGCAACTGTCGGGCCACCGTGACAAGCTCTGGAATGGCGAGGCTAAGCTCTGATTTCCGATCTGACGCGGAAATCATCCTGTTGACGTCGTCTTTGATGATATTGGGCATGCGGACTGCGACGATGGCAAAGCCGCCCACGGTGGCTAAAATGCACAGGGCGAGGACGAGATAAATGGGCCCACTGGACGATCCCAATGCATCCATTAAGTCGTTAGAGGGGGTGAATGCCACCCGCCAGTTAGTGTCTGGGATAGTGGCAAAGCGCTGGTAGTCGTTGGCGTCGCCGCTGCCTGACTGGGCGATGACATTGGTGCTGGTTTTGCCGTCGCTGGCGGTATAAATCTGCTCCAGGGCGTATTTCCCGGTTCCAGAATTCAGCGCCTGAAGCTCTCTGGAGAAGGCCTTATTGTCCACGGTAGCGACCAATACCGCCCTGCGGTCTTCGACCCTCGGGTGTTTGACCAGTTCGGCAATGGTGGTAAGCCAGCGCTCTTCGAAACGAAAGGCCTCGGGTAGTGTGGCTTCACCGTTGGCGGTTCGACGCACCAGGTCGACTTCAATGTGATTGCGTAATCCCTGGTCGGCGCCTTCAAACTCGGCGGTACCCATATCACCCACGGGGACTATTTTCAGGCTCAACAAGTCCGGGAAGTAGTCCAGCACGGCCTGTTCAACCAGTTCAATATCTTCTCGTGCTCGGCTGGCGATGGCGGACAACGCTAGCGGGGATTGTGCGGTGCTCTGCAGTCGCTGGCGCGTCAGGGCCAAGCGGGCATTGATATTAGTGGCTTGCTGGGTGGCGTAGGCGCCGGCGACACGGTCCGCTTGTTGAGTTTTTACTCCCGGCTCGCGCACCAGGAGGAGGTAGGCAAAGCTGCCCAGAATCACCAAAAGCGTGACTAACAGGCCGGTTCCTGCGGTTTTGTGCGTCGCGTTACCGGAAGCTGAAATGCCCTGAGGATTGCTGGCTGCCTGACGTTTTGACTCTGGCGCCTTGTCCCCTTTTTTATTTTTTATTTTACTCAGCATGATCCCTGGCCGCCGTATCCCTGAAAGGGATGATATTACGCTCGGGCCCTGACGGGAACGCGCTTTCGCACTTTTTGAGAAACTAGTTTTTTGCGGTGCTGGCGATTAGGGCGATGATTTCTCGGGCTAAGTTGGACTTGCTTGCCCTGTCGAGAGCCTGTTCCCCCGATTCCCACAGTACGGTGACCTCGTTTTCGTCGCTATTGAAGCCCGTGTCCGGCCCAGAGACGTCATTTGCAACAATCATATTAAGCCCTTTGCGATGCATTTTATCCCTGGCATAGGCTAAAACGTCCTGTGTTTCGGCGGCAAAGCCGACGGTGAACGGTGCATGCTCTGAGGACGCCACAGCACTGACGATGTCGGGGTTTTTAACGAGCTGCAGGCTGGTTTCGTCTGCGCCCTTCTTGATTTTCTGGTCTTGTACTTCAGCTGGACGGTAATCCGCTACCGCTGCGCAGGCAATAAAAATGTCGCACTCGGCAACCAGTTCCAGGCATTTTTCCAGCATATCCCTGGCACTTTCGACCCTGTGGATGTGCGCATGGTCCGGCGGATCCAGGTTGACGGGACCACTGATCAGGCTTGTGATCGCACCTGCGTCGATGGCGGCGCGGGCCAGTGCGTAACCCATCTTGCCAGAGCTGTGGTTGGAAATGTAACGCACGGGATCTAAAGGCTCTCTGGTGGGACCTGCCGTTATGAGGACTCTCTTGCCTGTCAGGACATTTGTCTGGAACAGGGAGGCTGCGGCGGCAGCAATAGCAGGGGGTTGTTCCATGCGCCCTGGGCCCACGTCACCGCAGGCCTGTTCTCCCGCCGCCGGCCCAATGAGGTGCATGCCGCGCTGGGTCAGGGTCGCAATGTTGGCGGTGGTGGCAGGGTCTCGCCACATTTGTTGGTTCATCGCCGGGGCGATCAATACCGGGGAGGGCGTTGCCAGGACCACCGTTGTTAGCAGGTCGTCAGCACGTCCCGCCGACAATCGAGCGATCAAATCTGCTGTCGCCGGGGCAATCACCAGCACATCCGCCCAGCGCGCCAACTCGATGTGCCCCATGCCCTGTTCGGCCTCCTCATCGAGCAGCTGGGTGTGTACCTGATTACCTGACAGCGCCTGTAGAGTAAGTGGAGTGATGAACTCCCTGGCACCCTGGGTCATGATCACGCGAACCGTGGCGCCCAGCTCCTGTAATTGGCGCACCAGCTCTGCGGACTTGTAGGCGGCGATGCCACCGCTGACGCCCAGGAGGACATTGCGATTAAATAGATGTGCCATTGTTAATCCCGAATCGCGACAATAGTTGCCCGAAAGCAGCGAAAGATACCATTTGGCCCGCGTCTTTGACACCGGGCCGCAGGGTGCTCAAGGAGGAGCGGCGTGCGGACTTTACAGTGGGAGTCTGGGGAGGGACCGCGGGAGCGATTGCTGTCGCGGGGTGCTAAAGCCCTGTCAGATGCTGAATTATTGGCGGTGCTTCTGCAGACCGGCTATCGCCACAGCAATGCGGTTGTGCTCGCCAAAGAACTACTGCAGCAATTCGATGGGCTGACCGGGCTCATGTGTGCTGACGCTGATAGCGTACTCGCCTGCCAGGGTATCGGTAATGCCAAGTATGCGTTATTGCGGGCCTCTGTAGAGTTGGCCCGTCGACTGGCTCTGCAGGAACTGCAGGGTATAGATGTGCTTTCCAGTCCAGAGCAGACCCGGAAGTTTTTGCAACACCACCTGGGCGGCGAGGTGAGGGAAGTGTTCAGTGTCATTTTTCTGGACAGCCAGCATCGCGTTTTGCGCTGTGAAGACCTGTTTCTGGGGACGCTGGACGGCGCGGCTGTGTATCCTCGGGAAGTAGCGGTGCGAGCATTGCAATACCGCGCGGCAGCGGTCATTTTTGCGCATAACCACCCCTCCGGAGTGCCCCAGCCCAGCAGTGCAGACAAGCGAATCACCGAGCGTTTAGTTGCTGCCTTGGGTTTATTGGATATTCGGGTCCTGGATCATATTATTGTGGGCTCGGGCTGTGAGTTTTCGTTTGCGGAGCAGGGATTGCTGTAAAGGCCGCTGCCGAGCTGAGTTTTGGCGAACCGGGCCTTGTTGGCGCAGTGGTTCCAACGCACGGGCAAAGAGAGCTCTGCGTTTAGATTTTCTTGCTATGGCTTGGTCCTTCTGGTATAAAGTCGCGCTCCGTGCGGCTGGGGTCCTTTTTCGGGCCTGTAATAGCCACTTATTTTTTATGAATTCCCGCGATTTTGGGAGAGACAGGATCATGGCAAGAGTATGTCAGGTCACCGGCAAGCGTCCGGTCACCGGTAACAACGTATCACACGCAAAAAACCGCACCCGTCGTCGTTTTTTGCCTAACCTCCACCAGCACCGTTTTTGGGTGGAATCCGAGAAGCGCTTCGTGAGCCTGAGGGTATCTTCCAAAGGCATGCGTATTATTGACAAGAAAGGTATTGAAACCGTTCTTGAAGATATGCGTTCTCGCGGCGAAAAGGTTTAAGGAGAAGCTCAATGAGAGAAAAAGTTCGCATGAATTCTTCAGCTGGTACTGGTCACTTCTACACCACTGACAAGAACAAGCGCACCACTCCGGACAAGCTGGAACAGAAGAAGTACGATCCAGTTGCCCGTAAGCATGTGATGTATAAGGAAGGCAAAATCAAGTAAGCCTCCCCAAGAAGTACATCCTGAAACCCCGGCATTGTCCGGGGTTTTTTGTTTCTACTGTCGCGCTATTATGGCGTCTTTTGTATGGGTCAGCTTGATATGCCGGAACTCCCCGAGGTCGAAACTACCCGTCGCGGTGTGGAGCCCCACATCAAAGGGCGGACAGTGAAGCGGATGGTTGTGCGCGAAAGCCGTTTGCGTTGGCCTATTCCTGGCGACCTGCCATCTCTGCTGCAAGGCCAGCGTGTCGAGAGCGTAGAGCGTCGAGCAAAATACCTGTTATTTAAAACCAAGACTGGGTCTTTGCTAGTGCACCTTGGGATGTCTGGTTCGTTGCGCCTGGTAACCCCTGCGGATCAGCCTGCGCGGCACGATCATTTCGATATTGAAATTGCCGGTGGCAATATTCTTCGTTACAACGACCCGCGCCGTTTCGGCTGTTGCCTTTGGGTCCCTGAGGGAGAGACGCACGCTCTGCTGGGCAGTCTTGGCCCCGAACCATTGTCGGATGCCTTTGACGGCGACTTGCTGTACCGGCGATCCAGAGGACGAAAGGGTCCGGTCAAATCCTTCCTGATGGACCAGAAAATCGTAGTAGGCGTTGGTAATATTTACGCTAACGAGGCGCTCTTCTTTGCGGGCATCCGCCCCACCCGAGCTGCAGGCCGGATTTCAAAAGCCCGGTACCGAAGCCTTTCTGAAGAAGTAAAGCGAGTGCTTACTTCTGCTATAAGTCAGGGTGGAACTACACTTCGAGATTTTGTTGGCGGCGATGGCAAGCCTGGGTACTTTGCTCAGCAACTCTATGTTTATGGCCGTGAAGGCGAGCCCTGCAAGCATTGCGGCGAGAAATTGCAAGAAAGTCGAATTAGTCAGCGAACTACCGTGTACTGCGTGGCCTGCCAGCGTTGAACAAGCTACACTAAAAAGACCATAGGGGACGGGGAAGGGATCCCGCGGAGAAATAATATGAAAAATAATGTTGGCGTAAAGCGCCTTGTAACAGCCCTGATGATTTCATGCTTGCTGCTACCACAATCTCTGTTGGCGGCTAAAGCGGTTGATGAAAGCCCCAATGAGTGGGCTATGGTCGGCGATTTGTTGGTGGCGCGGCCTGTTGGCCTGGTACTCACTGTTGGCGGTGCCGCAGTTTGGTTGGTCAGCTTACCCTTTACGCTGCTTGCTGGGCATGCAGGTGAAGCCGCCGAAACTTTGGTCCTTGGGCCCGGCGAGAGTACGTTCATGCGTTGTCTGGGTTGTCGTAATACCGGCTATACCAACAAGGACGTAGATTCTATCCGCGCCTCCAGGGCGGCACGCGAACAGAGCTAGAGCGATAATCGCATGGGGGGTGCGCTAACGCGGACCTCCGCTTTCGCAACACTAATCAGCAAATCGAGAATGTAATGCCAGAGCGACCGGCTCTGGTACGAAGGGCGTGATATCGCCTTTAAGAGCGGCGATTTCCCTGACCAGGGATGAAGAGATAAAAGATAGGTGTTCAGAGGGCGTCAGGAAGACGCTTTCAAACTCCGGGTACATCGCCCGATTCATGTTCGTCAGCTGAAACTCGTATTCAAAATCTGCCACAGTCCGCAGGCCTCTCAGCACGCATCGTGCGCCCTGGCTTTTAGCAAAATCGGTCAGCAAATTGCTGAATCCAGTAACTTCAACATTGTCCAGGTGAGCAAGCGATGCCTCGCACAGGGCTATGCGTTGTTCGAGGTCAAACAGGGGCGTCTTCTTCTCGCTATAAGCGATGGCAACCACCACCCTGTCAAACAGGCGAGAGGCCCGCTCGGTGAGATCAACATGACCGTTGGTGATGGGGTCAAAAGTCCCGGGATAAATGACGGTGTTAGTGCGCATAGCGCTGAACCTTGCAGTAACGGAAGCAGCCGATGGTAACCCGATTTACTGGGGGTGAACAATGAACAAGCGGTAGCTGACGTCTCCCGCTTTTTTCTCCCTGTGTGGTTCCCAGCTAGCCGGAAAATCGGGGAGTTGATCTTTTGTGCCAGACTCGATGTAAACCCGTGCGCTAGAGGTCAAACATTTCTCCTCGTCCAGAAGGCTGCAGCAGGGCCCAAGCAGATCCTGACCAAATGGAGGATCCAGATACACGATGTCCCATTGCTGCTTTGCTTTGGCAAGATAAGACAGGGCCGAATCGGTATGGCAGTGGCCGCGGTTGTCACTATCAAGGGTTTGCAGGTGTGACCGTAGCTGTTTAATGGCCACGGCCGAAGTGTCAACAAAATCGCAACGCGCGGCGCCGCGCGATAGCGACTCAAGCCCCAAAGCGCCGCTGCCGGTAAACAAGTCTAGGCATTTGGCACCGTGCAAATCACTGGCCAGCCAGTTGAAGAGGGTTTCCCGAACGCGATCTGTGGTGGGCCGAAGGCCATCGACTGGAGTGAATGACAGCTTCCTGCCCCGCCACTCGCCACCGATGAGACGCAGCTGATTGTGCCCCCTTTTGCCTTTTGTGCCTCTCGACATTTAATCACTCTGTACAGCAGTGGTAGGATAGACGCTTTCGCGGCCACCCTTCTGGTGCCGCAGACTCTAACACGACCGATATGAAATTTTTCAAACGAAAGAAAAAGCCGGAAGCGCAGCCGCTTGCCGAAGAAAGCGCTGCACCGCTGCCACTAGAGCCGGCGGCTGATGCCGCCGGCCAGCCTGAACCTGCGCGCGAACCAGAGGTGGAGGCAAGGGAAGAACCCTCACCCATTGCCGAGCCAGAGACCGAAGAACCGGGTGCTGGCTTGCAGGAGCAGCCACCCCAGGATCAGCCGACAGTTATTGAGCCGACAACGGTGGACGGCAACGTTTCAATTCCTACATCGCTCGAAGAGGAGGAGGCTCCGCCCGAAGCAGAGCTGCCGCCGGTTGATCCGTCGACTGAGGCCGCAGCGACTCCTCAAGATAAGCCGGGGATCTTTGGTCGCCTGCGCCGAGGTCTGGGCCGAACTAGCGACAGCCTGGTTCAGGGCCTGGGTAATCTGTTTCTGGGGCGCAAGGAAATTGACGCGGAGTTACTTGAAGAGCTGGAGTCCCGTTTGTTAATGGCAGACGTTGGCGTTGATGCCACGATGGACATCATCGACCGCCTGACGCAGCGTGTATCACGTAAAGAGTTAACCAACCCGGAATCCCTGCAAGACGCATTGAAAGAAGAGCTTTTGTCGCTGCTAAAGCCCTGCGAGCAAGCGCTGTCAGTAAGTGGTCACAAACCCTATGTGATACTGATGGTAGGAGTAAATGGCGTTGGTAAGACAACCACTATCGGTAAGCTGGCCAAACGCTTCCAATCTCAGGGCCAGTCGGTGATGCTGGCGGCCGGAGACACCTTTCGCGCCGCTGCTGTGGAACAATTACAGGTGTGGGGCGACCGAAATAATGTGCCGGTAGTGGCCCAGCATACCGGTGCCGACAGTGCCTCCGTGATCTTTGATGCTTTGCAGGCTGCCCAGGCCCGCAACATAGATGTGTTAATTGCAGATACGGCGGGCCGTTTGCACAACAAGGATAATCTGATGGAGGAGCTCAAGAAAGTGGTGCGGGTGATGGGCAAGCTCGACGATAACGCTCCCCACGAGGTGATGCTGGTACTGGACGCGGGCACGGGCCAGAACGCGCTGGCCCAGGCGGATCATTTCCGTCAGTGGGTGGGGGTATCGGGAATCAGCCTGACCAAACTTGATGGAACCGCCAAGGGCGGAGTGATCTTTGCGATTGCCAAAAAGCTGGGCTTACCCATTCGGTTTATTGGTATCGGTGAGGCCGTTGATGATCTGCGGCCGTTTGAGGCTGAGCCTTTCATCGAGGCATTGTTTGCCGGGGATGATGCGGCTGCATGATCAGTTTCGAACGGGTCAGTAAACGCTATGAAGAGGGCCACGATGCCCTGCGCGAAGTCAGTTTTGAGATAGCAAAAGATGATCTGGTTTTCCTGACGGGCCACTCTGGCGCCGGCAAGAGTACGCTGATGCGGCTGGTTATGCTGATGGACAGGGCCACTCGCGGCAAGGTCATCATCGACGGTGTAGATCTTGCGAGTGTTCCCAATCGGAACATTCCGGCGCACCGTCGAGACATTGGCGTGGTGTTTCAGAACCACCAGCTACTGTTTGATCGCCCAGTGTTCGACAACGTGGCGCTGCCATTAATTATTGCCGGCTACGACCATCGCGAGATTGGCAGGCGCGTGCGCGCGGCCCTGGATAAGGTGGGGCTACTCGCCCGAGAGCGAGCTCTGCCGGTCACTCTGTCCGGTGGAGAGCAGCAGCGAGTGGGTATCGCCCGCGCGGTGGTCGGTAAGCCTAAAATTCTGTTGGCCGATGAGCCCACAGGCAACCTTGATCCTGCGCTGTCGGCAGAAATTATGCAGCTGTTCGAGGAGTTCAATCAGGTGGGAGTCACGGTGCTTATTGCCAGCCATGATTTGATTCTGATATCCAAGTTGCGCCACAGAATTATTACCTTGAGTGAGGGGCGCCTGGTGACTGGGGGTGCGTTATGAATAAGCCCCGCGGTGAGGGCGCCGTCCAGAGTAGGGCGCGTTTTAGCGACCGTTACAATGCTTGGCTGCGCCATCATCGTTTGTCTGCTGCCGACAGCCTGCATCGAGTGTTGGACAATCTCGCAGCCAGCCTGATGACCTGGTTGGTGATTGGTATTGCAATGGCATTGCCGGTGGGGCTCGATGTAGCGCTCGATAATGTGACCGAGCTTAGTGCGGGGTGGGATAGCCCCTCGCAGATTTCTCTGTTTCTAAAAGATGAAGTGAACTCTGCCTCTGCAGAAGCGCTGGCGCGTAAGATTGAAGCCAGAGATGATGTAGAGCAAGTAAGCTTTGTCTCACGCGAAGACGCCCTTGCAGAGTTCAGCGCCCTGTCTGGCTTTGCTGATGTGCTGGCCAGCCTCGAAGAAAACCCCCTGCCCAATTTGTTGGTAGTAACGCCCGATTCATCCCTGCAGGGTGTTGCCACAGGAGGCCTGCGTTCACAGTTGGCCGAGCAAGACGAAGTCGCCGAAGCGGTGCTGGATATGGAGTGGCTTCAGCGCCTGAATAGCCTGATGCAGCTCAGCAGGCGCATGGTAATGGCGATTGGGGGGCTATTGGTGCTGGGCGTAGTGTTAATTCTGGGCAATACCATTCGCCTGGCGATTGAAAACCGTCGAGAAGAGATCGTGATCGTCAAATTGGTGGGGGGAAGCAATCCCTTTGTCCGCCGTCCGTTTTTGTATACCGGTCTATGGTACGGAGTGGGGGGCGGTTTCTTCGCCGCTCTTTTGGTGAGCCTGTCCCTTTGGTACCTCGATGGCCCGGTGTCTGAGCTAGCGGCTCTTTACCAGAGTGAGTTTACGCTGGCGGGGTTGGGTTTGATGGGGGCCCTCAATCTGCTGATTCTGGGAGGCCTACTGGGCCTCGCAGGCGCTTGGCTAGCAGTGACTCGTCACCTGGCGGCTATTCAACCACGCTGACGCGCGTGTACCCGGGTGGCAAAAAAGAGAAAAAGACACTTTCTTTCCCCTTTTTATTATAACTTGCTGATTTTAAAGAAGAATTAGCAGTTTTAGTGTTCTCCTGTGGAACTTTTCGGGAATTAGCACTCTAATAGAAAGAGTGCTAATATTGCCGACCAATTTTATGGAGAACCTTTATGAGTAGTAGCCTGCAACCTGTCGATCAGATGGTACCGGGAGCCAATCTTGCCGCGTATGTGCAAGCCGTTGGCAGCATCCCCGTGCTCAGTCCTGAGCGCGAGCGGGAGCTGGCAGAGGATCTCTTTTTCAACGATAACCTCACCGCCGCACGCGAGCTGGTGATGTCTCACCTGCGTTTTGTCGTGCACATTGCCCGTAGCTATTCAGGTTATGGTCTTGCCGAAGCCGACCTCATTCAGGAAGGTAACGTGGGCTTGATGAAGGCCATCAAGCGTTTTGATCCTGAGAAGGGCGTTCGGCTGGTGTCTTTTGCCGTGCATTGGATCAAGGCAGAAATGCACGAATACATTCTGCGTAATTGGCGTATCGTTAAAGTGGCGACCACGAAAGCGCAGCGCAAACTGTTCTTTAACCTGCGCAGCAAAAAGAAAAGCCTGTCCTGGCTCAGCGCCGATGAGGCTAAAGCTGTTGCTGAGGACCTCGGGGTTGATGTGAAAGAAGTACACCGTATGGAAGGCAGGCTGACCAGCCGTGACCTTGCCTACGACATGCCCACCGACAGTGACGATGATGACGGCTGGCAAGCTCCCCAGTATTACCTGGAAGATCAGAGCTCTGACCCTGCTGAGGCGGTGGAAGAGGGTGACTGGAAACAGAACTCCCAGGCGCAGCTGCACAGCGCTCTGGCAGACCTGGACGAGCGCAGTCGCAACATTTTGGCACAGCGCTGGTTGGCCGAAGAAAAGTCGACCCTGCATGAGCTTGCCGATCAGTACGGCGTTTCGGCGGAGCGTATTCGCCAGTTAGAAGCCAATGCAATGAAGAAGCTGAAGGCCGCCATCGCGGCCTGATTTAGCAAACAGACGCTTGTAGGAGCCCACTGTGTGGGCGATGATTGTAATCACTCATCGTCCACACAGTGGGCTTCTTCAGTTTCAGGGCAGACACAAACCCATGGCAAAACTCTTTATTACTCTCGCTTCGCTCAGCGGCATGCTCGCCGTCACTTTTGGCGCCTTTGGGGCCCATGCCTTACGCGATAAGCTCGATAGCGACATGATGGGAGTGTTCGAAACTGCCGTCCAATATCATTTTTACCACTCACTGGCGTTACTGGCGGTGGGAGTAATCGCTCTTAGTCAGCCCCAGACAGTCATGCTTAAAAGCGCAGGATGGTTGTTTCTTCTGGGGATTGCCGTGTTCTCTGGCAGTCTTTATATATTGGCAATCACTGGAACCAAATGGTTGGGCGCCGTCACCCCCCTGGGCGGCCTGTCATTCATCGCTGGCTGGGCATGTTTGTCAGCTGCCGGTTGGAAGTTATTGGCCTGAATATGAATGATCCACAAAAGCGCCGCCCTATCCGTAGCTACGTGTTGCGCACAGGTCGGATGACGCCCGGGCAGGAGCGTGCATACGAGGACAACTGGTCCCGATGCGGGCTCGAACACGATAAGGGTCGCTTGGACTTCGACACCGCCTTTGGCCGGTCCGGACCCAAGGTGTTGGAGATAGGTTTTGGCATGGGTCAGTCCCTCGTCGAGATGGCTGCTGCCGCACCGGAGAAAAACTTCGTCGGTATTGAGGTTCATAAGCCTGGCGTTGGACGGCTGCTGCATTCCATGGTGGATGAGAACGTAAACAACATTCGAGTCTATTGCCACGATGCTGTGGAAGTTTTGCATGACTGTATTGCCGATAATTCTCTGGATACCGTGCAGATCTTTTTCCCCGATCCGTGGCACAAAAAACGACACCATAAGCGACGCCTGATTCAGCCGGACTTTGTGGCACACCTCACCCGCAAACTAAAACCCGGCGGTGTGTTGCACCTGGCGACAGACTGGCAGCACTACGCTGAGCAGATGATGGAAGTACTGAGCGTGGCTGAAGGTTTATCGAACTGTGCCGGCAGCGGTCAGTTTTCTCCGCGGCCCGATGATCGGCCGCTGACTAAATTTGAAGCCCGAGGGGAGCGACTGGGGCATGGCGTGTGGGATCTCTTGTTTGTGAAAAGTTAGCGCATTCTTTTGCTGACTTTTACCAAGCTGAATTTTCTCTGGGCATTCGCTCTACATTGTGGGACTTGTTGCGCAGGCTCAGTCGTCGGGTAAAAATTCCGCGATCACGCTGTCAAGAAAACGCCGACCCAGCGGCGTAGCTCGAAGGTTGTCCCCGTCCTGAGACAGCAGTTCTCGGTCTGTCAGCGACTCAATCCTGTCGGTTAGCTCGGTCACTGACAAGCCCGTGACACGCTCAAAGTGCTGCATGCTAAAGCCATTGTTCAGTCGCAGCGCAAACAACATGAATTCCCCGATGATTTCCTCTCTATCGAGGATGCGCTCGCTGGCGGTGTAGTGCTCCGCCTGCAAATAGTCTTGCGGCGCTCTGGTCTTTGCGTAGCGCCTGATACTGCCATCCTCTGACGTGATTTTACCGTGAGCGCCCGCGCCCAGCGCCAGATAGTCGCCGAAGGACCAGTAATTGAGGTTATGGCGGCACTGCATGTCCGGGCGACTGTAGGCGGACACTTCATATTGACCATAGCCACGCTGCGCAAGCAAGGCTTCGCCCTGATCCTGAATGTCCGCCAGCGCATCTTCCACGGGTAATGTGGGTGGGCGTTTGTTAAAGACGGTGTTTGGCTCGATCGTCAATTGATACCAGGACAGGTGTGGCGGATCAAAGCTGATAGCGGTCTCCAGATCATAAATGGCGTCCGCCTCTGCCTGCCCTGGTAAGCCGTGCATCAAATCAATGTTAAAGCTATCGAAGCCAGCGGCTTTGGCATAATCGATAGCCGCGTGGGCTTGCTCACTATCATGCACGCGCCCAAGCGCGCGGAGTTTCTCGTTCTGGAAACTCTGGATGCCGAGCGAAAGGCGATTAATGCCAGCTTGGCGAAAGCCCAAAAATTTACCCGCTTCTGCGCTTCCGGGGTTTGCCTCCATGGTCGCTTCCATGTCGGTGGCCAGCTCAACTCGCTGGCTCAGGCCCTCAAGGAGACGGGAGATACTTTCTGCGCTGAACAGGCTTGGAGTTCCTCCACCGATGAACAGAGTTTGGATTTCACGCCCGGCCGCCAAGGCAAGGTCTGCATCCAGATCGTGAAGTAGTGCTGTGATGTAAGCGTATTCCGGCACCTGACTGCTCTCATGGGAGTTGAAATCACAGTAGGGGCATTTGCGTTCACACCAGGGAAGGTGGATATAAAGGCTAAGAGGTGGCAATGACATGGGCTTAGGTGCCTTTGCCGAGGGCCTCCACCAACAGGGCACTAGCCACGGCGCGGTGGCTCACAGAGTTTTTTACATCGGTAGGGAGTTGGGCCGAACTGCATTGGTAATCGGGCAAGTAAAACAGTGGGTCATAACCGAATCCATTCTCACCTTCTTCGGACTCTAAAATAAGTCCCTCCCAGCTGCCCTGACAAACCAGCGGGGTAGGGTCTTGGTGATGGCGCATATAGACCAACACACACTGAAAACGCGCGCTTCTTTGCTGCTGGGGAACCCCTGCCAGCGCCTCGATTAATTTTACGTTGTTGGCTTTGTCTCCAGCGCCGGAATAGCGAGCAGAGTGAATGCCCGGCGCTCCTTTGAGATAGTCCACTTCCAGCCCCGAATCGTCGGCAATAGCCGGCAGCCCGGTGTGACGACTCGCGGCGCGTGCTTTGATAATGGCGTTTTCAACAAAGCTAAGCCCGTCTTCGGGGACTTCGGGAACCTCAAACTCTGCCTGGGACTTGAGGACAAGGTCTAGCGGGCTCAGTATTCGGTTGAGCTCCTTGAGTTTGCCGACATTGCCGCTGGCGAGAACCACCGTCTCTTTTTTCATGGTTCTGGCCTAGTCCCGGTACATCTGGTGTTTAAGTTCGAAGGTATAGGTTTGCTGCGCCCCCTCCGGCCTGAAATGAACTTCGAAAAAGCGGAATTCCTCATTGAGAAATTTGAGCTCGGCAATGTAGTAAATGGCGGGCCCTTCCCGAACTTCCTGAAACTCCAGCTCTTCCGTTTTCTGCAGAAGATCCCAGGTCGTTCCTTTAAGCTGCATAGCGCGGCCTATATCACCGCCTGCTTCAAGTTGCTCACGCACAGACAGGTTTAAAATTGCGCGCTCTTTCCCGCGGGTAATACCGTAGGTGGCGGCGACACTGGGTTCAATGAACGTGGTGTTGACGACGCTGTAGTGCAATTCGAATGGACCGAACATTTTTGATTGTTGGGCATTAGCTGCAAAGGCCGGCCAAAGCGCCATCATAAAAAAGACTATTACGGTTTTGCGCATGCTGACCTCAGCGGGTGATGTGATAGATCGCGGTGGTGGCGAATAAATTTGGCCAGACATTGGCCAACATTGGTTCTCGGTCGGTGTTACCCACGACGTCCCGCTCGAGGATTCGTATACCGCGTTCACGACAAAGCGCCTCGAAGTCGTGCACCGTACAAAAATGAATGTTGGGCGTGTTGTACCAAGTGTGCGGCATAAACCTGGAGACAGGCATGCGTCCTCTTGCACCTAGAAAAAGACGGCAGCGCCAGTGACCAAAGTTAGGAAAAGTGACAATGCCCTGGCGGCCAATGCGGAGCATTTCTTCCAGTACACGATCAGGATAATGCACTGCCTGTAACGCGTGCGCGAGTACCACGGTATCGAAGCTGTGATCGGGGAAATTATCCAGGCCCTTATCCATGTCCTGCTCGATAATATTCAGGCCGCGCCCGATCGCCTTGTTAATGTCGCCCTGGTCGATCTCTATGCCGGTGCCCCGCACCTGTCTTTGATCGCGAAGGGTTTGCAGGAATTCACCGTCAGCGCAGCCCAGGTCCAACACCCTTGAGCCGGGAGATATCCAGCGTTGTATGTGGGTAAGATCCAGGCGCATCAGCTTTCCCCCACCCGCTTCATATAGGCCGAAAACGCTTCAATATAGCGTGGTATAGGCATCAGGAAGGCGTCATGCCCTTCGTTTGCTTCGATTTCCGTATAGGTGACCGGACGGTCCGCGGCGATCAATGCGTTAACAATTTCTCGGGAACGGGCTGGTGCAAATCGCCAGTCGGTTGAGAATGAGGCGACAAAAAAGCTGCAGCTTGCGTTGCTAAACGCTTTCACAGGATCGTGCTCGTAGTCGCGGGCAAGATCGAAATAATCCAGCGCCTGGGTCATCAGTATGTAGGTATTAGCATCAAAGCTACCCGAAAACTGGCTGCCCTGGTATCGCAGGTAACTCTGTACCTGAAACTCGATATTGTCTTCGTCGCCCTTCTCGAAACTTCCCGATCGAAGTTCTCTGCCAAATTTATTGGCCATGGCTTCGTCAGACAAGTAGGTGATGTGGCCCACCATTCTTGCGAGAGCAAGCCCCTGGCCTGGCGACTCACCCTTGTAAATGTAGTGACCATCATCGAAGGCGGGGTCGGAGATGATGGCTTGTCGGGCGAGTTCATTGAACGCGAGGTTCTGGGCGCTTAGCTTCATCGCGGCTGCGATAACAATACAGTGCTTCAGTCTGTCCGGGTATTCAAGCGACCAGCGCATTGCCTGCATGCCGCCCAGGCTGCCACCGATCACGGCGGCCCAGCAATCGATACCCAGACGGTCTGCTAATCGCGCCTGGCTATTCACCCAGTCCCTGGCGCGCAAAGATGGAAAATCCGGCCCCCAGGCTTTTCCCGTTGCCGGGTTGATGGATGTTGGCCCGGTGGAGCCATGACAGCCCCCAAGATTGTTTGCGCTGATGACAAAAAAGCGATTGGTGTCGATGGGCTTACCCGGTCCGATACACTCGTCCCACCAGCCAGCTTTGCGATCTTCTTCGCTATGATAGCCGGCAGCATGGTGGTGTCCTGATAGCGCGTGGCAGATCAGTACCGCGTTACTTTTGTCATCGTTGAGCTGTCCGTAGGTCTCATAGACCAGCTCATAGGCTGGCAACTCTCGGCCGCAGGCAAGCATCAGCGGCTCATTAAAGTGAGCGACCTGCGGGGTCACAATGCCAACGGATGAGCTGTCGGAATTTGCGTTCATTGCGCTGCGCTCAGAGCCCGATGACGAGAGCGGGGTGCAAACCCACGCCCGCCGCCATATGACGCAGCGCAATCTGAATCACATTGATCAGAATGAAGACCAGGATCGGCGAAAAATCCATGCCCCCGGCGGAAGGCAGCATTTTCCTGAAGGGCGCCATCACCGGTTCGGTGATCTGGTACAGCAGATAGACTGCAGGATTGCTGCTCCCTGGGGCGATCCAGCTCAGGATGATCATGGCCAGTAGGGAAAAGAAGTAGATATTGACCAATAGTCCGATCACTCCCAGTACTGACCAGACCAATAGCAGACCGATATTGGGCAGACCGAGGCCATAAAGGGCCATCAGTACAACAATCGCCAGACATTGCAATATCAGGGCCAGCAGTAGCGAGGCGAGGTCGAGTCCACCTAAACCGGGCACAATCTTGCGCAGGGGGAGGACAAGCGGGTTAGTGATTTTCACCAGGAACTGACTGATGGGATTGTAAAAATCAGCTCGCACCAGTTGCAGCAAAAAGCGCAACAGCATCGCCATCATATACAGGGTTAAGGCAGTCTGTATCAGGTAGGTTAATATTTCATTGAAAGCGCCCATAGCTTTATCCCATCTCCCTAGCCATTTCATCGGCCCTGTCTGCCGCAGCCTGCATGGCATCGTTCACCAATTGACGCAGGCCCGCTGCCTCAAAGTTCTCTATCGCCGCTTGGGTAGTGCCGCCAGGGCTGGTAACCCGGCGACGCAATTCCACCAGATCCACATCACTTTCGAGTGCCATTCTGGCTGCACCCAGCCCTGTTTGTTGAGCAAGGCGGCGGGCCGTTTCCCTATCCAGCCCCTGTGCTACACCGGCGTCGATCATGGCTTCCATAAACAGGAAAAAATAAGCGGGACCGCTGCCTGAGAGTGCGGTGACCGCATCCAGGTCTTTTTCCTTAGGAACCCAATCAAGAATGCCAACGGCAGACAGAACCTGTTCTGCGTAATCTCGCTGCTGATCGCTGGTGTTGGTGTTGGCAAACAAGCCGCTGGCCCCGCATCCGAGCAAGGCAGGCGTATTGGGCATGCAGCGCACGATGGCGGTTTCAAAGCCCAGCCAAGACTGCATACTCTCGATAGTAATGCCTGCAGCGATAGAAATAACCAGCGGCGCGCTCTGAGTGACAGGATCTGCAATCCCCCGACAAACGTCGGCCATCACCTGTGGTTTCACGGCCAAAATAATGACATCTGCCCCGTGGGCCGCTTCCTGATTATTGGCGCAGGCGTTGATGGGGGCGACTTTTTGCAGGCGTTCAAGACTCTCAGCAAAAGGGTCAGCGGCGCGGATATGGTCAGCGGGGTGTCCGGCGTCGACCAGGCCACCGACGATGCTGGTAGCCATATTACCGGCGCCAATGAAGGTTATAGTGGGTGTCTTCAATGATGTTCTCAGTTACTTGCGCAAGGGTGTGGGCTTATCCTTCCCGCTTAGGCCCTAATTATGGGCGCAGCGCGGTTGGTGTTTTCGCGAGTCAGTATACCAATATCACCCTAGTCTTGGGCCAAAGATCGCTGTGCCTATACGAACCATGGTTGAACCCTCGTCAATGGCTGCTTCCATATCACCTGACATGCCCATGGACAGAGTGTCCATTTGCGGGTGCTTTAATTTCAATTGATCGAAGGCGTGGCGCAGAGTGGCAAATGCGGCCCGCTGTTCAGATTCAACATCCGTGGCTGCCGGGATGGCCATCAGCCCTCTGAGCTCCAGTCGAGGAAGTTCCTCTACCAGCGCCGCAAGATCGTCCAGTTCATTAAGACCGACTCCAGACTTACTCTGCTCTCCAGAGATGTTGACCTGCAGACAGACTTGCAGGGGAGGCAGGTCATCCGGTCGCTGGTCATTCAGCCGTCGGGCTATCTTTGGCCGCTCGATACTTTGTGCCCATTGAAAGTGCTCCGCGATGGGGCGTGTCTTGTTGGATTGGATGGGGCCAATGAAATGCCAGGTTATCGAGAGGTCCGCCAGTTCGCCGATTTTGTCGACGGCTTCCTGCAAATAGCTTTCTCCGAACTGGGTTAACCCGCATTCGTAGGCAGCTCGAATGTCGTCTGCAGGGCGGGTTTTACTGACCGCGAGCAGTATTATGTCACTTTCGGCTTTCTGGCTTTTTTGTGATCTGAGTCGTACTCTCTCAAGTAGCTTTGCTATATTGTCTTTAGGCAAGGGCTGTGTCATGGCGCGAATCTTAGCTGATTCGCAGCTATTGGGGCCACAGCAAAGCCCTAAATATAGAAAAACTAGCGGCCGTGTTGCCGCGGGTCTGGCGTTATCAGGGGAGCCCCAGCGGCGAGCGTCTTACCAGAGAGGATAGATATGGATATTACAGAACTTCTCGCATTCAGTGCCAAGCAGGGGGCATCGGATCTTCACCTTTCGGCTGGCCTTCCGCCGATGATCAGGGTCGATGGCGATATTCGCCGTATCAACCTGCCTCCCATGGAGCACAAGCAAGTTCATGAGTTGATTTACGACATCATGAACGATAAGCAGCGCAAGGACTACGAGGAGTTTCTGGAGACAGACTTCTCGTTCGAGGTGCCTGGTGTGGCGCGCTTCCGGGTTAACGCCTTCAACCAGAATCGCGGCTCTGGCGCTGTGTTCAGAACGATTCCCTCGAAAGTACTGACGATGGAAGATCTGGGCATGGGACAGGTGTTCCGGGATATTTGCATGATGCCTCGTGGTCTGGTGTTGGTCACAGGCCCCACCGGTTCGGGTAAGTCCACCACCCTTGCCGCCATGGTGGATTTTATTAACGACAACAAATACGAGCACGTCCTGACCATTGAGGACCCGATCGAATTTGTGCATGAATCCAAGAAGTGTCTGGTCAACCAGCGGGAGGTCCACAAGGATACCCTGGGCTTTTCCGAAGCATTGCGCTCGGCACTTCGTGAAGACCCCGACATTATCCTTGTGGGTGAGATGCGCGATCTGGAAACCATCCGCCTTGCGCTCACCGCTGCAGAAACCGGTCACCTGGTTTTCGGTACCTTACATACAACCTCTGCTGCGAAAACCATCGACCGGGTTATCGACGTTTTCCCCGCTGCAGAAAAAGACATGGTTCGCTCCATGCTGTCTGAGTCTCTGATGGCGGTTGTTTCGCAGACCCTGCTTAAACGAACCACCGGTGGACGGGTGGCGGCACACGAAATTATGCGTGGCACGTCGGCGATTCGAAACCTGATTCGCGAGGACAAGGTAGCGCAAATGTACTCGGCTATTCAGACCGGTCATGCCTTGGGTATGCAGACGATGGATCAGTGTTTGCAGGAGTTGGTGGACAAGCGAGTCGTATCTCGCGAAGTCGCGCGGGAAAAAGCACGTATGCCGGAGAACTTCTAGGGCCTGCGCAATAAATAGAAAGTAAGGGGAGGCACCATGAAAATAGAAGATTTGCTGCAACGAGTCGTCGACGAGGGAGCCTCAGATGGTTTTATCTCGGCCGGTGCACCGCCCGGAATTAAAGTCGATGGCACCATTTTTCCCATGGTTGAGACGCCGCTGACCTCTGAAGAAGCCCGGGAGCTGGTTCTCTCCACCATGGATGAAGAGCAGCAGGCCTATTTCTTTGAGCATCACGAATACAACTTTGCCATCGGCCGCGAGGGGCTGGGGCGTTTTCGTGTCAGCTGCTTCCAGCAGCGCGGAGAATACGGACTGGTACTGCGCCGCATTGTGACCGAAATCCCCACGATCGACGAGTTGGGTCTGCCACCGATTATCAAAGAGCTGTCGATGACCAAGCGCGGTCTGGTGATTTTTGTGGGTGCGACCGGCACCGGTAAATCCACATCGCTGGCTTCTATGGTGGGTTATCGCAACGAGAACAGCCGCGGTCATATCATTACCATCGAAGACCCGATCGAATACATGCACGACCATGGCAACTGTATCGTGACCCAGCGTGAGGTGGGTGTAGACACCGAGTCCTTCGATGTCGCCCTGAAAAACACCCTGCGCCAGGCACCCGATGTCATCATGATTGGTGAGGTGCGAACGGCCGAGACCATGATGCAGGCGCTGACTTTTGCCGAAACTGGCCACCTTTGCCTGTGTACTTTGCACGCCAACAATGCCAACCAGGCACTGGACCGCATTCAGAGCTTCTTCCCGCCGGAGCAGCACCATCAGGTTTGGATGGATTTGTCTCTTAACTTGAAGTCCATGGTCGCTCAGCAGTTGTTGCCCCGTAAGGATAGCGATGGCCGCGTACCCGTGGTTGAGGTATTGCTGAATTCACCCTTGGTAGCAGACCTGATTCGCAAGGGAGAGGTGCATCTGATCAAGGATTTGATGGCCAAATCGACAGAGCTGGGCATGCAGACTCTGGATCAGTCCCTGACCAAGGCATACAAAGAAGGTCTCATCACGAAAGAAGACGCCATTCGCTACGCTGATTCAGCCAACGATGTTCGCCTGGCCATCAAGATGCACGAAAAAGGCCAGATGGGCGTGGGTGCGACCGACGACTTCTCCCTGTCTTACGAGGAAAAAGACGACAAGGGTCGTTTCATGGGCCGGACCTAGGAGTTCGCCCCGGCTTGGCCTGATAGCCAGGTTTGCAGAATTAGCTCTGCTGCCAGGCTGTCGATCGGATCTTTGTTGTAGTCACCACGATGACCTCTCTCCCGGCTTTGTTGCTTGGCTTCAAAGCTACTCAAGCGCTCGTCCACCATTTCCACCGGTAGGTTCAAACGTCCCTGCAGGCGGCGACCAAATTTGTTGGCCCTTACCGATAATTCGCTGGCGCTGCCGTCCATATTCAGGGGCTCTCCCACTACCAGCAGGTCAGGTTGCCATTCGCTGACCAGGGCGGTGAGTGCCTGCCAGTCGGGGGTGCCATCTTTGGCCTTGAGGATAGGCAGAGACTGAGTCGTACCCAGCAGCGAGTTGCCGGTCGCAACACCAATCTGGCGCAGGCCGTAATCAAAAGCCATGACTGTGCGGGCGGGCTTGGTCAGGCGTGTCCCGCCTCAGCGGAAATGAGGTTCATGTCTATGCCTAATTGGGCGGCTGCGCTGCACAGCCGTTGTTCAGCAGGGGTAGTGAAAATAATGTCGCTGTCGGCCGGAAGGCTCAACCAGCTGTTCTCCGCGAGCTCTTGTTCCAGCTGGCCCGCAGACCAACCCGCATAGCCCAGGGCAATCAGGTGTTCCTTGGGTCCCGAACCGTGGGCAATCGCCCTGAGAATGTCCCGGGAGGTAGTCAGCGTGATTTCTTCAGTCACTTTCAGGTTAGCTTCCCAGGTTGAATCGCAGCCCCGGTGCAAAACAAAGCCATGGTCGATCTGTACCGGGCCGCCGGCCATTACCGGCATATTGGAAAAATCGCGCAGGCTATCAATTTGCAGGTGTTCAAAAATCTCGCCGACTGACAGGTCCAGCGGCTGGTTGATCACGATACCCATAGCACCGCTTTCACCGTGTTCACAGATGTAGGTGATGCTCTGCGAAAAAATGCCTTCGGTCAGGCAGGGCATTGCCAGCAGGAAATGATCCCGTAGACTGTCGCTGCTTCTGGCGGTTGTGGCGTGGATTCTACCGGGCATGATCGGCGTGAAAACCTCTAAAGTGGCGTTTTTACAGGGATATTTTTATATCCCCAGCTTCAGTTTGAGCCTAGCTCATTTTCCTGAAATTGCCATGTACGAATTATTTCAAGCTTGTCTGTGGTTGCTGCAAGCTCGGCGGGGAAGGGTGAATAGGGCGCTGCCATGCGAACAATTTTAATCGCAGCCTCATCCAGCACGGCATAGCCAGAGGACTTGAGGATACGAATATCCTCGAGGTTGCCATCTTTGTGAATGACGACCAATAAGCGCAAATCGCCATACAAGCCATAGCGTACCGATGCCTCGGGGTAATACTTGTTCCCCACGGCTTCAAGGCGCTGTCGCCAGTCCGCCAAATAGGCCGCATCTACCGCCTGCTTCGCAGATACAGAGGTCAGTCGTCTGACCCTGGGACGATTAGCGTAGGCCTGAGTCTGCTCGTCCAATTGCGCTTCCAGCGAGGACAGCTGCTGATTAAGGCGGTCGACTTCCGGATTAAGGCCAGGTGTGATGCTTTGACGTTTCTGGTCTTTGTCCTGCTTTTCGTCAACCACACGCGGTGCGGCAGCAACGGTAGACAGCAATTCACCGCTGGCCAATGCATCCGAATCCGCCTGCTGGGGCGCTGCTTGCTGTGGTATTTGCGATTGCAGGGGGTGCTCGTTGTTGCGGGATGTGACCGCTTCTACCTCAGCTTCCTGTCCGGACCCCTGCTGATTTTGCTGGGCGATATGCTGAGCTTCATCCGGGGCAGAATCGCTCGGTCTTGTAGCGAGAGTGACTTCAATCTGGCGGTTATACCGGGGGCTGGAATCACTGTTGAAAGAGACGGCAAATACCAGCAGCACATGGAAGCACGCGGCGACCAGCACCGCGTTGCGCATTCGCTTATGCTCTCCTTCAGTGTGCTCCAGGTAATACATCGGCCGCGAGAATTCAGCTCCGTTTCTGTAGTTCTCCGGCAATACAATCCATCAGATCACCGGCGATGTCCAGATCGTATCCGGCGTCAATTTCACGAATACAGGTTGGGCTGGTGACGTTGATTTCGGTGAGGTAATCACCAATGACATCCAGTCCGGCAAACAGAATCCCGCGCTCGCGGAGGAATGGGGCGACCTGCTCAGCAATCCAGCGGTCCCTATCAGTCAAAGGTTGCGCTCTTCCTTGTCCGCCTGCTGCCAGGTTACCCCGGAGTTCTCCGGCCAGGGGGACACGAGCGAGACAGTAAGGGACAACCTCACCGTTGATCATCAGGATGCGTTTGTCCCCGTCTACAATTTCGGGAATGTAGCGTTGGGCCATGATGGTCTGCTCGCCGTATTCGGTCAGCGTTTCCAAAATCACACTGACGTTGGGGTCGTCTTCCTTGGCTCTGAAAATGGCGGTGCCACCCATTCCATCGAGAGGCTTGTAAATGACGTCCCGGTGCTCTTCGTGGAATTCTCTTAGGCGGCCCATTTCCCGGCTGACGAGTACGGGAGGGCAACACTCAGGGAACTGGGTGGCAAACACCTTCTCGTTGCTATCACGCAGTCCCTGGCAGCGATTGACGATCAGGGTCCCTTTGCGCTCGGCATCTTCTAAAATGTAGGTGGAATAGATGAATTCATTATCAAAGGGCGGGTCCTTGCGCATGAGTACGACATCAAGTTCAGCAAGGGCTATGTCTTCAGTAGTTTTCAGTTCGTACCAGTGATTGGGGTCGCGAAAAACGGCGAGTGGCGAAACGCTCGCTCTGGCTTCCCCATCTCTCAGATACAGGTCCTTTTGCTCCATGTAAAATAGTTGCCAGCCTCTCGCTTCCGCTGCCCAGAGCATGGCCATTGTGGTGTCTTTTTTGTAGTTGATGTCAGCAATGGGGTCCATTACTACACCTAGCTTGATTGTCATGAAGCGCTCCGGTTTGTTAGCGGCCTGCTAAGTTACGCAAAGCTAAAAATTAGCGCAAGCTCAGTCAGCTAGTGAATTATGGGCTGCTACCCTAGAATAGTCTGGATGACAGTCAGATTAAGGAGTCTCCAAGGGTGAGTGGTATTTATTTTTTTCTGGCGGTGGTATCCGCCGTTGGTACCTATTGCGCGATTATTCAGGCTAGGCGTGTCTACTGGTTGGCACCCTTCTATTTTCTGATCGCCTGGCTCAGTGGCGAGTTGGCTGTTGTTCATTTGCTGTGGCAGGTGGGTTTAACGGCTTTGTTAGCCTTTTCAGGTGTGTTGGATGATTCGCTGGCGCAAGCGGGCTTGGGTGTTTTTGCCCTGTCTTGGCTGGGCCAGCTGTATTTGCACCTGCAGGCGATGGATACCCAGAGAGTAATGCGGCAGGCGCTGAAACAGGGTCTGGGTGAAGACTATCGCAGCACACTTTCGCCACAACGTCAGCGTGTGCTGGAAGACAGCATTAGTGCTGCTTCCTGGATGAAGCCATTTTCCATGAGTCGAGACGGCGTTCGTGTTCATTCTCATATCGCCTACGCCGATGCCGGCAAGCGCAATCTTTTGGATATCTATCAGCCACAGGAGCCCCGCGAGGGAGGCTTCCCCGTACTGCTGCAGGTTCACGGTGGCGGCTGGATGATCGGAGAAAAGGAACAGCAGGCCAAGCCCTTAATGTTCCATCTGGCCCAAAGGGGCTGGCTGTGTGTGGCAATAAACTATCGTCTGAGCCCGGACGCAGCGTTTCCGGCACATATTGTTGACGTAAAAAAGGCGATCGCCTGGATACGCGAGAACATTGCTGAATATGGCGGCGACCCTGAGTTCATTGCAATTACGGGCGGCTCAGCCGGCGGCCACCTGAGCTCGTTGGCAGCGCTGACGCCAAACTATGCTCCGTTCCAGCCCGAGTTTGAAGACGCCGATACTGGCATACAGGCTGCGGTGCCATTTTACGGTGTGTATGACTTCATGGACCGCTTCGATATCCGGCCCGAAATGTCGATGGAAAAGCTGCTGGCCGAGAAAGTGATGCAATGTACGCAGCAGGAAAATCCAGAGCTGTGGGATACAGGCTCACCCCTCAGTCATGTGCATGAGGACGCTCCGCCCATGTTCGTAATACACGGCAGTCACGATTCGCTGGTGTGGGTTGAAGAGGCCCGGACCTTCGTTTCAGCGATGCAGAAAGAGTCCAAGCGAGCGGTTGTGTATGGAGAGTTACCTGGCGCGCAGCATGCGTTTGAAGTATTCCACTCGGTACGTACCGATCATACGGTGAATGCAGTGACAGATTTTCTGGAGTGGACTCACGCTCGTTGGCTGGAACAGCAGGCCTGAGTGTCTTAACCGATGCAGGCGTTAACAACCTTTCGTCATGATGCCGCGCTTCGGCGGCAGCTAACTGCGAACCTGTCTGAATTTGAAGCAAGGACACAACCCCAGGGTGAACTGAAACACGCGGCGGTTGTTTTGGCGGTCACCCGTTATGGCGACGAGGCCGCAATCATCGTCACGCGCCGGACCGACACCCTGCGGGCTCACACCGGACAGTGGGCGTTGCCGGGAGGCAAAATAGATAATGCAGAAACGCCCGCGGCCGCGGCTTTGCGGGAAATGCACGAAGAGATCAATCTGTCTTTGGATGCCGGGCAGATTGTTGGGATGCTTGATGATTACGTCACTCGCTCGGGGTACCTGATTTCACCGGTAGTGGTTTGGAACGATACGCCCTGGAAACAGCTTAGTCCTAACCCGGATGAAGTCGCTTCTATCTCTCCCTTCAGCTTTTCTGAGTTGGCTCGCGATGATTCGCCACTGCTATCAACAGAGGCCAAGAGCGATAAACAAGTGCTGTCCATGCACTTTCAGGACGATGTAATTTTTGCGCCTACGGGTGCTTTGCTATTTCAGTTTCGAGAGGTTGCCATGAGCGGTCGCGCTACGCGCGTATTACATTTTGACCAGCCGAGGTTTGCCTGGCGATGAATTTTCTTTTTTTGCCAGGACCCTGACCAATGCTAATAGTGATGAGACCCCTTTTCGTTGCTGCGGTACTGTTGTGCTTTGTTCCAGTGGCGACTGCGCAAGAACAAGGGCAAAAACAAGAACAAGAACAAGAAGAAAGCCAAAGCCCAGAGTGTTCGCCTCAGAACCTCGATGCCTGCGATGAAAAAACGCTGAGTAAATGGAGGCGCTGGTTAACCGTGGCTGCGCCTGATCAGGTCGAGCGCCGCCTGCGTATCGACTCGCTGCCCGGTGATCCTTTGTTGAGTGCGCCATGGGCGGACAAGCTGCAAGCGAAAAAATCTGCGTTCGAGGAAGCTCGCGGCGTCAGCTGGAGTGTCGATTATATTAACGCCTATTTGTATGCCAACGAGAGTCTGGGTGATAAGAACGCGGCGGCGGGCGTGTTGCGATTCATGGGTGTCTGGGAGGCAATGGCGGGGGACGGCGGTAACTCTGGTGCATTGGTGTGGAAAGCCGAGCACCGACATGCCTACGGCGACCATGTGTCACCGCAGGCCTTCGGTAACGAAATTGGCTACGCCGGTCTGCCACACCTCACCCTGAGCGATCAGGGCGGTCGCCTGACCAATTTGTATTGGCGCCAGCGGTTCCGAGGTGGAGACACGGTGCTTCTTGCTGGCTGGTTAGACACCAGTGATTACGTGGATGTATATACGCTGGCCAGTCCATGGACAGACTTTTTTAACTATGTGTTCAGCACGGGCGGAGCGTCTATGGCCGTGCCCAATGAAGGCCTCGGCGCTGCCATCGGTGGCTACCTCACTGAGAATATCTACGCCATAGGAGGCTTTGCGGACGCTAACTCCGACCCTGCCAATCCGCTGGACGGCGTTGATACGTTCTTTAACCAGAATGAGTACTTCAAGCACTTTGATGTGGGCTGGAATAGTAGTCGCGAGACGGCGTTTTTGAATAATTTCCACGTCTCTCTTTGGCAACAGGACGAGCGTAAAGAAGCGGGTGTTGAGGAAGGCTGGGGCGCTAATTTTTCCTGGAGCCAGCTTATCGATAAGCACTGGACTGTTTTTTTGCGGGGAGGCTTTTCAGAGGATGGCGGCGCGATTTTGGAAGAAACCGTGAGTACAGGATTTGCGTGGGCTCGTGTCCCCGGTGGCAACAAACTCGGTATCGGCCTCAACTGGGGGGTGCCCATGGACAGCACCTATGGTCCGGACTTGCCTGAACAAACCACGCTAGAGGCTTACTATCGTATACAGGTTTTCCGGGACCTTGCTCTTACCCCCGATATTCAATACCTGCGCAATCCCGCGCTTAATCCGTCTGAAGATGCGATCTGGGTGTTGGGTCTGCGAGCGCGGTTGGTTTTCTAACGGTAAGCAAGGCTCCGCGAGGTAGATAAGCATGCGCTGCGG
Organism: Halioglobus sp.; assembly: GCA_039986455.1. Lineage (GTDB taxonomy): Bacteria > Pseudomonadota > Gammaproteobacteria > Pseudomonadales > Halieaceae > Halioglobus. The sequence goes on from JBDWQQ010000059.1 coordinate 43,793, forward strand.
CACGGGCCAAGCTGAGCTTATGGCGCCATGTCGCCCCATCGGGCCTGCAGGATTGAAAGGGCGGCCACTGGAGCGGTTTCTGTTCTTAGTACGCGATTTCCCAGGCGCAGCGAGCGAAACGATACTCGCTCAGCCAGCTGTATTTCATCTGCACTAAGCCCACCTTCCGGGCCTATGAGTAAATCAACACTTTGGGGCGGATTGGCCTCTGTCGGTAGGTTTTCTGCTCGATGGTGTAACACTAGCTTTAGTTCGGCGTGACTATCATCGAGCCAATTCGACAAGCTTGTCAGCGGGTGAATAACAGGCAGGCGATTGCGGCCGCACTGTTCGCAGGCGCTGGTGGCGATCTGCTGCCAGTGATGAAGCTTCTTCTCCGCGCGATCAGGTTTCAGCTTCACTTCGGTGCGCTCGGTGATTAGCGGCGATATCTGGTCGACGCCAAGCTCAGTGGCTTTCTGGACGACCCAGTCCATGCGCTCACCCCGGGATATGGAAATGCCCAGGTGTATAGCCAGCGGAGACTCCACATCGGCATCCTGATGCGTTCCGGTGAGCACCGAAACGTGCTTTTTTCCCACGCTGGAGAGGGTCGCGGTGTATTGCCCACCGCGACCGTCGAACAGGATAATTGGGGCCCCCTCCTGCATCCGCAGGGCGCGGGCAAGGTGTTGACTGGGGCCAGGCTCCAGGTCGAAGTGAGATTCAGCCTGCAGCACTTGCCCCGTAAAGATACGGGGAATGCGCATGGCCGAATCCTACTACAGACCCAGGTTTTTGTAGATGGTGCTGTTAGGCTCCACCTGATTCATGGTGTAGAAGTGAATGCCAGGCGCGCCTGAGTCCAGCAACGTCTGACAGAGCTGAGTGACGACTTCGGTACCAAATTTGCGCACGCTGTCCATGTCATCGCCATAGCTTTCCATGCGCTGGCAAATCCAACGGGGAATCTCGGCACCGCAATTGCGTGAAAAGCGAGCGAGATTCTCGTAATTGGTAATAGGCATGATGCCCGCGTAGATCGGCTTGTCGATCCCGGCGGCCGCGCACTGGTCCAGATAGTAAAAGTAAGCTTCAACGTTGTAGAAGTACTGGGTGATAGCGCTGTTCGCGCCGGCGTCCATTTTCTGCTTCAAAAATTGAACATCACTGTCGTAACTCTTCGACTCAGGATGAACTTCCGGATAGGCGGCGACTTCAATCTCGAAGTGGTCGCCTGTGCGTTCGCGAATCAGAGACACCAACTCGTTGGCATGTACCAACTGCATGGCCGCTCCCATCCCCGACGGCATGTCGCCACGCAATGCCACCAATCGCTTGATGCCCCGCGCTTTGTAGGTGTCCAGTAAATCGCCAACAGCGTTCTCGTCATCACCGCCGAAGCTCAAATGAGGGGCAACATCGATACCCGCTTCACTCATGGCGGAGACAACACCCAGGGTCGTGTCCCGAGTGGTGCCACCAGCGCCGTAGGTGACCGAGAAAAACTCCGGGTTAAGTTCGTTCAGCGCCGGAGTTGTTTCATTGAGCAGCTTTTCCTTGCCCGCCTCTGTTTTAGGCGGGAAGTATTCAAAGCTTATTCTTGGCTTGGCCACTTTTACTCCCTAGTACTTGTAGCTGTCGGGCTTGAAGGGGCCGTCAACGCTTACGTTGATGTAGTCGGCCTGCTCCGAAGTCAGCTGAGTCAGCACAGCGCCAAAGCCGCCAATCATGTGAGCGGCGACTTCTTCGTCCAATTTCTTGGGCAGCACTTCAACACACAGAGCAGCTGGCTTCATTTCAGGCTCCAGGTTGGCGAACTTGCGCTCGTACAGGTAGATCTGAGCCAATACCTGGTTAGCGAATGAGCCATCCATGATGCGAGAGGGGTGACCTGTAGCGTTGCCCAGGTTTACCAGACGACCTTCAGACAGCAGGATGAGGTGGTCGTTGCTTGCCTGGTCGCGGTAGATTTTGTGTACCTGAGGCTTAACTTCTTCCCACTCCCAGTTGCGACGCATAAAGGCAGTGTCGATTTCGTTGTCGAAGTGACCGATGTTGCACACTACGGCACCGACTTTGAGGGCCTTGAGCATGTACTCGTCACAGACGTTGTAGTTGCCGGTAGTGGTTACCAACAAGTCGGTATTGCCCAGCAGGTCGGTATTGATGCACTCGTCGTTGCTCTTGTTCACGCCGTCGATATACGGCGACACAACTTCGAATCCGTCCATGCAGGCCTGCATCGCACAAATCGGATCGATTTCAGCCACCTTTACAATCATGCCTTCCTGGTTAAGGGATTGAGCAGAGCCTTTACCAACGTCGCCATAGCCGATAACTAGCGCTTTTTTGCCGGCCATCAGGTGATCGGTGCCACGCTTGATTGAGTCATTGAGGCTGTGACGACAGCCGTACTTGTTGTCGTTCTTGGACTTGGTGACTGAGTCGTTTACGTTGACCGCGGGTACTTTCAGCGTTCCAGCTTCGAGCATTTCCTGCAGGCGGTGTACACCGGTAGTCGTTTCTTCGGTAATACCGTGAATGCTATCGAGCATGGTTGCGTACTTCTCGTGCAGCATGCCAGTCAGGTCGCCGCCGTCGTCCAGCACCATGTTGGCATCCCAGGGCTGACCGTCTTTGAGGATAGTCTGCTCCAGACACCAGTCATACTCTTCCTCGGTTTCACCTTTCCAGGCGAAAACGGGAACACCAGCAGCGGCGATAGCAGCAGCGGCGTGATCCTGAGTGGAGAAAATGTTACAGGAAGACCAGCGGACTTCCGCGCCCAGTGCTGTCAGCGTCTCGATGAGAACGCCGGTCTGGATCGTCATGTGGATACAACCCAGAATTTTAGCGCCGGCCAGAGGCTTGCTCTCGCTGTACTTGGCGCGCATGGCCATCAGTGCCGGCATTTCGCCCTCGGCGATGTCGAGTTCACGACGGCCCCATTGGGCAAGGGAGATGTCTGCGACTTTAAAATCTTCGTTCGTTGCCATTTTTTCTGCTGTGCTCATTGCTATATTCCTTTCAGTTCAGTTTTACAGAGCGGCTTTGAGCGCTTCTGCTTTATCCGTGTTCTCCCAGGTAAAATCTGCATCTTCACGGCCAAAGTGGCCGTATGCTGCAGTTTTACGGTAGATGGGGCGTTTCAGATCCAACATTTCGATCAGGCCGCGGGGACGCAGATCAAAGTGCTCGCGGACCAGTTCGCCGATCTTGTCATCAGCTAGCTTGCCCGTGCCAAAAGTGTCGATTGAGATTGAAGTAGGTTCAGCAACGCCGATGGCGTAGGAAACCTGTATTTCACAGCGGTCAGCAAGACCTGCCGCCACAATATTTTTAGCCACATAGCGACCCGCATAGGCTGCGGAGCGGTCCACCTTTGAAGGGTCCTTGCCAGAGAATGCACCGCCGCCGTGACGCGCCATGCCGCCATAGGTGTCGACAATGATCTTGCGTCCGGTGAGACCGCAGTCACCCACTGGGCCACCAATGATGAACTGGCCGGTAGGGTTAATGTGGTATTGAGTGTCTGCGTGCAACCACTCTGCGGGCAGGGTTTCCTTGACGATCAAGTCCATGACCGCCTCATGAATGTCTGCCTGCGCGATGTTTGCATCGTGCTGGGTTGAGAGCACAACCGCGTCGATGGCGACGGGCTTACCGTTTTCGTAGCGCAGGGTAACCTGGCTTTTTGCGTCTGGACGCAGCCAGGGCAGGGTTCCGTGCTTGCGCAGTTCAGCCTGCTTTTCCACCAGTCGGTGGGAGTAGTAAATCGGGGCGGGCATTAGTACGTCAGTTTCGTTTGTGGCGTAACCGAACATCAGGCCCTGGTCTCCGGCACCCTGTTCAAGGTGCGCGCCTTCACCCTCATTAACGCCCATGGCGATATCGTGGGACTGCTTGCCAATGGCGTTCAATACGGCACAGGAAGCGCCGTCAAAGCCCACGTCTGAACTGTCGTAACCGATATCCAGAATGACGTTACGGACGACGTCTTCCAGATCGACATAGGTGGAAGTAGTTACCTCACCGGCGATGACTGCCATGCCGGTTTTAACCATGGTTTCAACAGCGACCCGAGCGTCCTTGTCGTCCTTGATAATGGCATCGAGAATGGCATCGGAGATCTGATCCGCCATTTTGTCCGGGTGGCCCTCGGAAACTGACTCCGAGGTAAAAATCGCATATTCGCTCATGCTTTAGGTCCTTTATTTATGGGCGGCCGAAGAGGCGCACCTGTACTTGAAATCCGTTACGTTGTGCCAGATAAACACTGGCGATGTCTTCGAGTTGGGCCTCTGCAGCCCACTCGGTTAATTTTGCGGGGTCAAATCCAAGCCACAGATCACCGCAGCTCTCTCTGGCCCAGCCCTGATCGTGATGGCACAGGTCGGTCACCAGCACTACGCCACCAGGGGCCAAGCTGGACGCCACGTCCTTGATAATCTGGCCGGGGTCCGGGGTGTGATGCAGCACCATGTTGATCACCACGCAATCTACAGCGAGCTTGGAAAGGCGTGAGTCACTGGTATCGCCGTGGATAAAGTCGATATTCTTCAGGCCCGCTTCCTTAGTCTTGGCCTGTGCCTGTTCAAGCATTGCGGATTCTATATCCAGAGCGACCACGCGCTTAAAGTGCGGGGCAAGCTCCAGCAGGAAACTGCCATCGCCTGGTCCGACTTCCATTGCTAATACCTGTTGTGCGAGCGGGGCATCGCGCAAGACGTCTGCCACCGTCCCCGCGTACTGGTCATAACTGGCTATCAGGTCTTGCTGCTGCCTAAACTTCTCAGCATTGTCGCGGAAAAAAGCGCGAGAGTTCTCGACTCTCTGGCGGTAAAGGGCTTGCAGCGCCTCTGCGGTATCGGCAGGCAACTCAATCTGATCGGCGGCCTCAAATATAGCGCTCTGCAGGTTCTCCAACTCTGGCTGCTGACCCAGTTCTGCTCGACGGTAGAAAATAGAATTTCCTTCCCGTCGGGTCGCTACCAAAGCGGCGCCAGCCAATACCTTGAGATGGTGGCTAAGGGCCGGCTGACGGATATTAAAAATGGAACAGAGCTCTGACACCCCAAAGGAGTCCTCGCGCAGGACGCGCAGCACCTGCAGGCGTAGTGGGTCAGCACAGGCCTTGCAGAAGCTGGCAAGCTCAACAGCGAGCGCAGCAGGTGCGCCCTTTGTGTCGAGCTCAACGGTGTCAGTTGCAGTTAACATGGCGCGGGAGTTTAGCAGGAGCCAAGACCTATATCAAAATATTTTGATATAGGTTTGTGCGGGTCGTCAGCGAGATGACTGTGCCAATCGCTGATATCCCAAAGGCCCTCGACAGCAGAGAGCTGATTCAGAGTCTGTGATTTAGCCTCTGGGCCCCTCGATCGGCGTGAACAAGGCCGTGGCGGGTACAATTTCCCCTCGATTTGATTGCTGTTGGCGCCCTGTTACGCGAAAATAGCGACCCTTTTCCGTCCCGCTCCCTCATTTTGGAGATAAGCATGTCGTCCAACCGTACCGAACTCGCCAATGCCATCCGTGCTCTGAGCATGGATGCGGTCCAGAAGGCCAATTCCGGCCACCCTGGAGCGCCGATGGGCATGGCAGATATTGCAGAGGTTCTTTGGAATGACTATCTGCAGCACAACCCTGAAAACCCGCAGTGGTCTAACCGGGACCGGTTTGTGCTCTCCAATGGCCACGGCTCCATGCTGATTTATTCGCTGCTGCACCTGACCGGCTATGAACTGCCGATCGAGGAGCTGCAAAATTTCCGCCAACTCCACAGCAAGACGCCGGGACATCCAGAGTATGGCTACACACCCGGGGTTGAAACGACCACGGGCCCGCTGGGCCAGGGCGTTAGTAACGCCGTGGGAATGGCTATTGCCGAACGGGTGTTGGCTGACCAGTTCAACCGCGACGATCATCAAATCGTGGACCACTTCACCTATACGTTCCTGGGCGATGGCTGCCTCATGGAAGGTATTTCGCATGAAGTCTGTTCACTAGCTGGCACCCTGGGTCTGGGCAAGCTAATCGCGTTTTATGACGACAATGGGATTTCTATCGACGGTGAGGTTGAGGGCTGGTTCACCGATGATACTCCTACCCGTTTCGCAAGCTACGGCTGGCAGGTGATCAACGATGTGAATGGTCATAGTTCTTCGGAAATAAAGGCGGCGATAGAAGCAGCTCGCCACGAAACCGGAAAGCCCACGTTGATCTGCTGTAAAACGGTGATTGGTAAAGGCTCGCCCGGAAAGCAGGGATCAGAGTCCTGTCACGGCGCTCCACTGGGTGGAGACGAAGTCGCCGCGACTCGGGTCGCGCTGGATTGGCCGCACGAGCCATTCGTTATCCCCGAGGATATCTACGCAGGCTGGAATGCCAAAGACAAGGGCGCTGCTGCAGAGCAGGCCTGGAACGAGGCTATGGTGGCCTATGAACAGGCTCATCCGGAACTTGCCGCAGAACTAAAGCGTCGTTTGGCGGGCGAGCTACCTGCCGATTTCAGTGACAAAGCACAGGCTTATATCACCCGATGTCAGGCCGAAGGTGAGAGCGTCGCCTCTCGCAAAGCGTCCCAAAACTGTCTTAACGCTTATGGCCCCTTACTGCCTGAGTTGCTGGGTGGCTCTGCGGACCTCGCGGGCTCCAACCTGACTATCTGGTCTGGATCCAAAGGTGTGACAAGGGATGATGCCAGTGGCAACTATCTTTACTACGGCGTGCGTGAGTTCGGTATGGCCGCAATTATGAACGGCATCGCGTTGCACGGCGGCTTTATAAACTATGGGGCCACATTCCTGGTCTTCATGGAGTACATGCGTAATGCAGTGCGTATGTCTGCGCTGATGAAAAAGCAGTCCATTTTCGTGTTTACGCACGACTCCATTGGACTGGGCGAAGACGGTCCCACCCACCAGCCGGTGGAGCAGGTGGCCTCCTTGCGAACGACTCCCAATATGAATACCTGGCGCCCCTGCGACACTGTGGAATCTGCAGTGGCATGGAAGGTGGCTATTGAACGCCGCGATGGACCCAGCTCCCTCATCTTCTCCCGTCAGGGCTTGCCCCACCAGGACCGCGATAGTCAGCAACTGGCGGACGTTGCGCGCGGCGGGTATGTGCTCAAGGCCTGTGATGGAATTCCTGATGCAATTATTATTGCGACCGGGTCCGAAGTTGCGCTGGCAATGGCTGCTGCGGAACGCCTGGAAAATTCGGGCAAGCAGGTTCGCGTGGTGTCTATGCCCTGTACCGAGATTTTTGACGCTCAGGACGCGGCCTACCGTGAGTCGGTTTTACCGTCGGACGTGTTTGCCCGGGTGGCCGTTGAGGCGCTGCACGCCGACTACTGGTACAAGTATGTCGGGTTGGACGGCCGCATTGTCGGCATGACGACCTTTGGTGAGTCGGCCCCCGCGGGTGAGCTGTTCAAGGAGTTTGGTTTCACCGTTGATAATGTGGTGACAGCAGTCGAAGACGTGCTGATCGACTAGACGGGGCGCTGTCTTGATTCGACTGGCGATTAACGGCTACGGCAGGATAGGCCGCAGCGTATTGCGGGCTCTGCAAGAGAGCCCGTTGCAATCGCGCATGCAAGTGGTGGCCATCAATGAGTTGGCTGATGCTAGCACTGTGTTACACCTGACCCGCTATGACTCTACTCACGGGCGCTTCCCCGGCAGCCTTGAAGGCACGGAACAGGAGCTAAAGGTCGGCGAGCAATCGATTCGATTACTGCGCAGTGCTGATATTCGTGACCTGCCCTGGGGTGATCTCAATGTAGACCTGGTACTGGAATGTACTGGCGCCTTCACCGATCGAAGTACGGCTGAGCAACACCTGCATCAGGGCGCGAGTAAAGTGCTGTTCTCCCAGCCTGCCCAGGCGGATGTGGACGCAACGGTCGTGTACGGCATTAACGAGAGTGACCTCAAAGCGAACCATCGCATCGCGTCCGCGGGTTCGTGTACCACCAATGGTATTGTGCCGGTGATTAAGGCGCTGGACACCGCTGTTGGTATCGAGAGTGGCACGATCACGACTATTCACTCTGCGATGAACGATCAACCGGTGCTGGATGCTTATCACCACACCGACTTGCGTAAAACCCGTGCGGCGTCGCAGTCTATTATTCCGGTTGATACCGGGCTGGCCAGAGGCGTTGAGCGGGTGTTGCCCGCGATGACCGGTCGGTTCAGCGCGCAGGCGTTGCGCGTGCCAACGTTGAACGTGTCCGCGATGGACCTCACTATTCAGGCTCAAGCGGATACTGATGTAGCGGCGGTGAACCGCGCCTTGCAGCAAGCTGCGGGCTCCAGCTTCTCTGGTGTGCTGGGCTATACTGAAGAACCTCTGGCGTCCTGCGATTTCAACCATGATGTTCGTTCCAGCATTATCGATGCCAGTCAGACCAGAGTCAGCGGCACGCGACTAGTTAAAGTACTTACCTGGTTCGACAATGAGTGGGCCTACGCCAACCGAATGCTCGATGTCGCGAACTATTGGACAAGCTTAAAGGAGAACAACTGAATGGCCCTGAACGTAAAGCTGATGCGGGACCTGGATTTGAAGGGCAAGCGGGTGCTAATTCGCGAGGACCTTAATGTTCCGATCAAGGACGGCGCGGTTTCATCTGATGCCAGAATACGCGCGGCCCTTCCGACCATTATCGCCGCACGGGATGCTGGCGCCAAAGTGATATTGATGTCGCACTTGGGGCGCCCCACGGAAGGTGAATTCGATACCGCGTTTTCCATGGCACCGGTCGCTGATCATCTCAGCGGATTACTGGATCAAAAAGTGTCGCTGGTTGAAGACTGGAAGTTGGGTGTTGAGCTTAATGATGGCGACGTTGCGTTACTGGAAAACGTGCGCTTTAACCGCGGCGAGAAAAAAGATGACGAAAACCTCGCCAAGGCTTATGCGGGGCTGTGCGAAATTTTTGTTATGGATGCTTTTGGCACCGCCCATCGTGCCCAGGCTTCTACTCATGGCGTTGCCAAATTTGCGCCAGTGGCCTGTGCCGGACCGTTGCTTGCAGGAGAACTGGATGCATTAGAAAAGGCGTTGGCAGAGCCTGCACGGCCTATGGTGGCTATCGTAGGTGGCTCCAAAGTGTCTACCAAGCTTACCGTGTTAGAAACGCTATCGGACAAGGTGGATCAATTAGTTGTGGGTGGCGGAATTGCCAATACCTTTCTGGCAGCCGCAGGAAAACCCGTGGGTAAATCCTTGTGCGAGCACGACTTGATTCCTGCAGCAAAAGCGCTGATGGAAAAAACCACTATTCCACTGCCTGTGGATGTGGTCACCGGTAAAGAGTTTTCTGAAACCACCGAGGCTGAACATAAACTCGCTGATTATGTTGTTCAAGACGATATGATTTTCGATATCGGCCCGGATGCAGCAGAGGAAATCGCCAAAATTTTAAAAGACGCTGGAACCATTCTTTGGAATGGTCCAGTGGGTGTGTTTGAGTTCGATCAGTTCGGGGGTGGTACTGAAACCCTGTCGCTGGCTATTGCAGAGTCTGCCGCATTTTCTCTCGCCGGTGGTGGAGATACCTTGGCCGCAATCGACAAATACAACATTGCCGATAATATTTCTTACATATCCACCGGTGGTGGAGCTTTCCTTGAATACGTGGAGGGTAAAGTCCTTCCTGCGGTTGCCATGCTCGAAGCACGTGCAGCCGACTGACCTACAACAAAACCGCAGAGGTAACACACAATGGCATTAATCAGCTTGCGCCAGTTGCTGGACCACGCCGCCGAACATGATTACGGCGTGCCCGCTTTCAACGTTAACAACCTGGAGCAGACCCGCGCCATTATGGAGGCGGCGGACCAGACCAATTCCCCTGTCATCATGCAGGCCAGTGCCGGTGCACGTAAATACGCGGGAGCACCGTTCCTGCGCGCGATGATGGAAGCTGCAATGAACGAGTTTCCGCATATCCCTGTCGTGGTGCATCAGGATCATGGAACCTCGGCCGCGGTTTGTCAGCGCTCTATCCAATTGGGCTTCTCCTCGGTGATGATGGACGGCTCGCTGGGTGAAGACGGCAAGACGCCGATGGATTATGACTACAACGTTGCAGTGACTCGCCAGGCGGTTGAAATGGCGCATGCCTGTGGCGTCTCCGTTGAGGGTGAATTGGGCTGTCTCGGTTCTCTTGAAACCGGTGAGGCCGGCGAAGAAGATGGTATTGGGGCAGTGGGCAAGCTGACTCATGAGCAAATGCTGACGGACCCCGAAGAAGCCGCTGAATTCGTCAAGGCGACTCAGGTAGACGCCCTGGCGATTGCCTGCGGCACCAGCCACGGAGCTTATAAGTTTACTCGCCCGCCTACTGGCGACATTTTGGCCATTGATCGTATTAAAGAAATTAATGCTCGCATCCCCAATACGCACCTTGTTATGCACGGCTCTTCCTCAGTGCCTCAAGACTGGCTCGCGATAATCAATGAATTTGGTGGCGAGATCCCGGAAACATACGGCGTTCCTGTTGAGCAGATTCAGGAAGGTATTCGCCACGGCGTTCGTAAGGTGAATATCGACACCGATTTGCGCTTAGCTTCAACGGGCGCCGTGCGTCGCTTTTTGGCAGAGAACCCGTCTGAGTTTGACCCCAGGAAGTTTCTCTCCACAACAACCGATGCTATGAGAGAAATTTGTATTGACCGCTACGAAGCATTCAACACCTCAGGCAACGCTGACAAAATTCGAGTTAAGAACCTGGACGCTATGCACATGCTTTACGATGCCGGAGAGTTAACTCCTCAGGTGAACTAGGCGAGTTGCAGGCCGACGTGCTTTCACAAATTTTCAGCGTTGCGCAGGTAGCGACTTAATGGCACCGGGCAAACCGTTGGAGCCCGGCCTTTCGAATGTCGATTCTCCCGGCGATAGGGTTCAGGGTAATGGACCCACCCTGGATGAGTTGAACCGGTTGAGGATGTCACTGCCGGCGTTTGCTAATGGCACCGAGCCATCAAAGGCGTTGAACAAATACCTCGAATTTTATCACTTGCAGTTCAGTGATAAGTATCCCGAGGTTCGGTACCGCGCCGGCTTTATTCCCTCCGGTAATTTCAAGTTAATGACGCAGCGGTGGTTGCTGCCAGATGCCAAGGCAAACCTGGTATTGGTGCACGGCTATTTTGATCATGCCGGGATCTACGACAAGCTCGTCGCTTACGGTTTGTCCCGGCGCTGCAATGTGTTGATTTTTGATCTTCCCGGTCATGGGTTGTCTTCGGGTGATCGGGCGGTGATCGATGCGTTTGTGGACTATGGCAAAGCAATAGAGGCTGTTCTGAGCGGCGCTGAGCTGCCTTCACTGCCCAATTTTGCCCTGGGGCAAAGCACGGGTTGTGCCGCACTCATGGAGCTTGCGCGGCATGCAGCATGGCCTTTTACAAAAACCGCTTTAATGGCGCCGTTGGTGCGACCTGCAGGTTGGGCAGGCGTGCGGTTAGGACACTCCCTGCTGCATCGTTTCACCGATAGTCTGGAAAGGAAGTTTAATAAAAATTCATCGGACCTTGGCTTCCTCGATTTTCTGCGCTCGGATCCTCTGCAATCTCACCGGATGTCTCTGCTCTGGATTGGAGCACTCAAACGATGGCTTAAATCATTGCCCATCGAAGATCTGGGCGTGGGTCCTGCGCTGGTGATTCAGGGACGCAAGGATGGCACTGTCGACTGGCGCTACAACATGAACGCCATTGCGCAGCTATTTCCAGGCTCTGATATTCGCTACCTGGATGAAGCTGGCCACCAGCTTGCCAATGAATCGTTGGCTATCAGGGATAGCTACTCGGCAATACTGGACGAATACTTTTTCAATTAACCGCCGGGCAAGCTGTTTAACAATTGCTGATAGTTGGTGTTGCGTGGTGCGAGCTGCACCAGCTGCTTTGCATAGCCCCGCGCCTTTGTATGCTCACCAAGTTCTGCGCTGTAATTCGCCAAAGCAAGCAGTACCTGTTCATCCCCGGGGAATTGACGATGGAGCTTGTTCAGTTCGGTGATGGCCTGTTGAGGTTTGCCAAGGTCGTGCAGGGCAATGGCATACACGAAGCGGTGCCGTGTGCCTCTTGTTTCAAGGCCAGCCGCCTGAGAGAGATAACTAAGCGCCTTTTCCGGGTCGCCCGAGCGAGTCTCTAAAAGGCCCAGTGCATGAATCGTATTGCCGTTGTCGGGTGCAACAGCAAGCGCCTCGAGCAAAAATTTTCTGGCCTCTTCGTCCCGGTTTTGTGAGCGCAGTAAATCTGCGAGGTTTAAATAAGCTGCCACCATTTGCGGATTAATCTCCAGCGCTTCGCGGTAAGCTCGCTCGGCCGACGGAGCATCTCCCCGATTGGAATAAAAAACCGCCAGCTGGAGCAGCACACCAGGCATATCCGAGTGCTGCTCATAAACGCCGACGTATTCTTTGAACAGGGTGCGCAGTCGCTCTGCTTCCTCGGGTTTGATTTGATCCAGAGGCACACCGGCAAGAGACTGTGCGACCTCCATTCTCACAGCGAGAACCGGGTCTTCCATCAACGGCGTCAGCAGTTGAAAACGCTGTGGCAACCCTAAGAATTGCAATGAGCGCACCGTGCTGGCGCGAATGATGCTGTCGTCATCGTAAAGTAGGGCCGCCATGGTCTGAGTTGCTTCACGGCCACCTGCCTGACCAAGTGCCTCCATTGCGGTAGCGCGCCATATCGGTGCTGCGCTCGTGTCGTTGGCGAGCGCAGCCAGCGAGGGTAAAGCACGGGCATCGCCTTGATCGATCGCGGCGAAGCTGCGGGCAGGGAGGCTGCCAGTGTCGCGGAAGTTCACGCCGTGCTTGCGCAAGGCATCCAGCGACCAGGAGGCATCCTTATCCGTGTGGCATTGGTTGCAGGCGTTGGGCGTACCCATAACCACTGTCAAATCCGGGCGCGGTATACGCATGCTGTGATCGCGGCGGGGGTCTACACCCATGTAGGTGGTTTCGGGCATGTGGCAATTGGCGCAGCTTGCGCCAGCGCTGTTAGCCGGATGAAAGTGGTGCTGGGGTGTGTCGTAGGTAGTGGTTTTGTGACACTGGGCGCATACCCCGTTGCCCGGTGCCCGCAGCGCATTACTGTGGGGCTCATGGCAATTCGAGCAAACGACGCCGGCCTGATGCATTTTGCTCTGCACGAAAGAGCCGTACACGTAGACCTCGTCGAGAATTTGACCGTCGTAGTGGTAAAGGGGTGACTGGGGCATGGAAAGCCGATGGGTATCGAGCAGGTCAGCGCCATAGTGATAATCACCCAGGGTGCCCCTGCGACTGTGACAGCGACCGCAGGAGTCAATTTGGGCGCGCGATTGAAGCGGTTCGGTCCGGCGCGCAATGGATTCACCTTCGGGAAATGCCCAGTCGCCGCGCTGCGCAAAGTCAGTGGCGAAACCGCCCCGGGGGACGCCGGCTAGTGTGTCTGCTGCCGCAAGCTCTGCGTGTTTGCTGCCCGGCCCATGACAGGCTTCGCAGCCAACGTCGATCTCTGCATATTGCGTGTCAAAGCTACGTGACTTTCGATCATAATTTTTCTGCAGGTCGGTGCTGTGGCACTCCGCACAGCGCGTATTCCAATTCTGGTAGGGACCCGTCCAATGTAGGGGATCTTTATAGTCTATGGGTTCATTCGGGTAGAGGTGATACCAACGCTGACCGCCCTCGCTGACAGGTCTGGCATCCCATGCGATGCTCAGGGACTGCAGTCGACCGCGCGATAGGGGCAGTAGATATTGTTGAAGTGGGTACACTCCGAAAACGTAGGCCACCTCAAAGTCAGTGAGCTTCCCGTCCTCGCCATCGGTGCGCACCATGTACTTGTCGCCGTCTTTGTAGAAGCGCGAAGTGATGCCGTTATAGGTGAACTCTGAATCGTCGAAGTCAGCCAGCACAGTGTCTGGTCCTGGCAGTTGCATGGCCAGATCGTGATGTGAGCCCTGCCAGTTGCGATGCTCGTCGGCATGGCAGTCCTGGCAGCCGGCTGAACCGATGAAATTGCTTTGAGCAGCAACGCCCGAAGCGCTGGCTAAAAACAACGATAGGAGTAGAGATCGGATCAACAAAGTATATGGCCTTAGGTGAGTTCAGGGGCACACATTACCCCAAGCGAGCACCCAGCCCAAGTCTGGTGCCCGATAACCCTGCCCAATGGTGTTATGGACAGTACACTGACAGCTTTCTATGATGCTGCTTTGCCAGCCACGCCTGGCACCAGCGGAACAAGGTGTGTGATGAAACTCGGAATTTTAAAGACTGACGTGGTGCGTCCCGAATGGGCGAAGAATTTTGGGGAATACCCGGATATGTTTGCCACGCTCCTGGGGCGTGCTGACCCCAGCCTTGAGTTTGTTACCTATGATGTGGAAGAGGGCGAGTATCCCGAGGACGTAGACGACGTTGACGCCTACCTGATTACAGGAAGCAAGTCCTCTGTATACGACAATAAACCCTGGATAGCGCCCTTGATGGACTTTGTGCGCGAGTTGGATTCACGCAAGAAAAAGATAGTGGGCATCTGCTTTGGGCATCAGATAGTCGCCCATGCCTTAGGTGGTAAAACCGCGAAGTCACCCAAGGGGTGGGGGGTCGGTCGCCATACTCATCGCTTTGACGCCTCGCCAGCCTGGCACGATGGCGGAGAAGCCGATTTTGACATTCTGGTCAGTCATCAGGATCAGGTCGTGGAAAATGCAGTGGGTGCCAATGTTCTCGCCGGCAGCGACTTTTGTGAAAACGCGGTGGTTCAAGTCGGGGACCACATTCTGACGTTTCAGGGTCACCCGGAGTTTGTATCTGACTATTCCAGAGAGATCATGGAATTTCGTCGCGAGGCGATTGGTGAGAGTGCATACACTAACGGCGTCGCCTCACTGAGCCAAGATGCGGAAGGCGACCGTGTGGCGCGCTGGATCGTGAATTTCCTGAAAAGCTGAGTTATTCGTCTCTGGCTTTACGCTGCATGCTGTCGAGATAGTCGTCCAGCTCCTGATCATTGGCGAACACAGCCATATCAGGCAGGGCCTTCAGAATTTCAAACACTTTGTCGATATGTGGCTTCCGGTTGGCGGCTGCCAGTTTACGGCCGCTACTCTTGGTTTGCTTCGCTGCCTTGAAAATGACCCGCAGTCCCGCCGAACTAATGTAGTCCAGGTCCTTCATGTCCAATACAGTGAGTTCGTGTCCGGCTGCCACCACGTCTTGCAAGCGTAATTCGAACGCCGGCGCAGTGTCTGTATTGAGGGCTCCAGCCAAGGCAACCCGTGCAACGGAGTTCTCTTCATCGATGGCAACAGTGGTGGTCAGGTCCATGGTTTAATCAACCTCTTTATTGGTGTTTAAGCAGGGGTGTCGTTGTCCTGCCCGGCAATCGTTTTTTCCACCCGGAGCACATTGCATTCATTCTCCCGGCGATAATTTTGTTGATCTGTCAGCTGAGTCACCAAGTGTACACCAAGCCCGCCGATCTCTGCAGATTCGATATCTGCCCCTAATTTTGATCGATGGCCATCTTGAAACGGATTGAACGCCTTTCCCTGATCGCGGAGCTCTAACACCAATGAATTAGCGGTCTTTATTACCGTCATTTGCAAAAGTTGATCTGCTTCCAGCCCCGAATATTTCTGTACATTGGTCACAAGCTCTTCTGCCACAAGGTCGAATTCCATCACGGTTTCGAGGGCGATGGACCATTTTTCCAGTGTTGCTCCCAACCAGGACTGCACACGGCCAGTTAAACCATCGCCGAGATCAAATGCTTCGGTTTCTCTGAACTCATCGACCTTCGGGTACTGTAGCAAGAGCAGTGTGATGTCATCAGACTGCGGCAACTCGCCGGTGTAAGTGTCCACAGAGTTAAACAACTGAAGACCTGCCTCCGCAATGGGTAGTTCGCCGCTGGCCTGAAACTCCTGATTAAACCGATCGACACCGTACATTTCTTGTTGGTCGTTGAACGCCTCATCAATCCCATCGGTGTAGACCGCCAAACGATCTCCTCGTAAGAGCTGCAAGGTGTTGATTGGGTAAAACTGGTTGTCTGCGAGCCCTAATGCGGGGCCCGTTTCCTGGTCAACGGTCGTGACTTTACCCGCGCGTAATAAGCTAGGAGCGGTATGCCCGGCGCTGGCGAAGCGTAATTGGCCGCTGCTAATCTCAAGTACACCCAGAAACAGCGTGACGAACATGCAGCTGTGGTTGTCGCGCTCAAGGGCATTATTGAGTTCCGCCATTGCTTTATCCGGTGGCATTGCCGTGCCTGAAAGCTGCTGTATTAAACTAATCGCCCGGGCCATAAATAGCGCAGCCGCGACTCCTTTGTCGGACACATCGCCTACCGCAATAAACAGGTGCTTCTCACCTAAAAAGTAGGTGTATAGATCCCCGCCGACGGTTTTGGCGGGCCTTACTTTCGCCCACAAGCTGATATCGTCGTCTTGCCAGAGTGCTTCTCCAGAGCCTGGAAGCATAGACATCTGTATTTCACGGGCGGCCGCTAGTTCACCTTCCAGTCGGCTCTTGTTGGCCGTCGCCGTTTCCAGGTCGTTGATGTAGGCCTTCAGATCCCTGTTCATACTGTTAAATGAACGCACCAGCGTAGACACTTCATCTTTACCGGTGGCCTGCGGAAGAGCTACATCCAGTTCTCCTTTCGCCATATGTGCAGTGGCGCTGCTAAGTTGTTGAAGCGGGCGCGTGAGCCTCGAGGTGACCAGGTAAACCGTGATTGCCATTAGCAGCAGGGTCGATACGCCGAGTAAGAGAATCTTTACCTCATACTGATGCAGGGGAGAGAGAATTTCTTCCTGGCTGTAAACCAGCCCAATCGGCCATCCCGTGGTTTTAAGGCGCCCTAGCCGTATCGTGCATTGGCCCGCTGATTCCGGGCACGGAAATCTGTAGGTGCTGGGTTCCCCGAGCAGAGCTCGGCTAAACATCTGATGCCAGCTGTCGAGGTTTACATCCTGATAAGAAAGCACCGAATAGTGCTCCATGACACTCGCCTGAGTGCGAGTACTCATCATCAGACCCTCTTTACTGAACAGTAAGCTGTAGCTACTTTCGCCGAGGTGAAGTTGCCCTGCAACACGCTGCAGCGCCGCGAGCGTTACATCTGCCGTGACCACGGCGTATAAAAAGCGATTGCCATTGTCGTCGATGCGGTAGACCGGCACTGCGAAAGTGGTCATGTTGACCTCGCCGCCACCCGCGTCATAGTAGGGCTCGGTCCATACTGCTTTGCCTGCAGCGATAGGCTCTTTGAACCACGGTTGCTGCTGGTAATCGGCTCTGGCGTTTGCCAAATCGGCATAGCTGACAGTGCCGTCGTCGAGAAAGTAGTAGGGGGAGAACCCTTCGGAGTCATCGGTGAATTCAGGGCTGACCGCGATTGCAGCGCCGAAAATTTCATCGTTGTTGGCGACAACATCGCGGAGCATCTGTTGCAGCCCTTCCTGGCTGTATTCTCGCTGTTCCAAAATGCGGCCCAGCAAACGGGTTGTCGCCTCAATACCGTTTAGCCAGTTTTCCATGTCACTGACGGCAACGCTAACTTCTACAGCGGCCTCTTCGCTGAGGCGCGTTAGAATTTCCTCGCGGGAAATTCGGTAGTCCAGCAGCATCCCCCCGCCTAGAATCACCGCTAAAGCGAGAGTCAGTAGAACGATCAGTCGGGTAGAGATACTGTTTCTCATTGCGCTTCTACCAGCTACCGGTATTCTCCATCGATGCCCAGGGTTCTTGGGCAGGTAGGGAGTCCCCTTCCTGCAACAGCTCTATCGATATGCCATCCGGCGAGCGCACGAAGGCCATGTGGCCATCTCGTGGAGGCCGATTGATGACGACGCCTTTGTCCAGTAGGCGTTGGCAAGTGTCGTAGATATTATCGACACGATACGCCAGGTGGCCGAAATTGCGCCCGCCCGTGTAGGTTTCCTCATCCCAGTTCCAGGTAATTTCAACGCAGGGGCTTGCATCTTTCTCTGCGGTGCCAAGGTCGCCCGGTGCGGCGAGAAACACCAGAGTGAATCTGCCTGCTTCGCTGTCGTATCGATTGACTTCAACCAGGCCAAGCTTGTCACAGTAGAAGTCCATGGTTTCGTCCAGATTGCGTGCGCGTACCATG
>JBDWQQ010000060.1:0-44414 GCA_039986455.1 Halioglobus sp.
GTCTCGGGGACACGCTGCACTCGATGCGCGCCCGATTCAAACTTCAGGTGCGCATAAACATCGCGCCCTTCTACCCGGGAAATAATTTCTTTGTAACCGCCGTGTTCGCCGGAGCGCTCGGATAACACCTCGACTTTCCAGCCCATGTTTTCAGCATAACGCGAATACATACGGAACAGGTCACCAGAAAAGATAGCAGCCTCATCGCCGCCAGTACCGGCGCGAATTTCCAAAAACACATTGTGGGAATCATTGGGGTCACGGGGCAACAGTAGTGTCTGCAGTTCTGCTTCCAGTGTTTCCAGTCGACCAGAGCTTGTATCGATTTCTTCCTGTGCCATTTCCCGTAGGTCGGGATCGGAATCATCCAACATCACGCGTGCTTCATCGAGGTCACTTTTCACCTGGCTATAGTCGGCATAGCATCTGACAACGGCCTCCAGCTCAGAGTACTCGCGTGACAAGTCTCGAAACTTGTTTTGGTCGGAAATAATTTCACTGTCGCCTAAAAGCGCCGATACCTCTTCGTGCCGGTCGGTAAGCGTTTCCAGCTTGGTCAGTAGAGAGGCTTTCATTGCAATGTATGTCTCGAGTGATCCGTATCGTCTTCAGATAAGTCCAATGGTTCAGCAGAGTCCGCTTCGACAGCCGACGGCTCGGGCTCTGCGATACCCAGCAAACGACGCGCATTGCGCAACTGATCTTGCTGACCCTCAGCGCTGATCTGCTTAAGACCTGCGGTTGGAGCGTGAATTAATTTATTGGTCAGGCCGCGAGAAAACTGGTTCAAAACCTTGGCAGGATCGTCGCCTTTGCCGATGCTTCGCAGGGCCTTTTCCAGTTCCTGCTGTCGCACGTTTTCGGCCATACCCCGATAATCTTTAACGGCATCAACTGCGCCCAGACGCTTCCTTTCCTGCACATAGCCAGAAACCCCCTCGGCGATAATGACATCTGCCTTGCGTGCCTCGCTTTGCCGGCTGCGCAGGTTCTGGTCAACGATTTCTCGCAAGTCATCCACGGTATACAAATAGACATCGCGTAGATCACCCACCTGGGCTTCAATGTCGCGCGGTACCGCTATATCGACCATCAACACAGGGCGATGCTTACGGGCCTTAATGGCCTCTTCTACCGCGCCTTTGCCGAGTATGGGCAACTGGCTGGCTGTCGAGGTGATCACAATGTCAGCCGCGGGTAATTGCTCTGGAATCTCTGCCAACAGCACTGCTTCAGCGCCAAATTTCTGTGCCAACTCGCGCGCCCGACCCAGGGTACGATTCGCGATGACAATATTGCTCACCCCCGCCTCGATCAGATGACGTGTCACCAACTCAATCGTCTCACCTGCACCCACCAACAGCGCATTACATTCAGATAAGTCAGAGAAAATATGGCCCGCTAGATCAACCGCGGCGTACGCCACAGAAACCGGGTTTTCACCGATAGCGGTATCGGTACGTACTTTTTTGGCGATGGAAAAAACGCGTTGGAAAAGGCGCGACAACTCGCTGCTCACAGTGCCCGCTTCCGAGGCCACTGCGTAGGCAGACTTCAACTGGCCAAAAATCTGCGGCTCTCCCAAAACCATGGAATCCAGTCCCGCTGCGACATGGGCGATATGCCCAAGCGCCTGTTCTGCTTCGTGATGATAGGCAGACTTGCGCAACTCATCGGCGGACAAGTGATGGTAATTCGCCATCCAGTCAATGAGCTGTACCGCTTTATCCGCCAGCACGGTATTGGCCGGCGCTATTGCGTAGATTTCGGTGCGATTGCAGGTAGAGAGGATAACGACCTCATCCAGTTGCGCCGCGCTGCAACAATCTGCCAGGGCTTCGCTAACCTGTTCTGGAGCAAAGGCCACACGCTCACGCACCTCAACGGCGGCGGAGTTGTGGTTAATACCCAGGGCAATCAGGTTCATAGTGTGAGCTCAGGCTCCGGTCCAACAACATGAGGGGCAACTGGCAAGTGCAGCTGCAACGCGGCGCACCTTAGCATATCCCGTAAAAATTGACTTTGATTTTAACAAGTTAGCCGCAAAATTGCCCGCACCTCAGATGGCGTACCCCGGGCGGCGGAGCCTTGGGTTTCCGCCCTAGGCTGTGTCATCATAGGCGCCCCAGTTGTTATGGAACACCTGCTGTAAATCACATGCGCCGCCTTTTAATCACCGTTCTGGGCTTTGCCCTTCTGTCTGCCTGTGCCAGCTCGCCCCCTGTCCCCGATATAGAGGATGCTGCGTCGGCTGTCGACGAGGAGGCTACCGAGCCGCTAGAGCGCCCTTTCCCGGCTGAGAGCATTTATCCCCTGTTGGTTGCTGAGTTCGCCATTCGCCGACAGGATTACCAGACGGCACTGGATAATTATCTGGAGCAAGCCGGGATACTAGAAGATGCCGGGGTTGCCAGCCATACCACGCACCTCGCCCAATTCATGCAAAAAGATGCGCAGGCGCTGCAATCGACGCAGCTGTGGCTGGAGCAGGAGCCCAATAACCTGGAGGCCAATAGCACCGCGGCCACTTTACTGGCACGCGCCCACCGCCCGGTTGAGGCCCTGGCCCACATGAGCCTTCTGGCCAGGGCGGGTAAGCAAGCTAATTTCCCCCTGCTACTGCAGGGTTTTGACCAAATCGAGCCCAGCGAGCAATCCCAGCTGGTTCAAGGCCTGAACGAGCTGTCACTGGAGTTTCCTGAAGACCCGGCACTACTGCTGACTCTGGCATTGATCAATACAGAATTCGATCAGTATGAGCAGGCGCTCGCCAGATTGGATACCCTGTTTCAGACCGAGCCCTATCAACATCAGGCCCTACTGCTCGAAGCCCGAATTTTGGCGCAAACCGAGGCCAAGAAGCCATTTGCACGGATAGAAGGGGCGCTAGAAGCCAACCCGGAGGATTCACGCCTCAGATTGGAATACGCGCGGCTACTCACCAACAGCGATATCGATGCGGCTAGAAAGCAATTTGAGATTCTGTCGGTGCAGTCCCCTGGCGACGCGGAGCTGTTGCTCTCCTTAGCCCTGATCAACCGCGAAATCGGTGATGATGTCATTGCCAAGGCTTATCTCACTCAAGTTCTGGAAACAGGCAAACGTACCGACGAGGCTCACTACTACCTGGGACGTATCGCTGAGGACGAGAAACAATTAAAAGAAGCCTTATCCCATTACATGCAGATCGGTGACAGTAGGCACTACCTGGCGGCCAACCAGCGAATCGGTCAAATCCTGGTCGGTGGCGGTCAGCTTGAGGCCAGTCATAGTTGGTACTCACAGCAGCGCCGTCTGGTTCCGGCCCGAAGCGAGCAGCTGTTTGGCATTGAGGCCGAGGTGCTAAATTCTGCTGGTGCGCTGCAAGCTTCGCTGCAGGTGCTCAACGCCGGTATTGAGACCTACCCGGATTCAGCGAGCTTACGCTATGCGCGGTCTATGTTGGGCCAGCAGCAAAGCGACATCGCGATGATGGAAGCGGACCTGCGCGCAATTCTGGCCCGCGACCCTAACAACGCAACAGCGCTGAATGCCTTGGGTTACACGCTGGCCGATCAGACTGATCGTCTGGAAGAGGCACACGCATTGATCTCACGGGCTCTCGAGCTGGATCCTGAGGAACCGGCGATTCTTGACAGTATGGGCTGGGTGCTCTTTCGCCAAGGCCATCTGGATCAATCCATTGAGTACCTGACCGCCGCTTATGCCGCGTTTCCTGACCCGGAAGTCGCTGCACACCTGGGTGAAGTACTGTGGACCCAGGGCAACACGAAAAAGGCCCGTCAGATATGGCAAGGGGCTCTTCTCACAGCGCCTAATCACCCAGTCTTACGGGAAACACTTCGTCGCCTTGGCGTGGACGACCTGAACACCATCCCGCCACCGCAAACGGATGTTTGAGCGCATGCGCCGCCTTCTGGTCATACTCTCCACCGTCAGCCTGATGCTATTGGCAGGCTGTGCGGGCACGCCTCAAACGCCCCCCGGTGACACCACATGGGAAACCAGACTGGCAACCCTTGAAGCACTGGAGCATTGGACCGCCAGCGGCAAGATTGCTCTGCGCACTGCTGAGCAGTCAGAATCAGCCAGTATGCTTTGGCAGCAGGTTGGCAAAGCCACACATTTGCGTCTCTCTGGCCCCATGGGCATCAGTGCCACTACTATCGACAGCGACGGCCACCAGCTGGAAATACGGCAGGGTGAGGATTACAGCCGCTGGAATCTGGATGATCCTGATTTGCAGACCAATAACGAATGGGAGCTGCCACTTCGATCTCTGCACCACTGGCTAAAAGGCATTCCCGACCCCAAGCTGGAGGTTCAATCACTACAGCTGGACGAGGCCAATCAACTGCCCGCGCAGCTGCAACAAGAAGGGTGGACTGTCGACTTCCAGCAATTTAGTCGCTTTGATGACTATCAGTTGCCCACCAAGCTTGAGGCGACGCGTGGCACGACCCGGATTAAAATTCTGCTGCGGGAATGGCGGGACTTTTTCGAGTCATGAGTCACGCCCTCACGCTGCTCTCTCCCGCCAAGCTCAACCTTTTTCTGCACATCACCGGCCAGAGAGCAAATGGCTATCACGAATTACAGACCCTGTTTCAATTACTGGACTGGGGCGACACCTTGCATTTTGAAGCGAACAACAGCGGTGAGGTGACCATCCAGGGGTCTGACCTTGGCATTCCTGCCGAGCACAACCTGATTGTAAAAGCGGCAAGGGCGCTGCCAAAAAACGATGAAAATCAGGGTGTGAGCATCACCCTCGAGAAGCGCATACCCGAAGGGGGCGGTCTTGGCGGCGGTAGTTCAAATGCGGCCACCACCCTGCTGGCAATGAATCAGCTCTGGAAGTTAGAGCTAAGCAACGCCGAGCTGCAAGAAATTGGGGCCCAGCTGGGCGCAGATGTACCGGTTTTCGTTGCCGGCCACACCGCCTGGGCAGAGGGCATCGGCGAATTTCTCACCCCGGTTGAACTGCCCGAATCCTGGTACCTGGTCATCGCCCCGGGCTGCCATGTCTCGACCGCTGAAATTTTTTCCAATGAGCAATTGACACGGAACACGTCTCCCATCAAAATGGCCGCCTTTTTCGAGGGCAGCTCCCGGAACGATTGCCAGAGCCTCGTTAGAAACCTCCACCAGGAAGTTGATAACGCATTGAATTGGTTAGATTATTTCGGGAAAGCAAAATTGACCGGCACCGGTGCTTGTGTGTTCGCAAGCTTCGATAGTGAGCAAGAAGCCGAGTCAGCCCTTAGCCATTTGCCGCAATCCATGACGGGATTCGTAGCAAGAGGCATAAACACGTCGCCAGTGCTAAGTGCACTGGCAGGACCCAAAGTTTGATTGGGGTGTCGCCAAGCGGCAAGGCACCAGGTTTTGATCCTGGCATTCAGAGGTTCGAATCCTCTCACCCCAGCCATATTCTTAATGCCATCCACCCAATGGTGAATGGCATTATTTTTATGTGCAGCAGTTTTTCATTTTCCACACCAAAAGGAAGCGCACTGTGTCCTCGAAAATGATGGTTTTTTCCGGCAACGCCAACCCGGAACTGGCGAATAAAGTGGCCAGCCGACTGTATCTCACCCTGGGTAAAGCGGACGTGGGCAAATTCAGTGACGGCGAAATCGCCGTGGAGCTGAACGAAAATGTGCGAGGCAAGGACGTTTTTGTCGTCCAGTCCACCTGCGCACCCACCAACGACAACCTGATGGAGTTGCTGGTGATGATTGATGCGCTGCGTCGCGCATCAGCACAACGAATTACTGCGGTCGTGCCCTACTTTGGCTACGCCCGCCAGGATCGCCGGGTGCGTTCCTCCAGAGTACCGATCACTGCCAAGGTCGTGGCGGACATGATGGATGCGGTAGGCGTGGACAGGGTACTGACCATGGACCTGCACGCAGAACAGATTCAGGGCTTTTTCTCATGCCCGGTAGACAACGTCTACGGGTCACCGTTATTGAATGACGATATTGTGGCCCAGAACTATGAAAACCTGATGGTGGTTTCGCCAGACATCGGCGGCGTCGTCAGGGCCAGAGCCATTGCCAAGCAATTGGACGAGGCTGAACTGGCCATTATCGACAAGCGTCGCCCAAGGGCCAACGAAGCCCAGGTGATGAATCTGATCGGTGAAGTTGAAGGACGTACCTGCCTGCTGGTGGACGACATGGTCGACACCGCTGGTACTTTGTGCAGTGCAGCCAACGCGCTAAAAGAGCGCGGCGCACTGGCGGTCATGGCCTACTGCACCCACGCGGTGCTGTCAGGCAAGGCCCTTGAGAATATTCGTAACTCCGAACTGGACCAGTTGGTTGTTACCGATACGATTCCTCTAAGTGATGAGGCCAGGAAGATCGAAAAGATCCGCCAACTCACCACCGCTGACCTGCTGGCCGAGTCCATGCGCAGGGTAGCGAACGAGGAATCCATAAGCGCGCTGTTCCAATAAGGAGCAGCGTTTAACCTACCGCTGCCGCGTCGGTCGCAAGCGCCGCAGCGATTATCAAAGGAGTCTGACTATGTCTGACCAATTTGAAGTACAAGCAGAACTGCGCGAAGACATGGGGAAAGGTGCGAGCCGCCGCCTGCGTCGTCTCGCTGATAAAGTCCCCGCCATCATTTACGGTGGTGACAAAGATCCCCAGTCACTGACCCTGGTTCGCAAGGACATTGAAAAGTCTCTGGAAAACGAAGCTTTTTACTCTCACGTCCTGCAAGTCAACGTTGCCGGTGAAGTACAAAAAGCGATCCTGAAAGACCTGCAGCGCCACCCAGCCAAAAACTCCGTTATGCACGCTGATTTCCTGCGCGTAGACGATAAGGTCGCTCTCAAGGTGAACGTACCCATCCACTTCCTGAACGAAGAAGAATGTAAGGGCGTGAAGATGGAAGGCGGCATGATCCAGCACCAGGCAACCGACATCGAAGTTTCCTGTCTGCCTGGCGATATCCCCGAGTACATTGAAGTGGATATGTTGGAAGTGGTTGTTGGCCAAATCATTCACTTGTCAGAAGTCACCCTGCCTGCTGGCGTAACTTCTGTCGCACTGTCTCTTGGCGAAGACCACGACTTGGCTATTGCCTCCGTGAACGCACCTAAGGGCATCAGTGAAGAAGAGGAAGAAGCCGCTGCAGCTGAAGAAGGCGACGCTGAAGAAGACGGCGATAGCGAGGAGTAATTCCTCGCTTTACGGTACCCGCGTTGACAGCCATCAAGCTGATCGCAGGCTTAGGTAACCCCGGTAGCGAATACCGGGGCACTCGCCATAACGCGGGAGCCGATTTCGTGGAGGAGCTGGCACGTCAGTGCAGCGTCTCCCTTCAGGCAGAATCAAAGTTCTCTGGTCTGGCCGGCCGCATTCACTATGCCGGCCATGATCTGCGCCTGATTATCCCCACCACTTTTATGAACCGCTCCGGCAAGGCTGTTGCAGCTATCGCCAGCTTTTACAAAATTGCACCAGAGGAAATCCTCATCGCCCACGATGAACTGGATATTCCGGCAGGGACTGCAAGGTTCAAACAAGGGGGCGGGCATGGAGGCCACAATGGTCTGCGAGATATCGTGCCAGCACTTGGCAACAACAAGAATTTTCACCGCCTGCGAATAGGCATTGATCACCCCGGCCATGCGTCCAAGGTCTCCGGGTATGTGCTCAGCAAGCCCTCGCAAGTAGACCGCACGCGCATAGACGCCTGCATTGATGAAGCCATCGCCGCCCTCCCCTTGCTGCTAGACGGGGACGCCACCAAGGCGATGACACGACTACACAGTTTCAGCGCGGCTTAGCCGCCAGTATTGGAAGGACACTCTCATGGGTTTCAAATGCGGTATTGTCGGCCTGCCTAACGTAGGTAAGTCCACTCTGTTCAACGCCCTCACCAAAGCGGGCATTGATGCCGAGAACTTCCCCTTCTGCACCATCGAGCCTAATGCCGGTATCGTTCCTATCCCTGACCCACGGCAGGACAAAATTTCCGCGATCGTTAAACCGGAACGCGAAGTGGCAACGACCATGGAATTTGTCGATATTGCCGGATTGGTCGCGGGAGCGTCCAAGGGTGAGGGCCTGGGTAATCAGTTTCTCGCTAATATTCGCGAGACCGATGCTATTGCTCACGTCGTCCGCTGTTTTGAAGACGAGAACGTCATTCACGTAGCCAACAAAATTGATCCTGCTGCTGACATTGAGATCATCAACACCGAGTTGGCTTTGGCTGACCTGGAGAGCTGCGAAAAACAGCTGCAAAAAGTTGTTCGTACCGCCAAAGGCGGCGACAAAGAATCAATCGCGATGAAGGCTCTGCTGGAAGATAAGCTACTGCCGCAGCTCAACGAAGCCAAACCCATTCGCGGCCTGGATCTGGACGACAATGAACAGGCGCTGGTCAAAACGCTATTTCTGCTCACCGTTAAGCCCACCATGTACATCGCCAATGTGGACGAGGACGGCTTTGAGGACAACCCTCACCTGGAGGTGGTTCGCAAAATCGCAGACGATGAAAACGCCGTAGTTGTGGTGATCTGCAACAAGTTGGAATCTGAAATCATCGAACTTGAAGATGACGAGCGTGCCGAATTCCTGGCGGATCTCGGCATGGAAGAACCCGGGCTTAATCGCGTCATTCGCGCTGGTTACGACCTACTGAACTTACACACTTACTTCACTGCGGGCGTTAAAGAAGTAAGAGCCTGGACAGTAAAAGTTGGTTCCACCGCACCACAGGCTGCGGGCGTTATTCACACCGATTTTGAAAAAGGCTTTATTCGCGCTGAGGTTATTGCTTACACGGACTTTATCGAGCACGGCGGAGAACAGGGCGCAAAAGATGCCGGACGCTGGCGCCTTGAGGGCAAGGATTACATCGTCCAGGACGGCGACGTTATCCATTTTCGCTTCAACGTTTAAAGAGTCACGCTAGAAAATTCGCTGGTAGCTCACCTGGTAGACGTCAAAATCTTCTCCAGAGTCGTTCACCGAGCCCATTGAGTAGCCAAACTTCAGCCCGTGCTTCCTCGCGATAGGAAACACAAACGTGAAGCCGACTTTAGAATCTCGTTGCAGATCGTCCAATCGTCTGCCGCCCACTTCGCTCTGCCCTCCCCGGTAGCCGTTCAAATCCAGCGACGCCCAGAAACCCGGAGAGAAGCGTCGAACCAAATGCAGTTCCGCCGCTTTGATGGATCCCTGCTTACGCGTCAAGCCAAGAAAATCATCGTTGTCATCGAACGCCCAGATCCCCAACTCAAACTCCAGCAGCCACTTGGGGCTAAGCACTGTCATGTAACCAAGTTCGGCTTTGGCGGCCCAGCGATTAGCGCCGACGTTCAGTAGTTTTTCCTCATCATAACGGCCTGTCGGTGCAACGACTTTAAGGCTGGCGCCGAGGATGGGGCGAGGATTGCGGCGCAATTCAGCAAATTCCTCCACATTCATCGCAGGCGCGCCCATCAGATTCACCGACAAGGTTGCCGCTAGGTCGCCAGCACCCGAATAATCGACATCAACCAGACCAAGATCCAGGTAATCAAAGGATGTATCACCCTGAGAGTATGCCTGCTCCAAAATCAGGTGACCGGTGCGCCCGAATACGTCGAGCGTATGCAGGTATCCTGCGACCCCGGTCAGTATCGTCGAATCAACACCATTTATGGGTAACGAAGGGTCAGGAACAATGTCACCGTCGGTATAAACCGCGCCCACGGTCAAAACCTGCGTACCCTGAGGCGCGGGCCAGTAAGCCCTCGGGGTTAGCTCCTGCCCTACCGCGAGGGCAGGAAGCAGCATGAGTAAGAATGCTAAGTACGATGTTTTCATGGTGTGCATGATCGTTGCCAGCGAGCCTCGCCAACGCCGTCTGCTTGCGACCTTACCAGGGCAGCTCATTGCCCTGATAATCGAAGAACTGGCCGGTCTGCTCCACGCCTAATCCTGCGATTACTTCAAGCATACCTGCCACGCTCTCTTTGACCGTAATGTCGGCACCAGAACCGCCCATGCGGGTCTGGACCCAACCGGGGTGCATGACCACCGATGTCACACCCTGACCTTTGAGTTCAGCTGCCAAAGAGCTATTGAGCATATTCAGGGCCGCTTTACTGGCCCTGTAACCGTAGTAACCCCCGCGATTGTTGCCGATACTCCCCATGATGCTACTAATATGAACAATCGACTTACCCTGTGAAGCAAGAACATTCGGCAACAGGGCCTGAGTCACCCGCATAGGCCCCAAACTGTTGACATCAAACGTCATTTTCACGCGTTCAAAATCGGTATCGGTAAAGCTGCCCGGAGTTTGGCCACCCGTGCCAGCGTTGTTAATGAGTAAATCAATCTTCTCACCTTCCAGGGCTTCAGCCAGGCGGGCGACACTGGCCGCGTCCGTCACGTCCAGTTGCATGACCCTCGCATCCAGCGCGTTCAGGTCTTTAGCTTCCTCCGGCTTTCTAGCCGTGCCTATGACCTCGTAGCCTGCATCACTTAACTGATGCGCCAACTCAAGGCCAATCCCGCGATTCGCACCCGTCACCAAAACCGTCATCGAACCCTCCTCCGCCCAGGTTGATGGCACAACCAGCGACACCAAAATCCCCAAACACATTGTCAGTGATAAATACTTACGCATGTAAAAACTCCTATCGACTCTCAATTTATCCCCAGTCTAGCAGCTACTGAAGGTTCTATAACAGCCATCCCTTATGGCCGCTGACAGCATGGGGAAGCACTGGGTTGATAAGCTAGACTAAACAAAAAACAGGAGCCAAGCTGCCATGTCATTTGTAAAAGTAGAGTACCCCCGCGAGGGCATTTGTCAGATCACACTCAATCGGCCAGAGCGAATGAATGCTATGGCGTTTGATGTGATGGTTCCCTTCAGAGAAGCACTTGAAGAAGTCGGTTTTAACAATGATATACGCGCTGTCATTATCACAGGTGCCGGCGACGGCTTTTGCGCGGGCGCTGATCTAGAGGACCCTGGTTGGCTGGACATCTTTAACGGGCTCACTGTCCCGGGTATTGCCAGGCGAGCGATGCGCATTCTCGAAGATGTTGTGCGCACCATCAACAATCTCCCACAACCGGTGATAGGAGCAATCAACGGCGCGGCTATTGGCGGCGGCTTCTGCTTGGCTATGGCCACCGATATCCGAGTCGCTTCGGAAAAAGCCTACTTTAGACCCGCGGGAATAAACAATGGTCTCACCTCCGCAGAGTTAGGGCTTTCCTATCTGCTGCCCCGGGCGATTGGGACCAGTCGTGCGTTTGAAATAATGCTAACCGGCAGGGACGTGGACGCACTGGAAGCGGCAGACCTGGGTATCGTATCGCGCTGTGTTCATCCCGATCAGTTACTGGAAGAGTGTTACACCATTGCAGAGCGCATCGCTGGGTTCAGCCAGTTGGGTGTCGAAATGAGCAAACAAATGCTGTGGGCTGGTGTTGATGCGGGCAGTTTGCATACCCATATGAACCACGAAGGTCATGCGCAGTTGTTTGTACGCATGACGACCAAAAACTTCGAAGAGGCGATCAGAGCCAGAAAAGAAGGCAGATCCCCTGAATTCAAAGACTAGTCGATAAAAAGACTCAGGCCGCTGCGCTAAAAAAGGCCCAACCGGCCGTGCCCAGGTATACCGATGGAAACAATACCCGGCTGACTTGATCAAAGCGCCTTGCCAAATGTAATTTTCCATCACTGGCAAGTCGTGACGTCACCACCACCTCCACCAGCGCGGTAAAGACCATCAGCGTGGAACAGAATAAAAACATGTCCATTCGAGTCAGGTAAGGAATGTCTGGCAGTTTACCGGCCAGCGCAATATGGTAGGCAATAAGCGTTAGCGCGGCCGTCACCGCCACGCTCAACTGACTACCCGCCTCAGATGGGTCTATCCAGAACACGACCCAGGACATGGCCACTATGAGAATGAGAGGAATAATAAATTTGATCACATAGTGATTAAAAATTCGTTTGGCCTGAAAGCTGAACACATAACCCCCGCCCACCGCTTCATCGGTTAGCACGATATCCCGCGATTCTTCGCTATAGCCAGTAATCGACCAGTCTGCGACAGATAACTCCGAGGAGATGAACGAGGGATAATCGGGATCAGGCAACAGCTTTATTTGCTCACCCAAATCGCCAGCCGCTAACATCGGCAATTCAAAAGTATGACTATCGAAAGGAAAATCGTGGAGGCGCAAAGGTTGCGAAAAATCCCCCCACAGGCGCTGCCGATAAATCACTTCTCCCTCCGGGCTAATATCCACCAGGTTGAGCAGCGACGACCAGGTTTTCTGTTGGTTCAGGAGAATAAATCTCGGAGCGACAATATCGTTTAGCGAACGACGTATGCTCCCGGGCCCAGGGTGGGCCAATGAAGGATCTGTCCATCGAAACTGGGCATAGTAATTAATGGTGAAGCTTTGGTCGGCGCTGCTAATCGCATCGACATCCAGAATAACCACATACACATACACTACTTTCTCGGCATCCCCGGCCTCTTCTACCGCCAGTGAACGACCTGAAAAAAGCAGCAAGGCGCACAAAACGGCGAAAAAAGAAGTGTATCCAGCCAGCCTGTTCATCAAAGTCCAGAACCCGTTACGTGATTAAAAGGTGCGTAACAGTATACTCTCGTCGGATGACAGAGGCACCCGGGCAACCTCGGGGACTTCAGCCCAGAGCTCTGCGCCTGGCAACAACCATTCGATTCAGATCCACGGAACGAATTTTGTGGTGCTGAACCACCTGCTTACGCTTCCTGGCTATTTTGGCAAGAGTTTGATTGCGTTGCTTTACACTCTTCTGACGCCCTACAGCGTTGTAAGTGCAGCGTTTGCGCAGAACCTCGGCCTGATTCTCCAGTGCGATAAGCTGGTCCAACTCGCGGCTTCGAGAGCCATAGAAATTGATAAACAGATAAGACCCAGCCAACAAAGCCAACAATGCAATTGCGATTCCCATGATATTTTCTCCAGCGAGTTCATTTGCATACAGACTACCGACGAAACTCCGCTTAAGGCATGACTTCTCGCGCCAGCAACATAACCCAGGGCGCCAACTTTCTCGTCATGGAGGCGCGATAAACCCGTTTTCATCAACACCCATTCGCGAGACAATATCAGTGAGACGATACCTCCGGATTGCTATGAAAAAACTGCCACTACTTTCGCTCCTTATCATGGGGCTGTGCTTTGCACCTGTGTCGCTAGCGGCTTTGCCGAAACTGTCGGAAATCAAGCTGTCCAAGTCCACAGCCAAAACCTACGAATCGGTTTTACTGCGCAACGTGACCTTGATCGACCCCGACAACCCGAGCCAAACCATTCCGGTCAATATTCTGATTAGAGACGATCAGCTTGATCTTATTTCCAAGGACGTGATCTCACTCGACGAGGCAGAAATCACCTTTGACGCCCGGGGTGGCACTGTCCTTGGGAAAATGAGCCTGGGGGCCTCAGCCAGTTTTATGGTGATGGACGGTAACCCTCAGGATGACATCGACATCCTGTTAGATACCAAGAGCCATACCTTGTTCGCGATACGCGAGGGCCGGGTGCTCAGAAACCGTTTACAAATTGTGGTTGGCGATACGCCGGAAGAACAAAAACGAGCGGCAGGAGGCTGGCTAGCCTACGCACCGCCGCCGCTCGCAGTTCCACTAGATTATCAGGACACGACTAAATTCAATCGTTTCGAGACGAAAGCTGTTTCCGGTATTGCTGCAGCGGCTCTTGTTCTGGACAGACAGTTTTGGCCAACGCAAAACAGTGCAAGTATCACCCAAGTTGGGGACTTAGAGGCTTTTGAGGGTGGTGAAATTCGAGGCTTGCGGGTTGGCGGTGTGGGCACACTAAACTTCGACCGACCCTGGGTTTGGACCGTATTCGGTGCAACCCACGCCTTTGACAAGGGCTTTGACTCAGGTGAAACCGACGAATTCAGCTTTTTCGACGTTCGCCTGGACATTCCTGTTTGGGAGAAGGCGGGCTTCTCCATCGGCAAACAGAAAGAACCGATTTCGATGGAACGGCTAATGTCCATGGTGCATTTACCGATGCAGGAACGTGCGGCTGTTTCCGACGCACTTTTGCCATCGCGCAACGTGGGGCTCGTCATGTCGGGCTCTATGCTCAAGGATCGAGTCGCCTGGGCAGGTGGCGCCTTCAATAGCTGGCTGGACAAAGACCAACCCGATTCATTCAGCGACAACGCGACTAATTACATTGGGCGCGCTACCTGGGTGCCCTTCGAAAGTGACAGCAAGAGTACCCTGCTCCACTTGGGTCTCAGCTATCGCTACTCAGACTCCAAACAGGGCGCTTTCGTTTCCACCGAGCCTGAGTTTAACCAGTCGCCCGATTTCATTAGTAGCGAATTGTTCGGCGCTGACGGAGCAGACACTTATCAGGCTGAAGCCTCGCTACGCTCCGGGCCATTCTGGTTACACAGTGAATGGCTGCGCACAGACATAGAGTCTCCGTCGATGCTCGACCCCTCGATAGACGGCTATCACGTGACAGCTTCCTGGGCACTCACCGGAGAAATGCGGGACTACAACAAGCGCGTGGGCATTTTCAAACGCCTGCCAATTGCACGCACTGTTAACCAGAACGGCTGGGGTGCCTGGGAAATTAGTACGCGTTACTCCGCACTTGATGCCAACGATGGTCTGTTAGAAGCCGGCGATATGGATATTTGGTCCGCCGGCGTGAACTGGTGGCTAACACCCTACTTCAACCTTAACTTCAACTACCGCTACATCACATTGGATAAAGATGGATTGGAGGGAACCAGCCAAGGCTTTAACAGCCGAATACTATTGGTTCTGGAATAGCGCTAAAACGGCCTAACGAACAGTAAAGACCGTTTGCTAATGCCTGCGGATTCTATGCCTTGTTTTGCAATGCTATCGCTACTTTGGAACCGTTCTCGCGCCCTAGAGAGTCACAGATGAACTGCCCCGCCTGCACCAGTTTGTTCAGTTCCACACCATGAGTGATACCTAATCCGTTGAGCAGGTAGACCACATCCTCGGTCGCGACATTGCCAGAAGCTCCCTTCGCATAGGGACAGCCTCCCAGGCCAGCCACCGAGCTATCAACGACGGCCACTCCCATTTGCAGGGCTGCATAGATGTTCGCCAATGCCTGTCCGTAGGTATCGTGAAGGTGAACGGCTAACTTCTCTGCGGGAACGGCTTCCAGAACCGCCTTAAGCATTGCCTCTGTGCTGGCGGGCGTGCCCACACCAATAGTGTCCCCCAAAGAAATTTCGTAGCAGCCCATAGCCAACAGGGCAGAGGCAACTTCTGCCACTTTCGCGGGCGCAATCTCGCCTTCATAGGGACAGCCAACCACACAAGACACATAACCGCGAACCGGCACCCCGTTGGCGCGTGCAGCGGTCATCAATTCCGCGGCTCTGGACAGGCTTTCGTCGATAGAGCAGTTCGTGTTTTTCTGGGTAAAGCTTTCCGAAGCCGCAGTAAAGACCGCCACCTCACTGACTGAAGACTCCAAAGCACGCTCGAAACCTTTCAGATTCGGTGTCAGTGCAGAATAGGTTACACCGGGGGTCCGGCTTATTGATGAGAACACATCCTCACTGCCCGCCATTTGAGGCACCCATTTGGGGTTCACAAATGAACCCGTTTCGATGCACGCAATGCCAGCGTCCGCCAACATTTCAACCAATTTCACTTTCACCTCAACCGCAATAGGCTGGGCTTCATTTTGCAAACCGTCGCGAGGGCCGACCTCTACGATACGCACATTCTTGGGAAGCAGGTGGCTCATGATTCACTGACCTCAAATTCAAGTAACTCGGCACCACCGTCCACTAAATCGCCCGGCTGATAGTAAAACTTGCGAACCATGCCATCCTGTGGCGCTCGAATGGTGTGCTCCATCTTCATCGCTTCCATGACCAATAATGGGTCATCGGCTTTTACCGTGGACCCAGGCTCGACCAACAGCGTTACCATCGTACCGTTCATAGGTGCAGTCAGACCGCCCTGTCCGCCGTCGTCGTCCACGTCTCCCAAATCCGGCTCTACCCGGCGGAAACTAATCGCGCTATCGGCTGTGTAAAGGCTGTAGCTGCCATCGTGCGCCGCCACCGAAGCTCGCAACAGGTAGCCATCGAGATTGGCACTGAGCTCATTACCCGAGAGATTCCCCTGGGCCTGGACCGTTTTGCCGTTGCAGCTGATTCGATAGCGCGTGTCACCCCTCTTACCGAGTTGCTCGACACTAACAGCATAAACCTGTTCGTGAACGCTTAGCTCAAACCGATGAAGGTAGGGCTCATTAAGCCTCCAGCCGCTAGGTTCAGACCACGGTGATGTCACATCGCCCGAGGCATTACGCGCCACCTGCGCAATACGCTCCTGCTCCAATAACAGATACAGCGCAGCCAGGGGCAGTTCCTGCTCGAGCTCAGCTTCGCTATCGTGAAAAATTTCACCGTGGTGTTTTTCAATAAAACCGGTATCAAGATCCGCCTTACGAAACGGTTCGCAATTGGCCAGGTTATACAGAAAGTCGACATTGGTGGTCATGCCGCTAATGCGGTACTCACGCAGTGCACGAGTGAGTCGCTGCAGTGCCTTGTCACGACTCTCGTCCCATACAATCAACTTGGCAATCATGGGATCGTAGTACACGCTGACTTCGTCTCCCTGGAGCACACCGGTATCAACGCGCACATTCGCTGAGGTTTCTGGCGGCTGCAAAAATGAAAGGGTACCGGTTACTGGCAGGAAATCGTTATCGGGATCCTCTGCATAGATACGCGCTTCAAAGGCATGGCCATTAAGCGTGAGCTCTTCCTGCTTGGCTGGCAGCGTTTCTCCGGCCGCCACTCGCAACTGCCATTCGACCAGATCCTGTCCGGTGATCATTTCTGTCACCGGGTGCTCGACTTGCAGTCGGGTATTCATTTCCATGAAGAAAAACGAACCATCGCTATCGAGCAAAAACTCAACCGTTCCCGCGCCTTCATAGTCGATTGCCTGAGCCGCCCGTATTGCAGCCTCACCCATGGTTGCCCGCAGCTCGGGGTTCATTCCCGGCGCTGGAGCCTCTTCAATCACTTTCTGGTGACGACGTTGAACTGAACAGTCGCGTTCAAACAAATACACCGCATTTCCGTGGCTATCGCAAAATACCTGTACTTCAACGTGCCGTGGTTGGGTGAGATACTTCTCTACCAGCATGTCGTCGTTACCGAAACCATTCATGGCTTCTCGGCGCGCTGCTGCCAGGGCCTCATCGAATTCCTCGGGTTTCCACACCTGGCGCATCCCCTTGCCACCGCCACCTGCAACCGCTTTTAGCAATACCGGGTAGCCCATGTCATCGGAGGCCTGCTTCAATACATCGCGATTCTGATCATCGCCGTGATAGCCCGGTACCAATGGAACGCCAGCCGCACCCATGATTTGCTTAGCCGCAGACTTTGAACCCATAGACTGGATAGCCCCAACCGGCGGGCCAATAAAAACAATGTCATTCGCTTTACAGGCTTCGCAGAATTCAGCGTTTTCCGATAAGAAACCGTAGCCGGGATGTATCGCCTGCGCGCCCGTTTTAACGGCGGCTTCAATCACTCGCTCGTAAACCAGATACGACTCCCGTGATTGCGCGGCTCCAATATTCACCGCTTCATCCGCCATACTGACGTGCAAGGCATTTTTGTCGGCATCGCTATAGACCGCGACGGTACGAATACCGAGTGCTCGGGCCGTGCGAATAACGCGGCAGGCGATTTCACCGCGGTTGGCAATCAGAATCTTGTCGAAATGCTGTACTGACATGCTGGTACCTGTTTACTGAATCCAGTTGGGACTGCGTTTTTCCAGAAAAGCACTAAGGCCTTCCTGCCCTTCAGGGGAAACTCGAATATCGGCGATACGCTGACAAGTCATATCGATCAAAGCCTCGTCGATAGATTGGCCTGCCACTTCAAACACTAACTGCTTGGAGGCGGCCATCGCCGCAGGACTATTGGCCAACAAAAGATCAACAAGAGAACACACCGCTGCATCCAGTGCTTCTTCGTCTGCAACCAACTGCGCTACAAGCCCCAAACGAAGTGCCTCATCGGCGGAAAACCGCTCCGCGGTGGCAAAGTAACGGCGCGATGCTCGCTGCCCCATTGCAGCTACTACGTAGGGGCTAATCGTCGCCGGCATTAGGCCAATCTTAACTTCACTAAGACTGAATGAAGCGCGTTCGGTGGCAATGGCCATATCGCAGCAGCTCACCAGACCCACGGCACCGCCGAAAGCGGCGCCCTGTATGCGCGCTATCGTGGGCTTGCTCATAAAGTTAAGCACCTTGAGTAGGTTCGCCAAGGCCTGTGCGTCTTTTCTGTTTTCTTCATGGCTATAGGACGCCATGCGCTTCATCCAGTTAAGATCGCCCCCTGCCGAAAAGTTGCGGCCGTTGGAGGCCAGCACCATTACCCTTACCGCTGGATCGTTATCCGCATTGATAAAGGCGTCAGTTAACTCGGCAATGATCTTGTCGTCGAACGCATTGTGCTTTTCCGGGTTATCCAACGTGACTGTCGCCACTCCCCGCGCATCAATTGCTGTTGTCACATAGCTTGTCATCAATCAGTCACTCCAATCCTGAACCTACATTCGAAACACGCCGAACTTGGTCTCCTCGATTTCTTTGTTAAGGCTTGCAGAGATCGCGAGGCCAAGCACATTGCGCGTCTCAGCCGGATCAATCACGCCATCGTCCCACAGTCGTGCGGAAGCGTAATATGGGTGCCCCTGATGCTCGTAGCTATCAATAATGGGCTGTTTGAAGGTCGCCTCTTCATCCAAAGACCAGTCTCCTCCGTCGCGCTCTATTTGATCTCGCTTGATCTGCGATAGAACGCCAGCCGCCTGTTCACCACCCATGACAGAGATGCGAGCATTGGGCCACATGAAAAGGAAGCGCGGGTCGTACGCTCGGCCGCACATGCCGTAGTTACCCGCTCCGAACGACCCCCCTATTAGCACGGTAAATTTAGGCACCGCTACGGTGGCAACAGCGGTCACCATCTTGGCG
The DNA here is from genome assembly GCA_039986455.1 of Halioglobus sp. Lineage (GTDB taxonomy): Bacteria > Pseudomonadota > Gammaproteobacteria > Pseudomonadales > Halieaceae > Halioglobus. Next base: position 19,095 of record JBDWQQ010000060.1, read on the forward strand.
CCATGCTTGGCAATGCCTTCATGTTCGTACTGTTTGCCCACCATAAAGCCGGTGATGTTCTGCAAGAAAACCAACGGAATTTTACGCTGCCCACAAAGCTCGACGAAGTGTGCTCCCTTCTGTGCTGACTCTCCGAACAGAATGCCATTGTTCGCCACAATACCTACGGGGTAGCCGTGAATTCTGGCAAAACCACAGACCAGGGTCGTGCCATAAAGCGATTTGAATTCATCGAATTCTGACCCATCAACCACCCGGGCGATAACCTCGCGCACGTCGTAGGGCTGGCGGGCATCCTTTGGAATAAGCCCATAGATTTCGCTGGCGTCGTAAGCGGGTTCCACAGTTGGGCGCACGTCGAGCTCTACATTTTTGACGCGATTTAATCGCCCCACAGACTGCCTGGCCAGCTCCAATGCGTGATGATCGTTTTGCGCCAGGTGATCGGCGACACCGGATATCTTGGTGTGCACATCACCTCCGCCCAGTTCTTCGGCGGTCACGTCTTCGCCGGTTGCTGCCTTAACCAGTGGCGGCCCTGCCAGAAACACAGTGCCCTGCTCTTTCACAATAATCGATTCGTCTGCCATTGCAGGAATATAAGCACCCCCAGCGGTACAGGAGCCCATCACCACTGCAATTTGAGGAATGCCCTTGGAGGACATAACGGCCTGATTAAAAAAGATATGACCGAAGTGGTCCCGATCGGGAAAAATATCATCCTGATGCGGCAAGTTGGCACCGCCAGAATCCACTAGATAAATACAGGGTAGATTATTTTCTTCAGCGATTGTCTGCGCGCGCAGGTGCTTCTTCACGGTAATGGGATAATAGGTGCCGCCCTTAATCGTCGCGTCGTTGGCAACAATGATGCATTCCTGACCATTAACACGACCAATCCCTGCGATGACACCGCCGGCGTTCACCACATCTTTGCCATACATTTCATGCCCGGCCAGCTGCGACAATTCCAAAAACGGCGACCCAGCATCCAGCAACCCCGCCACCCTGTCTCGGGGTAACAATTTGCCGCGGCTCACATGTCGTGCACACGATTTTTCGCCGCCGCCCTGCTTCACCGCTTCGAGCTTTTCACGCAGGTCGTTTACCAAACCTTGCATGTGAACGCTATTGTCGGCGAAATCTTCAGTACGGGTATTCACTTTGGATTTTATTAAAGGCATGCCCGCTACTCCTTATTTGGTGTCGTTAAACAGCTCACGTCCGATCAGCATACGGCGTACTTCAGAAGTACCGGCACCGATCTCATAGAGCTTGGCATCGCGCAACAATCGTCCCGTAGGGAATTCGTTAATGTAGCCATTACCGCCCAGTAACTGGATGGCATCTAACGCCATCTGCGTCGCCTTTTCTGCAGTAAAAAGAATCACCGCTGCGGCATCTTTACGGCTCTCTTCACCGCGGTCACAGGCTCTGGCAACAGCGTATAAGAAAGCGCGAGATGCGCTCAGCAGGGTGTACATGTCGGCCACCTTGCCTTGTATCAACTGAAACTCACCGATCGACTGGCCGAACTGCTTGCGGTCGTGAATGTAGGGAATGACCTGGTCCAAGCAGGCCATCATGATGCCGACGGGGCCACCGGAGAGCACCGTGCGTTCGTAGTCAAGGCCGGACATTAATACAGCCACACCCCGCCCCTCTTCTCCCAGAATATTTTCCGCAGGGACTTCGCAATCTTCAAACACAAGCTCACAGGTGTTCGAGCCGCGCATACCCAGCTTGTCCAGTTTTTGGTGACGAGAGAACCCGGGGAAATCGCGCTCAACAATAAATGCTGTAATACCGCGAGAGCCGCCATCGGGGTCGGTCTTGGCGTAAATGACGTAGGTATTGGCATCTGGGCCATTGGTAATCCACATCTTATTACCATTGAGGATGTACTTATCACCGCGCTTCTCAGCCTTGAGTTTCATACTAACCACGTCAGAGCCTGCATTAGGCTCAGACATCGCCAGGGCACCGATATGCTCTCCAGTACAGAGCTTGGGCAGGTATTTCTGCTTTTGCACTTCGCTGCCATTTTTGTGGATCTGGTTAACGCAAAGGTTCGAATGAGCACCGTACGACAGCCCAACCGAAGCAGATGCTCTCGATATTTCCTCCATGGCAACCACATGACCCAGGTAGCCAATATTAGAACCGCCGTATTCTTCGCTAACCGTCATGCCCAGCAAACCGAGGTCGCCAAATTTGCGCCACATATCCATCGGGAATTCGTTGTTTTGATCTATCTCGGCAGCCCGCGGCGCCAACTCTGCATCGCAAAAACTGCGCACCGAGTCGCGCAGCATGTCCAGCTCTTCGCCGAGACCAAAATTCAAAGTGGGATAACTAACAGACATGGAACTCTCCAATTTACGTTTTCGCCGAATTACCGGCTGAAATCTTTTTTAGCGCGCCATTGCAGCGCGCGCGTACTTCGTCCAGGCCAGTGAGTAACTGCCTGATATCTTCGATCTGGGACTCAAGTTGGGCCTGACGTTCATCGACCTTACTCAGCAAAAACTGTAATTGCTCATAGTTGTCACCGCCGGGCTCATACATGTCGATGATCTCACGGCTTTCGTCTAGCGAAAGGCCAGCCCGCTTTCCCCGCAGAATCAACTCCAGACGAGCGTGGTCTGCCTTATCAAAAATTCGATGCTGCCCCTTGCGAGCAGGGCTGAGCAGGCCTTTCTCTTCATAGAAGCGAATGGTGCGGGTGGTGACATCAAAGTCCCGCGCCAAATCAGAGATTGTGTAGGTGTGTTGCTCCGCCATGGTCCAGCTCTCGTTAGGAGCATCGAATCATAGTGCTAGTTGACGTTAACGTCAACTTTGGTCACACGTAAAATCTTGACCCTATAAAGTACTTGTCTTAGCGTTGATCAAATCTAATTCCGACTCAACTGGTTCCGATCATGTCAGCCAGAATAGACAAGCTCGATTTAAAAATGCTCCGCGTGCTTGCGGTTGTGGCACGAACGCGCAACACCTACCGCGCCGCAGAAGAGCTGTATCTGTCACAGTCGGCTGTCAGCCGCGCTTTGAGCCGCTTGAGGGATGCCCTGGACGATCCGGTTTTCGTTCGCACGCCCGACGGACTAGAGGCTACTGCTCTTACGGAGAGAATAGTCTCTCGTCTGCCAGAGCTTTTTGAACTGCTCGAGGGGGTGGTCGAAGAGGAAGGACAGTTTGATCCCGCCAGCTGGACCGGATCAGCCAGTATAGCCATGGGAAGCCCCGCCACCCGTTGCTGGGGAAGCGCGCTTTATGAGGCACTCAGTCAACAGGCGCCCAACGTTACCTGGAATTTCGAGACCTGGCGCAGCACGACCGTGTCCGACATCTTGGAGGGCAAGGTCAGTTTGGGCATTCATTTCGTCAACGACAGGTGGCCTCAAGCGCTCTACCAGCAGCGTGTTGGCAAAGATGACTATGTGCTCATGGCGCGCAAGGGGCACCCTGCGTTGCGGGGCAAGCAAACCATGAAGCTCTTTGAACAGCATTCACTGGTGTCATTACTATTGCCGGACTGGAATGACTACGACAACCTGTTGGAATCTGCGCTGCGCGGTCAGGGGGTCGAGCCCAAGGTTTCACTGCGCACTGATAATCTGGCTCTGGCCCTGGAGAGTGTTCGCGATGGCAATAGCTTGATGGCCGGCACGCGCGCCCTGGCTCGACAATTGGACAACCTCAAGACCCTGAATTACCCCAGCCAAATACCGCTGCCTGAATCCACAGTAGTCATGTGCTTCCCCCGTCGCCTGCGCAACAGCGCTCGCTACCTGTGGCTCGCTGACGAGGTGAAGGCTGTGATTAAAGCCAGCACCTGACCATACAGAAACGCCAAACACCGCTATACTCGACCCAACCAACAATAAATAGAAAGGTGAAATATGAACGACATAACTGAAGTCGCTAAAAAAGGCTCACGCAGCGCTATCATCTGGGGCATATGCGTTGCGATTCTGGGCTTACTTGCCATGGGCATGCCCTTTCTAACAGGCATTACCATTGCAATCAGCATAGGCGTTATTTTGCTGGCCACGGGCATTGCCCAGGTCATTTTCGCCTTTAGTTCCGACACTTTTGGCACCGGTGCCATGCGCTTTGCTTTTGGCTTACTCGCCGGTCTATGCGGAATGTCGATGATTTCACAGCCCGGCGCAGGCCTTGCCACTATCACTTTGATCCTGGCGGTTTGGTTTGTCGTCGATGGGGTTTGGGCTCTGGTGCTTGGGTTTCAATGGCGGCCGGAAAAAGGCTGGGGCTGGATGCTATTTAACGGTGCTCTGGGTATTGTGCTCGGCGTCATGATTTACCGACAGTTTCCAACATCAGCGGTATGGCTGGTGGGTGTTCTAGTGGGTATTCGTCTCTTCTTTGCGGGATGGACCATGATTGCACTGGGCTCAACGGTGCGCGCCGTTGCAAAAACAGCAGAGAAAATGGAAGGCGCTTGAAGTTACTTTGAGGAAAAAAGTCATGACCAAATCGATTTTTTTGTTCGCGTTAGTTTTTAGCGTACTGAGTGCGCTATCGACTCCGTCGAGGGCTGACCTGGGCGTTACCGATGACTGCCAGGACGATATTCGTGAGCTTCAGGATGAAATTTCAGAAGACAAGGACGACTACACAAAAGAGTCTCGCACCAAAGCTAACGCAGAACTGACATTGGCCAAGACTAATCGCTTGAACCCCGTCAAATGCCGCAAAAACATCCAGGACGCCCGCAGCGAACTGCGCAAGGGAAAGCGAGCGAAGAAAGACAAGGATTGAACCGTTTCAGCGGTGCTGCGAAGAGGCCTGGTAGCGTGCAAACACTGCCCCCGTTGAGCTTGACTTGACCGCCCAATTTGAGCAAAATGCGCGCCTCTTCGGGATCACAGATCCCATTGCTTGATGTGGCTACGTAGCTCAGCTGGTTAGAGCACAGCATTCATAATGCTGGGGTCGGTGGTTCAAGTCCACCCGTAGCTACCACTTCTCATAGGCACTTTCCCCACACTATTCAGAGGCTTAGAGCAGCTTTTCGATTGTGCGAAGCTGGTCGTTTTTTGCTCAATTTCAAATTGAGACCATATTGAGGCCGCCCTCTTTCTTACCCTGACAGAGGGGAATCCAGCCACAATTAAACCGACCCCACCTCTGACCACGAGGTAGCCCGGCACCATCAAGAGCATAGTCGTCTGAACTAACACACCCGCAGTATCTGCTGTAATACTCGGCAATCGAGCGCCATGTTTGAGGCCTTAGCCGGATCGGAGACTTTACTGGGCAATACCTCCTAGGCCTCAGAAAGTGCTTCTCTCAGTACAAGCGGGTTATCCGTAGAAGCATCGCGATCAAAGGCCTCCTCTGCCAGTAATGAATAGCGCTTTTCGAGAGCAGCGCGTTTTATCTTCAGTGTGTGCGTAGCTAGACCATTTTCTACCGCCCAAGCTTCACTCGAGATGATCAGGGCGGCAATTCTGGCATGCCCATCCAGTGTAGCGTTGATTACAACAATCAAATCGCGCAACTCGTTCTCCAAACCCTCAGGCTCAGCGGCCTGGCCATGGGCTGACAGTTGAATCAGCATCACCGTCTGGGGCATTCCCGCACCGATCAGGCACATCTGCTCTATATTAGGATTGGAGGAAAACTCGCTTTCAATGGGGAGTGGCGCGACATACTTGCCCTTGGTAGTTTTGAAGATTTCCTTCACCCGGCCGGTAATTTTCAAGAAGCCATCATCATCGAGTTCGCCTTTATCACCGGTGTGTATCCAGCCGTCTACCAGGGTCTCCGCGGTTTTCTCTGGCTCATGCAGATACCCCTTCATTACCGCCTCGGCCTTGATCAGAATTTCGCCGTTATCGGCTATTTTAATCTCGGTATTAACTGTTGGCTTTCCGAGGGTACCCGGCTTCCGGTCCCATGGCAGATTAGAGGTGCCCGAGAGCACTTCCGACTGCCCGTACAGCTCACACAGTGGCATATCCAGCGCTTCATACCAGGCATGCAGTGGTAACGGTGTTGGCGCAGAGCCAGTAGTGAGGATTCGCGCTTCATCCAGTCCCAAATTCTGCTTTATGCGTGTTTTGGTTGGTTCCGCCGTTGATGGGTCTACAAGAAGCCCGTCGAGAGCATCCTGCCCACCTAACCCTGCGAGAACGGCCTCTTGGAACTTGGTCCACAAACGGGGAACACACTGGAAAAATGTGGGGCGAACCGCCTGCATGTCAGCGCCGAATGTCGCCTGGTTTTCATTGAAGCCAATAGTGCAGCCGGCATAAAGGCTCATGAAGTCCACGGCGGCACGCTCAAAGCCATGAGCCAGTGGCAAATAAGATATGAGGCGGTCACTTTCGCTCATTTGGAAAGTCTGACCAAGGTTTTTTACAATATGACCTGCCCCCTCGAAATTGTAGACCACGCCCTTGGGCTTGCCGGTTGAGCCGGAGATATAGATAGTCGTTATTTCATCAGCCAGATCCCTGTCTGGATTTCCTGGTAGGGGCTCATATTCTTCGAGAAGGCTGTCCCAGTCGTAATCCGCTCCCAACACATCGGCGAACGGCAGAGCGATCACTTTCACATCGGCGGGTAGAATGGTCCTCACATGCTCCCAATTGTCGGTCTGTCCAACAAATAGAACTCTGGCATCACTGTGCTCCAAGCAATACTGAACATCATCCCCAGTCATCGTGGTAAAGACAGGAGCGCTAGCGCAACCACTCATCATGGTAGCGAGGTCGGCAATAACCTAATGGGCACAGTTCTTGGACAGAATAGAAACCCTCTGACCTTCCATTAGGCCGATGGACCGCAATGCCGAAGCAACTCGACGTGCCTGTTCTCCAACCTCAGCCCACGTATATTCGGACCAATTTTGATCTACCGGTTGCCGCAGGTAGGTCGCGCCAGGTTTTTGGTTCTCCCAGTGATAGAACATACCTAGCAGGGTTGTGGAATCTGTAAAATTCGCCATAGTGAAGTCCGACTCTGACCCATTGTTTTAGTTCGAAAGACGAAGCGAGCCGCCATTCAGGTTACGGTGGTAATAACTGTTACGACTCGACAGTACCGTCGATGAACTTAAGGTTTAGCCTAAGTGTTTGACCAAACTACTGATATGATGGGAATACCCGATCTACTTGATCATTTCTATTGATCGAGAGTAATTAACCAGTCAACGAAGATCCTAGTATTCCAATTTAAGCATAGGGTTATAGCTAACACCTGATATGACAAAGGCATTTAGAAAAAGCTCCACTCACTATGTTGCAGTGCTCGTCAGACAGATCAGATCCCTCGGGCTAGACGTAGACCGTATTCTTTCTGAAACTGGTATCTCAACCGACCTAGCTGAGGCGGAAGATAAGTGGATAGATAACGACTTACTCGCTGCTCTCGTGAAAAAGATATGGCTGGAAACAGACAACGAAACAATGGGTTTCGAGCCAACCCCATTGCGGATCGGCACTTGGGCCATCGCCTGTGAATTCATGCTCGCTGGAGACACACTCGGTGAGGTGCTTCGCCGAGGCAAGCGAATATTGTCTTACCTGGCGCCGGATTCGATCGGACTGGAATTGATCGTAGACGAGCACTCAGCCTCGTTGCGACCTCGAGCCTATATAGGGAACGCCGACCCCGAACACTTCCTTGTCGAGTTTTTAACCGTTGTTTGGCACCGTTTTCCAAGTTGGTTGATTGATGAAACGATCCAACTCAACAGCGCTTTTTTCTCCTACAGCACACCAGTTCATGCACGCTTTTACGATGAGTTGTTCCAATGTGATGTTGCGTTCGACCAGGACAGCTGTGGCTTTAACTTCCATCGCCGTTATCTCGAGAAACCTGTTGTACGCACTCACGCAGAGTTGGAGGCCTGGTTACGCGACTCACCTGCAGACCTGCTGTACCTGCCCGGCCGAGAGTCCAGTGTTCAGGCACATTTGAAAGGGGAGCTGCGAAAGGGACTGAAAAGCTCTGCAAAATTTCCCGCGTTTGAAACCATTTGCGAGCAGCTCAATATGAGCACACAGGTAGTGCGGAGGCGCCTCTCTGAAGAGGACACCTCCTACCAGAGAATCAAAGATGCCATTCGCTGCGACACGGCCAAACGGCTCCTGGACAATCCGGAGATTTCCGTTGCAACCGTAGCCGAGCAAACGGGTTTTAGTGAGACGGCTGCGTTTAGTCGGGCCTTCAAGAAGTGGACCGGCTTAACGCCAGCCCAATACAGGACTTAGAGTACACGTGAGAGCTAGTTGATTTGCACTCGTGAATTGAATGCAGTCTGCGCTATGAAAGAAGACTCCGACTGATAAGCTCTCTCATGATTTCGCTGGTGCCACCATAAATGCGCTGCACGCGGGCATCTACGTAAGCCCTCGACACTCCATACTCTCGCATAAAGCCGTAACCACCGTGTAACTGGAGACAGGTATCCGCCACCCTACCCTGCATTTCAGTCGCCGATGCCTTGGCCATGCTTACTGTAGCGACGTCGAGCTCGCCGGCCATGAACAGTTGCTTGCACTCCTCGATAAATGAACGATGAATTCGCGCGTCTGTGGCGGCTTCGGCAATTTTGAAGCGAGGGTTTTGCAACTCAGCGAGCGGCGCACCAAACGCTTTGCGCTCCTTGACATAGTTTATGGTTTCCTCGAGGACTCCTTCTGCTGCTGCAACAGCGCCGATTGCAAGCGCCAATCGCTCCCGCTGTAGTTCACCCATGAGCACCGCGAAGCCTCGGTCCAACTCACCGAGAATCGCACTGGCAGGCACTCTGACATCCTCAAAGAACAGCTCTGAGGTATCGCTGGCGTGTAAGCCGATTTTCTCGAGGTTACGACCGCGCTGAAAGCCTGGTGCAGACGTGTCGACCATGAACAGTGTTGTGCCTTTGGATCCAGATACCTCAAGGTTGGTACGTGCTACCACTATGACCACATCACAGTGCTGGCCATTGGTTATAAACGTTTTGGAACCATTGATGATGTAATCATCGCCATCCTGCTTGGCGGTGGTACGCACCCCCTGAAGGTCGCTTCCTGCGCCGGGTTCGGTCATGGCAACGGCACCAATACATTCACCGCTAACCATTTTTGGAAGATAGGATTGCTTCTGCTCTTCGGTACCAAAATTGAGAACGTAATGTGCAACAATATCTGAATGAACAGCCATTGGGCCGCCTACAGCACCGCAGTTGGCACGCGAAAACACCTCCTGGATAACCATCGAGAACAGGAAATCAACGCCAAATCCGCCGTAGGCTTCAGGCAAGTCAACACACAGCAGACCCTGTTCGCCAAGTGTATTCCAAAGTTCGCGCGGAAATATCTCTGCCTTTTCCCAGGCTTCATAATTGGGTACTACTTCGTTGTCGACGAAGCGCTGTACATTTTCCCTAAAAAGCTCTAATTCTTCGCTCAATTTTCTCTCCCAATTCTCCAGGTCATCAAGCCTGCTTTGCAGGCAGTCAACGCTATTCATCAATCCAGATACGAAACCGCTAGAGTGCCACCAACGCCTCGCCGATCAGCGTCTGCTCTCCTGTTGCTTTAGCAGCCTGTATCTCACAGCGCGCGAGTGGTTCTCCATCCTGCTCGATGAGTTCGACGACCCGACCCTGACAGGTGATTACATCCTGCAGATGGGTGATCGCTGCAAAGCGATTGCTGAATCTCCTCAACTTTGCCTGTGGTTGCCAGTTGGTTAACATCCGGCCCAGATAGGCCATTGAAAGCATGCCATGAGCAAAGACATCCGGCATGCCAGCCTTCTTGGCGAAATCGATATCGATATGAGCGGGGTTATGATCACCTGAGGCGCCTGCATACAGAGCCAGTGTCGTCCTGGTGATAGGCGGAAGCTCCAAGGCTGGTATTTTATCGCCTACGCTAATATCTGACATTTCAAATCTCCCTGTATTCAGTTGCGATAGACAAGCGTCTGCCGGGCCCTGCCCACTAGCTCGCCTTCCTGATTTTTGTAGCTGCTCTCCTGCACAACAAATTCGAGCGCACCGCCCTTCTTGTCGTATATATCAACGATCTTGCACTGCTGTGTGATGCTGTCGCCCGCGTAAATTTGCCCGAGGTAATCAAATTCCTGTGAACCGTGCAGTACCCTGCCTATGTCGAGATCTAGCAGCCCGAGAATCGGCAGGAGTTCGGGCCCGTCGAGATCTACAGAAAACATATACGTCGGGGGCGCGGGGATAGCCCGGTGACCCGCCGCCTTTGCGGCAGCTTCATCGGTGTAGATGGGGTTCGTCTCGCCAATCGCCTTGGCGAAAAAGCGCAGACGCCCCCTCTCTATATCCACAGTAAACGAGGGAAACTGGTGACCAATTTTGCTTTTGTCTAACATTATGCACTCCTGTACATCGTAACTACCGCTGCACCACCCAGGCCAAGATTGTGTTGCAGACCAATTCTTGCGTTCGGCACCTGCCGTTGCTCTGCCGTGCCACGCAACTGATTGACCAACTCATAACACTGGGCAAGGCCCGTCGCGCCAATGGGATGCCCCTTGGACATCAGCCCGCCTGATGGGTTGACCACGAACTTTCCGCCATAGGTGTTATCACCTGCATCAACGAAAGGGGTTGCCTCACCTTCCCCACACAAGCCAAGGCCCTCGTAGGTTATGACCTCATTGGTGGTAAAACAGTCATGCAGTTCAACCACATCCACATCATTCACACCGATACCCGACTGTTCGTAAACGGCTTCTGCCGCCCGGCGAGTCATGTCCGCGCCAACCAACTTGATAGGGTCATCCCAGGTGGCGGGTGTGTCGGTAGCCATTGCCTGTCCTACAATTTCAACCTTGCCCTGTACGTTGTGTCGTTTGGAAAAATCTTCGCTGCATATAACTGCAGCTCCCGCGCCACATGTCGGAGGACAACACATTAGCCTGGTGAGGTAGTCGAGATACAGCGTCGGCGCTTCCATCACTTCCTCAACCGATAACGGGTTGGTGAATAGTGCAAAGGGGTTAACAATCGCGTGATTCCGTGTCTTGACCGCCACTTTGGCGAACAGGTCAGGTTTCGCACCATAGGTCTTCATGTAATGGTCCCCTGCGGCACCGAAACAGCGAAGAGCGAGCGGTGCCTCAGGATAGTGCGCGTCGTCCAGGACCTTCAGGAAATTATCGAAGGGTGATTCTCGGTCATCCCAGTGTGAACCGAGTGCACCGGGCTGCATTTCCTCGAAGCCAAAGGCGAGCGCGCACTCAACTGCGCCGCTCTCTACAGCCTGCCTTGCGAGGTAAAGCGCTGTAGAACCGGATGCGCAGTTGTTATTAACATTGATCACCGGTATGCCGGTCATAAAGGCATCGTAGACCGCATGTTGTGCACAGGTAGAATCACCATAGATATAGCCACCATAGGCCTGTTCAATCAATGAAGTATCAATACCCGCTTGCTGGATTGCACCCAGAATCGCGGTGGACGCCATTTCCCGGTAAGACTTGTGCTGACCAGGCTTGGCGAACTTGACCATATCGACGCCAGCCACATATGCGTTACTCATAAGTTTCTCCCCAATTACATCTTGATTCCTAGATTACCGAATACGGGCCCGAAGGTATCCTGGATGGTCTGGGGGTGATCGGCGTCGGTAAAATCACCAATCTGCTCCCATGCACCTTTAACCTGCTCTGCAGTCATCTCTTCATTGGGCGGGAAGCATACGCCCTTACTGCGCTCCCATCGCAGCTTGGATATCCAACCCGCGCCAACTTCAAACAGGGAACCATTCTCTTCACTTTCTTCGGCACAGAGGTTAACCACAAGCGGCGTGACGAACTCGGGCTTGAGTGCCTCAATGACTTCTTTGGGAAGAATTGTCTCTGTAAGGCGAGATCCTGCCACCGGAGCGATAACATTGGCTTTGATGCCCTTTCTAGCACCTTCAATCGCCAGGGTATTGGTCAATCCGATAAGGCCACGCTTGGCGCACGAATAGTTGGCCTGGCCAAAGTTGCCATAGATGCCAGCGGCAGACGCTGTATTGACGATTCGACCATACCCCTGCTCCAGCATGATGGGCCAGGCCGCTTTGGTCGCCTGGTAAGCGCCCAGGACATGCACCCTGTAGATCAAATCCCAATCTTCCTGAGTCATTTTGGCAAAACTGGCATCGCGGAGAATACCCGCATTATTGACCACCACATCCACTCGATCGAAATTATCCAGTGCTGTACGAATAATAGCTTCACCATCTTCTACGGAGTCGTAGTTCGCGACGGCCTCCCCACCGGCATCCTGAATCTCCTGCACGACTTTGTCAGCAGCTCCACTACTTTTACCCTCACCGTGACCACCGCCACCCAAGTCATTCACAACGACCTGTGCTCCTCGCCGTGCAAAATCCAATGCATGCGAACGACCAAGGCCGGCGCCTGCACCGGTAACCACAACAACGCGATCATCAAACCGTACTTCATTGCTCATACTCTCAGCTCCCTTGCTCATATTCATAGCCACACTATGACTACGCTCTGCGAGTGGGAACAGGGCAAATCTGCTCTATTGTGATGATCATTTTTATTACGATGAGCTATTCGTAGAGATGATTGAGGAAAAACATTAACGGGGCTGTCGGTTATTTTTTTAGCGAACAGCTTAATTAGGGTTCTCGGAGCGCCCTTGGGGTTATAAAGCTTTCATTATTGAGCAAAGCGAGAGGCGTGTTTTCGGTTCCCTGACTCTCATCACCCCCACCAGTTTCGGTCTATCTGAGAACCCAGTCAGGCGATCAACGCGAGAGTGGTTCAATACAGTTGCCCGAACTCTTGATCGGTGGGAAGCTGAGCGATAATCCGCAGTCCTATAAAGCTGGATCATCACTTAACTTACCGGTCAGGAAAAGATCTACACATGAACTTCGATATCCCAACAGACATCACTGATTTTTTGCAGGAAGTAGACGATTTCATAGAGGCCAGGATCAAACCGCTTGAACAGGCTGAGGATAATATTCGCTTCTTCGATCACCGGCGCGAAGATGCCCGTACAGACTGGGACAGGGAGGGCCTGCCCAACGAAGAATGGGAACAGTTGATCGCGAAGGCCAAGCAACTGGCTATCGAGGCCGGCATCTTCAGCTACCCCTTTCCCCACGAGCACGGCGGGCGCGACGGTAGCAACCTTGGCATGGCGATTATCCGCGAGCACCTGGCTGCCAAGGGCTTGGGGCTGCACAATGATCTGCAGAACGAGCACTCTGTTGTCGGCAATAACATCGGCCTGCTGCTGATGCTTGAGTACGGTACCGAGGCACAGAAAGCCGAGTGGGTAGACGGGCTGAAAAACGCCACCGCCGGTTTCGCCTTCGGCATTACCGAACCCGACCATGGCTCCGATGCCACCTGGATGGAAACCGGCGCGGTTAAAGACGGCGACCACTGGATTATCAACGGCGAAAAAACCTGGAACACGGGCGTGCACACCGCCAAGTGCGACATGGTGATGGCCCGCACCTCGGGGGAGCCAGGAGACGCAAAAGGGATCACCGCGTTTATGGTGCCTATGGATGCGCCCGGAGTAAAAATTGAGGAATACCTGTGGACCTTCAACATGCCCACCGACCACGCCCACGTCAGTTTCACTGACGTAAGGGTCCCCGATTCCACGATTTTTGGGGGCGAAGGACGCGGGCTGCAAATTGTCCAACACTTCTTTAATGAAAACCGTATCCGCCAGGCGGCTTCGAGCCTTGGCGCGGCACAATACTGCGTAAACGAAGCGGTTCAATACGCCAAGGAGAGAAAACCCTTCGGCAAAGCCCTGGCAAGCAATCAGGGCATCCAATTCCCGCTGGTAGACCTGCAGGCCCGCTGTGAAATGCTCAGGGCACTGATCCACAAAACCGCCTGGCTGATGGACAAGGACGGTGCATTTACCGTATCCGACAAAGTATCAATCTGTAATTATCAGGCCAACCGCCTGTGCTGTGAAGCAGCCGACACTGCCATGCAGGTACACGGCGGAATGGGTTACTCACGATACAAACCCTTTGAACACATCTATCGCCATCATCGTCGCTACCGCATCACCGAGGGTGCCGACGAGATACAGATGCGCCGGGTCGCGGGTTACCTGTTTGGGTTTATGAGTCAGCAAAAGCCCAAGGGGGTCAGTTGATGTCGGACCGCGAGTCCCTGCGAGAACAGCTGCGCTCAGTCCTGGCAAGGGAAGTCCCCGGCTTCAAGGTGCTATTGGCTTGCGACCAGCTCACCGCCGGCGCCAGCCAGGAAACTTTTCGCATTGTGACCGACACCGTCAACGGTGAACGTAAGTTCGCACTGCGTCGCGGCCAAGCTACTCTGGAGAACGAGACCATTCCCGGACAGGTAGGGCTGGATACCGAAGCGCGCCTGTTGCACCTGGCAGCAGAGGCAGGAATTCCGGTCCCTGGCGTCGTCCACCTCCTCAAGCCCAGCGATAAACTCGGTAACGGCTACCTGATGGAATGGCTGGAAGGTGAAACCCTCGGACACCGTATCGTTCGTTCCGATGACCTGGCACAAGTGCGGCCGCTTCTGGCCCGACAATGCGGCGAAGCCCTCGCGCGCATACATTCTATCGAAGTCGACGAACAGCTTATGCAAATGCTGCCGACCACTTCTCCCCGAACACTGGTTGAGGATACCTGGGATGCATACAAGACATTGAAACTGCCCCAGCCAATGATCGATTACACGGCTCGATGGTTGCTACAGAACCTGCCCTCGGAGTCTAGCCGCGCGCTGGTGCACGGCGATTTTCGCAACGGCAACCTGATGATAGACGAAGGCGGTATTCGAGCTGTGCTTGACTGGGAGTTGGCACAGATCGGCGACCCGGTTCGCGACCTCGGTTGGCTGTGCGTCAATTCATGGCGTTTCGGTCAAGCAGACCTGCCGGTGGGTGGTTTCGGTACCGTCGACGACCTCCTTGAGGGCTATCAGACAATATCGGGTATTCAGGTCAGCCACGCCGACCTGACCTTTTGGCAAGTGTTTGGCTCCTTCTGGTGGTCTATTACCACGCTGTGCATGGCGTCCACCTGGCGCACGGGCGAAACCCCCAGCCTGGAGCGCCCGGTAATCGGCAGACGCTCTTCCGAGGGGCAAATGGACTGCGCCAACCTGATTATCCCTGGTAGTTTCGCGCTTCCCGCACAAATAGCGCTGAACCAGGGATCGCAACTACCCATGCCCGGCGAACTCCTCGAGAGCGTGCGCAAGTTCCTGAAAGAAGATGTCGCGGCAAGCCAGGATGGTCGTGCGGCTTTTTTAGCGAAGGTTGCAGCCAACTCCCTGGGTATCGCCCAAAGGGAGTTTTTGCATGGCCCCGCATTGGCCCTTGCCGAACAGGAACGGCTGCAAGATCTGTTGGGAGATGGCGAACTGGAAGAACTCCGCTGTAAATTGGTGGAAGCCCTGCGAGGCGACCTCCCCCTAGACACTTCCGGCCTGGACACACATCTGAGACAAACTGTGGCCGGACAATTAGCGATAGATCAACCTCACTATACGGCCTTAAACGCAGCGCTTGTTTAAACTCGACGCAGCATTTTTAGATTGGCCGCTAGTTAGTGATCGCAGAATTGATCAGCCTATTCTGACAGTTTCGATCGATCAACTTGTCAGTACCCTAGCGAACGCTGTTAGCCTTTTTACTTTGTCACTCGGTGGGCTACGTAAAAGGGTAACAACACCAGCAGGGTTAAGAAAAACAGAAGTATTCCTTCGCGGTACTGTTTCTGTAGCGTGTTGGACACTAACTGCTTAATCTGCGTGTAGCCAGCCGGCAGGGGCAACACGCCATTCTCGCGCTGGTAACGCTGATAGCGGGACAACATGCGCTGAAAGATAGCGGGCTCGATGCTGGCAAGGTCTATCGTCTCTCCGGGATCATCGACGATATTGAATAGGCGCCACTCGCTATCACCCAGAGGCGGCTGGTTGACCACCAGCTTGTAGTCTCCCTGAAACAGGGCCGCATGGCCGGTGAGCTCGTAGCCCACCGCGTCGTCCGCGCTATAAATCCTTTCAACCTCTCCTGCTAGTATCGGCGTCAGGTCGCGGCCGATCATGGGCAGCACCGGTCTTCCGCCATAGCGTTCCCCCGGCTGCGCGACGCCAGCCATGGACAAAATAGTCGGGGTGATGTCGGTGGCCCAGGTAAACGCGGGACTCAAGTCCCTGGCCTTGGGCAATGATCCACCGGCAATAATCAAGGGCACGCGCATACCACCCTCCCCCGTATAAAACTTGTAGTACGACAGCGGGCTGGCGGAAGCGCTGGCGAAGCTGGGGCTAATCGTATTGTAGCTGCCCTTGAGACCCAAACGATCGTAATCCAGGTGATAACCAAGCCGCGCGGGGCCGAGATTGACAGGAAAAACCATCGGGTCGGCTGGACCACTGCCTTCGCTGCCGTTATCCGAGGTGAAAACAAAAATGGTGTTCTCGTACTGCTGCTGTGATTTGAGGTACTCCACGAGGCGACCGATGTGAAAGTCCATGGCTTCGATCATGCCCGCATAAACCGCCATGCGCTTGGCCTCGTAACGCTTGCGCTGCGCATCCAGCGCGTCCCAGTCGCCTGTCGTCGCCATGTCCACCATAACCGTATCCGCCGGCACTATGCCCAACTCTACTGCGCGCTCTAAACGCTGATGACGCAGTGAATCCCAACCCGAGTCGTACACCCCCATATATTTGTCGATGTACTCCTGTGGCGCCTGCACCGGTATGTGCACCGCCTGGAAAGGCACATAGGCAAAGAACGGCTTGCCGTCTTGTAGGTTGCTATCAATAAACTCAATCGTTTTGTCGATCAGGAAGCGCGAGGAATAAAAGTCTTCTGGCAGTGTGATGCGCTCACCGTCGGCAAACCAGTTTGCGTCGTCGTACAGTGGCAGGTAAGGACGCTGCTCCCAGTTGTCGGCACCGGAATCCATCAGCGCCACCGTGCGCTCGAAACCGCGCCGACTGGGGCGTTTCTCCGGAGTGGCCCCAAGATGCCACTTGCCCGCCATATAGGTGTGATAGCCAGCATCCTCCAGCAAAGTTGCCACCGTGACCACATTGTCACCCAGTACGCCCTGGTAGTGGGCATGAGAGCGCTGCTGGGGCGCCAACATTTCGGGAATATTCGGAACACCTGCCAGGTGGTTGTCTACGCCGGTCAGCAACATGGCACGGGCCGGAGCGCAATTGGCAGCGGTATGGTAATTGGTAAACCTCACCCCCTGCTCTGCCAGGGCCGACAGTGTGGGTGTGTTCACCTCGCCGCCATAGGGAGCAATGTCGGTGTAACCCAAATCGTCGGCAAGAATAAACACAATATTCGGGCGTTGGGCGGCGCCGGGTGGCGCATCAGTGCCCGCGTCAAATTCTTCGCTTGCCTGCACCGCGGTCATTGCCAGGGCCGATAGCAGCGAGGCAGCCAATCCCCACCGCCGGAGGCTAAAAACAGTCATCCGCTCAGGCCTTTTCGGGGAGCCGACGTGAAGCCACCAACAAAATGATCGACACAATCACCTCAGGGGCAATCAAGTCCAGCGCAAAAGTGGCATCGTGTACCAACCAAGCCAGGGTGCGGCCAATGGCAGTGAGAGCCAGCAACATGATCGCCGGGTAATACCAACTGCGACGCCCGCTGATCAGCGCAATCAACATACAACTTGAGAGTGTCAGAAAGAATGCGGACATGTCACCCACCTGAGAGCTTAAGCCCACGCCCTCATCGAGGGTCAAACCAAACATGGGCGCTACGCCCGCTGGGGCTACCAGCCAACGCAGTCCCGTCACTAGAAACAGGATGGCGGGAAGGAGCACGAGGATCTTCAGGATTTTATTCATCTTCTGTTCTCTCAATCATCGGGGCAGCTTACATTTAAACTTAGCCCGCCCATTTACACTAATCAGTCCCGCTCACTAAGAATCAGCATCATATTATGAGCCGTCTCCAGACCCGAGTTCTGGTTCTGTCCGGTGACAAAGCGCTGCTCGTCGTCAACAGCCACGTGCGTGGCCAACATATCCCTGAAAGCAGTTTGGCTTTCGAAGACGGCGCCCGCCTTGCGCAACTCCGACTCCGGGTGCAGCGGCGTAATCTCTATGTCCAGTTCCTTGATTTGCTTGTCAGTCACCCCGGTCATGCGGCGCCCGGCGATCAACAGGTCGCCGTCTCGGTCACGCGCGTTCACCAGTCCCAACACACCGTGGCAGACGCCACCAATCATCGCTGCCTTGTCGCCGTAATAGGACTCGCTCACTTTGGCCGCCAACTCGGGGGACTGCGCAAGATCGTAGGCTGCACCCCAACCACCCGATATGAAAACGATGTCGTACTGATCGATATCCACATCGCTAATGGGGATAGAATTCTCTACTTTGGCCTGGGCAATGGCATCATTGAGGTAGCGATCGTCTTCAGGCGACCGAATCATGAACCGCAAAGTCTGGGGATCAATAGGGATTTCACCGCCCTTGATGCTGGCAATATCGACCTCCATGCCACCGTCCAGGAACGTATAGTACGGATGGGTAAATTCTGAGGCCATGACTCCAGTGGCCGGGCCCTCGGTTTCCCCCGGGGCCGCCAGTACCCCGTGGCTGGTGGTAATGATCAGCGCGCGCTTCCCCGGCAGCTCTGCTGTTGGCCCGTTATATTCTGGGTGCAGGCCAGCCTTGTGCAGAATGGTCGGCAGCGAAACCAGCAACACTCCTATCAGTGCGAGCAGAACGCCGGCGCCGGTGAGTAACTTTTTCATGGGCTTTTCCTCGAAACAACTGTAGTGGTGGTTTCCACGTTAGAATCACAACTATATGGCATATATTGTGTCATTACAAACGATACCACATCAGGTTAACGGACCGGCCGCAAGACAGGTAGAATAAAGTAAGCTACAAAACGGTCTTTTCTGACCGCAAAACAACAATAGAGAAAGCTGGACGACACAATGAGTGAAACATTAAAAGTACTAGTACACGGCACCGGGTTCGCAGGACAGGGTCACACCGAGGCCTTTCGCTCTGCCGGCGTCGAGGTGGTTGGTATTGTGGGCCGAACCGAATCCGTTGTGCGTGAGGTCGCTCAGAATATGGCGATTCCCTATGCAGGTACAGACTGGCAACAAGCCCTTGAGGACTGCCAGCCTGATATCGTTTCTATCGCCACACCTGGCGGCGCTCATCTGGAGCCGATCAAGCAGGCCATTAACCAGGGTTGCCATGTGTTTTGCGACAAGCCGCTCACGGACAGCGCTGAAACAGCCAGAGAATTGTATTTATTGGCGAGCGACAAGGGCGTCAAAACTGCTTTCGCTGCCAGTTTCAGATACATGCCCCACGTCATATTTGCCAAACGATTGGTGGCCGAAGGAGCCATTGGCGAACCACTGGAAGCTGAATGCATCTCACACTTCAATCTTGAGAGGGATATTCCCTTCGGCTGGTCTCATCGTAAAGAGCACGGCGGCGGCCGACTCAATAATAATTTTACCCACAAACTGTCTATTGTGACGTCAGTGCTGGGGGAGAAAATCCTATCTATCATGGGCGAGGTACGTGACGACCTGGGTAAAGCGCCTATTGTCGAGGGCGTCCACAATTTTAAAACCCGACGCGAGCATATACCCGAAGACCTCAATGACCCCTCCTTAAAATGGGGAGAGTCCAATGTGGAGTGGACATATACCGTTCTTGCTCAATTGAAGAGCGAACATGCCAGCAAACCGGTTTCCGTCATGTTCAAGCATGGAGGTCTGCATCCGCGATTCCACGAAGACCACATTGTTTTCTACGGCAGTAAAGGGGCCATTTACATCAAGGGCCACTACGGCAGCGGACCGCTCTACCTTTATGGCGATAACAAAGAGTGGCAAGAACAGGAGCTGCCCGCAGACATTGCTGCATCAATCCCCGACGCAGAAGGCGACACCGAGAGAAACTGGCGCTACCTGATTCGCGAACTGGTGAAAGACATTCGCGGCGAACCCGTCCCGCCCTATCAAGGTTTTAAAGAGGGTGCCCAATATCAGCAGTTAATTGACATGATTCGCCAGAACGCAAACTGGCAGGACGTCAGCGAACTCTAGAAAAAACGTTCCCGGAGGACTAGCTCATGGTTTATGAGTATCTGGTGATTGCCGGCTATTTCCTGCTGATACTGGGAATCGGCTTCGCCTTCAAGAGAATGGCCAAGCAGTCCACCAGTGACTATTTTCGCGGCGGCGGGCGGATGCTGTGGTGGATGGTTGGTTCTACCGCGTTCATGATGCAGTTCTCCGCCTGGACCTTTACCGGCGCCGCAGGCAAAGCTTTTTCAGACGGGTTTGCTGTGTCACTGGTGTTCTTCGCCAACACCTTTTCCTACTTTTGCGGCTGGGCCTATTTTTCCCATCGCTTCCGTCAAATGCGAGTGGACACCCCCACTGAGGCGATCAGACGCCGCTTTGGTGGCGAGAATGAGACCTTCTTTTCCTGGGCATTGATTGTTTTCAGTTTGATCAACGCAGGTGTTTGGTTGAACGCTCTGGGCGTATTTGCCAGTGCCGTGTTCGAAGCAGACATTTCGTACACCATCATTGCCACAGGCCTGACAGTATTATTTGTTTCTGTGTTGTCCGGCGCCTGGGGCGTGGTCGCCTCTGACTTTGTGCAAACCCTTGTGGTTGCCGTGGTCTCAGTAGCTTGTGCGATAGTGGCTCTGGTGAAGGTGGGTGGCCCGGTTGAACTGGTCAATAACTTTCCCGCCGGGTTCTGGCTGGGACCCGACATGAACTATGGCTTGCTGCTGGTTTGCACCTTCATCTTTTTCCTCGCCAAGCAGCTCATAACCATTATGAACCTGCATGATTCCTTTCGTTTCCTTAACGCCAAAGACTCCAAAAATGCGCGCAAAGCCGCTCTGTTAGCCATGGGACTGATGGGGATTGGCAGTATCATCTGGTTTATTCCGCCCTGGGCATCGGCCATTCTGTATCCTGATGCAGCATCGGCCTACCCCGAACTGGGTAATAAAGCCGGCGACGCCATCTACCTTGTATTCACCCGCAATACGATGCCGATAGGTACCGTAGGGCTGCTACTGGCAGGGCTCTTTGCGGCGACCATGTCCTCCATGGATTCTGCACTCAACAAAAATGCCGGTATCTTCGTTCGCAGCGTGTACCAGCCCTATCTCGCGCGCAAAGGCAGGCAGGTTGAAGATCATAAGCTACTGTCTCTGAGCCGTGTTCTAAGCGCAATCGGCGGCATCATTGTAATAGGCACAGCGCTGTTCTTTAAATCACTGCAGGAGCTCAGCCTGTTCGATTTAATGATGTCTGTATCGGCGATGATTCAGGTGCCTTTGCTAATACCGCTTATTTTAGGCCTGTTAATCAAAAAGACCCCCGGGTGGGCCCCATGGGCCACAGTTGTTCTGGGACTCACCGTGTCGTGGTTTATGAAAACCGTGCTCACACCAGAAATCTTCGCCGACTGGATCGGGATGGGGCCGGTGACAAACAGGGAAGCTGCAGATCTGAATCTGGTACTTACTCTCGCGGGCCATGTTTTCATTACCGCTGGCTTTTTCTGCACGACCAGTCTGTTTTATCGGGAACAAAGCGATCGCTATCTGAAGCAACGCGAAGACTTTTTCGTTGATTTGGAAACACCGGTCATAGCGGATGACGAGCAGGACGAATTTGACCGCCAACAGCGCAGTAAGTTGGGGATGATGGTGATATTGATGGGCTCTGGCGTCTTGTTGATGATGCTCATCCCCAACCCAGTTTGGGGGCGAATGATGTTTTTGATTTGTGCCGTGGTCATAATGACTATCGGACTTTTGTTAAGACGCAGCGCCAGACCTCAGCTGGCTAGTACCTAAAGGGAGGCAGATACCGATGGCAATCACAAACGCTAAACAGCTTTCCATCGTCATGATGGGCTTATTGTTTTGTTATACCAGTACCGTTCACGCTCAGGTGCAACTCAGTCATGGTGTCGATGAGTCGGCAGGCGGCGGGCCGGCCTATATCCTCACTACACCCAGTGCGACCTACTACCTGGAGAAACAGGGTGGCGGCCTTTCGAGCATGCTCGATCAAGAAGGCGTCGACTGGATTGGTTTTCACAATGAGCCAGGCTCAGGCTGGCAGGGCGAATACCGTGGCTTCCCTAATGCGATTCACCGCCAGGACGGCAATTATTTTCACGCCATGAACGCGGGCACTGACCCATCCAGCTCTGTGGTGAATATCGATTCGGCCGAGCACGTCCGCATAACTTTTACCTCCGACAACGGCCAATGGCAGGGGCAATGGGATTTTTACCCCGATCGGTGTGATTTCACCATGAGTCAGGTGAGCGCTGGTTATCACTACTGGGTACAGTATGAAGGAGTGCCCGGCGGAGAAATGGATGAAAGCGATTTTTGGTACGCCTCCGCTGATGATCGACGTCACGCCATTGGGGAAGCCCGTCTGGGCGACTTACCAGCGCCGGAGTGGATGGCATTTGGAGATGCCGAGTCTTCGCGCATGCTTTATGTGTTGCATCATGAGGATGACAAGCATCCCGATGACTACGTCAGCAGGCCTTACATGACCGTGTTTGGTTTTGGCCGCAGCGAAAAAAACAAGTTCCTCGACTCTGTACAAACCTTCTCAATCGGCTTTATCGAGTCGACCGATCACACTGTCATTGCCAATACAATGAAGGCATTGTCGCACTAACTAGTTGTTCTCAATGAAGGCAGCTGGCGCGACAGCACCCGCCTGGACGAAACGCCCTTACTAATCGGCTGCTGCAATTCGATTCAGCGCAGGGTCATTGGGCGGATTTCTGACGCACCAGGTACCGTCCGGGTGGTAAATATAAGCCACACAGCCATTACAGTTGTCACAGCCAGATTGCGTTAACTCGCCACTTTTAAATTTATTCACTAACGCTGGGTCGTGAATCAGCGCTCTGGCCATCACAACACACTCAAAGCCCTCTGCCATCGCTTGCTCCGCATTGGCTAAAGACTTCGTACCGCCCACGTAAGCCAGAGGCATATCCACGGCCGCGCGTATCTTTCGCGAGTTTTCCAGAAAGTACATTTCTTTAAAACTGACTTCGCGCTCAGTAGACGCGGCCGCTCTCATCATCATTGCTGTGATTCGCTCTCCCTGCGCCTTTAAAACCTTAACGATTTCCTCTCTGTTCATGTTGCTGCCAAACATATACCAGGTGGACTCTACGTTGCGCCCGCCAGACAGTACCAGCATATCGGCACCGGCGGCCTCAAGTACGCGGGCGGTAATCAGTGAGTCTTCAACCTGCGTACCACGACTTATTCCATCTGCGACGCTGATTTTGGCCAGTACGGCAAGGTCCTTTCCCACTGCCTGCTTAACCGCAGCCAGTACTCTGGCAGGGAAACGTACGCGATTCTCAGCACTGCCACCATACTCGTCGGTGCGTTTATTATTCAGCGGAGAAATAAATTGGTTGAGCAGATATCCGTGCCCCATATGAAGCTCGACGGCATCGAATCCCGCCTCCCGACAAAGCTCTGCAGCGCGCACAAACTCGGCAACCACACGTTGCATATCATTTTCTTTCATACCCCGGCTTAAAAAATTACCCTTCAAAGCGCCAGCGGGATTGAAGCCGGAGCAAGCGCTAATCGTGCGCCCCTTCACCTTCATGCCCGTGACAAAAGAACCGCCGTGCGTAATCTGAGCAGAAATAGCAGCGCCTTCGGCGTGTACCGCATCTGTCAGTGCTTTCAGATCTGGTACCACTTCGTCACGCATCCAGATCTGATTAGGCAATGTGCGCCCTTCGGGTGCCACTGACATATAAGCGACCGTCGTCATACCTACGCCTCCAGCGGCGAGATCCCGATGGTGCTTCACCAACGCTTTCGTCGGCTTACCATCGAGACACATAGCTTCATTGGCACCGGACTTAATAAAGCGGTTACGTAAATTCAGGGGACCAATTGTCACGGGGTCAAATGGCGAGGTTTGTTCATTCATGGCGAATCCATTGATTGGGCGATTATCGAGTCGTGCCTAAAGAGTGCCTAAAGCGTGCCTAAAGCGTGCCTGCTGCGATCATATCCACTGGAACGCCGTTGTCCAGCGCGCCTAGAAAACCTTCTCCCCTGACAATTCCGTCGTGCACTCCATAGCCTAGAAGCTCCTGGGCCCTTCGGGGCATCGCGCGAACACGTTCTAGCGGAGCAGACAAGTAGCTATTTTCTTCGGTTCGAAGCCAGCCAAGGCAAAAACTGGTGTGCATACCTCTTCGGACCAGATCCGTTTTATTAGAACCCGCACCGTGTAACGTTGACCCAAGATAAATCACCGCTGATCCGGGCATCATTTTTGCTGTCACAATATCTTCAGGCTGCGGTTCACGATCGTTCGGCCATTGATGACTACCAGGTACTATACGGGTTGCACCCATATCGGCTGTGTATTCACCCAAAGCAATCAACGAGGCAAATTGCACGTGTCCGCCAATCGCACTGGTCAATTTTTTCGGCCAAACATCCTGGTCACGATGAATCAATTGGTCGCCTGCCCCAGGTCCGCGATCAAGGACATGCGCAATATTCAGAATGTATTCAGCGCAATTAGGTAGAAGGAGCTCATCACCCACTGACTTAAAAATTGGATGAAGTAGCACTTCATTCACGAAGGTGTCGGATATACCGGCAACGCCAGTTAAGTGCTTGGTTTGTGGGCCGTGAAAGAATTCTACGGCTGCATTGGGGTGCGCATGGTTGGCGCGCTTGGCTTCTAACGCCGGGTTAATTTCAGCATTGAACTGGTCCAGCGTTTCCGCGCTGATAAAGTCATCGATAATGACGGCGCCATTAGCTTCAATTTCACGCGTTATATCGCTCACTGGGGCGGTGACCGGAAGGTGGTTTATCGATGCCATAAGAGATCACCCAAAAATAAAGGAACGGTTCTTACACCGGCTATATGTCCATATAAATCTAAGACTCTGGCGCATGCTAATGCAACTGTGTCCGCTTATCATCGATTTTTTGGGCTAGGGTAATCTTCGGCTGGACCCTATAAACCATAGAACCGCGGGCTTACGCTGTCTAGCAGCTTCCTGAAAAGGCTGTCTTAATGGCTTTAAGATGGCTAGGCTTTTATCGACGCTCTACATCACGAACAAACGGCCGATGCAATCGCAGCACCCAACTCTTTAGTCGTAGCTAGGCCGCCCATGTCGCGAGTCAGGTTCTTATCTTCAGACAATACGGATTCAATCGCCGCCATAATCCGATCATGGCACTCGTCATGG
>JBDWQQ010000061.1:0-132198 GCA_039986455.1 Halioglobus sp.
AACTTAACCGGTGTGCTGGGTTCCAGGCCGCGGCGGCCAAGCGCAGTCCACAGCCAGGCGAACAGCGGTGCGAGCAGGAATATAAACAAGGAGTTGAGCGAGCCATACTGGGCGGCGGTCAACGTTAAGCCGAAAATTTCCCTATCCATCACCCTGTCGGCGAATAAGGTCATAGAGCCAGCGCCCTGTTCGAACAGCGCCCAGAACACAACGGTAGAGAGCGTGAGTACCACCAGCGCAGTCATACGCTGTCGTTCAACGGGTTCACATTGGGTGGTGATAAACCAGATCAAGCCCATTAGTACAGCCAACGACACCAGGTTCAAGGTGAGGCCCACTGCCGCGTGGTATTGCAGCATCTGCCAGATCACGGCGACGCCCAATAAGGCGCTGAGGTAGATGAAAGGTTCTCGCTTGATACCGATCGCCGTTTTTTCTTGCAGCAGTTTCGGGTCGCGGGGTTCAGCATGGCCGTGCAGGTGCTTTTGGCCATAGATAAAAGTGACCAGTCCAAACATCATTCCGATGCCGGCGGCGCCAAAGCCGTAGGCCCAGCCCAAGGTCTCACCGAGGTAGCCGCACAGTAAGGTGGCGGTGAAAGCGCCAATATTGATGCCCATGTAGAAAATGGTAAAGCCGGAATCACGGCGGGGGTCTTCATCGGCATAGAGCCTGCCAACAATGGTGGAAATATTGGGTTTCAGAAACCCCACGCCGACTACAATCAGCGCCAATGAAAAATAAAATACCTGCAACGCTCCGGTATCCCTGACGATTTCGTCACCCACCTGACGCGCTTGTTCTCCCTCCACCGCCATGCCCAGGTGTCCCAGTACTAGCAGTATTCCCCCGAAAATGACTGCCTTGCGCATGCCCAAAAAGCGGTCAGCCAATAGACCACCGATAACAGGAGTTGCATAAACCAGGGCGGCATAACTACCCAGCACGTCCAGGCCGTTGGCATCACTGAATAGGTGGTACTTGGTGAGATAAAGCAGCAGCAGGTACTTCATGCCGTAGAAGGAAAAGCGCTCCCACAATTCGGTGGCGAAGCAAACGAAAAGCCCTCGTGGGTGGCCGAAAAAACCTGTATCTGTGGCGGGGTCGACGGAGATACTGGTGGTCATAAGGGGGTTATCCTGTTTGTTTCTGCGCACGTAATCAGGGCAATAGATAGGGGGTATTAAACGCCAGCCTCTGCAGCGGATGCAAACGGGCTCAGGGCGGTGCGCAGCGTATCAGATATCAGTATGATTCAGCTTGGGATCTGCGAGGTGCGGTGCAGGAAGTCCAATTGCTGCACTCCATGGGCAGCGAGCTGGCCTCCAGTCGTGGCTTCCCAGAGTGGAACGACGGCGTTGAGTTTAAGGCTGCGCGCGACGCCACCATGAACAAGGCTAGCGATTGAGGAGTTTGCGACGATGAATGGCGCTGAGAGCCTGCTGACCACCCTCACCAATAATGGGATTGAGGTGTGTTTCACCAACCCCGGTACGTCAGAGATGCATTTTGTTGCTGCACTGGACGAGGTCCCCGGCATGCGCTGTGTGCTGTGCCTGTTTGAAGGTGTGCTCAGCGGTGCCGCTGACGGCTATGCCCGAATGAAAGGCAAGCCCGCGTCGACTCTGCTACACCTTGGGCCCGGCTTGGGGAACGCACTGGCCAATATTCATAATGCCAAGAAAGGGCATGTACCGATGGTTAATATTGTCGGTGATCACGCGACCTATCATCTGGAATATGATGCGCCACTGACCTCTGATATCGAGGCCATTGCGGGACCGGTCTCTCATTGGGTGCACACCTCTGCTGCGCCGCAAGAGATTGCCCGAGACGCGGCTGAAGCGGTGTTGCAGGCGGGTATTGGCCAGATCGCTACTCTGATGTTGCCGGCAGATGTGTCCTGGGGCGACAACCCCAATGGCGCTGCTCCCGCGGTGGCTGTACCCGGCCCTACCGCAGTTTCTGAAGATACAATCGATCAGGCTGCCGCTTTGTTGCAGTCAGATACCAATACCTTGATTTTAATCGGTGGCCGCGAAGTTACTGCTCATCAGGGGCTGTTAGTGGATCGCATCACGCAGGCCACTGGCGCGCGGGCGTTAATTGAAACCCTGCCGGGTAAGGTTGCCAGGGGCGCGGGCACGGCAGTGATTGAGCGACTGGCGTACCTGGCGGAACTGGCTATCGACAGTATCAAAGACGTGGAGCAGTTGATTTTGGTCGGCGCTGCCGATCCGGTCTCGTTCTTTGCCTATCCAGGCGTCTCCAGTGCGATAGCTCCTGAGCGTTGCGGCAAGTTCGTACTTGCCGGCCCCAACGACGACATCGACCGCGCGCTGCAGTTGCTGGCACAGAAAGTGGGGGCAACTGAACTAGAACCTCAAGTGCATGAGCTCAATCTGCCGGAACTGGCCGAAGGGGAACTGGACGCGGCGAAGGTGGGCATGGCGCTGGCGCATTACTTGCCCGATGATGCCGTGGTAGTCGATGAGGCTATCACCTCCGGGATGTTGGTGAGTATGTTTACCGCCACCGCACGGCCCCATGTTCAGCTTAACCAGACTGGCGGCAGTATTGGCTGGGGGTTGCCCGCAGCACTGGGTGCGGCAATCGCCTGTCCGGACCAGAAAGTCGTTTGTCTGGAGGGCGATGGCAGCGCCATGTACACCATTCAGGCTCTCTGGAGTATGGCGCGTGAGCAAACCGATGTGACCGTGGTGATTTTCAATAACCGGAAGTACTCGATCCTGGAGATGGAATTCGGTCGCACTGGGGCACGAGGAGGTCAGCCAGGTCCCAGTGCTGCCAGCACCCTTGATATCGGTAACCCGGACATGGACTTTGTCGCGCTTGCAACAGGGATGGGAGTTCCCGCGACTCGAGCAACGACCGCTGAAGAGTTCAACGCTCAGTTTGCTGACGCCATGACCCACCCGGGACCGCGTCTTATAGATGCTGTTGTGCCCACTATTTTCTGATTTTTCTGATAAATGTCGCCCGGAGTCATGTTGATGGCGCCGGGGGCAATGCCTGATAGCTCCGGCCTCTGGTCAAATAGCCCTCACCAAATAGCAGTAATGCCGGAGTGACACATGAAATTATTTAGCCGCCTGTTTGGGCGCCTGCCCGGGGCAGAATACGAGCTCGACTTTTTGAAAGCCCAACGAATGGTGTTGGATTACGCCCGTTTTTTGGAAACCTCCGCACCGATGCCCGGTCGGGTTGTCGACGCGGCTAAACTCCCGCATTCCAAAGAAAGCCTCAAGCATGCGCTATTGATGTGCATTGGCAGCGGGTCTGATCACAGACTTGAGGAGCATCTGAAGGCAGGGTACTTAATGCTCTCGGCTTTTCAGCCAGAGGTAGGCAATGCCGGACTGGGTACTGATTTTGCTGCCCTGGACCTGGAGGCCGACGTCATGGATATAGCGGCTCAGCTGGAACAAGATGAGGCAGAAGTGGAAACCTGGCGTCTGGATGTCCGCCGGGAACTGGAACAACTCAAGCAGGATTTGTATGCGCTGGAATTGGAATTGGCGCAGTCCGTGCGCCTCACAGCCTAGAGCGCTGAATCAGGCGGCGTCCAGCCGCCGGCCCTGGACCGCCAACTCTGCGCGTAGGCCAGAACCTATCGCCTTAGGCTCCCGCAAACGTTTGATGTTGTCGAACAGCAAAGCGGCCTGAGGGTAATAGGATTTCAGGTAGACCAGCCATTGTTTCAGGGGATTGCCCACATGGCAGGCGTCGTAATTGTCTAACGTTAGCTGGTAGAACTGAAGGATCAGCGGCACGACCTCTGCCCAACTCAGCGGATTCAGCGGCTCGTTATTGACGGCCGCTTTGACCAGTCTTGGCAGATCAGGGCGGCAAAGTGCGCCGCGACCCAGCATCAAATCTTCGCAACCACTAATAGCCTGGCAGCGCTGGGCATCAGCCGCGCTCCAAATTTCACCGTTGGCGATCACCGGTATTGTTATATGTTCTCTGGCCCTGGCGATCTCCTCCCAGTATGCGGGAGGCCTGTAACCATGACGCTTGGTGCGCGCGTGAACGGTGAGCTCAGTAGCGCCTGCTTCTGCAATGCCCAGCACAATATCGATAAATTTGAGGTGGTCCTCATAACCCAGGCGTGTTTTTACGGTCACTGGTACGTGCGCGGGAACGGCCTGTCGAACCGCCGCAGTGATTGTGGCAACGCGTTCTGGCTGGCGCAAAATGATAGAGCCGCCATCTGATTTATTGACGGTCTTGGCCGGGCAGCCGAAGTTAAGATCTATGCCTTTCGCCCCTAGTTCAGCAGCTCGAGCAGCGTTCTCTGCTAAAACAACCGGGTCACCGCCTAGCAACTGTACGTAAACCGGGACACCTGACGCTGTGACGCCTGCGTTGTGTAGCTCAGGACAGAGTCGATAGAACACGCGCGGAGGCAACAGTCTTTCGCTAACGCGCACGAATTCGGTGACACAGCGATCAATGCCGCCCAGGCCAGTGAGCAGCTCGCGCATTGTGTGGTCTATCACGCCCTCCATGGGGGCGAGCATCAGTCGCATGTTCGTCTCTCTAATGGACTTCGATACGGCCGCAAATGGCCTCGATCCGGCGCGGGATTATACGTCAGCGGGGACAATGCAGCTATCGTTCTACCCTTCGGGGTAATGGCGCTTAAGGGGCAGCTGTTTTATAGTTGCAGTCTTAATCGGCACAGGTGCTCATGAGTGGCACCTTATTGATAGGTAAGGGCGGATGCAGCAGGATATTGTAGGTCAGGGTGTCGAGCTAATGCTTTACGGCATGGGCACTGTCGTTGTGTTTCTAGCGCTGCTAGTGGTTGCGACTACGTTGATGTCTGCCTTTGTCGGTCGTTATTTTCCCGAAGCTGAAAAAGCAGCTGTGGCCACAGTCAAAGCGCCCGCTGCGCCCGCTGACAACGAACTTGTTGCGGTCATAAGTGCCGCCGTTCATCAGCATCGAACTCGAAAGTAATCGGTCACCCCACTAAGTTTTGAACACGAGAGGTCCCCATGGACGACAATAAGCGCCCGCTGGGCATTACGGATGTGGTGCTCAGGGATGCATCACAATCGCTGCTGGCGACCCGGGTTCGTATCGACGATATGCTGCCTATCGCGGCCAAGCTTGACGAGATTGGTTTCTGGTCATTGGAGTCGTGGGGCGGAGCGACGTTTGACGCCTGTATCCGTTATCTCGGTGAAGACCCCTGGGATCGTATCCGTGAGCTGAAAAAAGCGATGCCCAACACGCCCCAACAAATGTTGTTTCGGGGACAGAACATTCTTGGTTACCGTCACTACGCCGACGATGTGGTAGAAAAATTTGTCGAGCGGGCTGCGACCAATGGGGTTGATGTATTTCGAGTCTTCGATGCGATGAATGACATGCGCAATATCGAAGTGGCACTCAAAGCGGTTAAAAATGTAGGCAAACACGCTCAAGGCACTATCTCGTACACCATCAGCCCCGTGCACGATGTTGAAACCTGGGTCGCTCAGGGTAAGTTAATTGAAGATATGGGCGCGGATTCAATCGCCATTAAAGATATGGCGGGACTGCTGCATCCCTATGACGGCTATGAACTAGTGAAGCGACTCAAGGCGTCCTGTGATATCCCCATTCATATGCACTGTCATGCTACAACGGGGCTTTCTACCTCGACGATTTTAAAGTGTGTTGAGGCGGGCATTGATAATGTCGATACATCCATCTCCTCTATGTCTATGACCTATGGGCATTCGCCTACCGAATCTGTCGTGGCAATGTTAAAAGGCACTGACCGGGATACGAATCTAAACATTGAAAAGCTGGAGGAAGTGGCCGCGTACTACCGTCAGGTGCGTAAAAAATACGCCCAGTTCGAGGGCGCGCTTCGCGGTGTTGACTCGCGCATTCTGGTGGCGCAGGTGCCGGGTGGAATGTTGACCAATATGGAAAGCCAGCTGAAGGAGCAGGGCGCGGCAGATAAGCTGGATGAAGTGCTGGAAGAAATTCCGCGGGTGCGGGAAGACCTTGGATTCATCCCGCTGGTCACTCCCACCTCACAAATAGTCGGTACCCAGGCCGTTATTAATGTTCTAACAGGCGAGCGTTATAAGTCCATCTCAAAAGAAACGGCAGGCATTTTAAAGGGCGAATACGGAAAAGCCCCTGCTCCTGTAAATCAAGAATTACAGACTAGGGTGTTGGAAGGTGGCGAAGCGATTACCTGCCGTCCGGCAGACCTGTTGGAGCCGGAAGTCGATACGCTAACTCAGGAGCTCCAACAGCTGGCCCAAGAGAAGTCGATTGCTTTGGCCAAAGGAGAGTCCCAAATAGACGATGTATTGACCTATGCTTTGTTTCCCCAGATAGGGCTTAAGTTCCTGGAGAATCGAGGCAATCCCGACGCGTTTGAGCCAGCGCCAGATGCGGCGTCGGCTGCAGCTCCCGCCACTGCGGCGGCAGCTTCAACTGCGAACGATGCGGGTGTTTATACCGTCAAGGTCAACGGCGCGAGCTACGTCGTTGAGGTTGCCGAAGGTGGCGATGTGTCTGCGGTTACGCCTTCAGTTGCAAGCGCTGCCCCAGCATCGACTGGGCCTGCGTCGGCGACTGAGTCCCTGAACGCTCCGCTGGCTGGAAATATATTCAGTGTCAATGTCAGTGTTGGTGACACGGTGGCATCCGGTGATGTGGTGATTATTCTGGAAGCAATGAAAATGGAAACTGAAGTCCGTGCGACTCGGGATGGCACTGTCGCCAGTGTCGACGTGAAAGTGGGTGACACAGTGGCCGTCGGCGACTCGCTGATCAGCATAAGTTAAGCCCATGGATAATCTCTTACTGCTTTGGAATTCTTCAGGTCTCGCGCAGATTGGCCTTGGTCAGGCATTCATGATGCTTATCGGAGCGGGCTTGTTGTTCCTGGCCATACGCAAAGGCTTCGAACCTCTGTTACTGGTTCCTATTGGCTTCGGCGGAATCCTCGCCAATATCCCCGGTGCAGGGCTGGCATATTCTGCTGTCGAAAACGCCGTTCAAGGTGGCGACCCTCAGCTGTTGCTTGAGTTTGCGCGCCTGTTTGGTGTCACTGCCGCCGAGAGCGGTAAGGAGCTGCTGGTAGCCTATGGGAGCAGCAATTCCGCAACCCACCTGGCCGCCGAGCAGTTAGCCATGGACGCCGGATACAGCAATGGAATGCTTTACAATTTTTACTCGGTGGCTATCGCCAGTGGCGTGGCTCCTCTGGTGATATTTATGGGCGTTGGCGCCATGACGGACTTTGGCCCGTTGCTGGCTAACCCCAAGACGCTCTTTCTGGGGGCTGCTGCACAGTTTGGTATTTTCGCAACGGTTATCGGCGCCGTGTTCCTGACCTCAATTGGCTGGATGGACTTTAGTATTGCTGACGCCGCGGCTATCGGGATAATTGGGGGCGCTGATGGCCCTACCGCGATTTATGTTTCCAGCGTACTGGCACCTGATCTGCTAGGGGCAATCGCCGTAGCCGCTTATTCGTACATGGCCCTGGTGCCTATGATTCAGCCGCCGATTATGCGCGCCTTAACGACTGAAGAAGAGCGTAAGATAGAGATGGTGCAGCTGCGCCCAGTATCGAAGCGTGAAAAAATCGTCTTCCCCCTGGTGCTATTGATACTCGTCGCTTTTCTGTTACCCGCTGCCGCACCCTTGTTAGGAATGTTTTGCTTCGGCAATCTTATGAAAGAGTGTGGCGTGGTTGATCGCTTGTCCGATACTGCGCAGAACGCGTTGATCAATATCACCACTATTTTTCTAGGACTTTCCGTGGGTTCAAAGCTCGTTGCAGACAAGTTTCTGGACATTAATACTCTGGGGATTCTCGGACTTGGCATCGTTGCATTTGGTATTGGCACTGCGTCTGGTGTTCTAATCGCCAAGCTGATGAACCGCTTTGGCGCTACACCGATTAACCCTCTGATTGGCTCTGCGGGCGTATCTGCAGTGCCGATGGCGGCTCGTGTGAGCAATAAAGTGGGCCTGGAGGCCAATCCACACAACTTCTTGTTGATGCACGCAATGGGCCCCAACGTGGCAGGGGTGATTGGTTCAGCCGTGGCCGCAGGCGTTATGATCAGCCTGGTGGGCGGTAACTAATGACCGATTTCACAGTCTCTATCACCCCGCGGTTTTATGAAACCGATGCGCAGGGGCATATCAGTAATGTCACCATCGCCGGCTGGTTTGAAGCTGCCAGAACCTCTTTGCTAACCCGTGTACTGGCTGACGATATTAGTGCTCAGGTTCAGTGGATGTTGGCGAACGTCAATATTGATTACCTCGCCGAGACGCACTTCGGCCACGATGTCTCGATAACGCTAGAAAAAATTTCGGTGGGCAATACCTCGCTGGCCATGGAGTGTGTCATGAACCAGCAGGATAAGGACTGCGTTCGTGGCCGGGCTGTGTTGGTGAATATTGACCCGAGCACCCGTAGCAAGCGTCGAATCTCTGATGAGCTAAGGCATCAAATTGAGGCAATGTTTCCGCAGGCCTAGCGTTCGCCCCATTTGAACAATTTGAAAAATTGATAAGACGGATCTTCTTTGCCGGGCTTGCCGATGTGTGAGCCTGCCAGCAGTGGGTGGTCCAGCTGAACAGTGGAGGGTGAATTGATAGTCGCCCAGTCAGCAACAACGGCTTTGGCGCTAAACTTCCACACACCTTCACGTTTTTCGTAGCGATCGAAGTAGCGTCCGCCAATCAATAAATCCATGGGCTCCTCATCGGTGCTGATGCGATGAAACGCCAGCACGTAGATTTCACCCTCGGCGTAGTTGCCGTCAAGCGCGATGTTGAGGTTGGTGATGTTGTGGTGAAGAATTTCCATCGGCGCCTGTATCTCAGGCAGCTTATCGATGAATTCACTGGCCAGACCCTTAAAAAATGCACCGTGATCGTCGGTGGCATCGGGGTGGTAGAGCGTTCTCAGTTTGTCGTGGTCGTGACGGTCGGACGCATTGCAGTAGGCATAAACAAGGTCAGTAATCTCCTGCTTATCGATGAGGGCCTGTAATCGCGGGTCCAAATTATTTTCCCAGGGCTTGCTGGTAGGCTGCCACAGTAGCGCTTAGTCCGCTACGAATGGCGTCGACCGTGAGGGCGTGCCCGATGGAAACCTCCAGCAACCCGGGTATCGTTGAAAAGCGGGGCAGGTTATGCAGGTCCAGATCGTGCCCTGCGTTGAGCCCCAGGCCCTCTTCAGCGGCAACTTCTGCAGCATTCATGAATCGCTCAAACGTCTCGTCCAGTTGAGCTTTATTTTTGAAGGCGTCCGCGTAGGTTTCTGTATAAAGCTCAATGCGGTCAGTGCCGGTCTGCGCGGCCAGACGAATCTGCTCTGGATCTGGATCCATAAAAAGACTGGTACGAATGTCCATCGATTTGAGTTCGGCGACCAGAACTGCAACGGCGTCACCGTCTTTTTTTAGATCGAATCCATGGTCTGACGTGAGTTGGCCGTCAGTGTCGGGCACCAGCGTGCACTGTGCAGGTCGGATCTCTTTAACCAGTGCCATAAAGCCCGGGTAGTCTCCCACGCCAAGGCGGTCGCTTTTGCGAGGCCCGGTGAAGGGGTTGCCTTCAATATTAAACTCAACTGACAACATATCGGCCAGGTCGAAGCAGTCCTGGGCCCGAATGTGTCGCTGATCGGGGCGGGGGTGGACGGTGATTCCGTCAGCCCCTGCATCGATACACATCTGCGCGTGCGCAGGGACGCTGGGGCTGGTGGTATCGCGCGAGTTGCGTATCAGCGCGATTTTGTTCAGGTTGACGGACAGAGCGATCATAGAAGGGACTTACGAGACACCTTCACAATACTGATCGGCTGTTGAGGCACATTCTGATGACCGCCCACGGATCCTGTGGGTGCTGTAACGATGTAATCCACAACGCTCATACCCGAGATGACCTCGCCAAATACAGTGTAGCCCGAGTTGGTTGGAGTCCAATCCAATTGCATGTTGTTGCGCACGTTGACGAAAAACTGTGCGGTGGCGGAATCTGGGTCGCTAGTGCGTGCCATGGCTACAGTGCCCCGAGTGTTGTGGAGTCGGTTTGCAGACTCGTTCACAATGGGGTCGCGGGTCGGCTTTTCGCTCATATCCGGTAAAAAGCCGCCGCCCTGTACCATAAAATCAGGAATAACCCGGTGAAAAATCGTGCCGTCGTAGTAGCCAGCATCGACGTACGCCATGAAGTTCTCTACGGTGATCGGCGCTTTGTCCCGGAACAGCCTCAGAGTGAAGGTTCCATCGGTGGTTTCCACGCTGACAATGGGGTTGGGCAAGTGGGTGTCTTCTGCATGGAGCACGGGCGCCAGAGTCAGCGCAAGTGAAATGATGAAGGCTCGCAACATGATAATTCTCCTAAGCCCAGCTTGAGCTCTTGCGTCGTTTCGGCCAAAGGCGCGGAACGACCAGTGTAATAAAGACCCCCATAAGAACGGCCAGGGCGCCATTGATAAAGTCTTCGCTTTTCAGTTTATCTTGCAAGCGCAGATTTTCTGCTTCGAGCATGTCTACGTCTGCACGCAGGTTCTCAGACTCCTCTACGAGTCGACGATTGTCTGTATCAAGTTGCACCGCGTTACCCGAAATTTGCTTCAAACTTGATAGCTGTTGAGAGACGTCACCCAACTCGGAATCCGATGAATTTATTTGGTTCAACAACTCGAGTTTTTCTGCTTCCAGCGTGGTTACCTGGTTGCTCAGTTCAGCGTTCTCGGCGCTGAGTTGATCTGCACGCGCTTCGGCAGCGGGCAACCTGACCTGCGCCGGTGTGTCTGTGCTCAGAAACTCAGTGCTGACCCATCCCGTGGTGCCGCGATCAGTGGTGACTTCTGCCCATTTCCCGTCTTCGTCGGTGCGCGCCACAGTTAAGCGAGTGCCCGGGGTCAACTTGGCCGCCCAGCGGTATTCAGCGCCGGGCCCCTTATGTAAGACGACGAACACTTTGTCGCTGACGTATTTGACGTCCTGGGCCTGAACAGGCAGGGCAGAGAAGACTGCAAGGGCAATAATAGTAAGGTAACGCAACAAAACTGGATTCCTCGTTAGCGTAGTAAAAATGCGGCGCTAGTGTACCGCCGATGGGATGTTAATTGTAGGCGTCAGTGCCGCAGGTTGCGTCCAGGTATTTCTGTTAACGGCATAGCCGCGAATTCAGGAGGGCTCTTCTTTGAGGTGAGGGCTGATCAGCACCGCCGTCAGTACCGTTAATAGCAAGGTAAAGCCGATTGCCGAGTAAAGCTTATAGCTCACCCAGGTCGCCTCGGAGTAGCCATAGGCAACCACCAGGTTGAGAGCGCCCACTAGGGCGAAATTGGCCACCCAGAGCAGGTTGAGCTTGGTCCAGATAGGCTTTGGCAGGCGGATCTGGCTGCCCAGCGTGCGCTCCATCAGGTTTTTCTCTCCAATGAATTGCGACGCTCCAAAGGCAATCGCCAGCACCCAGTTAAAAATGGTGGGCTTCCACTGGATGAACATTTGATTGCGTAACAGCAGTGTGGCCCCGCCAAAAACGAATACCGCCAGTAACATCCACAGGGCGCGCTTTTCAAATTCACGGGTGAAGGCATAGGTCAGCACCACCTGAATCAGAGTGGCTGTCATCAATACGGCGGTGGCCGTAAAGATGCCATCGAAGGTGAATGCCCAAGGTCCCAAAGAGACTGTCTCGCCATTGAGTTGATAGGCGATAAAAAACAGGGCGATGGGAATGAATTCTGCCAATTGCTTCATGGTGTGCCGGGTACCTTGGCTGTTACTATGGGGGTCAACCCCCGGATTAAATGATTGGGCCGTGCAGCGAGCTGCCGACCAGTTTGCTAAGTGTAAAGATTGTGCTGATTGACTTCCACACCCATACCACCGCTTCAGACGGCGCTCTCACACCCGCCCAGATGCTGGACCGTGCCTCAGAGGCGGGTATTGGGCTGCTGGCGATTACGGATCACGATACGGTTGCAGGTTATCAAAGCGCGGCAGCGCTGAGCGCCGACTATCCGGATGTGCAATTGGTGCCGGGGGTAGAGTATTCCTGTCGCTGGTCCGGCACAACCATCCATGTGGTAGGCCTGGGGATGAATTGTGAGCACCCGGCAATGTGTGAGGGTCTTGCCTTATTGGGCAAGGCTCGTCAGGAACGTGGTGCAAAAATAGCCAAGCGGCTGGGGAGCAAAGGCTTTCCTGGCGCGCTGGCTGGCGCTCTGGATGAGGCGGGGGAGAGCCAATTGGGGCGCCCTCATTTTTCCAGCTGGATGGTGGCCCAGGGGCACGTGAAGGACCACAGTGAAGCCTTCGACAAGTATCTGGGGCAGGGCAAAGTAGGGGATGTAAAAGCATTCTGGCCTGAATTGCGCGAGGTGGTGGCCTGGATTGTGCAATCCGGTGGCGTTGCGGTGATCGCCCATCCCTTGAAATACAAATTCACCCGGATGAAGCTACGCCGCTTGGTCATCGACTTCAGCGAGGCCGGTGGCAGGGCGGTTGAAGTGCTGAGCGGACGCCAGACACCGGACCAGATTACCCAGTTACTGCGTCTGGCAGAAGAGTTTGAGCTTGAGGTTTCTGCGGGTAGCGACTTCCACAGGGACGGTCCCTATAGCCCGTCTTTAGGTATTGATCCGGACCGTATTCAATCTTCGCTCGGCGTTTGGCAGCGATGGCAGGCCAAAGCAGGGCAGGATCAACAGTGAGCCAGTTTTTTCAAATTCACCCCGATAATCCCCAGGCACGGCTGGTGCGTCAGGCGGTAGATATTATTCGCGGTGGTGGCGTGGTGGTTTATCCGACCGATTCTGCCTATGCCATTGGCTGCCATATCGGCGATAAAAACGCGTTGGATCGAATTCGTCGTATTCGGAAGCTGGACGATCGCCATAATTTCACCGTGGTCTGCCGCGACCTTTCCGAAATCGCCACGTACTCCCGGGTGGATAATTCCGTTTACCGGATGCTCAAGGCCTGTACGCCCGGCCCTTACACTTTTATTCTGAAGGCGACCTCAGAGGTTCCTCGTCGTTTGATGCACGCCAAGCGCAAAACCGTGGGTCTGCGGGTTCCCGATAACAACATTACTCAGGCATTGCTCACTGACCTGGGTGAGCCCATGATGAGCGTTACCCTCATTATGCCGGGTGACGAGTATCCTCTGATTGACCCTTATGATATCCGCGAGACACTGCAGCACGACGTCGATCTGGTGATTGATGGAGGCTATTGCGGGATGGAAGCCACAACGGTGGTTGATCTCGTGGACGAAACCCCGCTGGTGTTGCGCGCTGGCAAGGGAGATATTGCCCCATTTGAGGATTGATCAGGTATACTGGTCAGCAGATAACCACAGGTAGGCCAGTGTCAGTCAACGAACCCAATTCCGAAGCGCAGGCCCCAGCCCCCGAAGCCAATTCCGAGGCTGCTACTGAGGCGCCAAACACCGCGCCAGACACGCCCGTCAACCCCGCTGCGACTCCCCCGAACGACGTCCACCCACAACAGGGTGAAATGCCCTTTGCGGTAGTCATGGGGCAGGCAGTGACTGAGCTGCCCAAGGACCTGTACATACCGCCGCAAGCGCTGGAGGTTTTTCTGGAGGCCTTTGAAGGGCCGCTGGATCTCTTGCTTTACCTGATTAAACGCCAGAATCTGGACATCCTGGAGATCGATGTCTCCAAGATCACTGAGCAGTACATGCATTACGTGGACTTGATGGACGCGATGCAGTTTGAATTGGCCGCAGAGTATCTGCTGATGGCGGCGATGCTGGCGGAAATTAAATCACGGATGTTGCTGCCACGTTCTTCTGAACTCGATGAGGATGAAGAAGATCCCAGAGCTCAGCTGATTCGTCGCCTGCAGGAGTACGAGCGGTTCAAGAAGGCCGCTGAGGATATTG
Source organism: Halioglobus sp. (assembly GCA_039986455.1). Classification (GTDB taxonomy): domain Bacteria; phylum Pseudomonadota; class Gammaproteobacteria; order Pseudomonadales; family Halieaceae; genus Halioglobus. The sequence goes on from JBDWQQ010000061.1 coordinate 13,936, forward strand.
AGGAAATACCGCGTATTGAGCGGGATACCTGGGTGGGCAGCGCCAATCCTCCCGATATCAACCGCGCCAGGCCAGACCCGGATGTAGACATGCGCGAACTGCTGGTTGCGCTGGGCGAGGTGCTGCGCCGCGCCGATATGTACGAGAGTCACCATGTTCAGCGGGAGGCCTTGTCCACCCGAGAGCGAATGTCGGATGTGCTGGAGAGTCTGACGGGTAAACAGTTTGTCCCCTTCGTATCGCTGTTCTCAGCAGAGGAGGGGCGCTTGGGGGTCGTGGTGACTTTCCTGGCGGTTATGGAATTGATTAAAGAATCATTGGTGGAAATTGTGCAGACCGATTCCTTCGGTCCCATCCACGTTAAGGCAAGGTCGGAATAAGATGTCTGAAACAGGACTGGTACAGATCATTGAGGGCGCGCTGCTGGCAGCGGGCAAGCCAATGACCGTGGCGCAACTGGCGGAATTGTTTGAAGAGCATGAACGCCCTGAAAACGCCTTGATTCGCGAGACTATGAAAGAAGTTGCAGAGCGCTGCGATGACCGCGGGTTTGAGCTGGTGGAAGTCGCCAGTGGATTCCGCTTCCAGGTGCGCCAGTCGCTCAGTCCCTGGGTGGCTAGACTTTGGCAGGAGCGTCCAGCCAAGTACTCCCGCGCCCTGTTGGAGACCCTCGCTCTGATTGCTTATCGCCAGCCGATTACCCGTGGCGAGATTGAAGAGATTCGCGGCGTCGCCGTGAGTTCCAACATTATCAAGACGCTGCATGAGCGGGAATGGATTCGGGTCGTCGGTCACCGGGATGTTCCGGGACGTCCGGCAATGTATGCGACAACGCGTCAGTTTCTTGATTATTTCAATTTGAAGAATCTGGACCAGTTGCCAGCCCTGGCAGAAATTCGTGACCTGGATACCTTAAACGCTGAACTGGGTTTCACCGACCCGTTGCCAGATTCGACCAAGACCGATGGCGATAGCAGTGAAACGCCGGGACTCACTGTGGTTGGCGGCACTGATCATACGCCTGAAGGCGACGTCGACGCAGAATCAGAAGCAGGCCCGGAACCCAGTCAAGAGGCAAGCGCAGAAGCAGAGCCGGGTGAGGAAAGCGTGGCGGAGGAAGTTACTGCTGCTGAATCGAATGCCGACGAGACTGAAGAATCAGAAAATGAGCTCGAAGGCGAGGCCGAGCAATTGGACGCGCAGGTCGTCGATTCAGACGTGGAAGAGATCGAGCCTGAAAACATAGAGGATCTTGCTGAAGCGATTGACGATTTAGACGTCAGCCTGCAGGCAGACGAGGCTGTCCCAGCAAGTGAGTCCCAGGTTGACGACATCGACGATAACACCGACCCCATCGAGGCTGTGAAGCCCGAAAGCCAGGCCTGAGCATTATTCATCATGGCAGATAAACCGCAGACCGGGTCTCCCGAAGACGCCCCGGCGAAATCACTTCCCGGTGAAAAACTACAAAAGGTGCTGGCCCGCACCGGCCTTGGTTCGCGCCGAGAAATGGAGCGTTGGATAGAGCAAGGGCGGGTGACCATTGATGGCAGCCCGGCAACCCTGGGCGATCGAGTGACCCACCGGGAGCGCATTAGCGTGGATGGTCGTCCGGTTAATACAACGCCCGCCAAAGAGACCCGTTCTATTTTGTACCATAAGCCTACGGGAGAAGTTTGCTCCCGTAAGGATCCCCAGGGTCGGCGCACCGTATTTGAACGCTTGCCCAAGCTGAAGTCAGGTCGTTGGATTTCCATCGGCCGACTGGATTACAACACGTCGGGCCTTTTGCTTTTTACCACCGATGGTGACCTTGCCAATAAACTCATGCACCCCTCATCAAACATCGAGCGCGAGTATATGGTGCGGGTGATGGGTGAGTGGAACGAAGCGATGCTTGCGCGTCTGCTGGAGGGTGTGATGCTGGAAGACGGCATGGCACGGTTTAGTGACATTCAGGACGGCGGCGGCGACGGCATCAATCACTGGTTTTATGTGGTGATCATGGAGGGCCGCAACCGTGAAGTAAGGCGCCTATGGGAGTCTCAAGGTTTGACGGTGTCCCGTCTTAAGCGAGTGCGCTATGGCGATGTTTTCATTCCTTCCAAAGTGAAGCAGGGTCAGTGGGTAGAGCTTGAGAAAAAAGAGGTGAAGTCGCTTTACCGAATGGCCGACTTGCCACTGAAAGAGATGAAACGCGGAACCATCAAAGAGCGCGAAAAAATGGAACGCCAGTTCACCAAACGCAAAGGCGGGGGTGGCCCCGCCCGATCAGGACGAAAGCCCCGCTAAGCCATCGACAAACCTAATTGAGCCCAAATGAATAGCGCTTGGGATTGGTGTCAATCGCTGGCGTCGGGCTGTTTTATTGGGCGTTAAAGGAAATGCCCGTCGATCCCACACTGTCTTCGCCCATCAAGTAAAGATACAAACTCATAATCTCTTGTGGAGAAGGGTTGTCTGTTGGGGTCTCAGCAGGGAACGCTGTTCTGCGCATGGCAGTATTGGTGCCGCCTGGGTTGATGCAGTTAACTCGTATGTTGGAGGTGTTCTCCAACTCCGATGACAGCACTTGCATAAAACCCTCGGTAGCGAACTTCGACACCGCATAAGCACCCCAGAAGGCTCTGCCGACGCGTCCCACACCAGACGTGGTTAAAACGATTGAGGCCGAAGGGGCCGTCTGCAGCAAGGGCAGCAAATGCCGGGTCAGTACAAACTGTGCGTTAACATTCACCTGCATCACTTCCTGCCACGCCGCGTAGCTGGAACTCTCAATCGGCCGGCGTTCGCCTAACAGGCTGGCGTTGTGCAGTAATCCGTCCAGATGACCGAACTCTTCGGAGAGGCCTTCTGCGAGTTGAACGCACTGGTCATCCGAGACAGTGGCCAAATCCAGCGCCACAAGCCCGGGTTTAGGGCTTCCGGCAGCCTCGATTTCATCGTAAACCGCTTCCAGCTTGCTCTCCGTTCGTCCTAGCAGCACAACGGTAGCGCCATGGGCCGCGTAGGTGAGCGCGGCGACCCGGCCGATGCCGTCACCCGCCCCGGTGACGAGGATGTTTTTGCCGTTCAAAAGATCGGGAGCTGCCTGATAGTTGCTGGGAGCGGGTTGGATGTTCATGTTGAAGGTCCGGGGTTACAGGTTGAAGATGAGTTCACAGAGTTCAGTGCTGTTGTTGACCAATGCATCTGCCCCCCATTGCGCAGGTTCGTCGTCGGGTTCGATGTAGCCGTAAGCGGCGGCGATGGTGAACATCCCCGCCCGTTTGCCCGCTTCAATATCACGTAGGTGGTCGCCCACATAGATCGCTTCGTGCGGCGCGCAGTCCAGATCCCGACAGTTGCGATAAAGCGATTCAGGGTGAGGTTTGCGATCTTTAACATCATCGGGGCAAACCAGGCTGGGGCAAGGGGGTAAGTCAATCCTCTCCATTAACGGCGCGGCGTACGCCCTGGGTTTGTTGGTCGCTACGCCCCAGGCGATATTGCGTTTCGCCAGTTCGTCCAGCAGCGATGAAATACCAGGGTAGGGTTTTGCCTCGGTTGCGAGTACTTCCGAGTAGAGTTCCAATAGGCGGAGGCGCTTACTTTCGAAAATGTCGTCACTCGGATCCAGTCCCAGCCCCAATGAAACCAGTGCTCTGGCGCCATTGGAGACGGAAGCGCGTATGCGGGTTGGATCCATTGCAGTCATGCCGTGTTCGGCGCGCAGCTTTTGCACGACGACAACGAACTCATCGGCGGTGTCGATGAGGGTGCCGTCGAGATCGAACAGTACCGCCTTGAGCTTTTCATTCCTCATGCCGGCTTAACCGTGTGAACCATGTAGTTGACGCTGACATCCCGGGGGTTGAGTCGGTAGTTGCGGGTAATCGGGTTGTAGGTCAGGCCTGTCATGTCTTCAAGTACCAGTCCCGCGTCGCGTATCCAGCCTGCCAGCTCGGAGGGTTTGATGAACTTGTCGTATTCGTGGGTTCCTGCCGGCAATAGCTGGAGGATATGCTCAGCACCGACGATGGCAAACAGAAACGCCTTGGGGTTGCGGTTGATGGTGGAGAAGTAAACGGCAGCGCCGGGTTTGGCCATGTCGGCGCAGGCCTTAATAACGGCGCCTGGGTCGGGTACGTGTTCCAGCATTTCAAGACAGCAAACGATATCGAAGCTATCGGGGTCGCTCGCTGCCAGATCTTCCGCTGTACTCTGGAAGTAGTCCACCTCCACGCCGGACTCCAGTTTGTGCAGCTTGGCAACGGCGAGTGGTGCCTCGCCCATGTCTATGCCGGTGACTGTCGCGCCACGTTGCGCCATTGCCTCCGCCAGAATGCCGCCACCACAGCCCACGTCGACCAATCGCTGGCCAGAAACAGGCGAATGGCGATCAATGTAATTGGCGCGCAGCGGGTTGATGTCATGCAGCGGTTTGAATTCGCTGTTGCGGTCCCACCAGCGTGAGGCCATGGCCTCGAACTTGGCGATTTCCGCAGGATCTACATTTGCTTCTGATGTCATGTGATCTCTAATCGTTGGAACTGATTTTGCCCTGCCAGACAGCCGTGCGTGTCAGCAGGTCCTTGGTGTTGATGTGCGTGGGTGTACCCTCTTTCAATACGTTGGCTCCGGCCACCCAGCTGTGACTCACCTGGTGTCCGTTACAGGCGTACACCAGCTGTGACAGCGGGTTATAAAGAGGCTGGCATTCTGGCCCGGAAAGATCAACGGCAATAATGTCTGCCTGCTTACCTGTTTCCAAGCTGCCAATTTGTTGATCCAAGCCCATGGCTCGAGCGCCACCCATGGTTGCCATGTAGAGACTGTCAGAGGCTGGCAGTGCCGCCGCATCGCCCGCGATCATCTTGCCCAGCAGCGCTGCTGCCTGCAATTCGCCAAACATGTTGAGATCGTTATTGCTGGCAGCACCGTCGGTGCCAAGCGCGACGTTCACGCCCTTGTCTAATAATTTGGCGGTGGGGCAGGCGCCAGACGCCAGCTTCATATTGGACTGCGGGCAGTGAACGACATGGGCGCCGGTGGCCGCCAGGAGCGCAATGTCCTGGTCGCCCAGGTCTGTCATGTGCACGCACTGGGTGCGTGGGCCCAGTAGGCCGATGGCATTGAGCGTATCCAGCGGACGCTCGCCGTGTTCTTCCACCGCTGCAAGCACTTCCCCCTTGGTCTCGTGAAGGTGAATCTGGACCGGTATATCCAGCTCTGCTGCCAGCGTTGCTACCTTCTGTAAATTGGGTTTCGAGACTGTATAGGGCGCGTGGGGCCCGAATCCAACGCTAATTAGCTCCTGGTGTTTGACGTCGTCGCGCAGGCGAAGACCCTTGCTAATGTATTCATCGGCATCTCGCGCCCAGGCCGTGGGGAAATCCAGAATGGGAAATACGATCTGACAGCGAATGCCAGCGCTCACCGCGGCCTCGGCACTGGCATCGGGGAAAAAGTACATGTCGCTGAAGGTGGTTGTGCCAGTGCGCAGCATCTCTGCAATCGCAAGCTCTGTGCCGTCCCTGACAAATTGAGCGCTTACGTGTTGCCCTTCCGCCGGCCAAATATGCTGTTCTAACCAGGGCATGAGAGGCAGGTCGTCAGCGTAGCCGCGCAACAGGCTCATGGCGGCATGGCCGTGAAGATTGATGAGCCCGGGCATCAGCGCCTGCCCGGGAAGGTTCAGTTCTTCGCTGGCCTGCAGATCTTTGGCATGGGCTCGCGGCAAAATGTGGCTGATTCTGCCGTCTGTGATCGCCAGACTGTGTTTTTCCAGTGTCACGCCACGAGGCACGACGGGCACAATCCAATCTGGATGAAGCAGGGTGTCGACGGCTGAATCAGTGGTGCTCATAAGCTCCCGTTTCTCAGTTCTGGCAGGCTGTATTTGCATAAAAATCCACCACTGACGAAGGCTTCAGTGGCAATCCTGCGAAGCGGGGCAAAGTATAACCTCAGGCGTGCTTGAATGTCGGCGAAATTCTTCAAAAACATGGCAGTTACGGCCCGAATTCCGTATAATTTCGCGTTTGTGTTTCGGGGCGCGCAAGGTTGTCAGCGCGGTCTCCTCAGGGCTCGTTTTTGGGTCAGTAGCGGGGGCGGCCACAGTCGTAGATAACTTAATAATAAGGCCTTTTAGCAGGACCTGAAGGAAACAGTTTTACATGGGTGATTTAGCCAAAGAAATTCTTCCCGTCAATATCGAAGACGAGATGAAACAGTCCTATCTCGACTATGCGATGAGCGTGATCGTTGGGCGAGCGCTTCCTGATGTGCGGGACGGTCTCAAGCCCGTGCACCGACGGGTGCTCTTCGCAATGAATGAGCTCAATAACGACTGGAACAAGGCTTACAAGAAGTCAGCGCGTGTTGTCGGTGATGTGATCGGTAAGTATCACCCCCACGGTGACTCAGCGGTTTACGACACCATCGTGCGGATGGCTCAGCCCTTTTCCATGCGCTACCTGATGGTGGACGGTCAGGGCAACTTCGGTTCTGTCGACGGTGATAATGCGGCGGCCATGCGTTACACCGAAATCCGGATGAAGAAAATTTCTCATCAGATGCTGGCGGATCTCGACAAGGAAACCGTTGATTTCGTTGATAACTACGACGGCACAGAACGAATTCCCGCCGTACTCCCTACCCGTGTTCCGACGCTGTTAGTGAACGGTTCATCGGGTATTGCGGTCGGCATGGCAACGAACATCCCGCCCCACAACCTGACTGAAGTGGTGAGCGGATGCCTGGCGCTGCTGGGCAACCCCGAATTGACCGTCGACGAGCTAATGGAACATATTCCTGGCCCGGATTTCCCGACTGGGGCGATTATCAATGGTCGCGCCGGCATCATTCAGGCCTATCGCACTGGCCGGGGGCGAATTTATGTTCGGGCCCGTGCCGAGGTCATCCACGATGAAAAGCGCGGCAAAGACATCATTATCGTGCACGAGATTCCCTACCAGCTAAATAAAGCCAAGCTGATTGAGCGCATTGCCGAGCTGGTAAAAGAGAAGAAAATCGAGGGCATCACCGAGCTGCGGGACGAGTCTGACAAGGACGGCCTGCGGGTGGTGATCGAGCTTCGCCGAGGTGAAGTGGGCGACGTGGTGCTCAATAACCTCTACGCGCAGACTCAGTTGCAGTCGGTATTCGGCATTAACATGGTTGCCCTGGTCGATGGTCAGCCGAAAATTCTGAATCTGAAAGAAATTCTTGAAGCCTTTGTGCGCCACCGCCGTGAGGTAGTTACGCGTCGTACGGTCTATCTGTTGCGCAAGGCCCGCGAGCGCGGCCACCTGTTGGAAGGTTTGGCTATTGCACTGGCCAACATCGATCCAGTCATTGAGTTAATCAAGGCATCTCCAAGCTCTGCCGAAGCAAAAGAAAAGCTGATTGCCCGTTCCTGGAAGCCCGGCGATGTCACCGGCATGCTGGAACGCGCGGGCGATGATGCCTGCCGCCCGGATGAATTGGATCCCCAGTTTGGTTTGCGTGATGGACTCTATTACCTGTCTCCGGCTCAGGCCCAGGCTATTCTGGAGCTGCGTTTGCACCGCCTGACAGGCCTTGAGCACGAAAAACTGCTGAACGAGTACGAAGAAAAACTGCGTGAAATAGGCGAATACCTGGAGATTCTGTCTGACTCGGATCGCCTCAAGGCAGTGATTCGCGAAGAGCTGGAAGAAATTGTGACTGAGTATGGCGACGAACGCCGCACCGAGATCACGGCATCTCAGCACGATTTGACTGTAGAGGACCTGATCACCGAAGAAGATCGCGTGGTCACTATTTCACACGGCGGTTATGCCAAGACTCAGCCTCTTACCGATTACCAGGCACAGCGCCGGGGCGGCATGGGCAAGTCTGCGACCGCGGTTAAAGATGAAGACTTCGTTGAACACCTGCTGATTGCCAGTACTCACGCTACTATCTTGTGTTTCTCTAATTTGGGTAAGGTTTACTGGCTTAAGGTCTACCAGATTCCACTGGCAGGGCGGAACTCCCGTGGCCGGCCCATGATCAATTTGTTGCCCCTGGAAGAGGGAGAGAGAGTGACTTCTATCCTTCCAGTGGAAGAATATACCGAGGGACACTTCATCTTCATGGCTACCGCCAGCGGTACCGTTAAGAAGACGGCGCTAACCAACTTTGCGCGCCAACGCAGTGTGGGTTTGCGTGCTCTGGAATTGGACGAAGGGGACGTGCTCGTCGGCACGGCAGTCACCACTGGAGACTGCGATGTGATGCTGCTTTCCAGTGAGGGCAAGGCAGTGCGCTTTAAGGAAGGCGATGTGCGAGCGATGGGTCGCACCGCCCGCGGAGTGCGCGGCATTAAGCTGGGTGAAGGGCATGAAATGATCTCTCTGATTATCCCTCGCGAGGGCGGGCGGGTGCTGACCGTGTCCGAGAACGGCTACGGCAAACGCACAGAAATGGCAGATTTCCCCACCAAGGGCCGTGGCACCAAAGGTGTGATTGCCATGCAAACCTCGGAACGCAACGGCAAGCTCGTTGGCGCAGTACAGGTATTTGATGGCGATCAGCTGATGCTGATTTCCAATCAGGGCACCCTGGTTCGAACCCGCGCCGATGAAATTTCGGTGCTGGGTCGTAATACTCAGGGCGTGCGGGTCATTCGCACCAAAAGCGACGAGTCTCTGGTGAGTGTTGAGCGCATTGAAGAGCCCGAAGATGACGATGAACTGATCGCTGATGCACTAGCTGAAGAGGGCGGTGAAGCTACCGCGCCTGACGCGACTGCGAATGAGCAAGGTGATCAGGGCGAGCAATCAACTCCCGATGAGCCGGAAGAAGACGCCTAAAGCGTCGATCGATGACTGCCCCGCGAAGGCGGGGTAAGTAAACATGAAAGAATGAACTGAAGAGATAGTTGCTATGACCCGCTGTTACAATTTTTGCGCAGGCCCAGCTGCGTTGCCCTTGTCTGTTCTCGAGCGCGCGAGGGATGAAATGCTGGATTGGCGCGGGGCCGGTTTGTCGATTATGGAGATGAGCCACCGCAGCCCGGAGGTTGTGGGTGTGGCGGAGCGCGCAGAAAGCGCACTGCGTGATCTGATGGGTATCTCTGATGAATATGCTGTTTTGTTCCTGCAGGGTGGCGCGAGCACCCAGTTTTCCGCGGTGCCTCTGAATCTGATGGGCGCAAATGGTGTGGCCGATTATGTGAATACCGGGCAGTGGTCCAAGAAGGCAATTGCTGAGGCAAAACGATTTGGCACGGTTAACGTGGCGGCGAGTTCAGAAGATACTAAGTTTTCTACAATCCCACCGCAGCAAGAGTGGAAGCTCACCGAAAATGCTGACTACCTGCATTACACCCCGAATGAGACCATCGGGGGTGTGGAGTATTTTTGGGTGCCGCAGGTTGATGCTCCTTTGGTCGTCGATATGTCCTCCACCATCCTGTCGCGACCGGTTAATGTTAATGACTACGGCGTGATTTATGCAGGGGCCCAGAAAAATATTGGCCCTGCAGGTTTGACGCTTGTGATTGTCAGACGCGACTTGCTGGGTAAAGCCGATGCGAAGTGTCCGGCCATGCTCAACTGGCAAACCGCCGCGGACAACGACTCTATGTACAACACGCCGCCGACGTTTGCCCTCTACCTTGCCGGACTGGTTTTTGATTGGCTGCAACAGCAGGGCGGCCTGGAGGCGATGGCGAAAATTAATCAGCGCAAGGCGCAAAAGTTGTATGCCGCGATTGATGATTCACCGTTTTACGCCAACCCCGTGGAAGTGCCGAGTCGCTCATCGATGAATGTGCCCTTCACGTTGGCCGATGACGCGCTTGATAAGACGTTTCTAGCTGAGGCAGATGAAGCGGGGCTTCTCAACCTGAAAGGACATCGTTCTGTGGGCGGCATGCGTGCCAGTATTTACAACGCGGTGGGTGAGGATGCTGTGGATGCATTGATAGCCTTCATGCATGACTTCGAGCAACGCAACGGGTAAGCGCATGGCTGATTCGGGAGATAACAGAAGCCTGGAAGAGGTCAGGGTGGACATCGACTCCATCGACCAGGAAATTCAGGCCCTTATCAGTCGCAGGGCGAAGTGTGCGCAGCGCGTGGCGGAAATTAAGTTGGCCGAGGTGCAGGTTGCCCGGCAGGCTGGAGACGCCGATGCCGAGGTTGTCTACTATCGTCCAGAGCGCGAGGCGCAGGTGCTCAAGCGCATCATTGATCGCAATCAGGGCCCCCTTGAAGGAGAGACGGTCGCGCATATTTTCCGCGAGATCATGTCTTCCTGCCTTGCTCTAGAGAAGCCACTGCAAGTAGCGTTTCTGGGGCCGGAGGGAACATTTACTCAGGCTGCGGCTATCAAGCACTTCGGCCACGCTGGCATTTGCGTCTCCCAACCGACGATTGATTCGGTCTTTGCTCAGGTGGAGTCAGGTGAGTGTAACTATGGCGTCGTTCCGGTAGAAAACTCAACGGAAGGCATGGTCAGTCACACGCTGGATAATTTTATGGACTCGGGTCTGAAAATTTCCGGTGAAGTGGAGATGGCTATTGCGCACCACCTCTTGGTGTCAGGTCATACGGGCAAAGACGAAATTGTTAAAATCTGTGCCCACCAGCAGGCGTTGGCCCAGTGCAGAAATTGGCTGGACGCGCATTGGCCTCATGTTGAGCGCGAGGCGGTAAGCAGCAATGGCGAAGCCGCGCGCCTGGCTCTGGAAGTACCGGGAGTGGCAGCGATCGCCGGAGACATGGCAGCTGATCTGTACGGTCTTGATAAGCTTGCGGAGCATATCGAAGACTATGCCGACAACACCACACGTTTCCTGATTATCGGTCGCGAGGAAGTGCCGCCCTCAGGTCGTGACAAAACCTCTATTATTGTGTCCAGTCGGAACAAGCCGGGAGCGTTGTTCACTCTGCTGGATCCATTTCGCAAAGCGGGCGTTAGCTTAACTCGCATTGATACCAGGCCCTCGCGCACTGAAAAGTGGGCCTACGTGTTTTTCATCGAATTCGAGGGACACCTTCAGGATGAAAACATCGCGGGGATTGTGACAGATCTCGAGGAGCAGTCGATTCTGCTGAAGCCATTGGGCTCTTACCCGCGGGCTGTACTTTAAAACGATCATGACACCTCGCGTAAATACTGTAGCCATTCTTGGCCTTGGGCTCATCGGCGGTTCGCTTGCAAGAGCACTGCGCGCGCAGGGTTTTTGTGAAAGGGTCATTGCTTACGGTCATCGCGAACCTTCCCTGCTTCGCGGGAAAGAGCTGGGCGTCATTGATGACTACACCCTGGGCTTGGATGAAGTCATCAGCTGCGCTGACATTCTGGTGATTTGTACGCCGACACTAATTGCTGCCAACGTCCTGGCTGAAATTTTGCCGAGATTGTCAGGTCTAGATAACGCCCCTGTGGTGACCGACGCTGCTAGCGTAAAAGGGAGTTTGATGGCGGCTGCGATCGAAGCCTGCGACGGTAAGTTTCCGCCTCGTTTTGTGATGGGGCACCCCATCGCGGGTTCCGAGCGCAGTGGCGTTGAGGCATCAAGAGCAGACCTTTATGAAAACCATCGGGTCATCATTACCCCGGTGAAAGAGAACGACGAGAACGCGCTGACACTGGTGCGGGATATGTGGGCCGCCACGGGCGCAGAAGTGGTGGATATGGAGGTGGCCAGACACGACGCTGTGCTGGCAGCCACCAGTCATTTACCCCATGTGTTGGCCTACGCGTTGGTCGATGCTCTGGCGCAGTCTGAAGCCAGTGAAGATATCTTTCGCTGCGCCGCAGGCGGCTTCAGGGACTTTACCCGCATCGCGTCTTCGGACCCGGTGATGTGGCGAGATATTGCAATCGCGAACAAGTCTGCGCTATTGGACGCCATTGATCTGTTTAGTGGTCATCTGGACCAATTACGCAAAGCCGTGGCCAACGAAGATGCAGACGGCATGCACGAGACTTTCACTCGCGCCAAAGCAGCACGAGACGAGTTCTCAGCGATTCTTGCAGAGCGCGGGCAGGGCAAATAAGCAGCAAGCAGGTATCAAGTAGGCATCAAGTAGACGAGCTAGTCAGGCGAGCAAACCAGGCTGTAACTCGGCTCGATAACATCGGTAGATTCTAGTGTCAGGCGGCAGCTTCCACTGGGATTACCGCGAAATTAATTTTGTAGATCACCCCAGCAAAGGCGAAATTCCAGAGCGACTGGTTTTGCGCCGGCAGAGGTGACATTAGCGAGATCAACCCAATGGAATTCAGATTATCACCGGGCGGCACCATTAACGGAGAAGCACGTGTTCCGGGGGACAAATCGATGTCCCACCGCTCCATTATGTTAGGTGCCTTGGCCGAAGGGACTACGCGGGTCACTGGTTTTCTCGAAGGAGAAGATGCGCTGGCGACATTAGCTACGTTCAGAGACATGGGCGTAGAAATCGAACGTCATGGGCAGGGCGAGGTGGTGGTGCATGGCGTGGGTTTGCATGGACTAAAAGCGCCTGCATCGGCTCTGGATCTGGGCAATGCCGGAACCGGGATGCGTTTGATGTGCGGCTTAATGGCCGGTCAGCCTTTTGACACGGTACTCACCGGTGATGCGTCGCTTTGCTCACGGCCCATGGGGCGGGTCATTGATCCACTCAAGTTAATGGGCGCAGCGGTTGATGCTGAAGAAGGTGGCCGTCCACCACTGAAAATTACCGGGGGTAGCCGACTAAAGGGTATCCATTATGATTTGCCGATGGCCAGCGCACAGGTGAAGTCATGTGTGTTGTTGGCGGGTCTTTATGCCGAGGGGCAAACGTCGGTAACGGAGCCTGCGCCGACTCGCGATCATACGGAGCGTATGTTGCGAGGGTTTGGCTATGACGTAAAGCGTGAAGACGATGTGATCAGCCTGCAGGGCGGCGGTAGTCTGAAAGCTGCCGATATCGATGTTCCGGCGGACATTTCCTCCGCAGCGTTCTTTCTGGTTGCGGCAAGTATCACGCCCGGGTCCGATTTATTACTGACGCATGTGGGTATCAATCCCACACGCATTGGTGTGCTCAATATTCTTACGCTGATGGGCGCTGACATTACGCTTAAAAATGAACGGGTAGTGGGCGGCGAGCCGGTGGCGGACATTCAGGTGCGCCATGCGCCGCTTCATGGAATCGAAATTCCTGAAGACCAGGTGCCATTGGCCATTGACGAGTTTCCCGTGCTGTTTATTGCAGCTGCTTGTGCGGAAGGTCGCACGGTTTTACGCGGGGCAGAGGAGCTACGGGTCAAAGAAAGCGATCGTATTGCGGCGATGGCCGAGGGACTGAATACGCTGGGTGTGCGTAATGAAGTGCTGGACGATGGCATTATCATTGAAGGCGGTGCGATTGGTGGAGGTGAGATCCGCACACACATGGACCATCGCATTGCCATGGCGTTTTCGATTGCAGCGCTGCGCGCCGAGCAGGAAATCGTGGTGCTCGATTGTGACCATGTGGCCACTTCATTTCCCGGCTTTGATGCGTTGGCCCGTGGATTAGGCCTGCAAATCACCGTGCAGGTGGACTGATGGACGTGGCCCAGGTCATCACCGTTGACGGGCCCAGTGGGGCAGGTAAGGGCACCGTTAGTCACTTGTTGGCAGAGAAGTTGGGCTGGCGGTTTTTAGACAGCGGAGCGCTTTATCGCGTGACCGGGCAAGCCTGCCTGATTGAAGGGGTCAGCTGGGCCGATCATCAGGCGGTGACCGATATTGCCAGGCATTTGGATGTCACCTTTAGTGCCTCCGATACCGGCGAGATCCTGGTTGCTTATAAAGGCCGTGACGTATCTGCCGCGATTCGCACTGAAGAAGGGGGGCGAGGGGCCTCCACCGTGGCAGCAATTCCCAGTGTTCGCGAGGCCTTGCTGGCCCGCCAGCGTGACTATTTGCGCCCTCCAGGCCTGGTGGCCGATGGCCGCGACATGGGTACGGTGGTGTTTCCCGATGCCGCCCTCAAGTTTTTCCTCACTGCGTCGGCGGCTGAACGGGCCGAGCGCCGCTATAACCAGTTGATTGCAAAGGGGGAAAGTGTTAGTCTCCCGCGCCTTCTTGAGGACATCGAGGAGAGAGATGCGCGTGATTCAAGTCGCAGTGTGTCTCCCCTGGTGCCCGCTGAAGACGCCATTGTCATCGATAGCACCGCCACTTCCATCGAACAGGTGTTCGAATTGGTGATGCAGAAAGTGACAGAAAAAGGGCTAATCTAGCAGCTAAAAGCAGTTATCTCCTTTTAAATGGCAAAACATTGTTGTGTCGGCTGAATCCAGTCAGCGCCTGCGCAGCGATGTACATTAACAACCCCGCACCGGCTGGAGGCGCGGACGACGAAACCAACAGGTAATGTGTAATGAGCGAATCCTTCGCCGAACTATTTGAAGAAAGCCTTAAAACAGTCGATATGAAGCCCGGCGCCATCGTGACCGGCGTTGTAATCGACATCGATAGCGATTGGGTAACAGTACACGCGGGCCTCAAGTCCGAAGGTGTTATCCCTCGTTCCCAGTTCATCGACGCCGCTGGCGAATGTGCCCTGAACATCGGAGACGAAGTTCAAGTTGCATTGGAGTCCGTAGAAGACGGCTTCGGTGAGACCAAACTGTCCCGCGAGAAGGCCAAGCGTGCCGAAGCGTGGAAAGAGCTGGAATCTGCACACGAAGCAGAAGAAGTTGTCACCGGTATCATCAACGGCAAGGTCAAAGGTGGCTTTACAGTTGATATCAATACTATCCGTGCCTTCTTGCCCGGCTCTCTGGTTGATGTGCGTCCCGTACGTGAGACGACACACCTGGAAGGTAAAGAACTGGAATTCAAGGTCATCAAGCTGGACCAGAAGCGCAACAACGTTGTAGTTTCCCGTCGCGCAGTGATGGAAGCGGCGAACTCCGAAGAGCGCGAAGCTCTGCTGGAAACTCTGCAAGAAGGTATGTCGGTTAAAGGTATCGTTAAGAACCTGACTGACTACGGTGCGTTTGTAGATCTGGGCGGCGTAGACGGCCTGCTGCACATTACCGATATGGCCTGGAAGCGTATCAAGCATCCTTCCGAGATCGTGGAAGTGGGTCAGGAAATCGACGTTAAAATCCTCAAGTTTGACCGTGAGCGCAACCGCGTTTCTCTGGGTCTGAAGCAACTGGGTGAAGATCCTTGGGTCGAAATCACTGGTCGCTACCCAGAGGGCAGCCGCGTCAAAGCCAAGATCACCAACCTTACCGATTACGGCTGCTTTGCCGAGCTGGAAGAAGGTGTGGAAGGTCTGGTTCACGTGTCTGAAATGGATTGGACCAACAAGAACGTACACCCCTCCAAGATCGTCAATCTTGGCGACGAGGTAGAGGTGATGGTTCTGGATATCGACGAAGAGCGTCGTCGTATTTCATTGGGCATCAAGCAGTGCCAGCAGAACCCTTGGGATGCGTTCGCATCCAAGTGTCAGAAAGGCGACAAGATCTCCGGGTCTATCAAGTCCATCACTGACTTCGGTATCTTCATCGGTCTGGAAGGCAACATTGACGGACTGGTTCACCTGTCCGACATCAGCTGGAATGAGACTGGCGAAGAAGCGGTTCGCAACTACAAGAAGGGCGATGAGATTGAGACAGTCATTCTGTCTATCGATCCTGAGCGTGAGCGCATCTCCCTGGGCGTTAAGCAGCTGGAAGACGATCCGTTCGGCAACTACATCTCTGAAAACGATCGCGGCTCCATCGTAACCGGTGAAGTGATCGAAGTAGATGCCAAGGAAGTGATCATCAAGCTTGCTGACGAAGTAGAAGGCGTCCTGAAGGCTTCCGACATCTCTCGCGATCGCGTTGAAGATGCTCGTAACTCTTTCAAGGTCGGCGATTCAGTAGAAGCCAAGATCACCTCTGTAGATCGTAAGCACCGCGGCGTGAGTTTGTCTATCAAAGCCAAGGATTACGAAGACGAGAAGGAAGCAGTTAAGTCCCTGAAAGACGCCGAGCAGGAATCGGCTTCACCAGGCACTATCGGCGACCTGATCAAGGCGCAGATGGCCGACAAGTAATATTGTCACCGCGCCGGGCCTAGGTCCGGCGGTTTCGAAAGGGCTCACTTCGGTGGGCCTTTTTTCGTTTTTGCGCAGTAAAATTGTGACAAAGGCACACTTTTCCTATATAAAATAACAACTTGCGTAATACGTGATCTAGGCCCACAATAATAAGCCGGTGAAAAAAGAACCGAATAAGACCGATGACTAAAAGTGAATTGATTGAAACAATCGCTGCCAGGCAAAGCCAACTGTCCTCAAAGGACGTTGAGCTGGCGGTGAAAACCATTCTGGAACACATGTCCCACTCCCTTGCTGACGGGGAGAGGATAGAAATTCGTGGCTTCGGCAGTTTCTCCCTGCATTACCGTGAACCAAGACGCGGCCGTAATCCCAAGACCGGCGACGCGGTAGAGCTCACCGGTAAGTATGTGCCCCACTTCAAACCCGGTAAGGAATTGCGGGAACGGGTCAATTTAGGGCTGCAAATGGGGCTGTAAACTTGCCCTTGTACATAGAGGCGGTATGATCGTGAGGTCTTACCGCTTTTTTATATCGTTAAATCGGGTCACTGCATGAAGCTGCTTCGTAACCTCCTTTATATCGCCTTGGTAGTCGCAATGGCTGCTGTTGGGGTACTGTTCGCATTGCAGAACGAAATGCCCGTTCCACTGGATCTCTTGGTCGTCACATTTGCGCCACGCAGTCTTGCGCTGTGGCTGCTGATCGCCTTTGCATTAGGCGGTGTCTTGGGTATGGCAATGTCTTCCGTGTTGATGGTACGCACCCGCACTTCTCTTGCGTCCGCAAATCGCCAGCTGGCCCGGAGCAAAGCGGAGTTAGATAAGCTGCGCACGGCGGGCCTGAAAGACGGTGAATGATTATCTTGTATTCGCCCTGTTATTTGTCGCGATTGCCATAGGCTGGTATCTAGGGCGCCGCAGTCAGGCCAATTCCGTATCCGCACCGGATCTCCCCGGACAGTATTACAAAGGCCTCAATTATCTTTTAGACGGTAAGCCCGATGGGGCGGTTGATGCCTTTATCAACGCGCTGGAAGTGAATAGCGAGACCCTGGAAACCCACATCGCATTGGGCAATCTGCTGAGAAAGCGCGGTGAGGTGGATAGGGCGATTCGAATTCACCAAAACCTGTTGGCGCGGCCCAGCTTACCGCGCGCACAGGTGCACCAGGCGCACCTTGAGTTAGCCAGGGATTACATCAGTGCAGGGCTGTTAGACCGCGCCGAGCGATTGTTACTTGATCTAGTTGCCGAGTCTCAGGTGCAGCGCCGAGACAGCCAGTTACATCTGTTGGATATTTACCAGAGTGAGCGTGAGTGGCAGCAGGCGATTGATATCGCAGTCGAGTTATTACCCCGCAAGAGTTTGTTGGGCGGGTCTGCCGCTACCGTCGACGAGCCTGGGCAGTCCGTGTCTGTAGTGCTTTCACATTATTACTGCGAGTTGGCCAGTGAGCGCCGCAAAGTGCGCGATTTGCAGGGAGCGAGGAATTTGCTGCAGGAAGCTCTGGCCATGGACAAGCAAAGCGTCCGCGCCTCTATCATGCTGGGCGAAGTTGAATATGACGCCGGTCGTTACAAGCAGGCAGTTAAGGCACTGCGCCGCGTGCGCCAGCAAGATCCTCTTTACATCAGCGAGTCGGTTCCCAGTTTGAGAGAGTGTTACCGAGAGCTGGGCGATGAAAAATCGTTACTGACCTATCTTCGAGATTGCCTCGACGCTCATCCTTCACCGCCTCTGTTATTGGCTGCAGCTGAAGACATTCGGGTTGTAGACGGAGGCAGCATTGCGGAGCAGTTTTTGGTCGAGCAGCTTGAAAAGATGCCCTCGTTGCGCGGTATGGAGAAGTTGGTGAGTCTCCAGATGAGTGACACCGAAGGTAAGTCGCGCGATGACCTGAGTTTGCTGCAACAGCTGGTTCAGCGCCTGATCGAGGAACGTCCCTCTTATCGCTGCAGTCACTGCGGTTTTTCGGGACGCCATTTGCACTGGTTTTGCCCGGGCTGCAAGTATTGGGGAACGATAAGGCCTATCCGTGGCACCAGTTTGGAATAATGCAGTCCCGCGTGAAGAGAAGCAATTATGAGTCATAACCCCGTCATTGTGGCCTTGGATTTCCCGGCAGCAGAGCCCGCCTTGGCACTTGCGGCACAACTTTCTCCACAGCTATGCCGACTCAAGGTGGGCAAGGAGCTTTTTACTCGCTGCGGCCCGGGTCTGGTGGAGTCTTTGCAGGGTATGGGGTTCGATGTATTTCTTGATCTGAAGTTTCATGATATCCCCAATACGGTGGCCGGAGCGGTACGTTCAGCGGCGGAGTTGGGTGTGTGGATGGTGAATGTGCATGCCGGCGGAGGTCGTCGGATGATGGAGGCGGCGCGCGATGTCCTGCAAGGTTTCGACGACAAGCCGCTACTGATTGCGGTCACCGTGCTCACCAGTATGTCCGATGCCGATCTAGCGGAAATGGGATACACCGAAACAGCCGCGGAGCGTGTCGAGCGGCTGGCTGCCTTAACCCAGGACTGCGGGCTCGATGGTGTGGTGTGTTCGGGCATGGAGGCGCCGCAGTTGCGAGCTTCCCGTGGCGATAAGTTTTGTCTGGTGACGCCGGGCATAAGAATGGCTGGAGATGCGGCCGGTGATCAGCGCCGGGTATTAACCCCGGCTGATGCCGTGGCTAATGGTTCCGACTATCTGGTGATAGGCCGCTCTGTAACCGGAGCGGAGGATCCGCTGGATGCACTGCGGCGGATTCATCGGGAACTGGAAACTTCCACCTAGAAACCATCAAATGCGGCCGACGGGCTTTCTGCCTGCGCCGTCACTGCTAGACTCTTCCTCGATACGGATGCCTGCATGGACGCAGAAAGCTGATCAGGGAGATCAATTATGAATCATTCAAGCAATGTTAAAGCCGGCGCAGCTAGCGCCACAATCATCAATCCCCTCAGATACATGGCGCTGTTGGTCATACTATTGAGTGGGCTTTTGTTCAACCCAGTGCAAGCCCAGGAGGGGCGGGCAACAGATGGTGTGGTAACCACCATTAACATTAATACAGCAGACGCCGCAGCCCTTGCGGCGGGGTTAAATGGCGTCGGTGCCTCGCGTGCCGAGGATATCATTCGCTATAGGGAGGAGTTTGGTGCTTTCACCACCGTTGAGCAGTTAGCGGAGGTGAAAGGAGTCGGTAAATCGACGCTCGAGAAAAACCGGTCACGGATAACACTGGAATAAGGCCTGCGCATCCGTATCATGAGGAGGCATATGCCTCCTTTTTTTTACATCTTACTTTGAAGTACCTCGTGACTGGAGCCACCGGCTTTATCGGTGGGGAATTATGCCGTCAGATCCGTGAGGCGAGCCAATCTTTGATTGCCTGCAGCCGGCACGGAGGAAGCTTGCCAGATGGTACTCCTACCCGGTCGGTCGATTTCAGGCGCGAGCACCTTACCGTTGCAGATCTAGAGTCAGTCGACGTCATTTTTCATCTGGCTGGAATAGCTCACCAGGAAGCGAAGCCTGCAGACTATGATTTGGTCAATCACCGTGCAGTGATCGCATTAGCTAAGACGGCGGAGGCTGCGGGTGTTCAATGCTTTGTGTTTCTCAGCAGTGTTAAGGCCATGGGTTTAGGCGACAGTGAAGCTGTACGGACTGAAACGGATTGCACCGATCCAGTGGATGACTATGGGCTCTCCAAGTGGAATGCAGAAGTTGAGCTTAATCGTGAATTCTCGGGCAGCAGCATGCGCGTCTGCATCCTTCGGCCTGCCCTGGTTTATGCTCAGAACGCCAAAGCGAATCTTGCTCTGTTATCCCGAATGGTAGATAAGGGCCTTCCCAGGCCGCCTGAGTTGGGCGCTCGCTCGATGATTTCTCGAAAAGATTTATGCGCGCTGATGCTGTCTGTCGCTTTGGAGAAACAACTTCACGTCCGGACATTTATAGCGACTGACGGTGAAGCGTATAGCACCCGGCGTATTTACGATGCGATGCGCGAAGCCCGAGCGATGGGGCCGGGGGTTTCCTGGAGTCCTCTCTGGGCCTGGCGTTTGGCATGCGGGCTCTTCGATTTACTGCGAAGCACGCCAGACTCCACTTGGAATAAATTATTTGCGGTGGAGTTGTACAGTAACAAGGCCGCGATTGAGGGCACGCAGTGGCGACCTTCTGAATCACTGGAGAGCACCTTGCGAGCGACCGGGGGCGTGCTTTGAGCGCTGCCCTGCTTGCGCTGGCTTTGTCCTGGCTGTTGTGCGGCCTTTATTTGCGAATCGCCAGGCGCTGGCAAATTCTCGACCTGCCTAACGAGCGCAGCTCACATCTACTCCCCACTCCTCATGGTGCCGGTTTGCCGCTCTTTCTGGCGCTGGTGTTGAGTGTGTTCGCCGCGGATGCTCTAGGGGCTAGTGGATTATCTCAGTACTACTTGCTATTGGGTATTGCCGCTTGTCTCGTGCTGGTGGGTGTATTTGATGACTTGCGAGGCTTGTCGGTAACGCTTCGCTTCGCAGTCTACGCTCTGGGCTGTGCTGTGGCGGTATTGTCTATCTTGGGTCCGTTGCAGGCCGGCAATGCAGGAATGCTGATGTTGGCTGTTTTGGCGGTGGTCGCTCTATTGTGGGTGCTCAACCTTTATAATTTCATGGATGGCATTGACGGCTATGCCGCAAGCCAGTGTTTGCTTGCCTGCTGCGGGGCGGCATTGCTCGCCTGGGTTTCAGGCGCCAGCGATACCTATTGGTTGTTTTGTCTGCTCTTGGCTGCTGCTCATGCGGGCTTTCTCTTTTGGAATTGGCCAACGGCGCGCGTGTTTATGGGCGATGCTGGCAGCATACCCACCGGATTTCTACTCGGCGCTCTGGCGCTGTTAGGAGAGGCTCAGGGCTATCTCCCCTTGGCTTGCTGGTTGATTATGCTCGGTGTGTTTATCACTGATGCCAGCGTCACCCTGTTATGGCGAATTGTCACCGGGCAACCCTTTACCCAGCCCCATCGGCTCCATGGCTATCAGCGGCTGAGCAGGCATTTTGGGGGACACCTGCCAGTTCTTCGGCTCCTGTTTGCAGTGAACCTGCTTTGGCTGATTCCTTTAGCCTGTTTAGCAGCTTTGTTTCCCAAGTATTCAATTTTATTGGTAATTTTGGCATATCTTCCCCTCGTTCGAGGCATGGCTAAAGTAAAGGAATTGGGCTAGTATTCTTTTTCGGACCGCACCACAACCAATACTATAGCGGCCGTGTTCAACCAGACCATTTAGAGTGAGGAAAGGGGCTTGCTGAAGTTTTTTGGCCGTATCGTTTCGCGCTTCGTATCCGGAATCCTCGGTGGATTTCGGGGCGGCCTAGAAAAATTGATCGAATTACCCCGCAACATTAAACAGTCTGGCCTGCTTGCGCTGGATATGTTCTTTGTCACAGCCTCAATGTGGGCCGCAGTCGCCTTCCGTTACGGTCACCTGGAATTCTCTCTCGGCTCAGTCGAACTCTTTTGTGCCGTATTCACTGTCCTGGTCAGTGCATTTATCTTCTTACGTCTCGGTCTTTATCGTGCCGTGATTCGCTTTATGGGTCAGCAGGCGATATGGGCCGTCATTACCGCGGTTAGCTATTCTACGCTGGTGCTCGGTGCAACGGTGTTCTTCACTCAGGCTGATGTGCCTCGCTCTATGCCATTTGTGTATTGGGGCTTGGCGATGCTGGGTATTGGCGGAACACGCCTCAGCGTGCGGGCTTACTACCAGGCCAAGTTACGCTCCTTGTCTGAAAACGTAATTATCTATGGCGCTGGAGAGTCAGGGCGACAGCTTGTTACAGCGCTGAATCATGGCGATCAATACCGAGCAGTGGTCTTTGTCGATGACGACCAGCGACTGCATCACTCCGTGATCAACGGCCTGCAGGTTGCCCGCCCTGATGAAATTGAGCAATTGATCGCAGAACATGACATTACTCAGGTGCTACTTGCGATTCCGTCTGCTTCCCCTGAACGCCGAAAAGAAATTATTAACTCCCTGGTAGGTCTGCCTGTTTATGTGCGCACGGTTCCGCGTATTGCGGAATTGGTGGCCGGCGAAGCCAGCGTGATCCAAATTCAAGACGTAGACCTTGATGACCTGTTGGGACGCGAGCCTGTTCCCCCTAAGCCTGAATTTATTGACCGCTGTATCACCGACAAAGTCGTGATGGTGACGGGTGCTGGCGGTTCAATTGGTTCGGAATTGTGTCGTCAAATCGTGAAATCGGGCCCGAGAGAGCTGGTTTTATTGGATAACTCGGAATACGCGCTATACAACATTGAGAGAGAACTCCGCGAGTTGATGGTCGCCTCCGAACTCGACTTCAACATGGTTGCACTACTGGGCTCTGTTCAGGACGGACGCCGACTTGAAAGCGTTTTCC
This sequence comes from Halioglobus sp., assembly GCA_039986455.1. Taxonomy (GTDB): domain Bacteria; phylum Pseudomonadota; class Gammaproteobacteria; order Pseudomonadales; family Halieaceae; genus Halioglobus. Next base: position 36,386 of record JBDWQQ010000061.1, read on the forward strand.
GAACCTTTGAAGTTGAAACGGTTTATCACGCGGCCGCTTACAAGCACGTGCCAATGGTTGAGTACAACGTTGCCGAAGGTGTTGCTAATAACGTGTTCGGAACCTGGTACGCGGCAGAGGCCGCCCGCAAGGCGGGTGTTGATACCTTTGTGCTGGTGTCTACCGATAAGGCAGTGCGACCTACCAATATTATGGGCGCGTCCAAGCGCTTTGCCGAGATGATTTTGCAAGGGCTAGCTCAGCGGGACACCAAGACTCGCTTTTGTATGGTGCGCTTCGGTAATGTCCTAGGTTCTTCCGGTTCCGTGGTGCCGCTGTTTCGAGAGCAAATTGAAGCCGGTGGTCCTGTTACGGTAACCCACCCGGAAGTCACTCGTTACTTTATGAGTATTGCAGAAGCTGCTCAGCTAGTGCTGCAGGCAGGCGCAATGGGTACCGGCGGTGATGTGTTCGTTTTGGACATGGGTGAGCCCGTACGCATTGTTGACCTAGCGCGTCGAATGATTCGACTCAGTGGCTATGAGATGGATCACGACAACCACGTTGGTCATCATATCGATATCGAGTTTATTGGATTGCGTCCTGGAGAAAAGCTTTACGAAGAGCTACTGCTTGGCAGCAATGTGGCCGGTACGGGGCATCCAATGATCATGAGAGCCGAGGAAGAGTGCCTGTCCTACGGTCAGATCCACGGTTACGTTTCTGACCTGGTGCGTTACTGTGACGCTATGGATTGTGCGGGTATCACCTCGGTGCTGCGCAAAGCCGTGAGTGGATTTAGCGAGCACGAAGTGCGCCATGATCATGTTTGGAACAAACAGGCAGAGCGCGACGCGCAACCCCATGCTGTGGTGGTGCCCACCAACGTAAAAGAACTCTTCCCCGAAAAAACCCCCTGAGAAAACCCCTGAGAAAGCCCCTGAGTTAGTCGTCCACATCGTCCACAGAGTATTGGCCGCTGAGGCGCCGGCGTATATGTGCCCAGGACATGCCAACCGCCAGCAGCAGGGCAACCAGCAGTAGCGCTAGCCATGTGATGACGCCCGTCGCCTCAAGACTAAGCCATCCCAGATCCACCAGCAGCCAGATGACGCAGGAAAAGAACGCCGTACCCAAAATGATGCCCAGCGGACCCAGCGCGTTAAAGCTCGCTCGCAGAAAGATAATCCAGCCTATGGCCAGCACCACGCCCAGTAACGCGGGCACCGGGCCAAACTCAGTACCCTCTGCAAAGACCCAACCCAGGTAGGAATATTCTGTGGGGTTGTAAGTTCCAAACACGAGCACACCGGCAAAGATAAATCGCGAGATAAAACTTACTGCGGTGAATTCTTTCGACATCAATCCATCCTTTCGTCAACGTTGAGAGCTAGCAGGATAGATGACTCAGGTCGAAGGAAGCAAGCCACGAACAATGGCGGCAACTTCGATATCTGTCATGTAGCGTGGAACTGGATAAAGGTCACCTGCCTCGGCTAAGGCCTCTTCAACGATGCTGGTGATGTCTTTGGCTTGCAGGCCATCGGGCTTGAGCGGCAGCTCGGTTTCCAGCCTGAGATCTATGACCGCTTGGATAAATTTTTGTGCAAGCGAAGAGGGGGCGTCTCCGTCCTCTCCCAGGCCGACGAGCACGGCGAGATCAGCCAGACGCTGATGCACGCAGTTACCGTAGGCGCTTAGCACTTCAGGGAGCACCATCGCGTTGGCGTTACCGTGGGGCGTATGGCAAATTCGACCTAACTGATGGGCGATTCCATGGACGTAGCCCACCGACGTTCGGCCAAAAGCTGAGCCCGCGTAGAACGACGCCACCGCCATGCCGTCTCTCGCTTCCATGTCATTACCGTCGTGCCATGCGCGCAACAGGTAGAGAAAGGTTAATCGAACCGCCGCTTTTGCCTGTATCTCCGTCGCCGGAGTTGAAGCCTTAGACAGATAAGACTCAACAGCGTGAGTCAGCGCGTCCATGCCGGTCGCAGCAGTAATCCCCTTGGGCATGCCCTTCATAATGTCAGCGTCCAGCGCGACGTATCCGGGAATGAGTTTGCTGTCGACCACCGGTACCTTACGCTGAGTCTCTGGGTCGGTGATGACCGACGCTAGGGTGATTTCCGAACCTGTCCCTGCAGTCGTTGGAACCGCAAATAGCGGTAGGCCAGGGTGCTTGGCTTTTTGAATGCCATTGAAAGAATCGAGGTCACCGGGATTGGTATGCAGCAGTGCAACCAGTTTACCCGCGTCCAGTACAGAGCCACCGCCTACTGCGATAACCGCCTCGCAGCCTTCGGTGCGCAGTAGGGCTTCACCGGCCTGCACCTGGTCGAAGGCCGGGTCTGGCAAAACGCCATCGAAGATCGCGTAGTCAACGCCGTCTTTCTCAAGCTGTTGCTTGATGCCATCGAGAATGCCAGAGCCACCCAGAAAACTGTCGGTAACGATCAGAATTTTGCGGATACCGAGAATCGCTACCTGTTCGGTAAGTACAATGGATGAACCAATGCCCTTGTAGACCACGGGCGAGTTTCGGGGAAGCAGCCGCAGCAGCCAGGTCACGGCAAAGGCCCGAATTTTGTAATAGATGATTTTCACAAGCGATTTCCTTGGGGCAAAAAAAGAGGCTAATCATACTCCTCAGTGGTGGGTTCAAGCTACTTTGCGTTTCGCTCTAGCCGGCTTTCTCTTGCGGAGCCAGCGGGTGATACTCGGCAGTGGTTTGAGGTCTTTTTTCTGTATTGCCCGGGCCACATTCTCGTTCACGAACTGTGTCATGGCGGCGGTAATTTCGCGGGCGATTCTATTGCCTTCCCGGTTGGTCGACATGACTAGGAGGTGCGGGTTTAGAGGGTCTATGGGGAGCGTGTCCTCATCGCGCTCCAGAATCACCAGCCTCGCTGGAACCTTCAATTCACTTTCTCGCTTCACACCTTCTTTTTCCAGGCGCCGGGAGACCAAATAGTCGTGCTCCTCTTTATGCCGGCCTGCAGAGACGAGAAAATCGTCCTTATGAATGATGCTCAGGAACGGAATATCATAGGCCAGCAGAATATCTAGGGCCTTTAGGTGTCTTCGTTGATACTCCACTGGACTGTGCAAGCCCGCGTTGACTTCTTTTGCCAGGCCATACAAAGAGGCCGTCTTTAGCAATCTGCCTCCTACCAAACGCAATACATAAGGCATGTCGGCATTGAGCATGCGTTGCTGCACGGCTTTTTGTTCCAGCATCTTGCGCAGGCCAATGGTCATTCCATTGATCAACGGACGTGACAGTCTGCGTTTCAGGAAGCGATCCAGGCCAGCCAAATTTGAGGCACTCTCTGCGAGCTCGCTTGGGTGGGCAGGGCGGGGCTTGCCGTTCTCATCCGACTCGTAGATGCGGTCGTAGCCAGAGTAATTTAACGCCGTATGATTTCTGACATGAGAAACCAGTGACTTCACGTTCTCACCGGTGTTGGGTCCGTCGCAGGGCGACCAGGTAGCAAGATGGATAACACCGCTGGCTCTCAGCGCATCGACCAGCTGCCGGTCTTCTGGTTTGAGCTTTGAATATGGCGGAATATCTGCCTCATAGCTTGTGAGCACAGAGAGCAGTAAATGATCGGAAATGACGCCTGCAATTGAGTGGCCTGCAATCGGCACCGGTCTGCCCTTGCGCCAATTGCTGAGGATGGCTTTGCGCAGCGCATGAGCGTAGTGCGGGAATATGTCGTCAGATTCCATGAACTTAGCCCGGCTACCTCGATGCAGGGCGGAGACTGTCCAGGAGCTGGGCAGCCGGATGAGCAGATTGGCGAAGCTAAAGAGCCCCATGAATCCGTGCATTAACAATATGTGTACGCCGTTTTCTTCATCCCCGGCACGGGTTTCGGCCTTGTTCTGCACCAGTTGACCGCGCTCGCTGAACTCGAAAACGGTTTCATCGAAATTCAGTGATTGCTCATCGGCGAAAATGTAGACCTTCTCTGCGATCTCTGGGTTTTCGCGTAGCAAGCGCAGGGGGGTTTCCATGACGGTTTGTTCAAATTCGGTCGACTCCTCCATTTCGAAACGACCCAGAGCTTTGAGCTTGAGAGAGCCAGAGACAATGAGTGATACGCGCTCGGCGTTGACCAGCACGCCTCGGTTGAGCGCAACCCTGAGTGCGCCAGAATCCTGCTTGATAAGCAGGGTGCCTGGCTCACGGATGCTCAGTTGCGGCATGTAGGGCGAGAGTGCACCAATCGTCCCGTCTTTGCCGATACCACTAACAATGCAGTGAAACGACATGGGCGCGCCGAGTTTGCTCTGGATATCCTTCTGGTAGCGCTCGCTTTCCTGCTTTGCGAGGTTCTGCGCCCGACGTGGTTTTCCACTGTCCATTGCTTGCTTGGCCGGAGCCAAGTTAATCGGATGCACTAATTTGCTGATCATGGCCTCGATGATGTCGTCCTGATCTGCCGTTTGTGGCAGTGCCAGGCGGCGTGCCAGCGCTCTAATGCCTCGTTGCTTGCGCAGTTTCTCTGCTAGCGGAACGATGAAGTTCATGATGAGTGACTGCTCGGCGCTCTCCCAACCGGATTCTCCGGTGGTTTCCTCGAGAAAGTAAAATCGAGCATATCGCAGCCAGTCGATACTGTTGTGATGGTGGTTGAGCCAGGCATTGTATTGCGACTTGATCGTGTTGCCACCGCCCACCGCTATCGTGAAATAGTCTCGCTTGTAGTGCCCCCAGGCTTGAAAGCGCCCTCGGTCCAACCAGTGATCGTATTGTTCCTGCAGCATCTGGGCAGCCTGTTTGGCCGCCAGCTCAAGCGAAGCGGAAATACCAACGTGAATGCCGGTTTCCTCTTGAATAAGAGCCAATTTTTTAGAGTTGTTGCCGAGTGTTGTACGCATATCTTTTGAATTCTAACGTTAAACCGCGCGGGAAACCTTCGTTGCCAATTTGCCGGTGCAATTATGCAAAGGTTTCATACTAATTTGCACCGCAAGGGCTTACTAGGCATGGCAATTGACTTGAATCAAAAGAGTCGAGTGTTTTGGCTCGATGCTCAGGATGCTCAGGATGCTCAGGATGCGCCTATAAAAATGATGATTTTAAAGATAAGGGCTTCGATGCGTCGCGATAGCGTTGTTGCAGCTAAGCGCACCGCGAGCTTTTGGCGCTGAATCTCTCTTTTTGACTGCTTTGGCCGATAGCGGTTACCTACCAACAAAAAAGGGCCGCACTGTGTGCGACCCTTTCGTTGTATGGCTCCGCCTGCTGGGCTCGAACCAGCGACCCATTGATTAACAGTCAATTGCTCTACCAACTGAGCTAAGGCGGAAATGCTCTCTTCAGAGGCCGCGTATATTAATGATCACCGGCGGTTGGGTCAACAGCAATTTGGGGATTATTTTGCAATCTGGACAGGGCCTCGATTGAGGCTGCAATTCGTCGCTATGTGGATGATAATAAACGGCTATTTTTCATTCAGGTCCAAGCCGTGTCGCGCCCATTTAAAGTCGAGTCCAAGTTCCAGCCAGCGGGTGACCAACCCCAGGCGATTCACCAGTTGGTTGAGGGTATTCAAGCGGGGCTGGCTTCCCAGACTTTATTGGGTGTAACGGGGTCCGGTAAAACGTTCACCATGGCGCATGTGATCGAGCAAATGCAGCGTCCCACCATCGTAATGGCCCACAACAAAACGCTCGCCGCCCAGCTTTACGGTGAGTTCAAGGAGTTCTTTCCCAATAACGCGGTGGAGTATTTCGTTTCCTATTACGACTACTACCAGCCCGAGGCTTACGTTCCGTCGTCTGACACCTTTATAGAAAAAGATGCCTCGGTTAACGATCACATTGAGCAGATGCGGCTGTCGGCAACCAAGGCCCTAATGGAGCGCGAGGATTGCCTGGTGGTAGCGACCGTGTCAGCGATTTACGGTTTGGGTGATCCGGCTTCCTATTACAAAATGCGTATGCATTTATCGCGGGGTGAAATTATTGACCAGCGCGAGGTGCTACGTCACCTTGCGGATCTCCAGTACACCCGTAACGACGTCGATTTTGGGCGGGCGACCTACCGGGTGCGTGGGGATGTCATCGATATTTTTCCGGCAGACTCCGAGCGTGAAGCGGTCAGGATTGAGCTCTTCGACCAGGAAATCGAGAACATTTATATTTTCGATCCCCTCACTGGTGCGGTTGAGAGCAAGGTGCCGCGCATTACTATTTTCCCCAAAAGCCACTATGTGACGCCGCGCGATACCATGCTGCAAGCGGTGGACCAGATTGAGGCAGAATTAGAAGTTCGGCTCGACCAACTTAAAGACAATCAGAAGCTGGTGGAGGCTCAGCGTCTCGGCCAGCGAACCAAGTACGACATGGAGATGATTCGTGAATTGGGCTATTGCCAGGGCGTGGAAAACTATTCCCGTTACCTGTCAGGCCGCAAGGCCGGTGAGCCGCCACCGACACTGTTTGAGTATTTGCCAGACAACGCGCTGGTGATTATTGACGAATCTCACGCCACGATTCCGCAAATTGGCGCCATGTACAAAGGCGATCGCTCGCGCAAGGAAACGCTGGTTGAGTATGGCTTCAGGCTGCCCTCTGCACTGGATAATCGACCTTTGCGCTTTCAGGAGTGGGAGCAGCTAGTGCCCCAGGCGATTTTTGTCTCCGCAACGCCTGGCCCTTACGAGGATGAGCACGCGGGCAGGGTGGTCGAACAGGTGGTTAGGCCAACCGGGCTGATCGACCCGGAAATTGAAATACGCCCGGCCACTACCCAGGTGGATGATCTTTTGGGAGAGATCAAACTCACCGTGGACCTTGGTGAGAGAGTGCTGGTGACTACCCTCACCAAGCGGATGTCTGAGGACTTGACCGAGTACCTGGCTGATCATGGGGTTCGCGTGCGCTACCTGCACTCCGATATCGATACTGTTGAACGGGTGGAGATCATCCGTGATCTGCGTCTTGGCGAGTTCGACGTGTTGGTTGGTATCAACTTGCTACGAGAGGGTTTGGATATGCCAGAGGTTTCACTGGTGACGATTCTCGATGCCGATAAAGAAGGCTTTTTGCGTTCTGAACGTTCGTTGATCCAGACCATCGGCAGGGCGGCCCGAAATCTCAATGGGCGAGCTATTCTCTATGCGGACCGCATCACGGGCTCTATGGAACGGGCGATCGCCGAGACCGCGAGACGCAGGGAAAAGCAGATAGCACACAATGCCGAACACGGCATAACGCCTAAAGGGGTGGAGAAGTCCGTTAAGGATATTATGGAAGGTGCTCGCCGAATGCCGACCAAGGGCAAAGGCAAAAAATCTGCAGAACCGAAGCTGGCGTTTGGAGCTGAAATGGCCAAGCTGTCGCCGGCTGCTTTAGCGCGCAAACTCAAGCAGTTGGAATCACAGATGCAGGAGCACGCTAAAAATCTCGAGTTCGAGGAGGCAGCAGCGGTGCGTGATCAGCTAACAGAGGCCAAACAGTTAGCTTTTTTAGCGGAGTAAACCCTAAGCCTCACCCTTGGACATAACCTGTCCAAAATACGCCTTGGCTTCAGGGGTGGCGGTTAGCTCAATGGATTCCTCTTCACCATCCGGTCCTAACCAGTTGGCGCTGCTTGTCCCTGGCTGCTCGGGAGAATTGGCGGCATGCTGGAGCGCTTGTTTTTTCAGTTGCTCCACGCGCAACTCTTGCCGCATGGTCTCAGCTGCGCCCTGATCACCCCGGATAACATGCTGAATCAGCTGTTCTTTGAGACTCTGGATGCGCGATGTCTGATCTGGGTCGGGCTTATGGGGGCGAGCTCTCTTTGGTATTGCGGTAGCCACTTGCGGTGTCCTTCATCGATTTATCGACTCATGCTATGGAAGTAGTGCTCCCTCAAACATGGCCATGCACGCCATTTACGTGGCTTTCGGCGCCTTTTTTGCGGACAAGCGCTAGGTTTTAGATGGCAGCCGCACTCAATTGGTCTATATTTACGTTGGGGATATGAATCCCCATATTCATTCCAAGGAGTTCTCGATGCTGAGATGTATGAAACCGTTGCTTGTAGGCGCGATGGCTTGTGTTGCCCTGAGCACGCAAGCGGCCGACAAGCCCAATATTTTGGTAGTGTGGGGAGACGACGTTGGTCGCTCCAACATATCTGCTTACACCATGGGGATGATGGGTTACACCACTCCCAATATCGATCGAATTGCCAACGAAGGCATGATTTTCACCGATTATTACGGCGAGCAAAGCTGTACGGCAGGGCGCTCCTCGTTCGTTATGGGACAGTCTGTTTTTCGTACTGGCCTGAGTAAGGTGGGTCTCCCCGGCGCTGAGATAGGTATGAGTGAGAAAGACCCCTCGATCGCCGGCCTGCTGAAAAACCACGGCTATATGACGGGGCAGTTTGGTAAAAACCACCTGGGCGATCGTGATGAGCACTTGCCCACCAATCATGGTTTTGATGAGTTCTATGGCAACCTCTATCACCTCAATGCGGAGGAAGAGCCCGAGAACGCCGACTACCCGACCAACCCTGAATTTCGCAAACGCTTTGGCCCACGTGGGGTGATTCGCTCCTCAGCCGACGGAAAAATCGAAGACACTGGTCCGCTGACTAAAAAGCGCATGGAAATAGTGGATGACGATACCGCTGCTGAAGCGATGAAGTTTATCGAGAAAGCCGTGAAAGCCGACAAGCCGTTCTTTGTCTGGTGGAGTGGTACCCGAATGCATTTTCGCACCCACGTTAGCGACGAGAAAATGGCGCGGTTCAAGAAGGACTATCCGCACGCGGATGAGTACACCGTGGGAATGCTGGAGCATGACGAGCATATCGGTATGTTCTTGGACAAGTTGGATGAGTTGAAAATTGCCGATAACACGATCGTCTTTTATTCAACCGATAACGGACCCCACTACAACACGTGGCCTGATGCTGCCGCTACGCCCTTCCGTGGTGAGAAAAACACCAACTGGGAAGGCGGTTGGAGAGTGCCGTCCATGGTGCGCTGGCCTGGCAAGATCAAGCCTGGTTCAATCTCCAACGAAATTATGCACCACATGGATTGGTTGCCCACTTTCCTGGCTGCCGCCGGCGAGCCTGATGTCAAAGAGAAGCTGCTAAAAGGGCATCGCGCAATTGGTCGTAACTACAAGGTGCATTTGGACGGATACAACTTCTTACCGCACCTGACTGGTGAAGAAAAAGCGGGACCGCGTCATGAGATATTTTACTTCTCGGATGACGGTGACTTAACTGCGTTGCGCTATGATGCCTGGAAGTTGATCTTTATGGAGCAGCAGACAGAAGGTGGCTTCCGAGTTTGGATGGAACCGTTTGTCCCGCTTAGGGTGCCCCTGATACTGAACCTGCGTCGTGATCCCTATGAGCGCGCGCCGATTACGTCTAATACCTATTACGATTGGCTGTTGGACCGTGCTTATTTGCTGGTTCCTGCCCAGGCTTATGTGGGCGAGTTCCTGGCGACCTTCAAAAAGTATCCGCCGCGTCAAAAGGCGGCTAGCTTCTCACTGGACCAAGTGATGGAGCAGTTGTCTCAGCCCAGCGGTCCGCAGTAAGTTACAGTCTGATCGCTGGAAAGGCCTCTTCGGAGGCCTTTTTTTATGGGTTAGATTCTGCCGAAGGCACTTCCATAGTGACTTTCACCCCAACCGGGCTTTGTGTATTAGACGCGTGAACCGAGCCTTTGTGGTAATCCGAAATCAGTCGAACCACGTGCAGTCCCAGCCCTAGATGCACATCAGTTTCGCCGCCGTGACGCTCCGATACCATGGGGTCGAACAGCCGGCTTTTCAGGTTCGCAGGGATGATCGGGCCTTGGTTAGAGACCGAAATCTGCCATGAGTCATCACCGGCTTTCAGTTGAATGATCACTGGCGCTCCCGGCTCGCTGAATGACATCGCGTTATCCAAGAGCTTATCCAGCGCCTGAGTAAGCAGTTCAGGTGCGACCCAGGCAAACGCTTGTTTGTCGTTCAGTTCTAGTTGCACAGGATTCTCGGTGTAGACACTGGCATAGGCTGCCTTCAGCTCGCTTAACAAGGGCGCAAGGTCCAACGCGCAGATCTGATTGTTGCGAATGCTCTCTTCCAGGCGAGTTGCCTCACTCATTGCGCTTAGTATGCGATTGAGCCTGACAAGACCGCCTCTAGCTCGTTCAATATAAGCGTCTGCTTCTTCTGGCGTGCCTTGTTCCAGGTTCTCCAGGGAACTCTGGATGACCGCGATCGGGGTTCTCAGTTCATGCGACAGCTTACGACTCAGGGTGCGTAAATATTCGTTGTATTCCTTGAGCCTTCCTAGCAAATCAGCGTAGTGGCGCGATAACTCACCTATCTCATCCTTTGCCTGACTGCGCGGAAACTCTCCGGCAATAGCGCCGTCAGCATCGATGATGTTACTGGCCGCTTCGCTCAGTTTCCTAATGCGCAAAGACAACACGGTGGCGTAGGTCAACAGCCCCAGGGCACCGATGCCAATGGCGAGCAGGCTGTATCCCAGCAATCTGCTGAAAGCCTGGTCGGTCAGCGACAGATATTGCTCACCGCTCTGACTCACGATGACACTGCCGATTACCTTGTCGCCCTGATAAATGGGGGAAGCTGCGGCTAATAAAGTGCGGGTTTTACTGTCGGCAGCTTGGTAACGCAAAATACTGGGTGTACCGGATAGTGCTGAGGCCACACTTGTTTCATCGATCTTACCTATACCGGCGTTCACAGGCGCGCTGGGAAGGTCTTGTTCAGACAAAATGCTTCGGTAGAGCCACCGCAGCAGCCAGAACGTATCTGAGTTGGCTGAGTCTGAGGCGCTGGGCTTAAGTTCCGCCACCCGCCAACGCTGGTTGTCGCTGATCTGGATTTCCCGGGTTGCGTGTGTGAATGGTGCTAGTGACGCCTGAAGTGCTTTAGGCGTATAGATTAACCATGGCGGGGCGGTTGTCTCCAGGGCAGAAATGTTTCCCAGCGTCTCAAAAGGACTACTGGCTTTGCTGTTTTTGTTAACGATATAAAAGCCGAGCCGCTCGCCGGTGTAGGAAAGCGGTATCTCTAATTCAAGGGTGTATCCACCAACAGCGTCCTGCCAGTAACCTTCGATGCGCCCGGGGTCATTGCCACGCCGCCTGCGATTTGCGGCTCGTGCACGCAGTTTTCCAGGAGCGGCGGTCGCGACGACATATTCTTGTCGTTTGCCGTCTTGCCAGGTTCTCAGGATGAGCCGGTCTCCATTGGGTTCACGGGACAATCCGGGGTTGTGGTAAATCACCTCCGGGTCTTCTACCTGAATCAGCAAATACACGCTGGAGTCTCTAGTCACCGCCTGATAACTCAATGCCAACGGCATGCTGAGGTCAGGGTTGCTCAAGTGAGTTTTTGGAATATCTTCCCAGCCCTCGGCGTAGCCATCGACCGGAATATATTGTTCAGAGGGCAGGGCATAAATTGGCGGCCTGGAGTCCGCGGGGGACTTAATGCGGGCAGGGTCGGGGTAGATAATTTCCCGCTTGGCACCTACTACGGAAGCGACGGCTTCCGCAGTGGCCTGCAGCCCTTGCTCCTGACCCTGACGCAGTGCACCCTCCATTTCGCGGATAAACTGGCAGCCGGCCCACGGCAATGAGAGCAGTAATACTGATACTAAAATCAGCTGGCGGCGCAAATTGAATGTTAGCCCTTCCATCGGTATCCGACACCGTAGGCGGTTTCAATGCGATTGAATTGTGCGTCTGACTCCTGAAACTTGCGCCGTATACGTTTGATATGAGAAGTGATGGTGTTGTCATCTAACACGACGTTTGCGCTGTCCATGAGTTGCTGTCTGCTCTTCACGTGCCCTGGGTGACGAGCCAATGTATAGACCATCCAAAATTCCGTGACAGTGAGTTCTAATAACTTCTCGCGCCAACTGGTTGTCATCCTCTCCTTGTTGAGTTCCAGTTCTCCCTGCCGTAACAGATGCTCTTTTTGTTCGGGTATTTGCAGCGCTTTGACGCGGCGAAACAAGGCATTGATTCTCGCGGACAGCTGCGCCTGACTGATGCCCTTGGTCAAATATTCGTCGGCGCCCAGACGCAAGCCGGAGATGATGTCTAGCTCAGAATCTCTGGCGGTTAGGAAAACAATAGGAATACTGGGTGCACGAGCGCGCAGGTCACGACAAAGCTCAAAACCGCCCTCCATTTCCTCACCCAGTCCAATGTCAATAATGGCAAGGTCCGGTAGCTGGATGGAGAAGGCATCTGAGGCACTTATGCGGTCAGCGTACAAGGAGACGCGAAAGCCCTGGCGTTGTAGGTGGTCGCGATAATTAGCTGCAATGGCGGCTTCATCCTCGACGATGGCGATGTGCTGTTGCATGGTTATCCTGAGTTTGGACGCTGAAGCCATGGTTTCAGATAAAGCCGGCTAGCTCAAGCGGCTGCCATTATTGATCATAATTGGTCATCGAAATACCACTGTTGGTGCCGGCTATTGCCATGGTTGGAGGTTTAGATAGGTGAAAACCAATCTGGAGGTCCAACAATGCATTCACACCGTCTTTACCGTTTGTTCTCACGTGACATGGAGCGCCATGGAGGGTGGCAGCACTGGCTGTTATTCAGGTGCCTGCCCGCGCTGATTTTCAGCGCTGCGGCAATCTTACTCCTTGCAAGCGCCCATGCGCGATCAGAGGAGGGCTTGGATAGCGTGTCCAGCGGTCAAATGCTCTTGCGCGGCGCAGATCAACACTATCAGCGGGCTGTTACGCAATCGACAAAAGTCAACTTTGCGGTAACAGGCATGCTGGCCGTGGTCACGGTTAAACAGAGCTTTCGTAACGATGGCAGCGATTGGGTAGAGGGCATTTACGCTTTTCCTCTACCTGAGAATGCAGCAGTCCGTAGCCTGAAAATGCAAGTTGGCGAGCGTCTTATTATTGGAAAAATACGCGAGCGTGAGGAGGCAAAGCGGGAGTACAAGCAGGCTTTAAAACAGGGAAAAAAGGCGACGCTGGTTGAGCAACAACGCCCGAACCTGTTTACCAATCGGGTCGCCAATATTGCCCCCGGAGAGACGATTGTCGTCAGTCTTGAGTATGTGCAAGCTGTGGAGCACCAAAGTGGCCAATTTTCTTTGCGACTGCCCACTACGATCACTCCTCGGTATATGCCAGGTAATGCGCACAAAAGAGCGGAACAGGACGACCAACCGCTAGATGATAATTTAGCCATAACCGCTGCTCACGGTTGGGCGATGCCGACTGATCAAGTGCCAGACGCACACCTGATTTCTCCTCGTCAATATCCTCACACTGGCAGTGATGATGTGCCGCTAAATCGCATAGAAATTTCAGCGCAGTTGGATTTGGGTATGCCACTGGCCAGCGTCGAATCCCCTTACCATAAAATTGCCCTAAGCCGCCGTGCCGGTGTTTACAGCGTGACACTGGCAAAAGGTAGCGCCGAAATGAACAGGGACTTCGTGTTGCAGTGGTCAGCTGCGCCCGGCAACGCACCCAGCGCTGCGTTCTTTACCGAACGTATTGATGGCGAATATTACGGGCTATTGATGTTGGTGCCTCCAGCCGTATCGCGTGCCCCCGATCCTGTACCCAGAGAAATCGTATTTGTTGTTGATACCTCAGGCTCCATGGGAGGCGTTTCAATGACACAGGCGAAAGAGAGCTTGAAAAGAGCATTGCGCCATCTGGGCCCTGATGACCGTTTTAACCTGATCGAGTTTAACTCCCATCATCGACGCTTATTCAAACGTGCTGTGCCAGCGAGTCGCCATAACGTGCAGTTGGCCTCAGAGTATGTTCGCCATCTTGATGCCTCGGGTGGAACCGAAATGATGCCAGCGCTGCGTTCAGCGCTCGAAACATCGGGCTCGCAAAATGACGTCAATCATCAACACAGATTGCGTCAGATTATTTTTATCACTGATGGAGCCGTGGGCAACGAGGCCGCTTTGTTCGAAGAAATAGTAGATGGTCTTGATGCGAGCAGGCTTTTTACGGTGGGCATAGGATCTGCCCCCAATAGCTGGTTTATGCGCAGGGCTGCTGACTTCGGGCGGGGCATCTTTACTTATATTGGTGACGTTCGAGAGGTGGGCGAGAAAATGGACGCTCTGTTTCTGAAATTATCTAATCCAGCCGCCACGGATATCAGTGTCAATTGGCCCGATGGCACGGAAGTGTGGCCCGCACGGGTTCCTGATCTCTACGCTGGGGAGCCAGTGCTGTTAGCCGTTAAATTTGACGGTCAGTTACCCAGTGATGGGTTGGAGATCGAGGGTCGAGTCGCTGAACAAGCGTGGCGCAGAGAGCTTAATTTACCCACCGCGATTGATCCCCTGTCGATGAAAAATAGCGAGGGGGTGGCTTCGTTGTGGGCTCGTAAAAAAATCGAAGGTCTGATCGACGAAAAACACAATGGCAAAAGCGATGAATGGGTGCGTGAGCAAGTGTTGCCTTTGGCGCTGCAGCACTCGTTGCTAAGCCCGTATACCAGCTTTGTTGCGGTTGAGCAGATTGTCGCGCGGCCAGCGGGCGATGCTGTCAAGGACAAGCACTTGTTAAACACCAGACCGCAAGGTCAGAGCGCTCAGCCTTTCGCCTACCCCAATACAGCGACGACCGCAGCGGCTAATATCTGGCTGGGCGGCTTTTTGTTACTGATTGCGCTGTTTGCCAGTGCCGTTCGTGAGCAACGACACAATGCCTGATTCATTGTTTCGGATAGTATTGTCACTGGTTATTGCGCTTGCACTGCAGCAATTGGGTAGCGCAGGAATCATTCATGCTAAAGCGAATCTCGCTCCACTGTTACTGGCAAGAGCCTGGGAGGAAAGCAGGTTGAATCACGGAGCCCCGGTCAAACCCTGGCCCTGGGCAGATACGTGGCCAGTGGCTCAATTAAAAGTACCAGCCTTGGGGGTATCACAGTTTGTATTGGCGGGAGATACCGGTAATGCCTTGGCTTTTGGGCCTGGCCACAATAATGCATCCGCCCCCTTGGGGAGCAGTGGGCTGGCAATGATCGGCGGTCATCGTGATACGCATTTTGGGTTTCTCGAGCATATTCAGGCCGGTCAAAAGATTCTGCTCCTGCTTCCGAATGGACGATCAAGGCGTTACCGCGTGCAGCAGACGATAGTTGATAGCGCTGACGATAAGGTCAAATGGCCAAGCCATACCGAGCAACTTTTACTGGTGACCTGCTATCCCTTCGATGCTGATCTTCCCGGCGGCTCTCAACGTTATGTGGTCATTGCCAAACCTGAGCCAGAATCCGAGATCGCATCAAGGGCATTATCCTCTGCGGCCTTAATCGCTCAGGCATTCCCGACAAAGGAACGCCAGCACGTTTCTCTTTGAATCAATGGGGGTGCTAGTCGATCTGCGTCAGACTGCTATAATCTCGCTCCCAGAAAATCTTAAAGATTAAACCTATGCCTAAAGCAAGCATGAAGCCGCTGGACTCTGTTTGGTTAATGATGGAAACCGCAGAAACCCCGATGCATGTCGGGGTGTTAGCCAGTTTTGAAAAACCGCGCAACGCGGGCGTGAATTTCTATGCAGAGATGGCCGAGCAAATGCGCGCCGCTCAGGTCGTAGCGCCCTGGAATCATCGACTGTCCAAAGGTTTGAATCCGAGGCTGACTGAAGACAGGGCCTTTGACCTTGATTACCATTTCAGACGCTCAGCCTTGCCTCAACCCGGTGGTGAACGAGAGTTGGGTAGAATGATCTCACGGTTGCACAGTAATGGCCTGGACCGCAGTCGGCCTCTGTGGGAGTTTCATTTGATCGAAGGTTTGGAACGGAACCGATTTGCGTTTTACATCAAAATTCATCATGCCTTGGTGGAAGCGGTTAATGGAGTGTCGGCGCTTTTGTCTACCTTGTCGTCGAACTCTCGCGAGCGGGGATCAATTCCGCTCTGGTCACAGCCTTTAGTTGATCACGATAATGACGACCTTACCTCAGGTATGGGCGCGCCTAGTCTGTCAGATTCGCTGGACTCCCTGACGTCAATGGGCAAGGCGGCAATGGGAATGTTGCAAGGCGCTGCTCGTCCCGGCGAGCGCAATAGTTTTTTGTTTCCTCGCGGAACCCCTCGTTCAACATTGAACCGGCGGATTAATTCTCAGCGACGCTTTGCGACGCAACAGTTTGATGAGCAACGTATTGCTGCGCTGGCGCATGCCACCCAAAGTACAGTTAATGAGATTCTTACCTATCTGTGTGGGAGCTCACTGCGACGCTTTTTCAAGGAGTACAACGCGCTTCCTGAAGAGTCATTGATTGGAGTGATGCCTATCTCGCTGCAGGAGCGGGATGAGCATTTAGCAGGAAATGCGATCGCGGGACTCAGAGTACCGTTGGGCACGCACGTTGGAGATTCAGTCGCGCGGCTTGAAGCGGTTAAAGAATCTATGAAGCGAGTGAGAAAAGACCGTGCTGCCTTACCTCAGAGTACGGTGACGCCTTATGTGCTGATGCGGGCAGCACCCATGTTCGCCAGCCAGTTAAAGGGTGTAGGGCAATTCGTGCCACCTTTGTTTAATTTGGCAGTTTCTAATACACCGGGTTC
The DNA here is from genome assembly GCA_039986455.1 of Halioglobus sp. Classification (GTDB taxonomy): domain Bacteria; phylum Pseudomonadota; class Gammaproteobacteria; order Pseudomonadales; family Halieaceae; genus Halioglobus. The sequence continues at coordinate 52,957 of JBDWQQ010000061.1, forward strand.
TTCACAGCCGCTCTACTTCAACGGCGCTCGGCTGGAGGCGGTTTATCCACTTAGCCCTCTACTTCAGTTCAATGCATTGAGTATCGACTGTGTCAGTTATGCCGGTACGTTCAATATTGGTTTTACAGGTGCCAGGGACACCTTGCCCCGGTTGCAGCGAATGGCGGTTTATTTTGGCAAGGCACTGGAAGAACTTGAGGAACGGGTTGCACAAGAGGAGGGCGCAGCGTGAACAAGCTAGCTAAATTTGCGCTGGATCAGGGCCTGGCGTTAAACCATCGAATTTCAGGGGCCACCGCAAACAGCCTCGATTGGCTATTCAAGCGCGACACACTCATCAAGTCGGGGCGAACCTGGTTTGAACTGGTGCATGACGGCGACCTGATGTCAGTGCGTTACTACGAATTACCTGATGAAGATGACATTGAGTTGGTAGACGGGAGCACTATACCAATAGAGCGAGAACAACATCCGGTGCCATTGGTGCTGGTGCCACCACTGGGGGTTACTACGGAAACCTTCGACCTCATGCCGCAACGCAGCTTGGTCCGCTATTTAGTAGCGCGCGGATTCAAAGTTTACCTCCTCGATTGGGGCAAGCCGAAAAAAGAGCACGCGCATTTGGGCATGCTGGATTACTGTGAAGATATGATGGGCACTGCACTGGATAAAGTCAGGCGTCACTCAGGCAGTAAAGAGCTGTCGCTAATGGGGTGGTGCATGGGCGGTCTTTTTTGCCTGTTTCATCAGGGTATCGCGAAGGATAAAAACATTCGCAACATCGTAACCATAGCGAGCCCCATTGATCTGGAAACCGGTAAGGGCGTTATTTCTATGGTGGCTGGTGTTGCCCAGGCTCTGGATGGCCCGGCTCAATTAGTGAGCAATTACACTAACCTGCGCCTTAACACTTTGGACCCTGCTCGTTTATCTATGCCTGATTGGGCGACAACCATTGTATTCAAGCTGACCGACCCTGTGGGAAGTGTGACCACCTACTGGGATTTGGTCACTCGGCTCTGGGATCGGGAGTTTGTAGAATCCCACTCGACCACCTCCGATTACCTCAATCACATGCTGCGCTATCCGGGCGGGGTGGTACAGGATATGGCCGGAGGAGTGGTCAGTGAAAATCAAATAGCCACCGGGCGAGTACAAATACGAGACAAGGTGGCTGAACTGGACAGTATTGAATCGTCGCTGCTGGCATTCGCGGGTGAGACCGACAATCTGGTTCCGCCAGAAGTTGCTGAGCGTAGCGTAGAACTTGTTGCTTCTGCCGACAAGGAGTTCCGCGTTGCCCCGGGCGGGCATATGGGGGTGATCATCGGCAGTAAAGCCCAGAGCCAAGTGTGGCAGCAATCAGCGGACTGGCTGGAGGAGCGGTCCCAGACCAGGCCTGCGAAGGCGAAGCGCAAAACCGCGGGCAAGAAAAAGCCCGCGACCAGGAAAAAGGTAGACTCAGAGAAAAAAGTAGGGCCGAAGAAAAAAGCAGGAGTGAGGCAAAGGGCCAAGGCCAGACCCAAGCTCAAGGCCGGTGCCAGACGGAATTAACCTCCGCGAGAGCGTAAATCTTTCCTCTTCTATTCATTACGCGCCTCTATTAAACTGCGCGCCCGGCCGCTTGGGTGGCTGAGAGAAGCACAAGAATTCAAACTTAGGGTAGCTGGTCACTGAATTGGTCACAAAAACGCGGAATCGTTGCCGTGAGAATGTGAAAAGCACAGTGAAAACAACCAGTTACAAAACGCCATGTGGCCACTAGTGAGGGTCACCACTGACACCAGGAAAGCGCATGCCTACTATTACCCTGCCAGATGGCAGCCAACGTAATTTCGAAAACCCCGTATCTGTGCACGATGTCGCCGCTGATATCGGCCCCGGGTTGGCCAAAGCCGCCCTCGCGGGAGTGGTGGATGGTCGTGAGGTGGACACTTCTCACGTGATGGAGGCAGACGCCGCGCTGGCCATTATCACCGAGCGCGATGAAGCTGGTCTGGAAGTGATCCGCCATTCCACTGCGCACTTGCTAGCTCAGGCAACCCAGCAGCTGTTTCCAGGGATTCAGGTCACTATCGGCCCCGTTATTGAAGACGGTTTCTTTTATGACTTCGCCACCGGTCATAACTTTACGCCGGAAGACCTCGAGAAAATTGAAGAGCGCATGGAAGAAATCGTCAAGCAGGACCTGACAGTGGAGCGCATTGTCTGTAGTCGTGAAAAGGCGGTAGAAATTTTTCGTAATATGGGCGAACGCTACAAGGTCCAGATCATCGAAGAGCTGCCTGCGGACGAGGAAATTTCTATCTACCGGCAGGGCGCCTGGATGGATCTGTGCCGCGGGCCCCACGTGCCCAATACCGGGAAACTCAAAGCGTTTAAGTTGACCAAGGTAGCGGGCGCCTACTGGCGTGGCGACTCCAACAACGAGATGTTGCAGCGGGTGTATGGCACCGCCTGGGCCAACAAGAAGCAGCTCAAGCAGTATTTGAACCGTATCGAAGAAGCCGAGAAGCGCGATCACCGCAAAATCGGTAAAAAGCTGGACCTTTTCCATACCCAGGAAGAAGCGCCGGGGATGGTGTTTTGGCATCCGGCGGGCTGGAGTATCTACCAGACGATAGAACAATACATGCGTGAGGCTCAGCAGCGGAACGATTACCAGGAGATTAAGACGCCGCAGCTAGTGGATCTTTCTCTGTGGCAAAAGTCGGGCCATGCCGACAAATTTGGCGATGACATGTTCATGCTGAATGCGGAAGACCGTGAGTTCGCGGTGAAGCCCATGAACTGTCCCTGCCATGTGCAGGTGTTCAACCAGGGGTTGAAGTCCTATCGTGATCTGCCACTTCGTCTGGCTGAATTTGGCTCATGCCACCGAAATGAGCCATCGGGCTCTCTGCACGGCATTATGCGGGTACGCGGTTTTGTGCAGGACGATGCCCACATCTTCTGTACTGAGGAACAAATCCAGCCTGAGGTGTCCTCGTTCATCGATTTCCTGCACGAGGTTTATGAGGATTTCGGCTTCTCAGATGTGATTTATCGCCTTTCTACACGCCCCGAGCAGCGGGTCGGTTCTGATCAGGATTGGGACCGCGCAGAAAAAGCGCTAGCGGATGCACTGGATGCCCAGAACCTGCCCTGGGAAACGTTGCCGGGGGAGGGCGCATTTTACGGTCCCAAAATTGAGTTCTCTCTGAAGGATTGTATTGGCCGAGTGTGGCAGTTGGGCACGATTCAGGTCGATTTTTCGATGCCTGGTCGCCTCGATGCGCAGTATGTGGCTGAAGATGGCTCTCGGCAGGTTCCTGTGATGTTACACCGGGCAATCCTGGGTTCTTTCGAGCGATTTATCGGAATTTTGATCGAACATTACGAAGGTGTTTTCCCCACTTGGCTGGCTCCCACACAGGCTGTAGTGCTCAATATCACCGGGAAACAGTCCGAATATGCCAAATCTGTGGAAGATTCCTTAAAAAACAAGGGCTTTCGGGTCATTTCGGACTTGAGAAACGAGAAGATCGGCTTTAAAATCCGCGAGCACACGATTCAGAAGGTTCCCTACCTACTTGTGGTAGGGGACAAAGAAGTAGAATCACAGACAGTGGCCGTGCGCGCCCGTCGTGGTGAGGACCTGGGATCCATGGATCTCGAAGCGTTTGAAACGCACCTCGCAGACGATGTAGCGCGCCGCGGTCGTATTGCATTGAATTAATGGAGAAACAGCATTAAGAAAGATAGCGGCAAAGGCGCCAGTAAAAAGGCGATTATCAATGATCAGATTACGGCAGACCCCGTACGTCTGGTAGGAGCCGAAGGAGAACAGGTAGGCATTGTACCGCTAAGCGAAGCGATTGCTGCGGCCGAAGCGGCCGGTATGGACCTTGTTCTAATAGCTGATTCGGATCCCGCAGTCTGTAAGGTAATGGACTACGGCAAGCATATATTCGAAGCAAAGAAGCAAAAATCTGCTCAGAAAAAGAAGCAGAAGCGTACCCAGATTAAAGAAATGAAGTTTCGTCCAGGGACGGAGGAAGGAGATTATCAGGTAAAACTACGCAACCTGACACGTTTCCTTGAAAATGGCGATAAGGCCAAGGTAACGCTGCGTTTTCGCGGTCGTGAAATGGCTCACCAGGAAATTGGCATGGAGCTACTCAAACGAGTAGAAGCTGATCTGGCCGAGTTGGGTGGTGTCGAGCAATTCCCGAAAATGGAAGGCCGACAGCTCACAATGGTTATCGCACCCAAGAAGAAGAACTGACGGCATTGTGACGCCTCAGTTTCTTTATTTTTTATTACTCAAATGCGGAGTATTTGATTATGTCAAAAGCAAAAGTTCACAGTGGTGCTGCCAAGCGGTTTAAAAAGACTGCCGGCGGATACAAGCGTAAAAGCGCGAACAAGAGTCACATCCTGACCAAGATGACTACCAAGCGTAAGCGTCAGCTGCGTGGAACCAGCATGATTGATAAGAACGATGTTGTTCTGATCGATCGATTGATGCGTGCCAAGTAACGGTTAAAGGAGAAGACTTATGCCTCGCGTAAAACGTGGAGTGGTAGCTCATCGCCGCCACAAGAAAATTCTGAAGCAGGCCAAAGGTTACTACGGTGCCCGTAGCCGTGTATTCCGAGTTGCCAAGCAAGCCGTTACCAAGGCTGGCCAATATGCATACCGTGACCGTCGTCAGCGCAAGCGTCAATTTCGCGCGCTGTGGATCACACGTATCAATGCCCAGTCTCGTGCCAATGGCCTTAGCTATAGCCGTCTGATCAATGGTCTTAAAAAGGCCGATATCGCTTTGGATCGCCGTGTGTTGGCGGACCTGGCGGTTCACGACAAGCCGGCTTTTGCAGCGATCGTGGAGCAAGCGAAAGCCTCTTTGGCTTAAGCCCACCCCCACCGCGGAAGTCTCGCGGTTCGCTGGCTACATGTATGACAAAAAGGGAAAGGGCTCAGCTCTTTCCCTTTTTTTATGTACAGGACGTACGGTATGTCGCGAGCGCCATGGGTGTCGATAGCGATACATGGGCGTGAAGTACGGTAGGTCAGAAATATAAGCGTCATTCCCGCGAAGACGGGAATCCAGAGGTTTTGATAACCCTCCGGACGCCTGCAAATAGCGGCGGTGACGAAAATTAATCACTCAGAGAAAGAGATTAATGGAAAACCTCGAAGCACTGGCCAGCGAGGCCAAAGCTGCAATAGAAGCCGCCGGTGACGGTGCGACGCTGGAACAACTGCGGGTGGACTACCTGGGCAAAAAGGGCGCCATTACCGCGCTGCTTAAAGGTCTGGGAAAACTATCTGCCGAAGAGCGGCCGCAAGCCGGCGCTCAAATCAATGTGGTCAAGCAGGAATTGCAGGGGCTGATTGGTGAGCGTAAGGCTGCACTGGAGTCTGCTGCGGTAGCGGAACAGCTGGCGGCGGAGACCATTGATGTCACTTTGCCGGGTCGCGGACAGTCTACTGGCGGCATCCATCCGGTGACCCGCACGATGGAGCGCATGGAAGCTTTCTTCTCTGCTATTGGCTTTGACGTGGTTGAAGGGCCTGAAATCGAAGACGATTATCACAACTTCGAGGCGCTCAATATTCCAGCTCATCACCCCGCAAGAGCGATGCACGACACCTTTTATGTGGATGAGCATACAGTGCTTCGCACCCATACTTCCCCCGTGCAAGTGCGGGTGATGGAAAGCCAGGAACCGCCGCTGAAAATAATTTGTCCGGGGCGCGTGTATCGCTGTGATTCAGACCTAACGCACACGCCCATGTTCCATCAGGTAGAAGGGCTGCTTATTGATGAGCATTCCAGCTTCGCGGATCTGAAGGGCGTGATCGAAGAGTTCCTGCGAGTCTTTTTTGAAAAGGAACTGGAAGTGCGATTCAGGCCGTCTTACTTCCCGTTCACCGAACCCTCAGCGGAAGTCGATATCCAATGCGTGAATTGCGGTGGTGACGGCTGCCGCGTTTGTAGTCATACCGGATGGCTGGAAGTGATGGGTTGCGGCATGGTTCATCCCAAAGTCTTTGAATCATCCAATATCGATACCGAAAAATATTCAGGCTTCGCCTTTGGTATGGGGGTAGAACGCCTCGCGATGCTGCGTTACGGCGTCAATGATTTGCGCTTGTTTTTTGACAACGACCTGCGCTTCCTCGAACAGTTCTGACCACAGCCATTTCTGGAGAATATAGACAGTGATTATCAGTGAACAGTGGCTGCGCGAATGGGTCAGCCCCCCAATGAGTACCGAAGAGTTAGCCCATCAAATTACGATGGCTGGTCTGGAAGTGGACGCCATTGACCCGGTGGCCGGCGAATTTACCGGCGTTGTGGTGGCTGAAATATTATCAGCTCAGCAGCATCCGGGCGCCGACAAGTTACGGGTTTGTGAAGTGAGTACGGGTAATGGCACCGTTCAAATTGTCTGTGGCGCGCCCAATGCACGGGCAGGATTAAAGGCACCGCTTGCGACCGTCGGCGGTGTGTTGCCAGGCAATTTTAAGATTAAAAAAGCCAAACTCCGTGGCGTAGAGTCCTTTGGCATGCTGTGTGCTGAACAGGAGCTGGGGCTTTCGGATGCTAGCGATGGCCTTATGGAGTTAGAAGCTGATGCTCCTGTGGGTAGCGACCTGCGCGACTACTTGAAGCTGGATGACCGAATGATTGAGATCGGTCTTACCCCCAATCGGGCTGACTGCCTGGGACTAGCCGGTATTGCGCGCGAAGTCGGGCTCTTGAATGAACTGACTGTGAATGCCCCTGTCATCGAACCAGTCCCGGCATCGATTGAAGACAGCTTCCCCGTCGAGTTACTAGCCACTGACCGTTGCCCAAAGCTCGTCGGCCGCGTCATTAGAGGTATCGATATTACTCGCCCCAGTCCTCTGTGGCTGCAGGAGAAACTTCGCCGAGTGGGTCTGCGCTCAATTGATGCGGTGGTGGATGTCACCAACTTCGTGATGATGGAGCTGGGGCAGCCCATGCATGCCTTTGATTACGCCAAAATGGAAGGCGGCCTCAGGGTTCGGACTGCAGAACAGGGAGAAGAACTGGAGTTGCTCGATGGCCAGACGGTAGAGTTAGATAGCGAAACGCTGGTTATCGCAGACCACGCAAAGGCTGTTGCCATGGCTGGTGTGATGGGAGGGCAGGGTACTGCTGTTAGTGACAATACGGTCGATCTTTTCCTGGAAGTGGCCTTCTTCACGCCGGAGCTCATGGCGGGCAAGGCGCGTTCCTATGGTATGCATACCGACGCATCGCATCGATTCGAGCGAGGCGTTGATTTCAAATTACAGGCTACCGCTATGGAGCGCGCTACGGGGCTGCTACTTGAGATTGTTGGCGGTCAGGCGGGCCCCCTGGTGGAGACCGTCTCCGAGGCTCAGTTGCCTGTCAGGCCTGATGTGGCGCTGCGGGCCGCTCGGATTAAGAAACTACTGGGTTTCGAAATGGACGGCGAAGAGGTCGTTCGTATCCTTACGGGCCTTGGGTTGGGTGTAACGGTGACCGGTGAAGGCTGGAACTGCACCGTACCCAGCTGGCGCTTCGATATTGCCATTGAAGCGGACCTCTTGGAGGAATTAGCGCGGGTGTACGGCTATAACCGATTACCCGTCACCCAGATTAATGCCAGTTTGGAGATCCCGTCTAAACCTGAGCAAACCTTGGCATTATCAGATATGCGCAGTCATCTGGCGGCTCGAGGTTACCGGGAAGCTATTACCTACAGCTTTGTCGATCCTAAGTTGCAACGCATGTTCGACCCCGGTCTAGAGCCTGTAGCACTGAGTAATCCGATCTCGGCGGACATGGCGGTTATGCGGACCAGTCTTCTCCCAGGCCTGGTTTCTGCCGTATTGCGCAATACCAATCGACAGCAGCCCAGAGTTCGGATGTTTGAAACTGGCCTGCGCTTTCTCCCCGGGGAAGACTGTCTCAAGCAGGTGCCTAGCCTGGCCATGGTGGTGACAGGCGATCGTTTCGGCGAGGGCTGGGACGCGCAATCAGGCGTTGCCGACTTTTTCGACCTGAAGGGAGATTTGGAAAGCCTTCTTGAGCTAACCAGAGCGGCCGGCAGCTTCCACTTTAGCGCCGCCAGCAGAGATGCGCTGCACCCCGGGCAGACTGCCCTGATTCATCGTGATGAAGAGGTGGTGGGCTACCTTGGCGCGCTGCACCCCACGATCTGCAGTGAGCTGGGCCTGAATGGCCCGCTTTATGTGTGTGAGATTACCCTCTCGGCGTTGCTGCAGAGAGATTTGCCGCAATTCGCAGAGCTCTCCAAGTTTCCCGAAGTTCGCCGCGATTTGGCGGTGGTGGTAGACAAAGCGGTGCCCTCCAGTGACCTGATGGCAAATGTTCGTGCTTCGGCAGGGACTTACCTCACGGACTTAACCCTTTTTGATGTCTATGAGGGCAAAGGTATTGATCCTAAACGAAAAAGTCTGGCTCTAGGTTTGACATTCCGTGATTCTTCACGCACTCTTAGCGATGAAGACGTGAATCTGGCCGTCAACCAAGTTGTTGATTCGCTGGAAAAAAACTATAAAGCCGAGCTTAGGAACTAGGTAACGGGACGATGACCGCGCTGACAAAATCTGAAATGGCAGAACGCCTGTTTGAGGAGCTTGGGCTCAACAAACGGGAAGCCAAAGAGATTGTTGAGCTCTTTTTCGAGGAGATCCGTGCGTCCCTCGAGAATAACGAACAGGTGAAGTTGTCAGGGTTTGGCAACTTCGACCTGCGCGATAAGAGCCAGCGGCCGGGGCGCAACCCTAAAACCGGGGAAGAGATACCGATCTCCGCCCGTCGGGTGGTGACCTTCCGTCCTGGGCAAAAGCTGAAAGCCCGAGTAGAGGAATATGCTGGAACCGAGCAACAACCATGAACTGCCTGCCATTCCGGGGAAGCGTTACTTCACCATAGGTGAGGTTAGCGAACTCTGTGCCGTTAAACCCCATGTACTGCGGTACTGGGAGCAGGAATTCCCTCAGTTAAAACCCGTCAAAAGACGCGGTAACCGTCGTTATTACCAGCGCGACGACGTGCTCACCATCCGTCAAATTCGCAGTCTGCTCTATGATCAGGGCTATACCATTGGCGGTGCAAGGCAGCGAATGACCGATGAAGACAACGGTTCTGCGGGCGCTGATATCACGGCTGTTATTCAAGAAACTATCGAAGAGCTAGAAGAGCTGCTCAAAACCCTGTCACCCGCTAAATAGTCTTTGTATGCAGGGCTGTATTGAGTATAATGCCGCCCTCGCTGATGAAGCGATTTCGGGGCGTAGCGCAGTCTGGTAGCGCACCACACTGGGGGTGTGGTGGTCGTAGGTTCAAATCCTGCCGTCCCGACCAATTTTTCAAAGAGAATAACGTTTAAAGCCCGCTTTTTGAAGCGGGCTTTTTTGTGGGCAATGGTACCGTCAAAGTTGAAGCCCCCACCGACGGGGGGGGGGCTAACAAAATCTGAGTATGGTTGTTCACACCGGGCCTCAAATAGAAGGCTTCGAAGGCCGCGCCGTCGATATTACTGGACGCTCTACTTTTTCAGAGCTAGCCGCTTGAAATGTCGAATAAAGTGTTTATAAAACATGAGGTTATGTTTTTTGTGTTTAAATTAAAATTATTTTCACTTTTTGGGGAATAACTTTGCCCTCTCACCCGTTATCTAAGCAGAGTGGAGTGAAACACCACCACGAGGTAACGGGTGACTAGCCATTTGGGTACGCATCACAGGGCGCCAAAGCCACAATAGAATGCGTGGCATTCACCGACGACCTCACTTCTTTCGCCATGGATTTCAGGCAAGGCAACTTGTTTGGGATCTGTGGCTCATGCCTCCCAGAGCGGGGACCGCTAGCCCTCCGCACTGAACTTCAGGGCCTGTCATCTACATGGGGTGGCAGGCCCTGTTTCTCTTTTAAATCAATGACTTGTTACTGACGATGCCGCTTCTCTGTGGCTTTAGTGCGTGGGAGCACGCTGGAGATAGATGCCGCGAGAATGCTGGATATAAAAAAGCCCGACTGTCGTGAGACAACCGGGCTAAGGGGTATTTGAGCTATGGACCTAGTCTTTCCAGCTAGCGGAAATCAGTGTTTCTTCTGCTGACGCGCTTAGAGCGATGCCATCAGCCCGTTCTCTCAGGTATTGGGCGACTTCGTCAGCGTCGCCGGCACCGGCAGGTCTGTAATCAGCAGCATCGCCAGGCAGGTCTGTAGGCGCTATGACGCGTGTCTTCCAGTATCCTTCATCTCGGCATGCAACGCCGCGTTCACTGGCGCCTTCAACTGAAACAAGGTATTCGCGGCACCAGGCACCATCTACCTCCTTGAAGCTTAGTACTGGCCTGATATCGCGGCCATCCGAAAGAGTTTTCCACCCGTTAGCCATCGAAGGTGTGGTTTCTAATACGGAAGCGAGCGAAGGGCCAGGCTGGGTAGAATCCTGCCATTTGGGTGTGAGTATGAGACCCACAGCGGCCACAAGGGAGGCGGCAACCGCGTATTGCCAGGCCGGCCGGCTGCGCTGTGGGAAGGCGACAACGTTAGAAGGCGTAGGTCGGAGCATTTCTTTAAGGTGCGTGGGCGCTTTATCAGTCCCTGAAAATGCCCGTTTGAGACGCGTATCAGCGTTGCTGAGACGATTTAACGTCGCTTGCAGCTTTGGTTCTGACGACAGGCGCTGTTCCAGGTGGCGAGCCGTAAGGTCATCCAGCTCCTGGTCTAGGTATTGCGAAAGCAGCTCGTAATCGTTATCTGTCATAGTCATTTCTCGTTAGCTCACTATTCATTGGGAGCCGTATTGCTTCATCAAATTCTTTCTGGCTCTGGCGATGCGGCTCATAACGGTACCCACAGGGACCTCGAGTATCTCCGCCGCCTCAGCGTAGGTCTTTCCTTCCACAGCCACCAAAGTGAGTGTCATTCTTTGCTCATCTGGCAGTTGTTCCAGAGCTGCCGACACTGCTTCTAACTCACGTTCACCGTCAGCAACGTCTTCTGTGGAGTGTGATTCGTCATTCTCATCTGCAACCAAGGGGTAGCGCTGCCTCACATCTCTAGATCGCAACTCGTCAATCCAGACGTTTTTGCAGACCCTATAGCTCCACTTCGCAGGATGCGCATCCTCTGGCATTCCTTTTTGCAGCAACTTTTCGACGGTTGTCTGCAGAAGGTCGTCCGCATCAGCGGCACTGCCCGTCAATGAGTAGCAGTATCTGCGTAATCCACCGAGTTCGGCCATAAGGGCTTCACGTTGTGAATCGTTGAGCGCTGACATACGAATCCTGTTAAAATAATGGACGTTTGGCTTCGAGGTTTTATTCCATTAATTGGAATATTTCTTCCTCTGACACGTCATATATACACATAAACGACACTATGTTGTTACGGTGAATACTACCATGTTTTTCTGCAAGTCATTGAAAGCTTTGAGAATATTGGCTCCTTCTGGGACACGCCATGGGTGGCGGACTGCTCTTGTGGGGCTTGTACTTCTCACTATTGTTCCATTCACAGCCTTGGCCCAGATTCCTGGGAATTTGGAAGGGTCGACAATAGAAGAGGAAGTTGAAGACTCGGTTGAGGAAGAAATCGAAGAAACGGTCAATGATGAGATTGCTGAAAATACCGAGGAAAATATACAAGAAGCTGTTGAAGAAGCGATAGAGGATCGACTGACGTTGGGGCCGGGCGACCGTCTTGTAGAGGAGCAAGTTGAAGAGCAAGTTGAAGAGCAAGTTGAAGATGTCGTTGAAGAGGTCATTGAAGAAGAGGCTGAGCAGATAGTTGAAGAGACGGTCGAAGAAGCTATTGAGGACGTGGTTGAAGAAACAGTCGAAGAACAGATCGCCGATACTGTGACAGAAGATGTTGAACAGAATGTAGAACAGAGTGTTGAAGAAGAGGTCGAAGAGGCCGTTGAAGAGGCTGTCGAGGAGAGCGTCGCCGAAGCTGCAGAAGATAGTGTCGAAGACCAAATTGAGGAATCAGTGCAGCAAGAAGTGGCGCAAAATGTAGAAGCGAGTGTTGAGCAGAGCGTTGAAGAAGAAGTAGAGGTAGAAATCGAAGCTGATGTTGAAAGCACCATAGAGCAGGCCGTCGAGACGTCTGCCGAAGTACAGGTTGCCGATACGGTAGAAGAGCGGTTTGAAAACCAGATCGATGACATTGTTGACGGCCTTGAGGCTGATCTTGATGTTGACGAAGAGCGCATTCATCGCGAGCAATGGCTGGTTATGGCCGAACCTGCGGTATTCGACGAGCTTACAGAGAAGGGCTACCTATTCGATACCGTGACTGACTTACCGGCACTGGGCATGCGTCTTGCGGAAGTCGCTGGTCCGTCGAGTTTTGATATAACTGAAGTGCGCCGCGGTGTTTTGGATGTTGTCGGTAAGGACCGTGCTGAGGTGGACCTTAACCACATTTATACGGCCGGTTCACAGCTCGCCGTTGATGACACAGGGCTGACGCCCAGGGCTGCCGTTGATCTCCCTGCAGGCGATACACAAGCGACCCCTCGCATCGGAATGATCGATAGTGCAGTGGATGTTGAGCACCCTGCGCTTGTAAGCGCCAACATCGAGAGCCGTTCCTTCGTTTCGAAAGGAGCGGAACTACCCGATTTCCATGGCACCGCGATCGCTTCAATTATAGCCGCCAACGATGCCGACTATCAGGGCTTGCTGCCTAATGCCCATCTTTACGCAGCGGCAGTTTTTGAGCAGGATCCAGAGCGTGGTGAAATCGCATCCACAGTCAGTTTGCTACGTGCACTCGATTGGCTAATGTCTTCGCAAGTGGATGTAGTTAATATCAGTCTAGCGGGCCCCCCAAACCGATTGTTGGAAGCGGCACTTGAACGCGCTGCCGAGCAAAATTTGTTAGTGATGGCGGCAGCCGGCAATGGCGGTCCCGTTGCGCAGCCAATGTACCCGGCGGCTTATGCTTCGGTGGTGGCCGTAACAGCGGTGGATCAAGGCGATCAGGTTTTCCGCCTGGCGAATCGCGGTGATTATCTCGATATTGCCGCTCCCGGAGTGGGTTTGTTGCATGCTGAAGCAGGCGGAGGCTATGTCGCTTCTTCAGGCACCTCATTTGCGGTACCTTTTGCGGTAACGGCAGCGGCTAATTTATTGAGCCAGTACCCTGACACCGATGTAATGACATCGCTGTATGAGTCTGCAAAGGACCTTGGGGCCCCCGGGCGTGATGAGATCTACGGCTATGGTTTATTGCGCTTCAATGGATCCTGATCACCAGCGATAAGAGAGTCGAGTGCCCACCACCTGCTGATCGTAGTCTGAGCGTGGGTAGTTAGAGTCGTAATCGGCGTAGCCTGCGTAAATCGCGATAGCTCCTTTACTTAGAATCGGATACTCGACATCCACTTGCCAGCGATGTCGATTATCGTCTCTTTTTTCGCCGATACTCGGGGTTATTGAACTGTAGTCACGGCGCTCGTAACGCCAGGAATATTCAGTTTTCAGCACCTCCCCAAAAACGTCGAATCTCTTTACATAGCGTATTTTCAGGTTGTTTGCCGCGTAGTCGAAGCGCTCTTCCACTGCATCTTCGTCTTTATACCTGTACCCGAAATTGAAGTAGCTTCGCAAACCTCGACGAAAATAGTAAAAATCAAGCTCTCCAGCGTGACTTTCTGCGTTTCGCCCCATGTTCTGTTCAATCGTCTTGTCGGAGTAAACATAAGCTCCGCGAGCAAACCATCGTTTGGAGATAAAACCCGAGAGGTACGGGGAACCCCGGTAGTATTCGAGGAAGTCGTTTCCATCCAGGCGAGCGTTAATATAGTAGAGAGACAGCCCCGAACTTAGTTTGCCAAGATCTGTGCCTAGGTCCACTCCGAGCAGGTGCGTCTGTCTGTCCAGAAAACTGAATTGATCGTAGTTACTTTGACTGTAATCGTAGGTGACCGCGATATCAGTGGTGTCATTGAATTGATGCTCCATCTGTAACTCAGCATCCATGATGAGTGAATAGTCGCTCTCGCTGCTAGAAGCGTCTAATTCATCTACCGTCACATTGCTATCGTATTCAGCTCCAAGCCCGACCTCCGCCGAAAACTCCGTTGATGAAGTACTTTCTTTGCCGTTTACAGGGGCAGCCAGTATCCCGCCAGCAATGGCGCAGGAAATTCCAATCGTGTAAACCGACAGCCTCATTCAGCTTCCTGGGGGGTGTGTTGATCGAATCGAAGTCTTGATCCCGGGTCGCGGCAATGATAGCAAAAAATTTGCGTCACGGGTCCCATCCGGCGAATAGCGCCTAGTGTATAATTTTAGTCTCTACTCTGCTGATGAATCCCTTGTATGTTTGCCAGTTCCCGGGTGCGGTACCTGTGTTTAATACTTATCTTAGGTAGCCCCGCCAGTTTCTCTCAAAGCGTTGCTTCCACGGAGTGCGTCGTACTCCTGCATGGATTGTTTCGATCGGCATTCGCCATGAAGCCATTGGAATGGAGGCTGGAGCACGCGGGCTACTCCGTGGTCAATGAAAGCTATGACTCCACTTCGTTACCTATCGAGGAGCTCGCGAGGGTGGCGGTGGGGCAGGGTATCAGCGATTGTCATGCCAGGGGGCTCGACCGCACCCATTTTGTTACTCACTCACTTGGAGGGGTTCTGGTACGCGAGTATGCGCGGACAAATGCTTTGCCAGCCAGTACACGGGTTGTCATGTTAGGGCCGCCCAATCAGGGCAGTCAGGTAGCTGGCTATTACGGGTCGCTGGGTCTTTGGGGAGAATTTAAACCCCCCGTTATCGACCAATTAGGCGAAAACTCACAGGCATTAGTTGAACGACTGGGTCCCGTTTCCTTTCAACTGGGGGTTATTGCCGGGAATCTCAGGAATTCAACACTGATTCCAGGCTTTCCGGATCAGCCCAGCGATGGCACGGTGACGGTAGCAGAGACTGTAGTTCCGGGAATGATGGACTTTTTGCAAATGCCAGCCCTCCATACGTTTATGATTTGGAATCCTCTTGTCTGGAACCAGACAGAGCAATTTTTGCGTTTCGGACAGTTTAAAAGAGACAAGTGATAGAGGTGAATTTAAGCAGCGAGTAAGGTGCGCCCTGATAGTCGAAAGTGCTAGAATCTGGCGTCCTTCGCAATCAAAGTTTAAGAGAGCTTTTCCATGTCCAAGACTGACGCCGAACTCCATCATGAGAGCATGAACCGTTTTATCGATCTGGCTAACACCATCAAAGACGAAGGCGTTGGCACTCATGTAATCTCTGCAGCGATAATGTCAGCATCGGCGGTTTACGCCACGTATGTTTCGGCGGGTAATGAGGGTGGGCTGACTGAGTCAGGAATGGAAAAGATCATCGATGCGTACCGGCACCAAATGCAACAGGTACAAGCGATGAAGAAAGCCGAGTTTGATCAAGCTAATCAATCTTCTTGAGCTTCTGTATCTAAGTCGATAAGTACCCAGGCGGGGCACCTCTGGCTGCGCCAAAGAAGAACTTACCCAACACTTAGTGTTGATTCTCGCCGCGATATTGCGGGAGAGTCTGTGCGTTGGGGTATATTTCGTTCAATGGTTCCGGTCCCCCCATTTCGTTGATAATTTGCGCGTGCTCACGCGTCAATAGAGAAGGCTCCGCGACGCCGCAAGAGTGCGCGATTACCTCGACCTCGTGCATCAGGTTGTATGCGTAATGAGCCACGCGCGCTGCTTTGTCGGTGAGATCCAGGCCTTTCTGCAAGTCTTCATCATGGGTGGTAATGCCAGTGGGGCAAGTATTTTTGTTGCACTGCAACGCCTGAATGCAACCGAGCGCGAACATGAAACCCCTGGCAGAGTTGACGCAGTCCGCGCCCAAACAAAGAGCGGCGGCAACCCCTGCGGGATTGATCATCTTGCCTGAACAGACCACTCGAATTCGGTCCCTTAATCCATATTCCACCAGTTTGTCGACGACCAACGGCAGACTGCGTTTAACCGGCAAGCCCATAAAGTCGATCAGACTCTGTGGTGCGGCTCCGGTGCCGCCGTCGGCGCTATCGACGGTAAAAAAATCAGGGGCGTAATTCAGGCCCTTTTCCCTGATTTTCTGAAAGAGTTCGTCCAGCCAACCAGATTGCCCAATGACCGCTTTGATACCTGTCGGTTTTCCGGTGACTTCGCGGATCCGATGAATCATTTCTAGCAGATCATCAATGGAGTTGATGTCGGGGTGCCTGTTCGGGCTCAGGGAGTCCTCTCCTTCTGGGATGCCTCGTGTAGCGGCGATTACGTCGGTAACCTTGGCTGCTGGCAGGATGCCGCCTTTTCCTGGTTTCGCTCCCTGCGACAGTTTTACCTCGAACATGCGAACCTGTTCTAGCGCAGCTAACTCGCGCAACTTTTCATTACTCAGTTCGCCTGCGGAGTCTCTAACGCCGTATTTGGCAGTGCCAATCTGAAACACGATGTCGCAGCCGCCCTCTAGGTGGTAGGGAGAGATAGCGCCTTCGCCCGTATTCAACCAAACCCCTGTTTTTGCAGCGCCGCGAGACAGGGCCGTAATGGCGGGTGCAGAGAGTGCTCCGAAGCTCATCGCAGAGATATTGAAGAAGGACGTCGTGTGATAGGGGTTTGCGGCGTAGCCCTCACCGAAGCTGATGCTAGTACGGGGCTTTACTTCCTCTTCCAGAGGAGGAAACAAGCCGTTTAGAAAAATAAAATCTCCAGGCTGATTTAAAGGATGAGTGGAACCGAAGGCGACAGTGGAATCAATGTCTTTGGCAGCCCGATACACCCAGGACCGTTGGGCGCGATTGAATGGCAGCTCCTCTCTGTCCAGAGCGAAGAAATATTGACGGAAAAACTCTCCAAGATGTTCAAAAAAATATCGAAAGCGGCCGATAACAGGATAGTTGCGGCGAATGGTTTGAGAGGTCTGCGTGACATCCACGATGAACATGTAGATGACACAAAGGACTAAAACACCGAATCCGAATGTTAATACAAGGGCGCTCACTTCCATGAATCCCAGTGCGAAATCTTTCAGCGCATCCATTTCCATTAGCATTTCTCCGGTTATTGAACACTGGGTGCGAGTCTAGCTGGCGATCGGTGCTCGATGCCAGCGCTTCAATTAAGGTGTAAACATCTCTGGGCCATTGGTTGGCAGTTAACCATGGGCTCTAGCCGCGTGGTGGCAGACCATGCACCATGGTTATAAACTTCAGCTCTGTTCCCGCACGCCGAAACTCAGACAGCTTTTGATAGTCGGGATCGTTATACCAAGCTTTTGCGCAGTCTTCGCTGGGGAACTTAAAAATGACCATTCGCCCCTCTCTTGGCTCTGCGCCTTCAAAAGTTAGAGGGTTATCATCGAAAGTGAAAAATTCGCCATTGTGGCGGGTCAGAATCGGAAAAAATCCTTTTTCGTATTTTCGATATTCATCTTTGTCATGAACGGTGAAGTTGGCAATAACGTAGGCGGGTGTATCGGACATGTGTTACTTCCTGTGCTGGGGTGGGTTAAATGTTTTCTAGCCAATGTGCTACTGCTTGGCCGATCTCCACAGGGGAGTCTTCCTGAATGAAATGCAGGCCGCTGACGGTTACTTCTTGTTGATTGGGCCAGGTTCGGCAAAATTCGCGGGCTGGCCCTGTCAGTATTGACCCCGGATCGGCATTAATGAAAAGCTTGGGAATATCACTGCCAGCCATAAAGTCTCCATAGGCGTTGACCAAATCAACCATGTGGGCAGGTTCTCCATCGATAGGGATTTGCCGGGGCCAATTGAGCGTAGGTTGGCGTTCTTCCGGTGTTGTAAAGGGTGCTCGGTAGGCGGTCATCTCTGCCTCGGTGAGGTTACGGATGACAGAGGTCGGTAAAACTGCCTCCACAAACATATTTCGCTCCAAGACCAGATCTTCCCCTTTTTCAGAGCGAAAGCCTTTGAATATTCCACGGGCACCCTCAGGCCAATCATCCCAGCTGAGCGGGCATACGATAGCTTCCATGTAGGCAACACCGCGAATAGAACCGGGGTTGTTTTTCGCCCAGTGAAAACCCAGCCCGCTGCCCCAGTCATGAAGTACCAGCGTTACCTTTTGTTCTATGCCCAGCTCTTCCAGTAGCCCAGCCAAGTAGTGGTAGGCAACTTCGAAGCTGTACCGGTCGGCTCCTTCGCTCGCAGGTAGCTTGTCTGAGTCACCCTGGCCGATGAGGTCTGGAACGATGACTCGACCACTGCCCTCCAATTCGGGAATCACGTTTCGCCACAGGAAGGAAGAGGTGGGGTTGCCGTGCAGCAATACGATAGGGTCACCCGAGCCTATATCCACATAGGCTATTTTCTTGCCGTGAATGGTGGCAAAGCTCTTTTCGTAGTTCATTTTTTCTGAGGTCATCGTAATCTCCTTATGAGGTCAGGCGGCGATGCCCAATAGCCTGAGGCTAGTATCTACAGACTTTACTAATTGAGTTCGTTCAACCTGCTTGCGACATTGGACCCGAATGCCCAAGTTGAGAGTCATCAACGCATCGGCCAGCTCTGCAGGGCAGTGGGCACCTGTGATTTCACCCGCCAGCTGTGCGTCCAATATCAGGCACTGGAACCGCTCCTGTATTTTATCCAGTTTGGTTTGTGCCAGTATTTGTAACTCCAGGTCCACATCCGCCAATTCCAGAACGGTGTTTACCATCATGCAGCCCCTGGAGATACGGTGCTCTGGTACTTCGCTGATTGTTTCGTTGAAGAAAGTCCGAATCACGCTCAGGTTCTCGCAAGAGCCCCCAGGCTTATCCAAAATAGTGAGCGTGCGGCTACCGAATAATTCAAGACATTCGCTGAATAGCTCGCGCTTGCTCGAAAATGTGGCGTAGAAGCTGCTTCGCGCGACCCCCATAGCGTCGAGCAATTCAGGCAAGGAAGTGGCAACGTAACCTCTGCGCCAGAACAACTTAAGGGCGTCGTCGACGGCTAGAGCGCGGTTGAACGAAGGGGGGCGGGCCATGTGCGGGTATTGCGTAGCTAGAGATGCAGTAATTTTGAACCGATTGGTTCAGAATTTCAAGTCAGCTGGGGAATGTTTCCCCTCGCTTTATCTTCTCTTCCTCTTGTTTGAACCTCTGCAGTCGAAGATCCAGCGACTGCTGGTGTCGCGCTCGAGTTTTTTCTAGCTGTTTGAGACGCTCGTTGGCGTCGTTATTGAGCTGCTCTTCTTGTTCCCACAGTTCGGTAAGCCTGTCTTCGCGGGCTCTGTCTGCAAGTTGATGGAGGTGGCGAATCTCACTCAATTCAGACGCTTGTTGTTGTTCGTGCTCCTGACGTTGGACTTGTAGGCTGCTGATGGCTTGCTCGTAGGACATCTCCAGGGACTCTGACTGCGTCTCCAGGCGCAGATGCTCTTGCTGAAATGTGGACTCCGCTTTCTCTAGCAATTGGCCAATTTCTATTAGGTCCCGTTCGGCCTGCTCTTCGGTTGCAGCGATTTCAGCTTTGAGGCTTTCGATAGTTTTACTGGCAAGTTTTTGGCAAGCCGATCGATCAAGTTCCAGTTGTTTAGTCGTGTCTTTACGCTTGTCCAGAGCCATGGCGGCCTGTTCATCGAGCTGCTTGATGTCGCGCTGTAGCTTACGTTGCTTCGCGGTTTCTTCTTCGTTAATAACGGATAATGTTGTCGCGAGTTGTTCTTTGCTATCTGTTTCCAGTTTCTGCAGCCGGGCGAATTCGTCCTCAGCGGTGAGCAGGGCTTCCTCTCTCTCGATTCTGACCGTATTCAGAGCGGATGCGTTGTTGCCTTTTACCTCATCCTGCATCTGGTTTAACTGATCTAGTTTGCTTTTGTGGCTGGTTTTGGCATCCAGCGTTAAGCCTTGCAGTTTTGCCAGAATTTCTTCAGGAGAAGGTGCGATTGGCTTTGGTTTCGGTTCTGTTGCCGGGGTTGGAGCGGTAGCTTCGATATGCCGCTTTGGTGGGTCACTGATGATGTCGCCGTGTCTGGCCGGACGAGCGGCGATAAATACCGCAGGGTCTTCTTTTTGCACCCGGGTCATTTCTTGCGGCGATGGTGCTTCTGCTGGAGTGGTTGACGCTGTTGTGGGGACTAATTCAGCCACCCCGCCAATATCAGATAACTTACGAAAGTAGTCCGCCGCCGACTTACGCTCCAAATTGCCACGCAGCACAAAGGTGTCGCCCCCAGAATAACTCATCCAGAATGAGGGAGTCATGAATTTGAAAGAGATCCGCCAGGCCCTCGCGGACATGATCGGGGTCGTGATGGGGAAGAATGTCCCCCTTGAAGGTGAGGTCGAAACGTTTCACCTGTTGGTCCCATTAGCAGCTTGATACTGCATTCAAATCTAGGTGCGCACGGACAGTATTTCCAGAAAAAAGCAGCGAAAAGTCGAGATTCTGAGACTACGGGTTAACGGCTATAGGACTGGGCCGTTGGGCGCATTCGGGAACGCGCAAAAGGGAGGGGATATGCTTTTGAAGTGTTCCGTTAGGCTCAGAGTGGTACCGGTGAACGGACTTGAACCGTTACTCCCGAAGGAACCAGATTTTGAATCTAGCGTGTCTACCAATTCCACCACACCGGCATTTAACTCTTAGCCTATGACGTCCTGTCAATTTACTCCCTCACGCCGGCGATTCTCTGGCGCAAAACCTTGGATGTTCAAAGAACGTCCATCTGGAGAGCGCGGGATTATAGCAATCGGCTTCCAACTTGCAATATTTTTCCTTAACCCGGCCTCTTTTTGGTTGTAAACTCCGCGCCAGCTCATCTAAGAGCACCTGAAACAAACGCAAGCCGCCGTGTAGGCGGATGATCTGAGTACCTTTGAGGAGAAAAGAACATGGCTATGAAGCTGGTTAAGAAAACTGATGAATACAGCATCTTCAAGCGCAGTGACGACCGTTACGCAGTGAAAGACGCTAACAAGAATGCTGTGAACGGTGAAGAGAAGATTAAAATCCTACTGGCCGAAGACCTGATTAAGGTCACCGCTCCGGCTGCGCCTGAAGAAGCGCCAGCAGAGGAAGAGGCTGCTGAGCCTGAAGCGGCTGCTGAAGAAGCTCCTGAAGAGGAGTAAGCTCTCAGCAGGCTCAATCGTGAGAAGCCGGCCCAGTGCCGGCTTCTGTGTCCATGGATGGGTGCGATTGAACCCGGAGACTCCCGCTCGAGTGTCATTGGCTAATGAAACGCACAGATTTTTCCTACTACCTTCCTGATGAGTTAATTGCGCAGCACCCCTTACCGGAGCGCAGCGAAAGCAAGCTATTGTGCCTCGATTCTGAAAGCGGCCTGGTATCTCATCGCCAATTTACCGATTTGTTGAGTTTGATCTCGCCGGAGGATTTACTGGTGTTCAACAACACCCGGGTGATTCCTGCGCGACTCTGGGGAGAGAAAGAAACCGGCGGTAAGCTGGAAATTCTCATTGAACGTGTCACCGGAAGTTATACCGCGTTAGCGCACGTTCGTAGCAGCAAGTCTCCGAAGCAGGGGGCAGAGATCTTGCTTGCCTCACGCGAAGGCTCTAGCCCCTGCGGTTATCGGATTCGGGTGACGGGCAGAGAAGGGGCTTTGTTTGCACTTTCCAGCGAGGGCGGGCCGCCATTGACCGACATTATGGAGGACATCGGGCATATGCCGTTGCCTCCTTACATCGCCAGGCAGGATGAAGAAGCTGACCAGGAGCGTTATCAGACGGTATTCGCCGAACGAGAGGGCGCAGTTGCAGCCCCCACAGCGGGCCTGCATTTTACCGAAAAAATGTTGAAGCAGATCTCAGACTTGGGTGCGCGTAGCGCTACTGTGACGCTGCATGTTGGAGCCGGCACCTTTCAGCCCGTTCGGACCGATAATATCCAGGATCATGTGATGCACTCTGAATACGTAGAGGTGACACAAACAGTCTGTGAAGCGGTGCGGGATACGCACGAGCGAGGAGGGCGGGTCATTGCGGTGGGTACCACTGCTGTCCGGTCACTTGAATCTGCTAGTGTTTCTGGAGAGATTCAGCCCTTCACTGGCGACACAGATATCTTTATTTATCCCGGATACAAATTCCGTTCCGTCGATGCAATGGTGACCAACTTTCACCTGCCAGAGTCTACGCTGCTGATGTTGGTCAGCGCCTTTGCCGGAAAGGACAATATAATGAGGGCTTATGAGGAAGCGGTGGCAGAGTCTTATCGCTTTTTCAGCTACGGAGACGCCATGTTTTTAAGCACTGGGACAACAAGCAATGAGTCGTGAAAGTCGTATGCGTTTTGAGCGCCTGGGCGATGATGGCGATGCGCGCCGTGGTCGCTTGCACTTTCCTCGCGGGACCGTTGAAACGCCGGCGTTCATGCCGGTGGGTACTTACGGTACGGTTAAGGGAATGCTGCCCAGGGATATTCGCGAAATCGGGGCGGAGATAATACTCGGGAACACCTTTCATCTTTGGTTGCGCCCGGGCACCGACATTATTGAGCAGCACGGTGACCTTCATGATTTTATGCATTGGGACGGACCGATCCTGACCGACTCTGGAGGTTTTCAAGTATTTAGCCTCGGAGATATGCGTAAAATCACTGAGGAGGGAGTGAAGTTTCAGTCGCCCGTTGATGGCTCCAAAGTTTTCCTCGACCCGGAAAAATCAATGTCCATTCAGCGTAAGCTGGGCTCAGACATTGTTATGATTTTTGATGAGTGCACACCTTATCCAGCGTCCGAGCCAGCAGCAAAAGAATCAATGGAATTGTCCCTGCGCTGGGCGGCGCGCAGCAAAGCGGCGCACGGAGATAGTTGCGCTGCGTTGTTTGGCATTGTCCAGGGAGGTATGTACGCAGACCTGAGAGAGCAGTCACTCGCGGGGCTTAAAGAGATAGGATTTGATGGTTACGCCATTGGCGGGCTGTCTGTGGGCGAACCAAAAGATGAGATGATGTCAGTGCTGGAGGTAATGCAGCCCATCCTTCCCGTCGACAAACCCAGGTACCTGATGGGGGTCGGTACGCCAGCAGATCTGTTGGAAGGCGTGCGCAGAGGTGTAGACATGTTTGACTGTGTCATGCCAACTCGCAATGCCCGCAACGGCAATATTTTCACATCACGCGGCGCGCTTAAATTACGCAACGCCCGACACAAAACCAGTACCCTGCCGCTGGACGAAGAATGCACTTGTTACACCTGCAAAAACTTCAGCCGCGCCTATTTGCATCACCTCGATAAGTGCAATGAAATTCTGGGCTCACAGCTCAATACTATTCATAACTTGCATTTCTATCAGCAACATATGGCGGGAATTCGTCAGGCGATAGAACAGGGTGAGCTTGATCAGTTTGCCCAGCAGTTTTATGAAGCACAGGCTCGCGGTGTTTAGCCCAGAGCTTGTCTTACTGTTGCAGGTATTAGGCTGATGGGTTTGCTGTCCCCGGTTTTTCAGAAACTAGAGCGTGACCTGGAACTCGACGGTCTGGTCTGGGACGACAGTGCGCTGCCGCAGGCGGCAGTACTGGTGATGCTGTCAGATGAAGCTGAGCCCCGGGTTTTGCTCGGCAGGCGGGCTAAGCACCTGAAGAATCACCCAGGTGAGATTGCTTTTCCCGGTGGCAAACGCGAACCACAAGACCGCACCCCTTGGGTGACCGCAAGACGGGAAGCATGGGAGGAGGTGGGCCTGCAAGAGGATTTGGCGCATGCTTTGGGCGAGTTATCCCCTCTGGTGACCCGAACAGGTTTTGAGGTTCATCCCTGTGTCGCCCGCGTGCCCGCGCGATTAGAATTGAAAATTGACTACGGAGAGTTCGACTCTCTTTTTACTCTGCCGCTAAAATTGTTTGCCGATGGCGACTTATTTCGGCTGGAGCGAATGCAGGTAGAAGGGGTGGAGAGAATGGTGCCCCATTACCAAATGGATGACGACAACATATGGGGCGTAACAGCGGCTGTGCTGGCTATGCTGGCCAATATTGCCTACGATGCAGGCCTCGATTTACAACGTAATTGGAACATAAAACCATGAAGTACTCTCTTGGAGAGAAGCAGGTAAAGCTAGTAGGGCAGGGGCACTTTATTGCACCCAATGCCGCGGTCATTGGCGATGTAACTCTGCAGGAAAATGCGAGTATCTGGTTTAGCTGCGTACTGCGTGGCGACGCGGATCGCATTGAAATTGGCGCGGGTAGTAACATCCAGGACGGAACCGTGATGCATGCTGACCCAGGATATCCCATGGTCGTTGGAGAAAATGTCACCGTGGGTCACAACGCCATGCTTCATGGCTGCACTATTGGTGATGGCTCCCTGGTGGGTATTAACGCGGTTGTGCTCAATGGCGCGGTCGTAGGGAAGGGATGTCTGATCGGCGCCAATGCACTGGTTACCGAGGGGATGGAAGTTCCCGACGGGTCTATGGTGTTGGGCTCACCGGCGAAAATCGTCAAACAACTTAGCGATGAAGCTCAACTGCTGTTGCAGCACAATGCAGATCATTACGTCGGTAATGCCAAGCGCTTTAGTGAACAGTTGTCTGAGCAGTCATGAACGATACCGGCCCTCAGTCACCCTGCATCTCGATTTGCGTGCTGGACGAGCAGGATGTTTGTCAGGGATGCTTTCGCAGCGCAAAAGAAATCACAGACTGGTTTATGGAGAGCCCGCAGGGCAAACAGGATATCCTCGATCGGGCGATTGCCCGGCGCAAGGAATCATCGCCGATCAGGCTGCGTTAACTAGCCTCGATCACATTGCGGGTTCGGCAGCCACGACGTCGGCCTTGACTGCTTGTACAACGTTTCCTTCCAGCTCGAGAATTTCCAACCGGTAGGTGTCGATCGACAGTCCTGCATTAGCATCGGGAAAACCTTCCAGATACTCGAGTATTAGGCCACTGATGGTCTTGGGGCCATCGGTAGGCAGCTGCCAGTCCAGAGACTTATTGATCTCTCGAATGTTGGCAGTGCCGGCAATGATAAAGCTGCCGTCACGCTGGGGAAAAATATTGTCTTCCGTGCCTGCCATGTTGGAGGTAAATTCACCGACAATTTCTTCGAGAATATCTTCCAATGCAACCAGCCCCATGACTTCCCCGTACTCGTCTACGACAACAGCAAGGCGGTTTTTCTTCTGCTGGAAGTTCAAGAGCTGCGTATGCAGTGGAGTGCTTTCGGGAATGAAATAGGGTTTCTCCATTTCCCGTTCCAAGGCATTGCGGTCCAGTCCCTGGCTATCGATCACTCGGCTCATGTTGCGCATATGCAGCATTCCGACAATGTTGTTGATGTCTTCTTTCCACACAGGTAAGCGAGTGTGGGAACTGGTTTGAATGTAGCGAAGAATCTCATCATCACTGTCATCGAGGTCGATACCAAAGACTTCGTTGCGCGGGACCATGATGTCGTCGACGCTTACTTCTTCCAGGTCGAGAATGTTCAGCAACATGCCGCGGTGACGAGCGGGAATCAGTTTTCCTGCATCGGTTACGATCGTGCGTAATTCGTCTGAAGAAACATGCTCGTCATTTTGTTTTGCGGGGTCCATGCCAAACATGCGCAGTAAGCCGTTGGTAATCCAGTTCACCGCGGCAACCACGGGATAGAGTATTTTTAGTAGTGGAAGCAGAATCAGGCTGGCGGGAAAGGCGATTTTTTCGGGGTGCAGGGCCGCAATGGTCTTGGGTGTGATTTCAGCGAATATCAGAATGACCAGAGTCAGCGCGAAAGTCGCGATAAAAATACCTGCGTCGCCCCACAGCCGAATTGCGATGACTGTGGCGATGGCCGAGGCAAATATGTTGACCAGATTATTGCCGATAAGAATCAGGCCAATGAGCCTGTCTGGTCGTTCCAGTAGTTTTCCGGCGCGGGTCGCGCCTCTGTGCTTGTTGTTCTGCAGATGTTTCAAACGATATCGATTGAGAGACATCATGCCGGTTTCTGAGCTAGAAAAAAAACCGGAGAGAAAAATAAGTGCAGCCAAAACCGAGAAGAGTAGACCCAGCGGTGCTTCGTTCAAGGCGGGTGTGAACCTGTAGTAGTTTCTGAAACAGTATATTGAAGAAAAAGGGCGGTAGGAGCAAGCCCCGCACGGATATGATTATCCGCGCTGCAATACCAGCTCGAGCACAAGTTTAGAACCAAAAAATGCAAGCATGAGCGCGGCGAAACCCGCGAGGGTCAGGCGAACAGCCGTTTGGCTGCGCCAGCCCAGTTTGTGGTGACCCCAGAGCAGTACTGAAAACAGCACCCAGGCCAGTATCGTGAGCGCGGTTTTGTGCACCAGGTGCTGGGCAAAAATATCGTCAACGAAAATAAAACCACTAATAATCGATATTGTGAGCAGCACTACGCCGACAAACAACAGTTCAAACAGCATGGTTTCCATCAGTTGTAGAGGCGGCAGTATCTGCACAATGCCGCGAGTGTGGCGATGGCGGAGCTGGTAGTCCTGTGCGGCGACAAGCGCCGACTGTGCGGCAGCCAGGGTAAGCACGGCGTAGGCGAAAATAGAACAACCGATGTGCAGCAGCAGCCCGCCGGGCAATTCAGTGGTAATGGAAGCGGTTTCAGGGGCGAACGTTGAAACGAGTACCGACATTGCTGAGAGGGGGAATAACACCACTAACAGATTTTGCAGTGGCCGCCTAAGCATCATCAGTACGCAGACCAGGTTGACAGCCAGGAACATCAGTGCAGAAATTTTGTAAAACCCCAGGCTCAGTCCCCCTGAGCCACTCACACCCTGCACAGCAACGATGCTGTGGCAGACCATCGCGATGCCACCCATTATTGCCACGCCGCGGCTCAAGCCCTGGCGTCGCTGGAATATGTGCATTAAGTGTAGGCCCGTCGCGGCCAAATAGAGCAATGCGGCGATAGGAGCTAGTAGGCTGGCAGACATCAGTTTGGGGGTTGGACCGAGGTGGCGTATACTTCGCACCTTTGTACAGAAGTGGCCCATTAGAATCAATAGCGGCCGCTCTCCATTGTGAAGTTCGAGAGTATTTAGATGTTCCAGAGTCTCAGCGATCGCCTGTCAAACAGTCTGCGTTCGATTACCGGTAAGGCCACCCTCACCGAAGATAATATCCAGGAAACCCTGCGAGAGGTGCGCATGGCGCTGCTCGAGGCAGACGTCGCCTTGCCAGTGGTAAAACAGTTTGTGGAATCTGTTAAGCAGCGAGCGCTTGGCCAGGAAGTCATGAAAAGCCTCAGCCCGGGGCAGGTTTTCCTGAAAATTGTTCAATCGGAGCTTGAATCCGTGATGGGCTCCTCGAACGAGGGGCTTAATCTTGCGACGCAACCGCCTGCGGTAATTTTGATGGCCGGGCTTCAGGGCGCGGGTAAAACGACGTCCGTGGCCAAACTGGCCAAATTGCTGAAAGAACGTGACAAAAAGAAGGTAACGGTGGTGTCTGCTGACGTTTACCGGCCCGCGGCGATTAAGCAGCTAGAAACGTTAGCGGAAGAGGTGGGAGCCGACTTTTTCCCCTCTGACGCTTCTGAAAAACCGGTCGATATCGCTAATGCCGCGTTAAGTCACGCTAAGAAGTCTTTTTCTGACGTGCTGATTGTAGACACCGCCGGCCGTTTGGCAGTGGATCAGGAGATGATGGCGGAGATCGCTCAGCTCCATCAATCGGTGAATCCGATCGAAACCCTATTTGTGGTTGATGCAATGACCGGCCAGGATGCTGCCAATACCGCACGCGCGTTCGGTGAAACCCTGCCATTGACTGGTGTTATTCTCACTAAGGTAGACGCGGATACCCGCGGCGGTGCGGCCCTGTCGGTGCGCTCGATTACGGGCAAACCGATCAAATTCCTTGGTGTGGGTGAAAAGACCGCTGCGCTTGACCCTTTCCACCCGGACCGGTTGGCCTCGCGCATTCTCGGAATGGGGGATGTGCTCTCCTTAATCGAAGAGGCTGAGCAGAAGGTCGATAAGCAAAAGGCCGCCAAACTTGCGCGCAAGGTCAAGAAAGGCCAGCGTTTCGATTTGGAGGATTTTCGCGACCAGCTGCAGCAAATGAACAATATGGGCGGTATTACCGGCATGCTGGACAAATTGCCGGGCATGGGAAACATGGCTCAAATGGCCCAGCAGAACCTGGATACGAAAATGTTTGCTCGCATGGAGGCTATGATCAACTCTATGACGCCCGACGAGCGACGCCGTCCGGAGACCATACAGGGGTCACGAAAGCGCCGTATTACCAAAGGTTCTGGTACTCAGGTACAAGATCTTAATCGTCTGCTGAAACAGCACAAGCAGATGCAAAAGATGATGAAGAAGATGAAGGGCGGGGGCATGCAGAAGATGATGCGCGGCCTCGGCGGAATGATGCCCCCAGGCGGTGGTATGGGTGGCACGGGGGGAATGCCTCCTGGTGGAATGCCGCCCTTTAAATAGCCCCAGCGCCGATTTTCGTCAAAATAGTCCCCAGAGGCCGAGCAAGCGGCTGCTTGGTACCTCTCCACGGTGGCGAAACCAACCCTCCGCAGCGCTGCTAAGCTGCGGAATTACCTAAATAAATTCCTCTTTTGGGGTTTTATTCCACTGTTGATTTCCGTATGATACGCCACCTTTCCGGCCGGTGTGTCGGTTTTTGTCGTGGGCAGCTGAACCAGATCGAGTCAGATGTCCCTAATTTTTCAGGAATTTAAAGCAAATGGTAACAATTCGTCTTGCACGTGGTGGCTCCAAGAAGCGCCCCTTTTACCACCTGACCGTAACCGACCACCGCAATGCGCGTAACGGTCGTTTCATCGAGCGCGTGGGCTTTTTTAACCCAGTAGCTCGTGGCCAGGAAGAACGTCTGCGCGTTGACGCTGACCGCATCGAATACTGGCAGGGCCAAGGCGCCCAGCTTTCCGAGCGTGTCGCTAAGTTAGTCAAAGACGCTGCAGCTGCCGCGGCTTAAGGCCGGGTTTCCGGTCTTTGATGAGTGAGCCCGGATCCAACTCCCTGATCGCTGGTAAAATCACCGGCTGTTACGGCATTAAAGGTTGGGTGAAAATTCACTCATTCACTGATCCTGCGGAAAACTTATTTCGCATGGGAAAGTGGAAGCTTCAGCGGCGAGATTCACTGGAACCAGTGGAGTTCGACGATTGGAAGCGACAGGGGAAGGGCATGGTGGCCCATATTGCGGGAATCGATGACCGTACCCTGGCAGAGTCCTTTAAGGGCCTGCACATTGTGGTGGAGGCAGATGGCCTTCCCTCATTGGAGGAAGGTGACTACTACTGGCGTCAGCTGCAAGGTTTGCAAGCTTGGGGCCGTGAGCCCGACTCCAGTGACGACAGAGTGTTATTGGGAACTGTGGATTACCTGATAGAGACCGGCGCCAACGATGTGCTGGTGGTAAAAGCCACTGACGATAGCATTGATGATAAGGAGCGACTGATTCCCTATCTCCTCGGCGATTCGGTGACCCGGGTGGACTTGGAAGCAGGGCGGATAGATTTAGACTGGTTTATTCACGAAGAATAAATTGGCGGGAACAACCGGAGAGCAGGATGCAGATCGCACTGGTAAGCCTGTTTCCTGAAATGTTTGAAGCTGTTAGTGCACACGGTGTTACTGGCAGGGCGGTAAAGCAAGGTCTGGTTCAGATCAGTCACAGCAACCCGCGCGATTACACCACCGATAAACATCGTACGGTGGACGACAGACCCTACGGCGGTGGCCCGGGGATGTTGATGAAAATTGATCCTTTGCAGCAAGCGATAGCTGCGGCGAAGGAGGCGACAGGTGAAGAGACAAAGGTGATTTACTTGTCACCACAGGGTCAGCGACTCGACCACAGCAAGGCTGTGGCACTCTCGCAAGAGAAAGCGCTGGTTTTGGTGGCAGGCCGCTACGAAGGGGTTGATGAGCGCCTGATAGAGGCTGAAGTCGATGAGGAACTATCCATCGGCGACTACGTACTAAGTGGTGGCGAGTTGGCTGCCATGGTGGTTATCGATTCGGTGACACGCCAATTGCCTGGTGTACTGGGGCATGAAGATTCAGCTCAGGAGGATTCCTATGCTGACGGATTGCTGGATTGCCCGCACTACACAAGGCCAGAAGAGTATCAGGGTACACGGGTACCCGATGTATTACTCAGCGGGAATCATGAATTGATTCGTCGCTGGCGCCTGAAGCAGGCATTGGGCAGAACGCAAGAGCGACGCCCAGACTTGCTGCAGGGCAGGCCGATGACGGCCGAAGAGGATGAATTGCTGGCGGAATACCTCCGTGAGCAACGTTAATTAACGAGCCCGCTAGCTGTGAAGCTACGACTGGAACACTAAAGGAGCGCACCATGAGCACCAACAAGATCATTTCGCAGCTTGACGCTGAACAAATGGAAAAAGAACTACCTGAGTTTGGCCCCGGTGATACCGTGGTTGTTCAGGTAAAAGTTAAAGAAGGCGAACGTGAGCGTCTGCAGGCATTTGAAGGCGTTGTGATTGGTAAGCGTAACCGCGGTCTGAACTCAGCCTTTACCGTGCGCAAAATTTCCCACGGTGTTGGTGTTGAGCGTACCTTCCAAACTTATAGCCCTCTTGTAGATAGCCTGGCAGTGAAGCGTCGCGGTGACGTGCGTCAAGCCAAGCTTTACTATCTGCGTGAGCTGTCCGGAAGGGCTGCCCGCATCAAGGAAAAGTTGGGTTAATTCAGCGTTTACCTGAGCGTTTTAAAAAGCGGCCCAAGTGGCCGCTTTTTTGTGCCTGTAACCATTGGACATGTTCATGCGCTGTATGAGTGGGACTCTAGTGGCCTTGCTCGCTCCCATCTTAATCATTGATCATGGTAATGTAGCGAGATGAATGCCGAGCCGCTCTTACATCCTGAAATTGAACGTTACATCGATGCCATGTGGATGGAGAAGGGGCTCAGTGACAATACGCTAAGCTCTTATCGTCGCGACCTTCGGCAGTTCAACGATTGGTTGGTAAAGAATAAAGAAAGTACGGTTGTCAGGACAGATAGGGCAGAACTTCAGGCCTACCTTGGCGCTCGATTACAGCAGGGTCAGTCGCAGCGATCCACCGCCCGGTTCATGTCCTGTGCCCGGGGGTTTTACAAATATTTGCTGCGCGAGGGACGTTTGACTCTCGACCCGACGCTGGATGTGGATAGCCCCAAATTGGGCCGCCCACTGCCTAAATCTCTGTCAGAGTCTGATGTCGATAAGTTGCTGGAAGCACCCGACCTCGATATTCCGCTGGAGTATCGAGACCGCACAATGTTGGAAATGCTCTATGCCTGTGGTCTGCGAGTGAGCGAGCTTACAGGCCTGCAGGTTAATCAGGTGAGCATCAACCAGGGCGTTGTCAGGGTGTTCGGGAAGGGCAGTAAAGAGCGCCTGGTGCCCATGGGTGAAGAGGCGCTTACCTGGTTACAGGGTTATCTGGCTGGACCAAGGACCGAACTACTCAAAGGAATCCCCTCTGATGTGGTTTTTCCCAGCAAAAGAGGGCGACAGATGACTCGCCAGACCTTCTGGTATCGTATTAAAATCTACGCCCAACGAGCCAATATTAAGCAGAGTCTTTCTCCCCATACGCTGCGTCACGCATTTGCCACCCATTTGCTTAATCACGGTGCGGATCTGCGAGTAGTGCAGATGCTGTTGGGGCACAGTGACCTGACGACGACTCAGATCTATACCCATGTGGCGAAACAGCGTATGCAGGAATTACATGCGCAACATCACCCCAGGGGTTAAGGAACTCTCGGCGAAAAAAACGCTCAAATCGCTGATAGACAATTTTTTTAGGAGGCAGGCGACGGGCCTGCTCCCATTTTTGAGGGAAAATCATGGTATCTCGCTTTATTCAGTCTCTGGTTGCACTGCAACTGTTGGCACTGGCGTCATTGGTACAGGCGGGCGCTCCCGCTGACCCTGCCACTGTGGCAAAAGTGACCGCTGCGTTGAACAGTCCGGCAATGGGCTTAAAAGTTTCCACGGTGGAAACCAGTGAGGTTCCCGGATTACTCGAAGTGCAATTTGATTCAGGGCCAATGGTGTATGCGACGCAGGATGGCAGCTACTTCATCCTGGGAGATTTGTTCCAGGTGAATGATGGCCAGTTTGTGAACCTCGCTGAACAGCGGCGTGATGGCGAACGATTAGCGAAGCTCGATGCGCTGGACACTAAGGATATGATTGTTTTTCCGGCACAGGGTGAAACTCGAGCGCACATTTCAGTGTTTACCGACGTGACCTGCTTCTACTGTCAAAAGCTTCATAAGGAGGTTCCTGAACTCAACAAAAGAGGCATTGAGGTGCGTTATCTAGCTTACCCGCGCTCCGGCATGGACTCTCCTGGTTATCGGCAGTTAGTGGGTGCCTGGTGCGCCGAGAATCCGCAAGAGACGCTGACCAGCCTCAAAAATAAAGAAGCGGTACCCGTCAAGCAATGTGATGACAACCCTGTTGCGGCGCAGTACCAGTTGGGACAAGAACTCGGCGTTCGCGGTACTCCGGCGATGATTACCGAAACTGGCCAGATGATTCCTGGTTATCAAAGTGCTGACCAGCTCATGGTGACTTTGGGCCTGAACTAAGGTCTGCGCTTTCTTCTCGAAACAGTTTCTCGATCGGTATCAATCACCTCATGCCCCGCGCGAGCGGGGGTGACGGTCATAGAGAAACTATCGGTGTCATGCGCGGGTAAAATGCCATAGTTGGTGCTCCCGCGCGTTGACATAACCCCTCTGAAACCTTACTGTTTCTGACCTTTTTCGGTTATCACTCCAGCCTCTTTGGGCCCCAAGTCAGAGTTACTACAGTGGACGAGCAATTTCGGCGAATATCGCGCCTTCCTCCCTATGTTTTTAACATTATTGGTGAGTTAAAACAGTCGGCGAGAGCCGCCGGCGAGGATATTATTGATTTCGGCATGGGCAACCCAGATCAGCCGACCCCAGATCACATTGTTGACAAGTTGGTGGAGACTGCCCAGCGCGGAGACACTCATCGCTATTCCCAGTCCAAGGGTATCCCAAGATTACGCAAGGCGATTTGTGATTGGTATCAACGTCGTTATGACGTAACGCTTGATCCGGAAACAGAAGCGATTGTTACTCTGGGCTCTAAAGAAGGCCTTGCCCACCTTGCGCTTGCAACAACCGGTCCTGGTGATGCGATTCTGGTGCCCAACCCTTCCTATCCAATTCACCCCTATGGCTTTGTTATTTCGGGTGCAGATATTCGTCACGTTCCTATGGGCGCTAATGAGGAAGAGTTTTTCGACGAGCTGGAAAAGGCCATCCAGAACAGCTGGCCGCGACCCAAAATGCTGGTGTTGAACTTTCCGTCGAACCCTACAGCCTATTGCGTAGAGCTTGAGTTCTTTGAGCGCGTGGTTGCAATCGCCAAGGAAAATGAGATCTGGGTAGTGCAGGATCTCGCTTATGCGGATCTGTGTTTTGATGGTTACGTCGCACCTTCAATTTTACAGGTTGAGGGCGCAATGGATATTGCAGTTGAGTTTTACAGCATGTCCAAGAGCTACAACATGCCTGGATGGCGCGTGGGTTTTTGTTGCGGTAATAAAGCGCTAGTAGGTGCCCTGGCCCGTATTAAATCGTATCTGGACTACGGTATGTTTACGCCGATTCAGGTCGCAGCTATCGCCGCCTTGGAAGGAGATCAAAGCTGCGTAAGCGAAATTAATGCCATGTATAAATCGCGTAGGGACGTTTTGTGTTCAGGCCTTAGCGACGCGGGTTGGCCGGTAGAGCCGCCCAAGGCGACAATGTTTGTTTGGGCGAAAATCCCCGATTGTTATGCCGACCTGAACTCATTGGAGTTCAGTAAAAAGCTACTTAAGGAAGCCAAGGTGGCAGTGTCACCTGGTGTGGGCTTTGGAGAGTACGGCGAAGGTTATGTGCGCTTTGGTTTGATCGAAAACGAGCACAGAACCCGACAGGCCATTCGCAACATTCGCAAAATGATTAAGAACGATGGGTTCGCTGAGGCGTAGCCAGAGTAGTATCGGAGACAGTAGTCAATAATGAGCTCAAACCCTGTAAAAATAGGTATTTGTGGACTTGGTACCGTTGGTAGCGGCACGTTTAATGTGTTGAGTCGCAACGCACAGTCTATTAGTGCCCGTGCCCAGTCTGCACTGGATGTAATACATGTAGGCGCCCGCCGAGATAACCCCGCGTGTGAGGTTGGCGAAACCCGCGTCAGTCGAGATGTTTTCGAGGTCGCGAGAGACCCTGACGTGCAAATTCTGGTGGAGTTGATTGGAGGGACCACTGTCGCCAAAGACTTGGTCGAGGAAGCGCTGCGCAATGGCAAGCACGTGGTCACTGCCAATAAAGCGCTCATTGCCGAGTTTGGCAACGAGCTGTTTGCGCTGGCTGAGCAGAATAACGTCGTCATTCGCTATGAGGCAGCTGTGGCTGGCGGCATTCCTATCATTAAGGCCTTGCGCGAGGGACTGGCGGGAAACCGCATTGAGTGGTTGGCCGGTATTATCAATGGCACCGGTAATTTTATTCTGAGTGAAATGCGTGAGAAAGGTCGGGATTTTGCCGATGTGCTTTGTGAAGCACAGGAACTCGGCTATGCAGAAGCCGATCCGACGTTCGACGTAGAGGGCATTGATGCAGCCCATAAACTGGTGATTCTAGCTTCATTGGCCTTTGGGATGCCCCTGCAGTTTAGCTCTGTTTATACCGAGGGCATTACCAAGCTCACGCCACAGGACGTAGAGTACGCTGAAGAACTTGGCTATCGGATTAAACACCTTGGTGTTGCCAAGAACAGTGCTGGGGGCGTGGAGCTGCGAGTGCACCCCACGTTGATCCCTGAGGAGCGCTTGCTGGCCAATGTTAATGGCGTCAAAAATGCGGTGTTGGTAGAAGGTGACGCAGTAGGGCCGACACTCTATTACGGCGCCGGCGCTGGTGCTGAGCCGACCGCTTCAGCAGTGGTCGCGGATATCGTTGACCTTGCTCGTGAGTTATCTGCCGGTCAGTCCTGTCGCGTTCCAGCGTTGGGCTTTGCCTCGGCGGCGCTTAAAGACTTGCCAATTTTGCCGATGGAGCAAGTGGTTACTCCCTGGTACCTGCGAATCATTGCTGAGGACAAACCGGGTGTCCTGTCCTCGATAGCCTCTATTTTCAGTGATCACGGCATCAGCATAGAAGCGTTGATTCAGAAAGCACCAGAAGAAGGTGAGACGCGCGTACCGTTGATTATGCTCACCAGCAGCGCGCCGCAGGGCAGTATGGACACAGCAGTCGCCACTATCGAGGCATTGGAATCTATTTCAGGTGAAGTCGCCCGTATACGGGTGGAAGCACTGGACGGCTAGGGTAAAAAAGTGAAATACATCAGTACAAGGGGCCAGGCTCCAGCGCTTAACTTTGAAGAGGTTTTACTCACCGGGCTTGCCTCGGACGGTGGGCTTTACGTCCCGGAGTCGCTTCCATCTTTCAGCCCTGCGGAAATAGCCGAAATGGCCGAGTTGAGCTACCCCCAGCTGGCTCAAAAGATTATCAGTCCTTTTGTGGGCGATTGCATTCCCGAAGCTGACCTTGCGGCTATCCTGCAAGAGACCTATGCCGAGTTTCGTCATGGTGCCGTGGCTCCAATGGTGCAAATTGATAACAATCAGTGGGTGTTGGAGTTATTTCACGGCCCGACTCTGGCCTTTAAGGACTTTGCTCTGCAGTTGTTGGGCCGGTTGCTTGATTACGTTTTGGAACGCAAACACCAGAAAGTGGTGATCATGGGGGCGACTTCCGGCGACACCGGCTCGGCGGCGATTGAAGGCTGTAAGCGCTGCAAGAATATCGATATTTTTATCCTTCATCCCCACGAGCGCGTTTCTGATGTTCAGCGCAAGCAGATGACAACGGTGGCCGGTGACAATATTCATAACCTAGCGGTGCAGGGTAATTTCGACGACTGTCAGGCCATGGTTAAAGCCAGTTTTAACAATCGCAGTTTTCTTCCGGAAGATCGTAGCCTGGTCGCCGTAAACTCCATTAACTGGGCTCGTATTATGGCCCAGATCGTCTATTACTTTTATGCAGCTGTCGCGTTGGGTGCTCCCGATCGAAAGGTTGCATTCTCGGTGCCCACGGGAAACTTTGGCGATATCTTCGCGGGTTACTTGGCGAGTCAAATGGGACTGCCGGTTGAGCGATTGATTATTGCCACTAATCGTAACGATGTGCTGCACCGGGTGATGAGCAAAGGTAACTATGGGCGTCAGCCGCTGGAGCACTCCCTGTCACCCAGCATGGATATAACAGTTTCCTCTAACTTCGAACGTCTATTGTTCGATTTGTACGAACGCGATGGCGCCGCTATTGCCCAGCTTATGAGTGATTTTGATCAGGGCGACATTAGCTTTTCAGAGCAGGCGATGACCAACGCCAGAGCACTGTTTTCCAGCCAATGCGTGGATGATGAGCAAACCTGTGCGCAAATGGCTGCGACATGGGGAAGCTGTGAATACATGCTGGATCCACACAGTGCGATTGGTGTGAAGGCCGCCCATGATGCTGACCTCTCAGCTTCAGTCCCCGTTGTCACATTGGCGACAGCACACCCGGCGAAGTTTCCAGGGGCTGTGAAGGAAGCTGGGCTTGATGATGAGCCGGTACTGCCGCATCACCTGCGTGATTTGTTCGACCGCCCTGAACGTTGTGAGGTGCTGCCGAATGAGTTGTCGGCAGTGCAGGCCTTCATGCTGCAGAATATTAACGCCTGACGCTGCTCTGGCATGAATAAAGTTATTCGTCGGCGAGAACCTGCTGCCAATGTGCATTGGGACTCCGCTGATGTGCACCCTCTGCTTGCCCGGGTTTACTGCGCAAGGGGAGTCAGTTCCTCACGGGAAGTGGAACTTGAACTCTCACATCTACTCCCACCGTCACAGCTACTGAACGCAGCGCGCGCCGCGGCGGTGCTCGCCGATGCGCTTGCAGAACAAAGTCGCATTCTGATTGTGGGTGACTACGACGCTGATGGTGCGACCAGTACCACGCTTGCGTTGGATGCCCTTAGGTCGTTTGGAGCATCACACGTCGATTATCTGGTGCCCAATCGATTTGAGTACGGCTATGGCCTCACCCGAGAGATTGTCGAGCTGGCTGTGGCGCAAGGTAAACCGGATCTGATTATTACCGTAGACAATGGCATCTCTAGTATTGACGGTGTGGCAGCAGCGCGGGAGGAGGGCATAGGTACGCTGATCACTGACCACCACCTGGCGGGTCGTCAGCTCCCTGATGCCGATGTCATCGTCAACCCAAACCAGCCGGGATGTGAATTTCCCAGTAAAAACCTGGCCGGTGTCGGGGTCATTTTTTACATCATGCTGGCACTGCGCGCTGAATTGCGAAGTCGCGACTGGTTTGCGGACAAAAAAGAGCCCAATCTAGGCCGACTGACTGACTTGGTAGCCCTGGGGACGGTGGCCGATGTTGTGCCGCTGGACCGGAACAATCGAATTTTAGTGGCTGCGGGCTTGCAACGGATTCGGTCAGGCCAGGCCAGGCCCGGAATACTGGCGCTGCTTGAGGTCGCATCTCGTCCGCTGCATGGCGTGGTTGCCTCCGACCTTGGGTTTGCGGTTGGCCCGCGCATTAACGCGGCAGGCCGCCTGGATGACATCTCTGTGGGGATTGAGTGCCTATTGCAATCAGATCAGTCTGGTGCAAGACGACTGGCTGCAGAACTGCATCAGAAAAATCAGGATCGTCGGCAGATTGAACAGGGTATGCAAGATCAGGCACTCGAGTTGCTGGATGCGTTAGCGCTGGATGCAACGGGCGTACCGGTGGCAATGACCCTGTATCAGGGAGACTGGCATCAAGGTGTTATTGGTATTCTCGCCTCACGTATTAAAGATAAGCTGCACCGACCCACCATCGCATTTGCCGATGGCGATGAAGGTGAGATAAAAGGTTCCGCACGGTCTATTAACGGCATCCATATTCGCGACATACTCGACGCTGTGGCTACCCGTCATCCGGGAATGATTCTCAAATTTGGCGGACACTCGATGGCAGCTGGACTGACCATTCCCAGGGATTTGTATCAGGACTTTAGTGCCGCCTTTGTCGCGGAAGTAGAGCGGCATGCAGATGATGTCGAACTGCAGGCAGTGGTTGAATCAGATGGAGAACTGGGTACTGACGATTTCTCTTTGGACCTCGCCAGTGAGTTGAGATTCGCAGGGCCCTGGGGGCAGCACTTTCCCGAACCCGTTTTTGATGGTCACTTCAATATCGTTCACCAACGCCTGGTGGGGGAAAAGCATCTTAAATTGGTTCTGTCGCCCCTTAACAGTCAACAAATCATCGATGCGATAGCGTTTAACGTAGACCTCGAGGTTTGGCCTAATGAGTCTGTGGCTCAGGTGGAAGTGGCGTATCGATTGGACGTGAACGAGTTCAGAGGAAAGCGCAGCGTTCAGCTGATGGTAGAGCATTTAAAGGCTTTATAGCGACGAGTGCTGCTCCAGACGATTCAAAGCGCCGACTCGGCGCTCTGGGATGCAAAATTCTCGGGCGCAAATGGCGCCTCGAACAATCCTGTTAAATCATCTGCTCCAACGACAGTTTTAGCTTATCGATCATCTCGTCAATTTGTGCCCGGTTGATGATGAGTGGGGGACAGACAGCGAGGGCATTGCCGGCTACATTGCGCACGATAAGGCCGTTTTCTTGCGCGGCCAGAGTGACTTTTTTCGCGAGCGCGACAGCCGGTGTCTTGCTTTCACGACTCTCTACGAGCTCTATAGCACCCAGCAGGCCGGCACCGCGAACTTCACCCACTTGTTCATAGTTCATCAGCTCTGCAAGCCTTGTCTGCAGGTATTCTCCTTGCACTGCCGCGTTATCATAAATGCCGTCGCGCTCGTAAATCTCCAAAGTTTTGAGCGCAGAGGCACAGGCTACCGGGTGGCCCGAGTAAGTGTAACCGTGGCCGAACACGCCTACCTCTTCACTGGCAGCGATCATGGGCTCATACATCTCTCCGCTAATAACCGAAGCGCTAATAGGGTAGTAGGCGGAAGAGAGCTGCTTGGCGAATGTCATCATTGATGGCTGCTGAATATTCATTGTCTCGCAACCGAACAGCTTGCCGGTGCGTCCGAAGCCGGTGATGACCTCATCGGCCCAAAACAGGATGTCGTATTTTTCTAAAATTGCCTGAACCTTCTCGTAGTACCCCGGTGGGGGAACCAACACACCGCTCGCACCCGTGATGGGCTCGGCGATGAACGCCGCGATAGTTTCAGACCCTTCTTTCTGAATGAGCTGTTCTAAGTTATTGGTAATGCGGTCAACGAATTGCGCTTCACTCTCGCCTTCCTTAGCGCCAGTGTAATAATGGGGGTGATCTGTTCGTAAAATGCCTAGTGCATCCAGAGGCGCGTCAAAGTGCGCGAGATTGGCGGGGAGACTGGTAAGCGAGCCCGCTGCTACCGTTACACCATGATAAGCGCGCTCACGGGTGATGATCTTTCGCTTTTGGGGTTTGCCGATAGCATTGAAATAGTAGCGCAGCATTTTGATATGCGTGTCATTGGCATCTGAGCCTGAGTTACCAAAAAACACCATCGCATCTTTCACTGGCACCATCTCGGCCAGTTTATTGCCCAGATCTATGACGGGTTGGTGTGTTTTACCCCCGAACGTATGGCAAAAAGATAACTTTCCTAACTGGTCGCTAATTGCGTCTATCAATTCCTGGTTACCGTAACCCAAGCCAGTGCACCAGAGGCCCGCGAGTCCCTCCAGGTACTGCTTGCCATCCTGGTCGTAGACATAAACGCCATCACCGCGCTCAAATTTAAGCTGTTCGGTGGCGCCGAGGTTAGTGGTTGGATAAATGACTGCTGACATAGAAGTTTCCTTGTTTTTCTACTTTAAGCCTGAGAGATGTTACCCATACAAATGTATTTGATCTCTACGTAATCTTCGATTCCATAACTTGAACCTTCTCTCCCAAGGCCGGATTCCTTAACCCCGCCAAATGGAATCAATTCGGAAGTAATGGCTACTTCGTTGACGCCCACCATGCCGTATTCGATGGCTTCGCTGACGCGCCAAACCCGGCCAAGATCATTAGTATAGAGGTAGGCTGCCAACCCGTACTCGGTATCATTGGCCATCGCAATGGCCTCTGCTTCATCGGTAAAGCGTATCACTGGTGCCACGGGGCCAAAAATTTCTTCGCGAAAGAGTCGCATCTCTGGGGTGACGTCAGCCAGCACGGTCGGTTGATAAAAGTTGGCTCCAAGTTCTGGCAATGCACATCCGCCTATGATGTTGCGGGCTCCATCTGCAATCGCCTCTTGTACCATGGCATCTACCTTGGATAAGGCTTTGGGCTCAATGAGCGGCCCGATCGCATTGCTCTCGTCCATACCATCGCCCACTTTCAACTTGCTCACTTCCTCGGTGAGTTTTTCAACGAAGGCATCATAGATAGTGTCTTGTATCAGCAGACGGTTTGCACAGACGCAGGTTTGCCCTGCGTTTCGGTACTTGGTGCCGATGGCTCCCTGTACTGCCAGATCCAGGTCGGAATCATCGAACACAATGACAGGTGCGTTGCCTCCTAACTCCATGGAAACTTTTTTCACGGTCGCTGCGCTCTGCGCCAGCAGATGCTTGCCGACGGGGGTGGATCCAGTGAACGTGAGTTTACGAACCACCTGACTCGAGGTCAGTGCATCGCCAATCGCCGGGGCGTCGGTGCCGGTAATGACGTTGAATACGCCCGCAGGAATACCCGCCCGATCGGCTAATTCAGCCAGTGCCAAAGCTGACAGAGGGGTCTCGGCGGCGGGTTTTAGGATCACGCTGCAACCTGCTGCTAGAGCGGGGCCCGCTTTGCGAGTAATCATGGCGCTGGGAAAATTCCATGGCGTAATTGCCGCAACAACGCCCACGGGTTGTTTGATGACAATGGAGCGCCGGTCTGCCGGACCGGGAATCACGTCGCCGTAGATTCGCTTTGCTTCTTCCGCAAACCATTCGACAAAGGAAGCCGCGTAAGCAATCTCCAAACGTGACTCTGCCAGTATCTTGCCTTGCTCGGCTGTCATCAGCTTGGCGAGGTCTTCCTGGTTGGCCATGATCAGTTCGAACCAGCGGCGCAGAATGACGCTCCGCTCCTTTGCTGACCTTTGCTGCCATTGGGTCATGGCTTGTTCGGCGGCGGCAATTGCGTCGCTGGTTTCCAATGCACCGAGGTCTGCCACCTCTGCGATAGCATCGCCGGAAGAGGGGTTCACCACGGTGAAGGTGCGCCCACTGGCTGACTGACACCATTCTCCGTTGATGTAGGCCATGCCTTTAAGCAGGGCGGAGTCGCTGAGTTGCGGGTGCATTGTCGTTATCCGGTTGTGATAGGGGTGAACGGTATTTTATGTGTTGTATTTATCACTGCAATCGATATATTTTCACCTTTATGTTGATTAAATATCACCAAGAGAGGTGAATATGGAAATATCGAGACGTAGCTTGCCACTCAACGCGATGCGCGCGTTTGAGGTTGCCGCCAGACACTGTCACCTTCGCAGGGCCGCGGCGGAATTAGGCGTAACGCATGGTGCGGTCTCTCGGCAGGTGCGCCAGTTGGAGGAGCAATTGGGCATCGATCTCTTCGACCGAGGTGGGAACCGTCTAACCCTGACTCAGGAAGGCAAGCGTCTTGCGCAAGCGGTGGGTGACGCACTAGACCAGCTGACAGAGGGGGCGCTGTCTGTCGATCCAGCGTCCCTGTCAGGTGAGCTCGTTGTGGCGGCGCCTCCGTCGATATCTGCCTGCTGGCTGTTGGCCATGATCGGTGACTTCAATCGCAGCTACCCGGAGATCGAGATCAGGCTCGATAATATTCAGCCTATGCAGCGCGAACTGCCCAATGAAATAGAAGTTGCGGTGTGTTTTGGGGAGCCAATTGCCCCTAAAAAAGTAATACGCGAGCTGTTTCGAGAAAAGTATGGGCCAGTAGCCAGTCCTGCCTTACTGCCGGGTGGAGGAGGCGGGCTGGAGCCCTCCAGTTTGCTGCAACTGCCTTTGATTCATGACCGGCACGGACGCTGGACTCGTTGGCTGGCCAATAATGGACTGGGCCCGCGCGAGGTGAGCGCGAACCTCTATGTGCAGGATTCGTATCTCGGAATCTGTGCGGCCAGGGACGGGTGTGGCGTTTTTCTGGCCGATCGCATTGAGGTCTCATCAGACCTGCGCAATGGAAACTTGATAGCGTTGGGTGGACAGACTGTTGAGGCTCAGCACTCGCATTATCTGGTGACGGAGCAGCCTGAAGTCATTAGTGCTCGGGCGCAATTATTCGCTGAATACCTCGGCAGGGAGCTTGGCGGAGGTGGCGGCTCTGACTCCGTGCTTTAAACGCGAAAATTCTCACAATCAATCGCTTGACCTTCTAGTGGCTGGAAGGTTTACAGTGTCTCCATGGAAGACTGGAGGTGACAATGAATATTTCGGAAGCAGCGCGCCGCAGTGGACTCAGTGCCAAGACGATTCGTTATTACGAGGAAATCGGCCTGATAGCGCCGGCCAATCGTAGCGACAATGGTTATCGCATCTACGAGAGTGGGGCGATAGAAGAGCTTAAGTTTCTCAGTCGTGCCAGAGATGTGGGTTTCGATATTGAA
This sequence comes from Halioglobus sp., assembly GCA_039986455.1. Classification (GTDB taxonomy): domain Bacteria; phylum Pseudomonadota; class Gammaproteobacteria; order Pseudomonadales; family Halieaceae; genus Halioglobus. The sequence goes on from JBDWQQ010000061.1 coordinate 95,612, forward strand.
GAGTGCCGGCAGTTACTTGAGTTACAGCGCGACAGCGCCCGTCAGAGCCGACATGCCCGATCGCTGGTATTGGAGAAAAGCAGCCAACTGCAGCAGCGCATCGATGCATTGGTCGCCATGCAAAGCGTGTTGCAGGACATGGCCAGTCGTTGCCACGGTGATGAAGGCCCCGAATGTGCCATCCTCGATGATTTGGCCAGTGGGGAGGAGCACTCAACATGAGTGATGCACCCACTAACAACGACAGCCATTGCTGCCACCACGAGTCTGGTTCAGAGCCAGATGAGCAAGGCGTAGTTGCGGCTACACCTGGCTGTCACACCGAGGAACAAGCCGCTGATAGCTGCTGTGAAACACCGGCAAGCAGAGATTATTTTTTCTGGGTCTGTCTTTTAGTTGTGGCCATTGCCTACCCCATAGGTGCCTTTGTCCCGCATGATCACGACAGTGTGGTAGGGGTGTTCACCGGCGGTGTATTCGAGTTGTTTAACGCTATGTGGTGGGGTATCGCACTGGGAATCATCTTTGTTGGCCTGCTCAGCCGGGTGCCTCGCGAATTGGTCATGGGTATTTTGGGCCGCGATGGGGGTGTGGCCGGTCTATTTCGAGCAACCCTGGCAGGGGTTTTTCTTGATTTGTGCAGTCATGGAATTCTGGCGGTAGGTATGAAGCTTTACGAGAGAGGCGCCACCGTGGGCCAGGTGATGGCTTTTCTTCTTGCAAGCCCGTGGAACTCATTTTCTCTGACGCTGATTCTGTTTGGACTAATTGGGGTAGGGTGGACCTTGTTGTTCATTGTTTTGTCCTTGGTGATTGGCTTGATCTCGGGAATGATTTTTGACGCCCTGGTTTCCCGCGGCACGTTGCCAGCAAATCCCTGGCGAGAATCTCTAGGGGAGGAACGCCCCCTGGGAGAGATGTGGCGGGAGGTGCGCCGTTCCATGCGATTTTCTCTTACCGGTTCGGCGGATATTCTCAGAGAAGGTTTCGTTGGCTCGCGGGTTGTGATTCGTTGGTCTTTATTCGGCCTAATTCTGGCCGGCGCCATTCGCGCTCTAGTGCCAGAGGATGCTTTCGCCATCTGGTTTGGCGCTACCTTCGCAGGGTTGTGGTTAACACTGTTGGCAACAACAATTATAGAGGTGTGTTCGGAGGGCTCTACCCCCATTGCAGCCGACTTGATGAACCGTGCCGATGCGCCGGGCAATGCGTTTACATTTTTGATGGCAGGCGTTGCGACTGATTACACCGAGGTGATGTCCATCAGGGATACCACGCGATCCTGGAAAATTGCGCTATTTTTGCCCTTGATTACCGTGCCGCAGGTTATGGTCATTGGTTTTATTCTCAACCAATTCTAGCCGGACATCAGAAATCTGGCGCACACTCTCCAGTTAACCATTCTCCGGTAGCGGGGTGTTCGAACCCAATGAAGCTCGCATGCAATAACATTCTGTCGGCCATTTTCAGTGCCGTTTCGTGAGCGTACATGTCGCAACCCAGAATAGGGTGGCCTAGCTCACGCATATGAATGCGTAACTGGTGAGAACGTCCAGTCACTGGCTTCAGTAAAAGCCTGGTTCGGTCTTCCAGTCGTTCCATTACTTCGTAGCGGGTGAGAGCGTGCTTGCCCTGTTCATGGTCAATCATTTGTAGCGGACGGTTTTCCCAGTCACAGCGAATTGGGAGTTCTATCTCTCCCTCATCCTGAGCTACCACGCCGTAAACAACAGCGTGGTAGTTTTTTTCTACTAGACGTTCCTGAAACTGCCGGCTGATGTGAGCGTGAGTGGGCTTGTTGAGTGGGATGATCATGATCCCGGACGTATCGAGATCCAGCCTGTGAACGATCGTTGCCGTGGGGTAATCCTGCTGCAGCCGAGTGATCAGACAATCCTTGTTGAGCGGGTGCCTACCGGGAATGCTCAGTAATAGGTCTGGCTTACGCACCAGGAGAAGATCCGCGTCCTCATAGAGAATGCGTATTTCTTCCTGACTGTGAGGAACGAGATAGGGTGGCATATCAGACATGGCGCGTAGTGTAATGGCCGCAGTTTTTATGACAACCGTTATAATGCTCGGATGTCTGTCTCTCACGCAACGCTCGACACTCGCCTACGGGAAATTCTGCCCAGCGCACAGCTGGAAATAATGTCGCTGCCACAGTCCCCCGAACTCCAACTGCTGTTACTGGCCAGTGACTACCCCCAAGGGGATTTGAGTCAGCAAGAGATGCAGCGGGTGATGGATAATCCCTTGTATTGGGTGTTTTGCTGGGCCTCCGGGCAGGTGCTGGCGCGTTATGTGTTAGACCACCCTGATGAGGTAAAGGGAAAACGCATCCTGGATTTTGGCTGTGGTTCGGGAGTCGTCGCAATTGCGGCAGCACTAGCAGGCGCGGGCGAAGTGATTGCCTGCGATATTGATCCACTGGCGCTGGAAGCGACCAAAATTAATGCCCAAATTAACGGGGTTGAAGTCTCCTTAAGCGACGATTACTTCAAAGTCGAAGAAGACATTGACCTGATTATCGTCGCCGATGTGCTGTATGACAGAGAAAACTTCCCCTGGCTTCAGCGTTTTGTTGCCCGGGCACCCAAGGTATTGATTGCAGACTCAAGGGTTAAGAACTTTGATCATCCGCCTTACAGACAGGTGGGAAGGATGGATAGCTGCACGCTCCCTGATTTGGACGAGTCTTTAGAGTTTCGCGATGTGCGAATATACCAAGCGGGCTTTTAAAAGCTCGATACAGTGCACGGGGTGTTGGTGAGATACCGCAATATTTTGTACACTGTCGGTTGCCCAAACAACAGGAACTGTTGACGCATGAACCCCAATTACCTGGATTTTGAACAGCCTATCGCAGAACTCGAAGTAAAGATCGAGGAACTGCAGTTGGTTGGTTCTGACAATGAGCTCAACATTGGTGAAGAAATTGAGACCTTGCGCGAAAAGAGCACCAAGCTCACAGAGAAGATATTCTCCAATTTAAGTGCCTGGGATATCGTCAAAGTAGCGCGACACCCTCAGCGTCCCTATACCCTGGATTACATTCCCCAGATCTTTACTGAATTTGACGAGCTGCATGGTGATAGACACTTTGCGGATGACAATGCCATTGTGGGTGGCATTGCGCGCCTGGAAGGTCGCCCGGTCATGGTGATTGGACAGGAGAAGGGGCGTGCAGTAAAAGATAAGGTCATGCGTAATTTTGGCATGCCCAAGCCTGAGGGCTACCGCAAGGCGCTGCGCCTGATGGAAATGGCCGAGCGCTTCAAAATGCCAGTTATTACGCTAATTGATACTCCCGGGGCTTACCCGGGAATCGATTCGGAAGAGCGGGGTATCAGCGAGTCCATTGCCCAGAACCTGGCGGTCATGTCTCGCTTGGCGACACCCATTATCTGTGTGGTCATCGGTGAGGGTAGCTCAGGTGGCGCACTCGGAATCGGCGTGGGTGATCATCTCGCCATGCTCCAATACTCAACTTACTTTGTTATTTCCCCAGAGGGCTGTGCCAATATCATTTGGAAAGACTCTGCCAATGCCCCTGATGCCGCAGAGGCAATGGGTGTGACCTCATCCATACTGGAAGATCTGGAAATCGTTGACGCAACAATTCCAGAGCCTTTGGGCGGAGCCCACAGAAACGTGAGTTTGATGGCAGAGCGGATTAAGACCCACTTGATCGAGCAGCTGGATGTTCTGCAAGCACTTCCTCTTGAAGACCTTCTGGCCAAGCGCTATCAGCGACTGATGTCCTACGGTAACTGACATGATGGCTTATTGGTTTAATGTCCAAGGTCATTAGCCATAGCGAGCTGAATGCGGTCCTACCCGCATTGACCAGTGCCTCTCACTGGTACGTCGCCTACAGCGGCGGGGTCGATTCCACGGCCCTGCTGCAACTGATTAATAAATGGTGCAAGTCAAATAGCGAGGCACCCCCTCTCACCGCTCTTCATGTCAATCACGGACTGCAGGCGCAGGCTGCCGACTGGGAAAACCATTGTGCGTGGATTTGCCGTTTCCTTGATATCCCTTTTATCGCGGTAAACGCCGAGGTGGAAACTGATGGCAAGGGCTTAGAATCTGCAGCCAGAAGAGCCCGGTACGCGGTGTTCGAGGAACAGCTTGAAGAGAGTGAAGTGCTGTTTCTCGGACATCATCAGGACGATCAGGTAGAGACCTTCTTTTTGCGATTATTGCGAGGCTCTGGCATCGAGGGGCTCGCCGCCATGCCGCGGCAGCGTGACTTGGGGGAGGGTGCTTTATTTAGGCCACTGCTGGATTACACCCGGCCCCAGTTAGAGGCTTATGTAGAGGCTGAGGGCCTTCGCTGTATAGAAGATCCATCGAACGAGGATATTGATCTTGACCGGAATTACCTGCGACAGGAGGTGCTGCCAGTGCTGGGGCGTCGCTGGCCCGGTTATCGACAGACTGTTACCCGTGCCACTGGTCATCTGGCTGCAGCCTCAGACCTAAGGGAGGAGGCGGTAACGGTACCAGAGACCTGTTTTAGTGCGTTGGGGGACCCCGGTGTTCCGCAAACGTTCTTGGACGAGGTTGACGACGCCGGGGCCGCACTTGTTTTGCGGGCCTGGCTTAAAGCCGGTGCCCATCAGGCGCCAGACCAGTCGGCTCTCGATGAGTTTTTGAGGCAGTTACGGGCCTCTGGCCTAGATGCCAAGCCTCAGCTGAATACAGGCAGTTATCGGCTGCAGCGATACAAAGAAGCAATCTACCTGCTGCCGCAAGAAGCCGAGCTCGAAGGTGAGGCGTTAGCCATTGCGCCGGGAGAGGTGCTTGATGTTCCCGGTGTTGGGCGTATTAGCCTGCAACGTAGCGAAGGTGAGGGCATCTGGTTGGCAGCTGATGAAGCACTATTGCTCCAATGGCGCGATGGCGGCGAGCGGTGCCGACTGGCGGGGCACAAACGAAGTAAAAGCCTCAAAAAAATATTACAGGAGGCGGGTATACCCCCCTGGTGGCGGTCGCGAGTGCCTCTACTGTATCTGGGCGAAGAGTTGCTCGGCCTGGGCATCCTGGGCCCCTGTCATAGTAGTCGCTGGGGCGACACAGGTCAGGATGCTGAGGCGCCCTGGAATTTTGTCTGGGAGCCTATTATTGCCACTGGATACGATTGAGCTCCCCTGGCCTTTCTGTTATTCTGGCTTCCCATCATTTGACAAGACTTCTACCGCCCCGATTCGAGCGCTGTGGATGTTTTGTGTATCCCGAAATACAGCGTAATTAAAGGCTTTTCATGACGCGTTATGTCTTCGTCACTGGTGGTGTGGTTTCCTCTTTGGGTAAAGGGATCGCCGCCGCGTCCCTGGCAGCTGTGCTTGAAGCACGGGGGCTAAAAGTAACCCTTCTAAAGCTCGACCCCTACATTAATATTGACCCTGGAACGATGAGTCCCTTTCAGCACGGTGAGGTCTTTGTGACTGAAGACGGGGCTGAAACCGATCTCGACCTCGGCCACTACGAGCGTTTCACTCACACCACCATGAAGCGCAGTAACAACTTCACGACCGGCCGTGTTTACAACGCTGTGTTACGCAAAGAGCGTCGTGGCGACTATCTGGGCGGCACTGTTCAGGTCATTCCCCATATCACCGATGAGATAAAGCGCCGGGTTATTCTGGGCGCCGGCGACGCCGACGTTGCTTTAATCGAGATCGGTGGGACCGTCGGCGACATCGAAGGCTTGCCTTTCCTCGAGGCCGCCCGTCAGTTGAAAGCCGAAATGGGCCCCAATCGCGCATTGTTGATGCATCTGACTCTAGTGCCCTATATCGCCACCGCCGGCGAGATTAAAACCAAACCAACTCAGCACTCGGTAAAAGAGCTGCGAGCCCTGGGATTGCAACCGGACATACTGCTCTGTCGTTGCTCGGTTGACATCGAAGAGAGTGCTCGCAAGAAAATTTCGCTGTTTACCAATGTCGAAGAGCGGGCGGTGATTCCACTGCAAGACGCCGACTCAATTTATCGGATTCCCGGCATGTTGCGCGGCTTTGGTTTGGACGATTTTGTGGTAGAGCGGTTTGGGCTCGATTGTAAAGAAGCAGACCTCTCTGAGTGGGACGACGTCATTGAACGTGAGTTCTGTGAGACCTCTGGTGAAGTGCGCGTGGCGATGGTTGGCAAGTACATGGACCTGTTGGATGCGTATAAGTCGCTCAACGAGTCGCTGGCGCACGCGGGGCTGCAAACGCTGACCAAAGTACGCATCGATCATATCGATGCTGAAGAGATTGAAAAAAATGGCACTGCCGCGCTTGAGGGGGCGGACGCTATTTTGGTCCCCGGCGGCTTCGGGGATCGCGGTATTGAAGGTAAAATCACGGCGGTGCAATTCGCCCGTGAGAATAATGTTCCCTTCCTCGGCATTTGTCTGGGCATGCATGTGGCTCTGGTAGAATACGCCCGAAATGTGTGCCACCTGGAAGGTGCGCACTCCACTGAAATGAACGCCAGTACTGACCACCCCATCATTGGTTTGATTACCGAATGGCAAAACGCAGACGGAAGTACCGAACAGCGTACTGAGTCTTCAGATATGGGCGGAACAATGCGTCTTGGGGCGCAGGCCTGTCACCTGGATGATGGTTGCAAGGTTCGAGATATTTATGGCGCCGAAACGATTGAAGAGCGCCATCGTCACCGCTACGAGGTTAACAACAATTACCTTGATCAGCTTTGTGCAGCAGGGATGAAAGTTGCAGGATGGTCCGCAGATCGCTCCTTAGTGGAGATGGTTGAGCTGCCTGACCACCCTTGGTTTATCGCTTGCCAGTTCCACCCTGAATTCACGTCCAGACCTCGCGGCGGTCATCCGCTGTTTACCAGCTACATCGAGGCGGCGATAGAGCACGCGGCAACCAAAACCGGTTAAAACTTCGTTTACACACTATGAGGACAAGCCGTGACTGATCAGACCGTCACCCTTGGAGACATTCGGTTCGATAACAGCGCCCCCTTTGTGCTTTTGGGAGGGGTTAATGTGCTCGAGAGCCGTGACTTCGCACTTTCGGTAGCGGAGCAGTATGTGACAGTGTGTCGCGAACTAGACATTCCGTTTGTGTTTAAAGCCTCGTACGACAAAGCTAATCGATCTTCCATACATTCGTTTCGCGGCCCTGGCCTGGATGAAGGCCTGTCAATATTGGCGGAAGTGAAGTCGACCTTTGGTGTCCCCATTATTACTGATGTGCACAGCCCCGAAGAGGCGGCACCCGCAGCTGAAGTTGCCGATATTATTCAGCTCCCGGCCTTTTTGGCCCGGCAGACCGATCTCGTTGCGGCCATGGCAGCGACCGGCGCAGTGATCAATGTGAAAAAGCCACAGTTCCTCAGCCCCTCTCAAATGGGCAATGTCGTCGACAAGTTTGCCGAGTGCGGTAACAGCCGTATCTTGCTCTGCGAGCGAGGAAGTAATTTTGGTTACGACAACCTGGTAGTGGATATGCTCGGCTTTGGTGTAATGAAAGAAGCGTGCGGCAATGCGCCGCTGGTATTCGATGTCACCCACGCCTTGCAGTGCCGAGACCCTGGCGGTGCAGCCTCCGGTGGTCGCCGAAGCCAGATTACTGACCTTGCCAGAGCTGGTATGTCCACGAGGCTTTCGAGCTTGTTTTTAGAAGCACACCCCGATCCCGACAATGCTCTTTGCGATGGCCCAAGTGCATTGCCACTCAATCAACTTGAACCCTTTCTCGCGCAGGTTAAAGCCGTCGATGATTTAGTCAAATCATTGCCGCCCCTGCAAATCGATTAGAAAATACGGAGCTACCCTATGAGTAACATCGCAAACATCCAGGCTTTCGAGGTCATGGATTCCCGCGGCAATCCCACGGTCATGGCAGAAGTAACATTGGAATCCGGCCAGATTGGTTCTGCCTGCGCACCCTCCGGTGCTTCCACCGGCTCGCGCGAGGCTCTGGAATTGCGCGATGGTGACACCTCGCGTTACCTCGGCAAGGGAGTACTAAAAGCGGTAAATAACGTGAATGGTCCAATCCGTGACCTGCTTTTGGGCGCAGACGCGGTAGCTCAGCGTGACCTGGATACGGCGATGATCGACGCGGATGGAACGGATAACAAGGCCCAGTTTGGTGCCAATGCGATTCTGGCTGTTTCTCTTGCAGCGGCCAAAGCCGCTGCCCAGGCCAAAGGCATGCCACTTTACCAGCACATTGCAGAAGTGAACGGGACCTCTGAATACTCCATGCCCGTGCCGATGATGAATATTCTTAACGGCGGGGAACACGCCGATAACAATGTTGATATCCAGGAGTTCATGGTGCAGCCCGTGTCAGCGCCAACGTTTGCCGAAGGATTGCGCGCAGGTGCAGAAATCTTCCATCAGTTGAAGAAGGTGCTGTCCAGCCAGGGGCTTAACACTGCGGTGGGTGATGAGGGTGGTTTTGCGCCTAACTTGCCTTCCAATGAAGCGGCTCTGGAAGCGATCGCCGTGGCGGTCGATAAGGCGGGTTACAAGCTGGGTTCGGATATAGTCCTCGCGCTGGACTGTGCCGCCTCTGAGTTTTACCGCGACGGAGTTTACGACCTGGCGGGAGAGGGCAAGAAGTTCTCCAGTGACGAATTTAGCGATTACCTGGCTGACCTGGCCAACGGTCACCCGATTATTTCGATTGAGGATGGGCTGGACGAGTCTGATTGGGATGGCTGGAAATTACTGACCGACAAGATCGGTGACAAAGTACAGCTGGTGGGGGACGACCTGTTTGTGACCAATACCAAAATCCTCAAAGAAGGTATTGATAAAGGCGTAGCCAACTCGATTTTGATCAAGTTCAATCAAATCGGTACGCTCACAGAAACCCTTGATGCTATTGCGATGGCCAAAGCAGCGGGTTACACCGCGGTAATTTCGCACCGCTCGGGTGAAACAGAAGATACCACCATTGCCGATTTGGCGGTGGCGACTGCTGCAGGTCAGATTAAAACGGGCTCCTTATGTCGTTCCGATCGCGTGGCCAAGTACAACCGCTTGCTGCGAATTGAAGCGGAGCTCGCGGGGCGCGCTCCCTACCGTGGCATGGCAGAATTTCAGCGCTAAGCTGCAATCGTTTTGCGCTGGCTGTTCGGCATTCTGCTTATCCTGTTGGTGATACTCCAGTATCGCCTGTGGATTGCAGAGGGCAGTATCGCTGAGCAACAGCGCCTGAAAGTACAGGTAGAAGAATTTATTCGGGTCAACGAAGAGTTGCAGGCGCGCAATGCGGTACTGGAACGCGAGGTTCTGGAGTTACAGAGCGGAAATGCGGGTGTAGAGCAGCGTGCGCGAGAACAGCTCAATCTGGTTCGCGAAGGTGAAACCTATTATCAGATAGAGGACGCTGACGCCTCGAGCCAGCCGGTACCCGCAGTCGAGAATCAACAATGAGCTCGCAACTGCACGCCATAATACCTGCAGCAGGTATTGGCTCGCGCATGGCTGCAGAGATCCCCAAGCAGTATCTTCGGATTGCCGGTAAAACCTTGTTGGAGCATAGTGTTGAGACTTTGCTGCACACTCCGGGAATTCGCTCCGTGACGGTCGCTCTGCACCCTGATGATGACTATGCCAATAACCTGGACGTTTTTTCCGATCCGCGCGTCACGCGTGTCAGCGGAGGCGATTTACGAGCTGATTCTGTCCTCGCTGCGCTGCAGGCGGTACCCGCTCAGCAGGACGATTGGGTATTGGTGCACGATGCTGCGCGCCCCGGCCTGCAGGTCGCTGATGTACTTCGTTTGATAGAAACAGTGACCACAAAGGGGGAGGGAGGCATTCTTGCTGAACCGGTGGTTGATACTGTAAAACGCGCTGACCCCGAAGGACGGGTAGAGATGACCGTGGATCGCAGCTTGCTGTGGCGTGCACAGACGCCTCAAATGTTTCGATTTAAAGAGCTCATGTCGGCCCTTGTAGCGGCAGCCGAAGGTGGGCATGCAGTGACCGATGAGGCCTCGGCAATGGAATTGGCCGGGTTGCCAGTTCGGCTCGTTCCCGGGTCGCCTGAAAATTTGAAGGTAACGGTGGCGGAAGATCTGAAACTGGCGACCTGGTATTTATCGCGGCGGGGTGAGTAAAAGTGAGCATTCGAGTAGGTCATGGTTATGACGTCCACCGCTTTGAAGAGGGTGACGGGGTTGTACTTGGGGGTGTACCTATAGCGCACCACAAGGGCCTGGCCGCTCATTCCGATGGTGATGTGCTCATTCATGCAATTTGCGATGCCTTGCTAGGAGCAATTGCGGCTGGCGATATTGGCCGGCACTTTCCTGATACCGATTCGGCAAATGCGAATATTGATAGCAGGATACTGCTGCGCCGTGTTGTAAAACTGGTTCATGAAGCCGGCTACGTGTTGGGCAACCTTGATGCAACGCTGATCGCGCAGGCACCTAAGATGGCACCTCATATAGAAGCGATGCAGAGTAATCTGGCGACTGATTTGTCGGCACAGATTGGTCAGGTCAACGTGAAGGCGACCACTACCGAAAAGCTCGGCTTTGCCGGCAGAGAAGAAGGCATTGCCGCTCACGCGGTTGTATTGCTGGAAATCGGCGCTGCGTGAGCGGCCATTGGCCAACTGCAGCCGGTGACCCTGTCGCCAGCGGTCAGCTGCGCAGCTGTCCCGAAGATTTTCGTGTCTACGAAGAGTTGGGCTTCGAGCCGGACGGTGACGGTGAGCATGCGCTGCTGCATCTGGAAAAGCGCGAGTTGAATACCACAGATTTGGCTCAGCGCCTTTCCAGTTTGAGCGGGATCCATCTGCGAGATATCAGTTTCAGCGGTATGAAAGATCGCAACGCAATAACGCGGCAGTGGTTTAGCGTGAGAATGGCGGGCAAGACCGAGCCTGACTGGCAGCAGTTAGCATCGCAGGGTGATGTCGCCGTGCTAAATGCGAGCAGACACCGCCGCAAGTTGAAGAGAGGCGTGCACCGGAATAATTATTTTTCGCTGGTGCTCAGAGGGCTAACGGGAGACCCGGCAATCATTGAGGCGCGGTTGCAGCAGCTGCGTCTGCGCGGGGCCCCTAACTATTTTGGCGAGCAGCGTTTTGGTCGGGACGGATCAACGCTGGTGCAGGCGAAAAGCTGGATCGCCAGCGGTGGGCGCCGCCTTTCAAGAAACAAGCGCACACTTTATCTATCGGTTTTGCGTTCACAGTTGTTTAACAGTCTCTTGGCAGACCGTGTAAACCGCGGTGATTGGGACCAGGTGTTGCCTGGTGATACCTGTATTTTGCGGGGTACGCGCAGTCAGTTTAGCTGTGAGCAAGTTGACACGGATATTATTGAACGTTGCCGTACCGGCGACTTGCATCCCGCGCTGCCGCTGTGGGGCTTGGGTATAGATCAGCTAAATGACGCACTGACCGAACGCTGGTGGACCGTGTTGCGGGATCAAAGAGACATTGGCGATTTTTTGATCAAGCAGGGGCTGGAGTTGGGACAGCGAGCCACACGGCTGATCGCGGATGACTTTTGCTGGCAGTTTTGTGATGATGACACTCTGCAACTGGAGTTTCGTCTGGGCGCTGGCAACTATGCTACAGCGCTGTTGGCGGAGTTTGTTCAGTATGATCAGCCCAGGGCACATTAAAATATATTAGGGACATTGTTGGAGTGGTAACAGGAGTGAACAGGGTGGACCTAAATGGTATCGGGATGACATCGCAGCGTACCCGCGAACGCCTGATCCAACGCCTGGTCGAGCAGGGCATAGAGAGCCATCAGGTACTGGATGTCATTCGCACCACGCCCCGACATCTGTTTCTCGATGAAGCCATGGCGCATCGGGCTTATGAGGATGTTGCGCTTCCTATTGGTTTTCAACAAACCCTTTCGCAGCCTTATATCGTGGCTCGCATGACCGAGTTGCTGCTTGAGGGTGGCGCACCGGAACGAGTACTGGAGATTGGCACAGGCTCGGGTTACCAAACTGCCGTTCTCGCCCAGCTGGTGGGGGAGGTCTACAGTGTCGAACGAATTAAACCCCTGCAGCAGAAAGCGCGCCAGCGCATGCGTCAGCTGAAGTTGCGAAATGTTCACATGAATCACGCCGACGGTGGCATGGGTTGGGCGGATAGGGGGCCTTTTGATGGCATCCTCGCCGCAGCGGCTCCGGAACATATTCCCCAGGAGCTTTTACAGCAATTGGCCCCCGGCGGACGCTTAGTGATTCCAGTGGGCGGAGAGACCCAGCATCTGCACGTGGTAGACCGCACGCATGAGGGGTTCGAGACCACGGTCGTCGAAGCGGTGTATTTTGTTCCACTTCGTCCCGGTACGGTGCGTTAGTGATGACCTCACTCGGGATCTTCCTGCGCGGTATGCTGATGGGAGCCGCGGATATAGTTCCCGGTGTCTCCGGTGGGACGATGGCCTTCATTACCGGTATCTACGACACGCTGCTAACCAGTATACGTTCTGTAGATCTGACCTTTGTTCGGCTGCTTTTGAAGTTTGAGGTCCGTGAAGCCTGGGCCCACGTGAATGGAGGCTTTCTACTGGCACTGCTAGCGGGGATAGCCACGAGCATTCTATCGCTGGCCAGGCTTATCTCGTGGCTTTTAGAAAACCATCCCGTGCCGCTTTGGGCCTTTTTCTTTGGCTTGATTTTGGCTTCTGCTCTGGTTCTGCTGCGACAGGTGCGGGGCTGGAGTGTCGCTCGAGTGCTCTGCCTGTTTAGCGGTATCGGTATCGCGGCGACGATAGCGCTCTCTCCCACAGTGAATATGCACTTTGGAATGGCCGGCGTTTTTCTTTCGGGCTTCCTCGCCATCTGCGCGATGATCTTGCCTGGAATTTCGGGCAGCTTCATCTTGGTATTGCTGGGTATGTATGGCACCGTCCTGACGGCGCTTAAGTCGTTAGATCTTGGCTTCATTCTGGTGTTCGCCATAGGCGCCGGCGCGGGGCTATTGAGTTTTTCACGCTTGCTGCATTATTTACTGCAGCGTTTTCACGAGGCAACGATGGCGTTGCTGACCGGGTTTTTGTTCGGCTCTTTACTGGTGGTATGGCCATGGAAGCATGTATTGGTCTGGGTGGAAGGAAGCCATGGACAGCTAAAGCCGGCGCAGCAAGTGCCGGTGACACCTGTCGAATTTACCGTGCTAACGGGACAGCCCTCCCAGCTCTTTTTGTGCCTGGCCTTGATGGTCGTCGGCTTTGCTTTGGTATGGCTGATCGATGCTCGCTGGGGCGAGGGTCAACAAACACCCGCTGTATAGTAGGCGGATATCTGCCCGACTGTGGGTACTGGAAAGGAGAGCGCACTATCAGAGCGGCTATCTGCAGTTTACTGCTTCTGCTCTTGGTCGTTGCCTGTGGAGGCAATCCGCCAGCACCGGTAGAAGATCGCCATTCCAGCGCGAGCTCCTCCGCTCTCGGGTCGGGATATCGAGTTCAGAAGGGCGATACGCTTTACTCTATCGCATTTCGCTATGGACTTGATTTCCGTCGTCTTGCTGCTGCAAATCGTATTGCCGCCCCTTACACGATTTATCCAGGGCAAAATCTCAAATTGGCAGAAGCAGATCCTCCCCGTGTCGCGACCCCAGTAGCAAGTACGAACAAAAGCGCTTCCAGTCAGTCGTCCTCCAAATCAACGACTCCAGCGCCGGCGCCTAAAACCGCAACTAAGACCGCACCTGCCGTCGCGGCCAAGCCACCCGCAAAGACAACCACGTCATCTTCTCGTGCTAGTGCCCCGAAGTCGGCCGGTGGACCCGTGAAGGCCTGGCGCTGGCCGACCTCGGGAAGAGTTGTGCGCAGTTATTCTTCGACGGTGCACAAGGGTATTGATATTGGCGGTAATCGAGGTGATGCGATTCAGGCGGTAGCAGCCGGGCAAGTGGTGTATGCAGGCACAGGAATAGTGGGTCTGGGTGAATTGGTTATCGTGAAGCACAACGATATTTATCTCAGCGCCTACGGACACAACAACACGCTTATGGTCTCGGAAGGCGATGTCGTCGCCGCAGGTCAGAAGATTGCGGAGAAGGGCAGTAGCGGAACTGACTCCGTCAGACTGCACTTTGAGATTCGCAGAGAGGGCAAGCCCATTGACCCTCTTCGGTTATTGCCTAAGCGCTAATAGACGGCGCAGACTACTTCCCGTCACCCGAATTGGCCCATAAGTTAGCCAGTGCAATTTTTTGCATAGCTGCTTGTAATTGATCTTCTGGTTGAGGTAGGCTGTTCGGCCCGGCGGGAAATACTCTCTAAACCTACTACAAAAAAACGAGGTATAGCCATGGAACTGGATAGCTCGACCACCCCGAAACGGAATTCGAAATCGGGACGAGTAGCAAGGGCGGCGACCACCACAAAGGCCAAGACTGGCACTCGTGGTACCAGAAAGGCAGCGAATGCAGACTCGTCGAGTTCTGCACCTGAGGACCGTAGTGTCGAAACAAAGGCAGCGGAGGAGGCGCGCTTTGACCAAGCCAAAGCGAGAACTTCGACAGCCCGTAAAGTCGACAAGTCCCTTGATGTCACTCAACTCTATCTCAACGAAATTGGCTATTCGCCACTGCTAACAGCAGACGAAGAGAAGTACTACGCTCGTCTTGCGATCGCGGGGGACGAATCTGGCCGTAAGCGGATGATCGAGAGTAATTTACGTCTGGTGGTCAAAATATCCCGTCGTTATATCAACCGTGGACTGACCCTGCTAGACCTCATTGAAGAGGGCAATCTCGGCTTGATTCGGGCCGTTGAAAAATTCGACCCCGAGCGCGGTTTCCGCTTTTCGACGTATGCCACCTGGTGGATCCGACAGACCATCGAGCGGGCCATCATGAATCAGACCCGCACTATTCGTCTGCCCATTCACGTGGTGAAAGAACTCAACGTGTATTTGCGTGCCGCGCGTGAACTGACTCAAAAGCTGGACCATGAGCCCACGGCTGAAGAAATAGCCGACATGCTCGATAGGCCTGCGGCTGACGTTAAGCGCATGCTGGGTTTAAACGAACGCGTCACTTCTGTGGATACGCCGGTCGGTCCGGATTCAGACAGAGCGGTGGTCGATACGATCGCCGATACTCACGAAAGCGACCCCTCTCAGCTTTTGCAAGACTCAGACATCAAGGACAGTATTGCTTCCTGGCTGGATGAATTGTCCGAAAAGCAGCGAGAAGTCGTGGCTCGTCGCTTTGGCCTGCGCGGTTATGAAAGCAGCACATTGGAAGAGGTGGGCCGTGAAATCGGTTTGACCCGTGAGCGTGTAAGGCAGATTCAGGTAGAGGCGCTTAAGCGCTTGCGTGGGATCATGGAAACACAAGGTCTAAGCGGCGAATCGCTGTTTAGCTAGTCGTTTTTACAAGACCCGAGAAGGCCGCTGATAACGCGGCCTTTTTTGTGCGCGGTTGTTCAGGGTTTGGAGCGGCCGACCAGGAGGATAGCGAGTCCGAGCAGAAAGGGGCCGGTTCGCTCTAGAATGTCACCGGGGGTATTGGGTAGCAGGTAGCAGGCGATTGCAGCGAGGAAGCCACAGCCTACTGCAGGCATCAATCTGCCGGCAGGGATGTGGAGCCTAAAAGCGCGACAGACAATAGCGGGGCCCAGCGCAGACCCAATCGCCACCCAGGCGAACAGAACGCGCTGGAAAATGGTTGCCGGCAGGTAAATGGCTACAGCGATCGCCAATAGTGAAATGGCAGCGATCGTGATTCTGGATGCCAGTAGTGCGTGTTGCGGATAATGTTTGGTAAGCCCCAGATCGTGGGCCACGGTTGTTCCAGTCACCAGCAGCATACTGTCTGCTGTGGACATGATTGCCGACAAGACTGCCGCTAGCAAAACGGCCGCGATTACGGAGGGAAACAAAGCGGAGTTCAGCGCAAAGAATACCTGCTCATTGTTGTCCAGCTCCGGCAGTAGCAGCCTGCCTGCGTAACCCACAATGCACATGCCAAAAAACACAACGGCATACCAGATCGTGGCAATGATTTGCCCTTGTCTCAGTGCCTGGTGATCCCTTAGCGCGAGAAAACGAGCAACCAAATGCGGTTGTCCCAGTGACGACAGGCCAACCGAGAGCGACCCCGCAACGGTTCCAGCGGCAATCAGGCCTGCCTTGCCTTCCCAGAGGTCCGCATAGTGGCTATTGCCTGTTTCTAGTAATGCCCGATAAAAGTCGATCGGGCCGCCAAGCTTTATGATGGCCACTACTGGTAACAGAATGGCGGTGATAATCATCAGCAGCCCCTGCAGTGTATCGGTGACACTCACCGCCCAGAAACCGCCCAGTAGCGTGTAGATGAGGATAATGAACCCACCCAGCAAGATGCTCTGGCTGGCGTCGAGGTTGAAGGTGGAGGCGAATGTATTGCCAGCGCCTTGAAACTGGGACGCGATATAAATCACGAAACAGAAAAGAATGATCAGTGAAATCAATGTCACCACTCTTTGTCGCTCAACGCCGTGGGTGCCTTCAGCGATTAGCTCGGTAGCAGATAGCGGCTGCTGCTCCTCTCCCAGCTGCATGACTCTGGGGGCGAGAAAAAACCAGGATACTGCGCAACCGATTACCGCCCCCAGAGCGACCCATAAGGCGCTCAGGCCAATACTGTAGGCGAGCCCGCTCATTCCCAGAAGCGTCCAGGCAGATGCTGCACTGGCGGCGTAGCTGATGGCTGCCACCCAGGGCCCCAGTTGCCTATCAGCAAGGAAGAAGTCCTGCTCACTACTGACTCGGCGCTGGGCCCAGAAGCCGATAAGGATCAACACCACTTTGTAGATGATAAGGGTGGCGATTACGACGCGAGTATCGAGCAAAGCAACTCCCAACTTGATTGATGTTTCTCAAAGGGCTGGCTGGCCCCTCATGTCATACTGTATACATAGCACAGGCGACATAGCGGTAGCCAATGCATCGGTCAAAGACCAAAGTATTTTGTTCTACGGCTGATTTGAGTGATTGATGGAGAAAAAGATGTCGGAAAGGCAGCGGCCCTTAGAGGGGATTCGGGTTATAGAAATGGGGCAATTATTGGCGGGGCCATTTACCGGAACCATCCTGTCCTACTTTGGTGCCGAGGTTATCAAGATTGAACCACCAACAGGTGACCCTATCCGTGGTTGGCGCAAGCTGGATGACAGCGGAACGTCTTTTTGGTGGCGTAGCCTGGGACGAAACAAAAAGAGCGTCACATTGGATTTGAAGTCTGCGCGTGGACAAGAGCTCGCTAAAGCACTCGTTAAAACAGCGGATGTGGTAGTAGAAAACTTTCGCCCCGGGCTTATCGAAAAATGGGGCATCGGTCCCGCTGAAATGAGAGCTGAGAAGCCAAAGCTTATTTACGCGCGTATTTCGGGCTATGGACAAGATGGCCCCTATGCGACCAAACCGGGATACGCTTCTGTCACCGAGGGTTTCGGTGGCTTTCGGTACATTAACGGTGAGCCGGGCAAACCACCGATTCGAACTAACATCAGCATGGGCGATACCTTATCTGCCATACATGCCGCTTTGGGCATTGCCCTGGCGATTATTCAGCGCAATAAAGACGGTGGCGAGGGGCAGGTTATTGACGTTGCTCTTTACGAATCAATATTCAATTTGATGGAAGGTATTGTCCCTGAATACGATGGTGGCGGTGCCATTCGTGAGCCATCGGGTACGACAGTTACCGGTATTGTGCCAACCAATACCTACCTATGTGACGACGGCAAGCACGTGGTTATTGGCGGAAACGGCGATTCAATTTTCAAGCGTTTGATGGTGGTGGCAGGCCGTTCTGACATGGCAGAAAACCCTGAAATGGAAGATAACGCCGGGCGGGTTGTGCACCAGGAGGCCATCGATTTGGCGCTGTCCCAATGGTGCGTTGCACATTCGTCTGCTCACGTTATAGCAGTGCTAGAAGATGCGCGAGTTCCCGTTGGGCCGATATACAGTGTTGAAGATATGGTTAATGACGAGCACTACAATGCGCGAGGCATGTTTGAGAGCGTCGAAATTAATGGTGAACCCCTGAAAATACCAGCGATTCTACCGAAGATGTCATCGACTCCAGGCCGCACCGATTGGCCCGGAGGTGAGATAGGTAGCCATAATGATGAAGTGTTAAAAGGGATTTTACAGTTGGATGATGACGAGCTAGCTCAGCTGCGCGAAGAGGGCGTAGTAATCGCGCAGCCGGACTAGGGGCGTGTAACGATCTAGCGGAGGCGCGCGGCCCTGTACTTTTAAAAGAGCTCGGTACAGGACGCTGTATTATTCATTGAAACCGCCGCTTATCAATCAATGCAATTCACATATAGTCCGGGCGTTTCATCGGACCCACGGAATTGGATCTTACCGGCAACACAAACTCAGGCGGTTCTGTGTCGGGATAACCTTCTCCCCAGTTGACGGGATCCCCCTGCATTTCTACGCGGGCGTTGTCGGTATACCAGTCAACCAATTGCCCGTCACAGCGTAAAATCCAGACAGTGCCATTTTCTCCTGCGGTGAAATCGCCATGGCGAATACCCTTGGGTCGGAAAAAATACTGGCCTTTGACCATTTCACCGAAGTTGTAGTCAAACGTGCCATCCAGGCAATAAGCTTCCTCGAAGCAGGGGTGGTGAGCAAGGGGGTGTTCACGCCAGCCGGGCTTGGCTTTGATCAGCCTGGTATAAAAGCCTGTTTCCACATCATGATAGAGCATCTTGATAAACAGCCCCGGGACAGGTGTGCCGCCGCGCTCGAAATCCATTGGGCTGCCGTGCTCAGGGTCTGTCACATCAAACCAGTCCTGCGCATCGGCGCGACTCACCGTGAGCTCATCGAAATCCCGGGCCTCTGGCCCATTAGCTGTTGCGGGAGCAAAAGACCAATCGCCGTATTCTCGAAATAGCAGAATGATGGTGCCTGCTTTCGCGCTAATGTCAGGTGTGAGAACGCCTTTAGGTGCAGCCCAATAATCATTGGCTGTCAGTGTTACGTCTCCCAGCTGAACTTCACCCTGCAGGATGTACCACTCAGTAAATGCACTATGAAGGCCCGCAGGGCGACTCCAGTCAGTGCTGAACTCAACGCGCAGGGAGGCAGAGCCATCCTCCTCGTCGTAGCTAAGGTTTTGCTGCCTGGCTTCCCCTTTGCAGTGGGAAAACTCGGCGGGGTGCCATATCAGGTCTCTTTCATCAACTAGCTCAACGTGGGCGCGCATCGGTCGTGTCCTCAGCTGTTATTTTGAATAGGAGCCAACAGGTTAGACAAAAATAAGCATAAATTAAAATTGAAATTTTTATAAATATATATAGATTAATATCTATGTATAACACAGGCGACATGAATGCCGAATAAAGATGATCAAGCAATGCGCGGCCGCTTGGGAACGCTCAGGCAGTTGGAGATTTTCATGAAGGTCGCCGAAGTCGGGGGCATTGCACAGGCAGCGGAGCAGTTACACTTGGCACAGCCCAGTGTGTCTATTCAGGTTCGCAAACTGGCTGAAGCCGTTGGCGTACCGCTCTATGAAGTGATCGGTAGACGGCTGCACCTCACGGATGCGGGCCACAGGGTGGTAGAGGCGGGCAGGGAGGTGACTGATACCCTCCAGCGGCTCGATGGTGACCTCAATGATATTAAGGGTCTCAAGGCAGGTCGTCTTCGTTTGGCGGTGGACAGTAGCGCCAAGTATTTTTTGCCTCAGCTCTTGGCTCCCTTTCTGCGCCGTTACCCCGGGGTAGAGCTTGAATTCACTGAGGGGAAGCGCAGTGATTTGATTGAGAGGCTGGGGGAGAACCTCGATGACCTCTATATTTTCAATCATGTCCCATCCGATATGGATATCGTCCATCATCCCTTTTTACCCAATCCTCTCGTGGTTGCCGTGCGATCGGATCATGCCCTGGCCAATCGAAGAAAGTTACAGTGGCGTGATTTGGCGGATGAACTCATGATTATTCGCGAGCCAGGCTCGGGTTCGCGCCTTGCGCTGGATGAATTTTTGCGCAGCCAGGGCGAGGAGATACCGCGGGCTCTCCCCCTGGCCAGTAGTGAGGCAATTCGGCTGTCGATTATGGCAAATATGGGCGTGGGCGTTCTGTCGGCCTATGCGCTGGTGAATGAAAAGGCGGACGAGTTGGTTCAACTGCGGGTGCAGGATTTTCCAATCATGACGCAGTGGAATGTAATTTATCTGCGTCAGAAACAATTGTCACAAGTCGCTCGCAGCTTTTTGGACTTCATGCTCGAAGAAGCTGAGGCGCATTTACCAATGGCCAAGATCAGGGCGCGTATCAGGCATGCAGTCAAATAAAGTATAATGATATGTTAATATATCAATTGTGGTGCTGCTCGAAGACTCGCGCGGCCTGGCGCAAATACGGGTGGACATGGCGCAAACGATTTTTGACAAGCTCTGGCAAGAACACCTGGTAGAAATTCAGGACGACGGTACGGCGTTGATATATATCGACCGTATCTTTCTTCATGAGCGCACGGGGTCCATCGCTCTGTCGAGTTTACAATCCGATGACAGGGAAGTGTTTTGCCCTGAGCACGTGTTTTGTTGCATGGATCATATCGTCGACACGTATCCGGACCGCAGTGACGACACCACAATGCCCAGCGGTAGAGATTTTATCGTCGCCACGCGGCAAGGTGCCCACGACGCAGGACTGACGTTGTTTGACCTGGACGATCCCCGGCAGGGGATAGTGCATGTGGTCTCGCCAGAGCAGGGAATCGTCCAGCCGGGGGTGACACTGGTCTGTCCTGATAGCCATACCTGTACCCAGGGTGCATTTGGTGCATTAGCCTGGGGCATCGGTTCCAGTGAGGCAGAGCATGCACTGGTGACCAAAACCCTGCGATTGAATAAGCCCAAGAGTATGCGCATTCGCTTTGACGGAGCCTTGTCAGCGGGCGTCAGTGCGAAAGATATGATTTTGTACTTGATTGCTCAGTTTGGCGCTGCCGGTGGCAGTGGCTATGCAATTGAGTTTGCCGGTGCTGCGGTTCGTGATCTGTGTATGGAGGCTAGAATGACGCTCTGTAACATGGCGGTAGAGTTTTCAGCGTTCACAGGTTTAATCGCGCCAGACCATAAAACCATTGAGTACCTTCGTGGGCGTGCATACTCTCCTGCAGATACTTACTGGGATGACGCGGTTCGGTATTGGTCGCAGCTACCAACGGATGAGGGAGCTTCTTTTGATCGCGAGATCGTCATCGACAGTGCCGATATTGAACCGCAGGTAACCTGGGGTACCAGCCCTGAACACGCGATTCCCGTGACTGGAACCGTGCCTTTGGATAATGCACAGGCCAAAGCACTGCGATACATGAATTTGAAGCCAGGGGACGCCATTGCACAGCAGTCGATTGATTGCGCCTTTATAGGCTCCTGCACCAATGCGCGCATTAGTGATTTGCGACTAGCCGCAAGTATTCTCAAGGGCAAAAAAGTACGGACAGGATTACGGGCTATTTGTGTGCCAGGGTCCATGCAGGTTAAGGCCCAAGCGGAAAAGGAAGGGCTGGATAAGCTTTTTACAGCGGCGGGCTTCGAATGGAGGGCGTCCGGTTGTTCCATGTGCTTCTTTGCGGGGGGTGAACATTTTGGTTTTCAACAACGAGTGATTAGCACCACCAACCGAAACTTTGAGTCTCGCCAGGGACCACAGACACGCACTCACCTGGCGAGCCCTGCGACCGTCGCCGCATCGGCGTTAACCGGGTTTATCACTGACCCCCGGGAGATGTTGTAAAACATGGATAGCTTTGTTCAACATCTGGGCGTAGCAGTCCCTCTGATGCGCGATAACGTGGATACCGACGCCATTATCCCTTCACGAGAGATGAAGCGTGTTTCCAAAAAGGGCCTGGGAGAGGGGCTTTTTGCCGGTTGGCGATATCGAGAAATTGGTGGTCGCGAAATCAATCACGATTTTACTCTGAACCAAGCGCGCTATCGCGATGCCAGTATTATTCTTAGCGGGAAAAACTTCGGGTGTGGTTCGTCGCGCGAACACGCTGTATGGGCACTGGCTGAATACGGTATTCGTGCAGTAGTGGCCCCCAGTTTCGGCACCATTTTTGCCAATAATTGCATCCGAAATGGTTTGTTACCTTTGGTCTTGGATGCTCCCGATGTTGAAAAAATGAGTGCCTGGGTAGAGGAGGACCCGACTGCAAACAAGGTTCTAATTAACCTACCCGATCAGGTTGTAAGTGCATCAGGCAGCGAATTTACCTTCCAAATCGATGCTGGCGCGAAGCGCATGTTGGTGGAAGGCCTCGACGCGATTTCTCTGACCCAGATGCGCCAGCAAAAAATTGAGCAGTTTCATCGAAAGCGCCAGGTTCTGCGCCCCTGGCTGTATTAAGTGTGCTTTTAACTGGCGATCATAACGTTCGCGGCAATCAGCTTCTCGATTAAAGACTGCTCTAAGCCGAGACTCTCCAGATGCGCTTTAGCACCATCGCCCGGTGCAGGAAGATCCTTTCTCAACGCGGGTTTATCGCCATCAAATTCTATAGGAAGAGCAGGTAGTTTTATTTGTTCCCCATTGCTCAGTGTCACCTCTAGTAAAGCGCCTGAATTCATATGGGGGTCGTCAATCAAATCAATGGGCTTATTGATGGGCGCAAACGGAACGCCTGCGCTATCTAGCCTATCCATGAGTTGATCTTTGTTCAGTGTGTCGAACAGAGACTGAATTTGAGGTATCAATACGTCCCTATGATTGACCCGCTGATTATTGGTTTCCAGCTCCGGATCCACTGCCCATTCACGAAATCCAAATTCCGTGCAAAAACGCTGCCACAAGGAATCGCTGACCACGCCGACAAATATTCGAGCGCCATCTCCGGCATTGAAAATATCATAAACTGACCATGCGCTGCGCCTTACTGACATGGGCGGCGGTTCTTCACCAAGTACGCCTTGTTGCGCAATATGTTGTCCCACCATAAATGCGGTTGTTTCAAACAGAGAGCTGGTAACGTGCTTCCCTTTTCCGGTGCGGTGACGTTCTTGTAACGCAGCCAGTACCCCAATAACCCCAAACATGCCGCCGCTAATATCGATGACCGAGCTTCCCGCTCGCATGGGTCGATCAGGTAGGCCCGTCATGTAGGCAAGGCCTCCCATCATCTGCGCGACTTCATCCAGAGCCGTACGATGTTCGTACGGTCCCGATAGGAATCCCTTGAGGGACAAGTAGATCAGGCCAGGGTTCAATGCGCTTAGGGACTCATATCCAAGGCCGAGCTTGTCCATCGCGCCGGGCCTGAAGTTTTCAATAACGATGTCGCTTCTCGTCACGATATCCTTTGCCACACTAATCCCTTCAGCTGATTTCAAGTCGAGACATAGGCTGGCCTTGTTGCGGTTGTACATCGCAAAGTAGCCGCCGCCGGACCCTTTGAGGCGGCGGGTGTTGTCGCCGGCAAGTGGCTCTATTTTGATCACCTCTGCACCTAGATCTGCGAGCAGTAGCCCGGCGGCAGGCCCCATGACCATGTGGGTGAATTCCACGACTTTAAGGCCAGCGAGCGGCTTGGCTGCTTCTTCCATAGTGTTGCCATGTCCTTGTCAGGGTTTAAATGTTAGTATGATATATCAATATAACATATTTGAGATGACCTAACTTTTTAAGACGTTACCTGTTTTTTCTGGAGATTCAGTTTTGCCAAGTGTCGATATTGAAATAAGTGAAGTGGGTCCGCGCGACGGGCTGCAAAGCATTTCGCCCATTATGCCGACAGAGGCCAAGAAAGCGTGGATTACGGCTTTGGCTGCAGCGGGTATTCCCGAAATTGAAGTGGGTTCTTTTGTCCCTGCCTCTGTCTTGCCGCAGTTGGCAGATACCGCTGAATTGGTTTCCCATGCCCGTTCTATCAGCGGACTTTCCGTGGCTGTGTTGGTGCCCAATCTGCGAGGCGCTCAGAATGCGTTGATGGCCGGGCCTGATAAAATGACCGTGCCACTGTCGGTCAGCGAAACGCATAGCCTTAAGAACCTGAAACGTTCGCATGAGCAGCTGCTAAAAGAAGTGAAAGAGATACGCGCCGCTATTGACGTGCTTCC
Source organism: Halioglobus sp. (assembly GCA_039986455.1). GTDB lineage: Bacteria > Pseudomonadota > Gammaproteobacteria > Pseudomonadales > Halieaceae > Halioglobus. The sequence goes on from JBDWQQ010000061.1 coordinate 119,683, forward strand.
GACCTCGGATCGCCCAAAGCTCGAGGGCTCTTTATCCACGGCTTTTGGTTGCACGCTAGAGGGCGCTGTACCCCGATCCAAGGTGATGGAAATGGCTGAGAAGCTAATGGCAGCGGGTTGTGATGAAGTTGGGCTTTCTGATACCACCGGGTTCGCCAGCCCTACGCAGGTGCGCGAGTACACTCTCGAAATTCATGGCTTACTTGGCAAAGACAAGCTCACGGGAATTCACCTACACAATACTCGCGGGCAGGGACTTGCCAACGTGATGGCAGCATTGGATGTGGGGCTCACCACGATTGATTCGTCGATGGGAGGCATCGGTGGTTGTCCATTCGCGCCTGGTGCCAGTGGCAATATTGTCACTGAAGACCTGGTGTTTCTCTTGGAGAGCATGGGCCTCTCAACAGGCGTTAACTTTGAATCCCTGTTTCGCGCTCGCCAGATACTGGCAGAGGCCTTGCCCGATGTAGAGCTTTACGGATTTACGCCTGAGGCGGGCTTGCCTAAAGGTTTTTGCGCAGCAACAGCACAGTAGGCGATCGAACTACGGGTTTTCAATCTGCAGGTCCATTTGATACTGGAAGCGATCGGGGTGATAAAACACTTCCAGTATATCGACCAGTTCTTCGTTTTTTCCCGCAGTAATATAGGATTTCCTGAGAAGATGTAGCAAAGGCTCTCCGCTGTTCGAACTGAGGTGGCTTGCCAGCTCTGCAGTAGCGGCAACGGCGGTAATGGTTTGGGTGACATGAGTGATCTCCAAGCCCTGCTTGCGAAATACCTCCAGACGGGTTGAACGCGAGAATTGCCGGCGTGACACTGACTTGGCCAGACCTGCGGTCCAGCTACTGTAGTAAGCGAATGGCTGTCCATCCCTAGAACGTACACGCTGTAATAATAGCGCTTTCTCTCCTTGTGCTAATCCGAGATCCGCGCGGACGCGGGCGGGGGGCAAGAGATGCTTGCATTCAAGCACGTTGACCTCTGAGTGCCTCGCCATGCTCTCGATTTCCTCCAACATGCCTACTAATGGCGCTTTTACGGGCTGGGGGCGATAGTTGTAGATGACGTGGGTGCCTCGGCCTCGCTGCCGCTCTACCAAGCGCTCAGCTGCAAGCTCATCCATTGCGCGCTTGGCAGTGATGCGTGACACGTCAAAGTACTCAGAGAGTTGCTGCTCAGTGGGCATTTGCGCCGCGTGGGCGATGGTGCCATCAATAATGGCTGCTCGAAGCAGGCTGTAGAGACGAAAGTAAAGCGGGGTGGGCGCTTCACCGTCTCTAGTGTGGAGCTTTGACTCAGGAAATAGTTCGGTGAGTGAATTCATGGCCTAGGCTCTTTGCTCGGTGGTCCAGTGGCGAAAGATGTCGCCGGCTGTTGCGCTCCACACGCCAGATTGGGCACTAATGTACGCCAGAGCCTGCTCCAGTTTGCCGATACGGTGAGGTTGCCCGAGCATCCACGGATGTATATTGAGCGCCAGAATCCTGCCTCCGCCTGAGTTCGCTTCCTGGAGCAGGAAGTCGCAGGCATCGCATACCTGCTCAAGCCAGGATTGCTCGGAGTGTTGATTATTCATCAGCACAAAGCGGTCATCCAGTTCGTTAGAAAGAGGCATTGCGGTCAGGTCACCTGACTCAGTGTGAAACGGATAGGGCATATCGTCATTCACCCAATCACAAAAATATTGAATTCCATTTTGGGCAAGCAGTTCTGGCGTGTTTTCGCTCTCATTGCGCGCAGGGCTCATCCAGCCTGAAATTTTCTGACCACTGAGTTCACGTAGCCGCGTGACAGAACGCTCCACCAACTCTGCTTCTTCGGCAATGGGTTGGCCGCCATAGTGAAGGCTGTCCATGTTCCAACCGTGGCAGATTAGTTCATCTTCTCGTTCGCAAATACGCTGCAGTAAATAGGGCGCACGTTCCGCCAGCTCCGTGTTCATAGCCACGGTAGGTTTGATACCGTATTGGTCGAAGGCTTGCAGGAAGCGATAGATTCCCACGCGATTGCCGTAGTCTCTTAGGGTGAAGTGACGCAAGTCAGGGTAAGGCATGGTCATGCCACCGGGAACCGCAAAAGGCTTTCCCCGTTGGTCAAGCGGATAAAACTGCAAACTGACGTTCACCCACAGGGCGAGCTTGGCGTTGCCAGGCCATGCTATCGGCTGGCGCTCACTGAGCATGCTCCACTCATAGCGCTGATGATCCATGCCGTAGCTTCGATGGGGGTAATCAAGGTGCTCTGGTTCAAGCGCCATAGCTAGCGAGCTCCCTGTTTCAAATGGATGTCTGCAAGCGACGTATCATATTGAGTGTCCAGAAAGTGGCTGGCGATCTCCCGGCCGGTGGTGACCCACACGTCGCTGTGGCCTGTAATGTACTCCAGAGCTTCTTCAAATGCTTTCAAGCGGTGTGGACAACTGACCTGGTAATTGTGAGTGGGGATACACATCACAGTGCCTGATTCGGCACCTTCGGCGTAAAGCCTGTCAAAATTGTCCTTGAGCATTTGACCGTAGCGCCTTGGTTCCACCTTGTTGACCACGTAAGCAATGGTGTCGTTCATTTCCAGCGAGTAGGGAATAGACACAAATCGTTTGCCGCTGCGCAGTCGAATGGGAGTGGGTTGGTCATCATGAAACAGGTCACACGTGTAGAAGCCGGCCTCGTCGCCAGCCAGTTCAGTACCTGCCTCTGCAAAAAGATCCAGGGTGTTTTCTGAGTGAGACAGTGCGGGCGCAAGATAGCCGGCGCAATTCTGGCCAGTGTGTTTCTTGATGCTGGTCATCGAATCAAGAATCATCTCCTTTTCCTGTATCTCACTCATGCCGTAGGTGTAACGCGTGTTGTATATGCCGTGGCTAAAGAACTCCCATTCGCGCTCTGCGCATTGGGAAATGATTTCAGGATGGTGATCGCATAGCGCTGTTGACAGTGAGATCGAGCCGCGAATGCCATAACGGTCGAGAACTTCCATTTGCCTGGCGTGACCAACGCGATTGCCATAATCTCGAATGCTGTAACCTGGAAGGGCGGGATTCGGTTGCGGCCAGGCCTTTCTATGGGGGTTTGCTGGTGGATCCAACTCATAAAACTCGATGTTGGGCGCTACCCAAAACGCGATTCTCGCGCCGTCAGGCCATTGAATTTTAGGCCTGTTTTCGTAGGGCCAGTAATCATAAAAGCCCGGATCCGCCTTCATGATTGTTGGCCCAACCAGTCTTTGACCTCGGCGACCTTGAGAACATCAGCATATTTGAGCGAGAGATCAGTGAGGTTTGAGAAATGATAGCTCTCATGTTTGTCGGCGACGCACTCTTCAGGCACGATCGTTCGGTAGCCCCGCGACAGACTTTCGACCGCGGTGGCTCTGATGCATCCTGAGGTTGAACCGCCGGTTAAAATAACGGTGTCAACCTGGTGCCAGACTAGAAGCGACTGTAGTTGGGTCTCGAAGAAAGCGGAGGGCATTTTCTTCAGATAAATAATGTCTTTATTCTTTTCGATGGTCAGTCGTTCATCAAACTCGCTGCGCTCGGAGTTGAACTTGATATTCTGCAATGAATCGGGAGTGTCCGTGCGGGTACCCCAGATTCCCGCGTCTTCACCGGAATCCATGTACGCGACGTGAGTCCATACCACAGGCCAGTTCAGGCGGCGGAATTCGGTCGCAAGCTCATTGACGTAATCCAGCTGAAGAGGGTCTGTCTCGTAGGCGGTGGCAAACAAATCCGTTCGGGTATAGGACTTTTGTAAGTCAATGTTGACCAGTACCGCTTTATTACCAAAGCCAATTTTCTTGCGCGCTGGGTTGTTGATGACATCCTGGTAGATTTGCCGGGCAGTTTTGCTAGATGTTTCCATAGTGATTCCTCAGTACCATCACTGCAAAAGATATAACAATATGTCATTATAGCCAAACGCTGAATGCGAGTTTGCCGCGTGCGGCTGAAAATTCAGGGGTGTTGGCACAGAGCGATTTTCGCCGGGCAAAAAAAAGGGCGCCGAAACGCCCAGAGGGGATGAGGTGGACCTCGGGATTAGATGGCGAGTAGTTCGCCGGCTTGGCCAGCCTGGTGGTTCTTAGCAACCTGCTCTTCTACTTCTACGAGCTCTACAACGACGCGGTTGCCAATCATTCTCAGTCGCGTGTGAACGTAGTGAGTGGTGCCAGGCGCGAGCTCGAGCTTGATGGGTTCATCGCCGGGGAGGCTCGTACCCAATGTGTAGGTGCCAGGAGCGCCAGAGGCCAATAAAGTGTCTTCTGAAGTGAGGCGGCCGAGGCTGGCGGCGTCTACATGAATGTCTAGACCGATGCGGCGAGTCTTCACAGATTCGTCGGCGCGATAGATGACCACGGTAGCCGCATCTGCGGGTGCAACCGCTTCTTCAGCGGCAGCCCAGAGCGGGGCTGTTAGGGTCGAGAAGGCCAGAGCAAGGGTGGCGAGTGCGCGTTTCATAGTCGTGTCCAGTTTGTTGATTTGCTGATTGATACGACCGTGGAGAGCGAGTGGTTCAGTCTGAGAGAATAAATTTATTTTTGTCCAGAATTTGACCTAATATTAATCCGCTAGCTGCGTTTGTCCGTAGCAAAGAAGGGTTCGAGGAGAATAAAAATGCTGATTAACCTTTGGTATGTGGCCGAATGGTCGAACGCGGTAAAAGATAAACCGGTGAAGGCGAAATTGTTGGGGCAAAACTTCGTGTTGTTTCGCGACAGCAAGGGTGATGTACATTGCCTGTCGGATATTTGTATTCACCGTGGAGGATCACTCTCCGGCGGATGGACCACAGACCGAGATTGTGTTGCTTGCCCCTATCATGGCTGGGAGTTCGACCCAGAGGGTAAAGTGCAATTCATTCCGTCGCGTGGCGAAGGTGCAGATGTTCCGGAAAGGGCGCGCATTGATGCGTATCCGACGGAAGAGCGCTACGGCATGATATGGGTTTTCATGGGCGACCTTGAGGAATCCAGGCGTTATCCGATTCCACCGTTTCCCGAGTATGACGAGAGGGAAAACTGGCGGCCAATCTATACTGAGTTCACCTGGAATGCCGACGTTAGCCGAGTCGTAGAGAATGGTATCGATATTGCTCACACCTCTTTTGTTCATCCTGGGTTTGGCTATAAGGAAATGGCTGATAAAAACCACATTGTTAAAATGGAGCGGGACGAGTACTCGGGTTCATCCTCCTGTGTGCTTTATCCACCGCCTATGGAAGGTAATATGGGCTTGATGAAGTTTGCGCGCCGAGACAAGGCCGAAACTCATGTCCACCCCGGATTTTATCTATCAGGACATACCGTGCGTTTGCATATTCAGGTGAACTCCTGGATGGAAATGATTATTTTTGACGCCAATACTCCCATCGATGAAAACACTACCCGTTCTTTTGTGGTTCAGGTGAGGAATTTCTTCAAATGGGGCATTTTCGACGGCGGTTCGGTGAAGCGAACCCTCAAGGTGTTTCAGGAAGATGCCAATATTGTTGAAGCCATTTCGCCGCACTATTTGCCCGAGAGTTTGGAAAACGAAGTATCGGTGGAGCAAGACAAGTTCATGGGTGCGTGGCGCAAGGTCAGGAAGACCCATGTGGAAGAAAAGGGCTGGAAAATTGATTCGAAAGCCATGCAGCCGTTTGCCGGAGAGAAAGTGTTTACTATCCCATCTCCTGCCAGACGCACGAACCCTGAGGTGAGATGGGCGCTAGACTCTGTGCCTCTGGTGTCACCTTCGCGGAACCCGCTCAATGTGGTGGATAACGACGATCGCTCTGCCTGAACTATGGCTGCCTGGCCCTTTGTAACAGCAGGGCCAGCCAACTGGCACCACCAATGAGCACAGCCAGACCCAATTCAGCGGAGGGTATCCGCAGTACCTCCAGAATATCCCAGTCCCGGCCCCAGTAATTCACCACTACCGCGAGTGAATACATTACAACCAGCAGGGTTCGCGCACGTCGCCCTAAGCCTATTCCGTGCATTTGGGTCAGAATAAACAGTGTAAGGAATCCGAACGCGAACATCTGCCAATGATCGTTCTGGAAGGATAGCCATGCCACCATAGCCCCGTGAAAGAGAACGAAGACCTCGAGTAATAATGTCCAAATACGGTCTCGATGGAACAGGGTGAAAAACAGGCTACCCTGCAGTAACAGTAATAATATGTAGAAAGTGCCTAGCAAATGCCCCACGTTATCCTCGATAGGGTGGAACCAGAAGGTGTACACAATAGCCCAGCTAAAATAGTAACCGTGGTACCTGCGCAGGAAACCTCCCGCCGGCTCCATGAAGTTAGCGCGATATCCGAAGACCAGGCCTCGACGTCGATTCTCCATGATAAGTACAAACACCAGCATGAAGATGACGGAAAATTGGGATGAAAATACGGAGGTATCCTGAGCGAGTCCATCATAAAAAATGCGTGTCTGGACAACGTGCAAAATGACAAACAGCAGATTGAATGCGAGAGCGATCAGGTTGACCGGATGAAGCGCCCGAGTGTATTGAGGGCGCTGATATTGCGCCCAGGCGATCAAGCACCAAAGCCCCAATTGGTGTAAACCATAGAGCCCCCAGGCACTGAATCGAGTCCAGAAATCTGGAGACGGCAGTTTCCAGTAGTACCAACTGAAACCCTGGTCTTCAAGAAACATTCCGGGGTGACTATAAGGGCCAACGGCGACGATAAGCGCTATCACCAGCACACATCCTAAAATGCCCCAAAGGTGAGGTGAGATCATCTCGTCACAGTGTCCACAGATGCTTGGGACCCAATGCGGTTCGCAGCACCGCTTTGAAGATCAGCGGCGTAGTATTTTGGCATAACCCTTGGTCTCTCTTTCGAGGTACTTGTCTGCGAGGATCATGCGCGCCTGTTTATTGCTTTTTAGTTGTGAGTCGAGAAACGCTGTCGTTGTCAGTTGCACCATTTTTAGCGCGTCGTCTTGTGGCGGATGGTCACGTTCTGTCCGGCAGATAAGGTTGCCAAGGTAGTGGTCGGCTCCATCGATAACCAGCGCATACTTCTTGCCATCGGGACTTTTTTCCCATGACATTAGATGCAATTTCCAATCCTCCCAAAACCCTTTTTGAACGTCCCAGGTGCCCGTAGTCACGAGTGTCGGGGCGGTCATCCCTTTCCAGCTGTCGGCGGTGATGGTGTCAAACATGGGGCCTGGTGGGTTAAGAGCGACCACTGCGGAAATACGAGGATCAGTTTGGTATCGATATTCGCCCGTTTCAGGGTCCAGAGCGCTTGCTCCACCCAACTGCTGTGCGCTGAAGGCTCCGAAGGAGTGGCCTGTTGCAGCCACCTTCGACGTGTCGGCCTTATCGGCAAAGGCGGGGAGTTGGTTTTCCAGGGTATCAATGTTAGCTAGCAATAACTCTAGCTCACTGATTCTGCGATTGATCAAGCCCATCTGCCCGTAGCGAAGGCTGTTAAAAATCCCTTTTACGGGACTACAGCAATCTGAGTGGTCTGTCGCAATCACGACATAGCCGTGACTGACCCAATGTTCAATGATGCGATCGTAGCTGTGTCTATCTGACCAATTGCCGTGGGAAAATAGGAGCAGGGGATGCTGTAGTTCCTCACCTGGGTAGTAGAGACTAAGTGCCAATGTGGCGCCGTCTTCTGTCTCAATCTCGAGTGTTTTATTGGTGACTACTGAAAACGGGCCTTTCGTTGCTCCGTGTAGTTCATTGATCACCTCCGGTGCGACCTTAAGTGATTGTGCTGCGGGTAATTCGAGCGCTTTACCGCAGGCTGTCAGCAGTAGCAAAATCATTATTGGTAAGCATTTATTCAAGGTAGCTTCCCTCGATAAACGCAGCGGTATCAGCCGCAGACTGTGTTGGCGCTTCCAGAGGGATCACATGTCCAACGTCTGGATACAGATGGATTTTTATGCGTTCGGCATTTTTCAGTGCCTGGGCATATTGCTCCGCATGTTCCACTGGAAGTTGCGGGTTTTCCTCGCCCCACAATATCAGCACCGGTGCAGTAATTTTCTCCAACGTAGGCGTTATGTCTCCGCGTTCCCAGGCACGCAGCCTGTGGAACTCTGCCATTCGATTTCCCTCTCGGCGATACATCAAGTGGAATTCTTCTAACAGGTCATCGGTGATCAGTGTGTTATCGACGACGGGAGCCTCCAAAAACGGTCTGAACAATGACTTTGGGAGTAAATAAAGTACATGACCGAACCAGTCAGGCAGAGGAGTCTCCATGTATTTATTGGTGACTCTGGGCATCCCCGGCGCGTTAATCAGCACTAAGTGCGATACTTTTTCTGGAAATCGCGCGGCGTAATACCAAGCCAAAGCACCGCCGGTTGAAGATCCAGCAATGGCGGCGCGGTCGATGTTGAGGTGCTTTAGAAGCGCGTCGAGAAGATCGGTTCCACGTTGTCGAGAATAGTCCTCGCTGGGATCCGGGCCAGTTAATCCGTGACTGGTAAGGTCATAGCGAATCAGGGTGAATCTCTCGGAAAGGCTGTCTACCCAGGGCTGCCACTGGCGCATGTTGTAAAAATGAGAGTGCAGCAGCACTAACGGTGGGCCAGCGCCCTCGACCTTGTAACGCAGTTTTACGCCGTCAATGTCCAGTTGCTGCAGGTTTTCGCCGCCGTACCGCAGTTCCAGCGTTTCCACAGGAACATCTCGGTTCGACCACCAAAGCCAACCCATGCCGATCACAATGAGAAGCAAAATGGCGCTGATTATAAGGAGGAATAGCCGCAGAGCTGCTTTCATCATTCAGTTTCCGGCATCGTAATGCTGGCCATCCTTTAGCATGTCATCAGCGCCGAGGACTTTATTCATATCAGCCAAATTACACATTTCGCCGCGATACTGCAGGGTATCGCCAGTTTTTCTAATATGGGCGAGCAGGTCTTGAGCCTGAGGTGTGAATCGGTGGAGTAGGGAGGCTGGGTAGAGCGCGATGCGATACCCCAGCGCTTCGAGCTCGCTTGGCTTTTCGATGGGGGTGTTGCCACCTTCCACAAGATTGTGGATCAGTGGAATCTGGGTGGCGAAGTGTTCTGATATTTTTACCATTTGCGCACGGTCGCGCGGAGCCTCGATAAACAAAGCGTCAGCGCCTGCTTCGAGATAGCATTGTGCCCGCTCCATGGCATCATCAAACCCGTTCACCCCAAGGGCGTCAGTGCGCGCAAATAGCAAAGTCTCTTCTGAACGCCGGCTGTCGAGGGCGGCTTTTATCTTACCCACCATTTCCTGCTGGCTGATCACCGACTTTCCTGACATGTGGCCGCAGCGCTTGGGCATCTGTTGGTCTTCCAGTTGCAGGGCGCTGGCGCCGGCGCGCTCAAAGTCTCTGACCGTGCGCTGCACATTGAGAGCATTACCAAAGCCGGTATCGATATCGACAATGAGCGGCAGGCTGACCCGATCGCGGATGATAGCGACGGTCTCGCAGACTTCAGCGGCTGTTACTAGCCCCATGTCAGGCCGTCCAAAGCGGGAAAATGACAGGCATGCCCCTGACAGAAAGGCTGCTTCAAAGCCCGCCTGTTCGACCAGCAATGCAGAAAGACCATCGTAAACCCCTGGCGCTTGTAGGATGGCCGGCTGTGCAAGACGTTGTTTCAGGCTCTCGCTCATTTATACTCCGTTATACGGTTTTTTATTCGCTGGATTCATTCTATCCTGAGTGCTGTCAAAATTACTCCTCAAGGATGTGTAATGAAACTCTACAACCTGGCGCACTCTCCGTACGCTACCCGTGTTCGCACTTTAATCGTTAAAGCCGCGCTGGATATTGAGATTTGTCATCCGCCCGAGGCCCTGCGAACCCCTGAGTTTGTCGAGCATTTTCCAATGGGAAAGATTCCGGTGCTGGAACTCAATGATGGTTCTCAGTTACCTGACTCGTGGGTCATCATGGAGTACCTGGACGAGGTTTTCTGCGCCAGAAGTTATAGCCCCAATGATCCAGTCGAACGGGCTCAAATGCAGCTACTCGCTCGCTACGCAGACACTTACCTGTCTCCAGGGGGACTTTTCCCGTTGTTCAAGTTGGTGGGTCAGAAGAGTGGGGCTGAAGCAGCGCAGGAAGAACTGGCAGCGCTGGATGCGGAATTGGCCCGTCTGGAACGAATTTTGACGCTGCTGCCCGATTTTCGAGAGCGGGATATCCACTTGGGAGATATGGCGCTGGTACCGCACATGGACTTTGTGCTTCTTCTGGCTCCAGTGTTCGGCGAGCCTTCCCCTCTGTCAAACTACCCGATGAGCGAGCAATGGTACAACTGGGCAAAGGCAGACCCCGCAGTGGCCACGACCTCTAAAGAAATGTGTGACGCTGTGGCTGCGTTGTTTGGCGGTTAGTCTGCCAGTGCCATGTCCTCGATGGCCTGCATGTCGAGTATTTCGACGGTATGCGCCGAGTAGATGTCGATCACTTGCTCACGTTTGAGTTTGCCGAAAGCCCGACTCACTGTTTCGATGGTAAGCCCCAGGTAATCAGCGATGTCCTGGCGCGTCATGACCAGTTCAATACTGCGGGTGCCGGGAACCAGGGAACGGTCTGAAAGTTGTTTGAGCAGGAAACAGACACGTTCGTGGGCTTTCTTTTGTCCAAGGGCAAACACCTGGTCCAGAGTGTGGGCGAGAATGTTACCGCCAATGCCTCTGACATTTTCCTTCAGCCGAAGTATGTCATCCTGCAAATCAATAAAAGGTTTCAGGGCCATTTCCCTTACTTTTGAGCTCTGCAGAGCCGAAACCGTATACTCGTAGTGTTGGTTGTGAGGGATACCAATGAAATTGCCGGGCTGCATAAACGCCATCACTTGGCGCCGACCGGTAGACGAAGACCGCTCCATCATCATCATTCCCTTCTCCAACACGTAAACTGAGCGAGCAGGCGTATGCTGGTGAAACAGGTAATCTCCAGAATCGAGATTGCGATAAGTCGCCATGGCGTCCAGTCGCTGGATGTCACCAGCGGATAGGCCGGAATAAATGGTCAGGGGCTGATTTTGAGCAGGGTTCAAGGGGCATACCGAAGGATGTAAGCCCCGCATCTTAAAGAGTCAGGGGGGTGATGACCACCCCCTGTTGAGCTGAATATTAATCCACGTAGGTAGGCGCTAGCACGTTTTCACCGGCTTCCCAGTGCAGTACACCAAACGTCGTGTACTTTTCTTTTTGGGACTCCAGGAACTGCCAGACACAAACCTGAGTGCCTTTGTCGTCTACGACCGCGTCTCGTGACCACATTTTCGAAGCCTCACCAAATACGTGACGGATCGAGTAGAGGTATCTCCCGTAGGATTTGCCGTTTCCGAACAGGTCAGGGCCATGGTACTGATGGCTGTTGCCGTTGCGGGTGCGCATCGAAGTCCACTTACGGTTGATGACGCCTTCGATTTGGATCGTTTGCTCCGAATGCAGTAAGTTGATGGGCTTGTGAGTGACCGTGACCCGGTTGGTGCCGACTCTTTGCTGATTTTCATCGTAAACCTCAAAATCACCGCGAAATACGCCTTCGTGTTTCACCGGTAAGTTGTAAGGCTTCTTGCCTTCTTGTTTTTCCTTGTCGAGCCACTCGGTAACCATTTTTTGAGTGTCGGGGTTACTGTCGTGATCTTGCGTGACCACATAAAGGCCATTGAAAACTCCGACGAGGGTGTCCGCCTCAAACAGTTGGGAACTGTAGACCTGCATGCCGAGCTCCGGCACCACATGGTTCACTGTCCTCAGGTTGACGTTCCAGCCTGGGGAGTAGTAATTGGAGTCGACCAATAACCCGTAAGGTCGACCGGAGCCTACGAAGTCGGGGCCTGTGTAGATGCGATCCTGGTCAGAATCAATCACGCCAAACTCCATTCGAGCGCCAATTTCGAAGCGGTCCATGAGTGGCCCCGTGGCGTCGAAGCAGGTGTCCATCCAATAGGTGGTGCGGCCATCCTTAAACTCACTGGCTCGGCTGACTTTATTGGTACCAACATGGGTGCCATCGTGTTCAAACAGGGACGGGCAGCCATGCCACTCGCCGTTGATAGCCTGTTGCCAGTTACTGGGTTGCTCGTCTGACATGCGTGATTCCTTGAAAGTATCTGTTATTCGACCTGCAGCTGCATATTGTGGGCCAACGCGAGCAAAGGGTCTTGCTTTTTGTCAAAACGGGGAGCTTAGCGCCTATCTCCCCGTGTTATCAGCGAGTTATTGTTGAGTAGTAGCTTGTGAAGCTGCTCTATCGCTTGCGGGTCATTTCGAGAGATGCCCAGCACGAAGTTTCTCGTCAATTCAGAAATTATTTCCCGCAAGTCTGTGTCAGGCGATGTCGTCGGCATGTCAATAAATGGCCTGCCAGTGCTGTCGTCCAGTGGGTGGGCGAAAGAAAAATGGTTCGCTCCCTCCAGTATTGCCAGGTAGCAGTCACCATGATCACGGGTAACGGCATCGTCAAACGTTCGCTCTACGCGAGCGGTAGGTGATCCGTTTTCTTCGCCGTAGCGCGCGCTGCTGGTTGCA
>JBDWQQ010000062.1:0-17856 GCA_039986455.1 Halioglobus sp.
CCTGACACTGTATCGCCGGCTGGCTGAAGAGAATGCCATTCCATTCGCTGCTATTGATGATTTATTACCCCAGGTGCAACCGGAGTTAATGGAAGGTTTCTCACGCAGCTTTCTGGACAGCAACCACCTTATTCCCCTCAAAGTAAAAGAACGTACTCTGCATGTGGTGACCGATGATCCAGACAGTTCTGTCGACGATATCTACCACATGTACCCTTACGACCAGGTCAGCAAAACTCTGGTCACACCCAATGATTTCAAGCGGCTTTGGACGACGGTAGAGCTCTCGCTACAAGGTAACGCCCACCAACTGTGGTCGGCCAAGCCCGAGCCAGAAGAGAAAAAGGATGATCTGCTCGACCGGGAAAAAACCCGAATCGAGGCTCATTTAATTACACTCTGTGATGCGCTGCTGCTGGATGCGGTCAGCGAAGGTGCGAGCGACCTTCATATCGAACAGTACAAGAGCAGCACCCGAATTCGCCTCAGGGTGGATGGCGACCTGCACGACCTCAACCACTACCGCTTGTCGCCTCAAGAGGCAAAGGGACTGATCAACGTCATCAAAATTCGGGGCGACATGGATATCGCTGAAAAGCGCTTGCCGCAGGGAGGTCGTTCACAGCTCACCGCAGGGGGCGTCAGTTACGACCTGCGCATTCAGATACAGCCTTCTCTACACGGTGAAGCAGCTGTCATCCGCATGCTGCCGCAGTCAGGCAATATCGTAGACATCGAAGACTTGGGCATGACCGCACCGCTGATGAAAAGCTACCGCCGTATGCTGCAAAACCCTTCAGGCCTGGTCCTGGTGGTCGGACCGACAGGGTCCGGCAAGTCCACGACTTTATATGCGGGCCTATCGGAGCTAGCCCGAGATGGCCGCCGTAAAGTATTAACGATTGAAGATCCCGTGGAGTATTCCATTGATGGTATTCAGCAAACCTTTACCCGACCGGATATCGGCTTCAATTTCGCCGACGGCATGCGCTCGTTCGTGCGGCTAGACCCGGACGTCATTTTAGTCGGTGAAATTCGCGACACCGAAACAGCGGTAGAGGCAATACGGGCTTCGCAGACAGGCCACGTAGTGTTATCGACCCTCCATGCCAATGACGCCGTTGATGCTCTACAACGAATCTATGACCTGGAGGTGCACGCCAACTCCGTGGCCAGCGAGTTAATGGCCGTCATCGCCCAGAAACTGGCCAAACGCGTTTGTCCGGACTGTCGCCAGGAAGCCAAGCCCAACCCGGCGATATTGGCCGAGCTGTTTCCGGAAGGCGTGCCCGCAAGCTTCCGTTGTTTTGAAGGAACTGGGTGTGAGTCCTGCGGAGGCCGCGGCACCAAAGGTCGAGTGGGCGTGGTGGAGTATATGCAGGTCAACACTGAGATTCGCACCGGCATATCGCTACGCTACCCCATTGCACAATTACGCTCTATTGCTCTGGACTCAGGTTTGATCACCATGCGCGATAGCGCGCTCAATCATGTTATCGAGGGAACGATACCGCTATCTGAACTGCCTCGAGTATTACCATCGGAGCGCATGGCTCCCGAGAAGCGGGGTGCCTGGTAAATGAACAAAGAACATATTCAGCGACTGCCGGCAGAACAATACTTCGCCGATGAACTTGAGCAATTACGCACCCGGGATAAGTGGCCCAAGCCTCCGGGCTGGCTAATGTCCCCCAAGGGAGTGGAAACATTTGTATTAGGCGATGAAGCGCAGGGAATAGCGCCCAAGTTCGTTGCTCCCAGTGAAATAGTCACTCGCATCATTATCTCATTGGCGACTCAACGGGGTGCAATGCTGGTGGGCGAACCAGGAACAGCCAAATCCTGGCTGTCTGAGCTGATTTGCGCAGCGATCTGCGGTGACTCCACGCTGATTATTCAAGGCGGTGCTATCGAAACCATTCAGCAGCTGCTCTACACCTGGAACTCCGCCATTGTTGAGCGCAAAGGGCCCTGTGTTGAGGCGCTGATACCAGGCCCCATCTATCGAGGTATGGAAAAGGGCCTGCTGGTTCGTTATGAAGAGATAGCACGTTCCTCCCCTGCCCTGCAGGATGCCCTACTGTCGATCATGTCCGAACGATCCATTACCGTGCCAGAGCTCTCTGGAGACGATGGCATCCTCTATGCGCGCGACGGTTTCAATCTTGTGGCGACATCCAATACCACTGACATCGGTGTCAATGAAATGAGCTCTGCGCTTAAGCGGCGCATGAACTTTGAAACCATTCGCCCAATCAAGTCGGTTGAAGATGAAATTGGTGTGGTGAGCAGAGAGGCAGAAAAAGCACTGAAGGCTTCCGGAGTCGATGTAAAACCCGATGCAGATATCATCCGCGCGTTAGTGGTGATCTTCCATGAACTACGCAATGGCCAGTCCCTTGATGGGCGCAGTACTGACCGACTCGCCTCTGCAGTCATGTCCACCGCAGAGGCCGTGTCCGTTGCCCATGCCATGGGGGTTTACGCCTATTACTACCGCGAAGGGGGCATGCTGGCGGAAGATTTCACGGACTTTTTAGTGGGAGCCGCAATCAAAGACAATGTTGCAGATTTGAAACGAATGAACCATTACTTTGAAACAGAGGTTGCGCACAAAGAAGGCGAAGTCTGGCAAATTATCTACCAGCGATGGCAGCAGTCATTCAGGTTCTGAGCAGGCATTAAAAGCGGTAATGGTACGACTAGGGTCAGTCTTCTTCGCGTAGCTTTATCGGACCAAACATCTCGGGGAATCGGCCCTCCATTCCCTGATAAAACTCGCGAAAGTAATTCATATCTTCGGCCACGTTACCGGTAACGGCAATGGCCGGCCCGAACCCACCACGCTTCTGACCATAATCTAAAAATGAGGGACAGATAGGCACATTCGCCTGTCTGGCGATATGATAAAATCCCGACTTCCAGTATTCAGCTTTGGCCCGGGTCCCCTCGGTGGGCACCACCAGAATCAGTTCCTCTTCTCTATCAAATGAGGCGATCATGGTATCCACCGTATTGGTGTTTTTATGACGGACAATAGGCATGCCTCCCATTGCGCGCATCACCCAGCTCAGCGGCGGCCAGAATAGAGAATGTTTTGCCATCCACGTGACCTTCATATCGAAAGCGGCGGCAAACAACAGCATCAGTGGGAAATCCCAATTGGAAGTATGGGGAGCGGCAATTAACACATACTGCGCGTAGTCGGGTTTGGCGCCTTCGAGCTTCCAGCCAAACAGACCCAGCAGTTTGCGGGCCAATGACTGTTTCATGTTAGAGGTCCGTAGAGGGTAGCGCAGAGTAGCATAGCCCGGCAAAAATAGCTCAATTGTTGCGAGCCAGATAGCGATCCAGGGCGTTAGCAAATGCCTGTTTGTCCTTGGGGCCTAACGCTGCGGGGCCGCCTCCGGTTTCACCGCTGGAACGCATGGTATCCATAAAGTCCCGCATATTCAGGCGTGGTTTAATATTCTCCGCCGTCAGCTGCTCTCCCCTGGGCGATATCACCCCACCCCCTTTTTCGATCACCTCCGCAGACAGCGGAATGTCCGCCGTTATCACCAGGTCTCTTTCACTAACCTGCTCAACAATATAATCGTCCGCGACATCGAAACCCTGTGGAACCTGCCGACAGCTGATCCAGGGTGAATTGGGTACAGCTATGACATGGTTCGCTACCAACACCAGAGGCAGCTCCAGCCGGTTTGCGGCACGATACAAAATTTCCCGAATGACTTTAGGACAGGCGTCGGCGTCTACCCAGACCGTGATAGCCATCATGTCTCTCCAACACGTTTATTGACCTACCGTAGCCGAAGCTATGCCATATTGCGATAAAGAACCATCTTAATCAGCCAAATGTGAGTATGGAAAAGCCAAAGCGTCACTCCTGCTATATACTCCCCCAATAAAATTGATGAGGAATCGAGATGAACGACGAGTTGTTTCGACAAACCGAAACTATCGATCGAAGCAACACCGCTGCAATGACTAACAGCAAATCAGCAGCAGGTTCTGCAGCTGCTGAACCTGCGCCTCAAAAAGAAGGCGACATCATCCTCAATCGTTTTGAGGTCAAGCGATTCCTCGGTAGCGGCGCGTTCGGCTTCGTATTTCTCGCCTATGACAGAGACCTGGACCGACTGGTTGCGATTAAAAAGCCGTCCGACAAAATGCTGTCTCAGTTTGGCAGTATCGACCAACTCATCGCCGAAGCCAGAACCGTAGCGCAGCTAGACTATGAGAACATCGTTCCGGTTTACGATGTTCTCAGCGATCCCGACGGCTCCTGTTACATTATCTCAAAGTTTGTACGCGGCAGAGACTTGCGCTCCATGCTCCAGAAAGATCGTCCGGGCGTGCCGCAGATTGTCAAAATGGTGAAAGACGTTGCATTGGCGCTGCATCACGCCCATCTCAACGATATTGTTCACTGTGACATCAAGCCGGCGAACATCATGCTGGACGAAAATGGCAAGGCCCACGTCACCGACTTTGGCATCGCGTTTAATCTCAAGGGCTGCGCGGAAGGCACTGCGATAAATGCAACGCCCGCCTACATGAGCCCGGAGCAAACAGACGAGACCAACAAATCACTGGATGGTCGCACCGACGTCTACTCGCTAGGCGCTGTGCTTTACGAATTGCTCTGTGGGCAGCTGCCATTCTCCGGCGACACTCGAGAAGAACTGGTCAACAATATACTCAGCGCCAATGCCAGACCTCCCCGTCAGATAGATGACAGCATACCCAGGGTGATTGAAACCATTTGCCTGAAGGCCATGTCACGCGACCCCGGGCAAAGATATACAACGGCACTGGACATGGCGCGCGACCTGGAAAAGTACGCCGGCTACGACCCCACGCCCATTGATGTTTCTTGGGTCACCGTTCCGGCAGAGCTCAATGACTTGGTTGAAGAGCTCTCAGAGAACACCCATGACATCTGGGCAGCGCAACGTTACCTGGACGGGTGGAAGTTAGGAGACGTGCGCAATGACCGACAAAAGACCCATCCCTGCCTGGTGGCCTATGAGCAGCTACCTGAATCCGAAAAGCAATACGATCGAGCCACAGTGTTAGGCACGATCAAGGGCATGTTGGCACTGGGGTACACCATCGAGAAGAAAAACCAGGAAAAGTAAAAGCGACTTTTACGCGTGCAGACCGGAGTGCTCCAGCGGTCGTTCACGGTGAATCAATATCCATTCTGAATGTTCTTCCAGGCAAGCCTCTCCCAGGGCACGCAATACTTTTTCCTGCATTACTGGATTGGATTTCGCAGCGGACGATTGAGCTTTGGCGTTACTGAAAGTTTTGTGCATGAACTGATACTGCTTGGTCAGTTCTTTATCGGCTTTTTTGTAGGCATAGGCCTGCCGAATACCCGCGGTCAATGGCAGTAGTCCCATCAAGATAAACAGCACGTTGGTTGCCGTATCATCAAGCGTGGAACCAATAGCAAGCAACAACAGTGCGATGGAAATACCTACCCACAGTGTGAGCGTTCCGTAAAACTCATTTCGCTTCAACTTTTTCTGCCGGCGCAGAGATGCAGAATCATAATACCCCAGCTGCCCCGTTCCCGTTTTTGCATCGCCAATCCAATGATTGGCAGCCAGGTTAAGACCATTGCTCACCCGATAAGCGTTGACTCTTCCCGAGCTACCCACACTTCTCATGACATGCCTGATCCAGGCCAATTCAACATCCTGCTTTTGCATCATATTGTCATAGGTAAAAGCAGCCCCGTTTGAATCTTCAATACCGGCCAGAGTCCAATAAAACTGGACGCGCAGGCCTTCGGCCAGGGCTCTGTTATCCAGGTATTTTCTGTGCCATTGGAAATGGCCAGCCATTTTATTCAGCGATAAGGCGGCAAAAAAGAACACCAGGAAAGCGGGGAGTAGCCATGAGAACTCCACATACTCCGAATAAATAATGAAACTGGCACCCATTAACACCGCCAGTACATGGGTAAAAAGAAGTTCCCGCTCTACGAAACCCCTGTAGCGAATCGCCAACCAATCAGCGGTTTGATAGGCGCTATCAATTTCTTTCAGCTTAGGGTCAGAGCCCATGTCCTCATGTTCCAGTAAACTCACACTGGAAGCGCGGATGACTTCGCGATATTTGAGCCCATCAAGACGAAAGTCCTGAAGATGATGGAACGGTGCTTGATAGTTCTCCGGCATTTCAACGCTTTCAATCACACTCTCATTACTCAACCAGCGACCACAGGCACGAGTTGCCTGCTCGCTACGCGGACAGTGGATGTGATAAATAAGATCGCTTTCTTTATCTGCCAGTAGATGATCAATACCACGCTCACCGGTGATACCACTCATCTCGTCATGTAGCTGGAAGTTCACCACACTGCCTGTACCCCCAGGCTTATGGCCGACCTCTCCATCCCAAAGTGTCAGCAATAAGTGTGAATGGCCCGCGACGTAGGTCCCCAATTGCGCATACTGCAAGTTTCTGGCGTCACGGTCTGCGCGTATCGCTTCTAGCGAATTGCCCGAAACCAGTGGCAGTTCAAAGACAATGGATTGTTGTAGCAAGGCTCGAAATTCTTGCAGTGATTGGGGATCAACAAAGTCTTGTTCATATTCCACTAACGGCATGGGCAAAGGCACTTCCAGAGTGAGCCCCATTTCAGCGGCCACCTTCGCGACCAAGGTGTCTCCGCCGGTTGCAAGCGGATTGACAATCACTAGTGGCAAGTCGGGAAACATCTGCTGCAATCCGACAAAAAATTCGCGAGTCTGTTTGGCGATACTTTCCTTGTCTGCGTGACTCAAGTCACGGTGAGCTGTGACTCCTATCTTGAGACAAATGCTGTCATCTACATAACTTGTCAAACTGCGATCCCTGCTACCACTTTATTATTAAACGTTCCGCGTCATCATACCGCGACCTTTCGGCTATTTGCACTAAGGCCACAATGCTATGAATAGCTTAGGCAGCGTTGCCAGATTTGCCGAATCCGAATGAAAGTTTCCGGCTTGAATCTTTACTCATCAAAACTGCTCGAAAATGCAGTAAACTGGCGACCGATTTGAAGATAGGTAACGCGGTGATAGAACAACTGGACATCAGCATTTCCGGACAGGGACTGCACCCCTTCACCCCCACCGTGCGTCAACTTGTAAAAAGCAGCGGTCAGGACGAAGGGCTGTGTACGCTCTTTATCCGCCATACGTCCGCCAGCCTATTGATCCAGGAAAACTACGATGATAGCGCCCGCGTTGACCTACAGAACTGGCTCAACCGACTCGTTCCAGAGAACGACCCACTTTACACCCACACGCTGGAAGGTGCCGATGATATGCCCGCTCATATCAAATCGGCGCTTACTGCCAGTCAGCTGGCCATACCTTTCCAGCACGGAGAACTGATGCTGGGCACCTGGCAGGGTATCTACTTGTGGGAACACAGGCATTACAGCGGTAGCAGGCAGGTGGTAGCGCACCTGTGAGCCTGAATACCGCCCTGGCGACCGATACATTGCTTGCCCGCTTACGTGAAATTTTACCCGCGGATTGCTTGATTGAAGATCAAGAATCGCAGCGCCCGTTCGAATGCGACGGACTGTCACTTTACCGGGAACTGCCACTGGTCGTCGCTTTGCCTGAGACCGTGGCGCAAGTGCAGTCCGTTCTCAAATGCTGCCACGAATTTGGCGCGCCAGTCGTCGCCCGAGGCTCCGGCACTGGCCTATGCGCTGGCGCAATGCCACACCCTGAGGGCGTGTTACTGGGCTTGTCCAAGCTCAACAAGATCATTGAAATAGATCCAGAGGCGCGCACCGCCCGACTGCAACCGGGTGTCACCAACCTGGCAATTTCCGAAGCTGCCTCTGCTCATGGCCTTTATTATGGTCCGGACCCCTCTTCCCAGATCGCCTGCAGCATAGGCGGCAATGTCGCGGAGAACTCTGGTGGAGTCCACTGCCTGAAGTACGGCCTTACGGTACACAATCTGCTATCGGTAGAAATGCTGACCGTGGAGGGGGAGCGCACACGCCTGGGTGGTTTGGGGCTGGACAGCCCCGGCTACGACCTGATGGCCCTGGTCACAGGTTCCGAAGGCTTGCTTGGCATCATTATCGAGGTCACTGTAAAACTGCTCCCTTCCCC
This sequence comes from Halioglobus sp., assembly GCA_039986455.1. Taxonomy (GTDB): domain Bacteria; phylum Pseudomonadota; class Gammaproteobacteria; order Pseudomonadales; family Halieaceae; genus Halioglobus. The sequence continues at coordinate 8,142 of JBDWQQ010000062.1, forward strand.
TGAGGTTGCCCGAGTCGTCATGGCAGGCTTCGATACCGTACGCGCTGCCGGAGATGCGGTGGGCGCTGTGATTGCAGCGGGCATTATCCCTGCTGGCCTTGAAATGATGGATGCTCTGGCGATACAGGCAGCAGAAGACTTCGCGCAAGCCGGATACCCTAAAGACGCACAGGCCTTATTGTTGTGTGAACTGGATGGCACTGCCGAAGAAGTCGATCAGCACATTGAAGCGGTAGGTGGTATTTTCAACCAACACGGAGCCAGTTCGCTGCGCATATCCGCTGACGACGCCGAGCGGGCACTTTTGTGGAAGGGACGTAAATCTGCATTCCCCGCGGTGGGTAGAATGAGCGCAGACTACTACTGCATGGATGGCACCATCCCGCGCAGCCAGGTCTCCCATGTACTGGAAGAAATCAACCGTCTATCCAAGAAGTACCAGCTGCGGTGCGCCAATGTTTTCCACGCCGGAGATGGAAACCTGCACCCGCTGATTATGTTCGATGGGGGTGACCCGAAGCAGATAGCGCTAGCGGAGCGCTTCGGCGCCGACATTCTGGAACTCTCTGTCGCTGTTGGCGGTTGTATTACCGGAGAGCACGGCGTGGGACTGGAGAAGTTGAACCAGATGCCAAACCAGTTCAGTGAAGCAGAGCTACATCAGTTCGAGGACATCAAGCACGCCTTTGACCCGGCACTCTCACTCAACCCCGGCAAGGGTATTCCTATTCTCAAACGCTGTCAGGAGTATCGCGCTCTTCCCGGCAGGCACAATCATGACTGATCTGCTACCTCAGATGGCTGCTCAGATCCGCACTGCCAAGGCGGACAATGCCCCACTCTATATTGCAGGCGGTGACAGCAAACGGGATCAGGTGGGTCGAGCGTGCTCGACAGAACACATCCTCAATGTATCCGCGCATTCCGGCATCAGTGACTATCAGCCCCAGGAACTCGTCATTAGCGCGCGGGCGGGCACTCCCCTGATAGAACTGGAAGCTGCGCTGGCTGAGCAAGGACAAATGTTGCCGTTTGAGCCGCCACGCTATGCTGGCAGGGCAACACTGGGTGGAACTCTCGCCTGTAACCTTTCGGGCCCGGGGCGGCCCTGGCTAGGGTCCATCAGAGATTCGGTACTGGGCGTACAGTTAATTAACGGCGGTGGCCAGACGCTCAATTTCGGCGGAAAGGTAATGAAGAATGTCGCCGGCTATGACGTGGCGAGATTGCAGGCAGGCGCAATGGGAACCCTGGGGGTCATTACCGAGGTGAACCTCAAGGTATTGCCTATACCCGAAGCCACCACCACTCTGGCCAGGGAAACCTCACCCGAGGAAGCGCTTGAGCTAATGACCCGCTATGCGAGGCAGCCTAAACCTCTGACAGGTGCATGCTGGATTGCCGGTAAGTTGTATTTGCGTTTGGCCGGCGCCGCAAGTGCGGTCACTCGCACCGCCAATACCTGGGGTGGTGAGTCTGCTGATGACTCTATCTGGACGCAGCTACAGGACATGACCCACCCGTTCTTTACGACGTCGACTGAACTCTGGCGTCTCGCCACGGCGTCCAACTCGCCCTGCCCTGACACCGTCGATCAGTGCATTGACTGGGGTGGCTCTCAGCGATGGCTGCGCAGCGCGCCAGAGCATATTCCCTCCGGCGCCCACCTGAGTCTGTTCTCAGGGGGAAACCGTGAGACTGAAGTGAGAGGCCAGCTGGACCAGGTACAACAAACACTGCAACTCAGGCTCAAAAAAGCCTTTGACCCGAGCGGGATCCTCAATCCCGGTCGCCTTTACAGCTGGATGTAAGGCTATGCATGTAGAACTACATCCGCGCTACAACGATGATACTGAGGCTAAACGTGCGGGGGACTTAATCAGTGCCTGCGTGCATTGTGGCTTTTGTCTGGCAACCTGCCCTACCTATCTCGACACCGGCGATGAACGCGACAGCCCCCGCGGAAGAATCTATCTGCTTAAGCAGTTATTAGAGGAAGGCGAAGCAGGCACGGCGACCCGTACCCACCTGGATCGCTGTCTCAGCTGTCGCAGTTGCGAAACCACCTGCCCCTCGGGGATGCAATACGGAGCGCTCGCTGACATCGGCCGCGGTATGCTAGAAACCGAGGCACCACGCAGCCCACCCGAACGCCTCTTTCGCTACACCTTACGACAGATACTGTCGCGACCAAAGGTGTTCGCCGCCCTGCTCAAAACAGGCCAGTTGCTGCGTTCGTTTCTACCACGCAAGCTGCGCAAAAAAGTACCTTTTCCCCAAGCACCTGGCCCGCTACCCGCTGAAACGCAGCCTCGCATAATGTTGGCGTTAGCAGGCTGTGTACAGTCGGCGGCAACGCCTTTGACTCACGCTGCGACTGCACGCGTGCTGGACAGACTGGGCATCTCTCTAAAAGTCGTACCCGAGGCAGGTTGCTGCGGCGCGGTGAATTACCACCTGGGCGCTCACTCGGATGGCCTGGATAACATGCGTCGCAATATTGATGCCTGGTGGCCGATGATTGAATCTGGCGCCGAGGCCATAGTCAGCGGTGCCACCGGCTGCGGCAGCATGTTGGCAGACTATGGTCACCTGTTGCAGCACGATCCCGCGTATGCCGAAAAAGCCCAACGAATCTCTTCACTGAGCCGGGACATTGCAGAAGTACTTCTAAATGAAGACTTGTCAGCACTTACAATACAGCGCGACATAGGGGGCATTGCGGTTCAGACCCCCTGCAGCCAGCAACACGCACTCAAACAGCCCGAGACGGTGAAAACCATTCTTCGCCGCGCTGGCTTCACACTCACACAGACTCAGGATGACCACCTCTGTTGCGGCTCAGCTGGCACCTACTCCATACTCCAGCAAGAGCGCAGCGAACGCCTGCGGCAGCGCAAACTAAAGACTCTACACGCTGATAATCCAGCGCTCATTGTCACTGCCAACGTCGGCTGTCAATTGCATCTGGCGGAGGAAAGTCACCTCCCGGTGAAGCACTGGATTGAACTGCTGGATCCGATGGCTAGCGCTGGCCTTTAGCCACCAAAATGGACAGGTATTTGCCTGAACGCCCGCTATACTGTATTAAGCCTCATGATAAATAAAAATAGGACCACCCCGTATGACTGTTCAGATTGACAAGTTGGTACTCCAGGCCGCGTTCGAGCGAGAGAAGGCACATCCAGAGCGGGTATTCATGACCCAGCCTATTCAAGGTGTAGCCACGGACTATACCTGGGGTGAAACCATGGATCAGGCGCGGCGCATGGCCACCTACCTGAACTCCCTGGACTTACCCCCTAACAGCAATATCGCCCTGATCTCAAAGAACTGTGCTCACTTCATTATTACCGAGCTGGCTATCTGGATGGCGGGACACTGCACAGTCGCTCTCTACCCAACTCTTAACGCAGAAACCGTTGACTACATACTCGATCACTCGGAGTCGAAGTTGGTGTTTGTCGGCAAACTGGACGATTGGGAGCATATGCAAAAAGGCGTGCCGGATGCACTTCCGAAAATAGCCCTGCCCCTTGCCCCCGCCAATGATTACGACAAGTGGGACGATATTATCGCCCGCACAGAGCCGCTGACTGACGAGCCCGTATGGCCGGCTGATCAAAGGGCGCTCATCTGTTATACCTCCGGTAGCACCGGACGACCCAAGGGCGTCGCCCACTCTTTCGGATCGATCTCAGCACCGGCCTCTTTACAGGGCAGCACTCTGGGCATAACCGAAGACGACCGCATCATCTCTTATCTGCCATTGGCACACGTGATGGAGCGGGCGTTGGTGGAAGCCGGTTCAATTTACCAAGGGGTACATGTCTTCTTCGCCGAAGAACTAGACACCTTCCTGCAAGATCTGCATCGGGCACGACCCACACTGTTTATCAGCGTGCCAAGACTGTGGCTGAAGTTCCAATCTGGCGTGTTCCAGAAGGTTCCTGAGAAGAAGCTGAACCTGTTGTTGAAAATTCCGATTGTAAACAACAAAGTTCGCAAGAAGCTGCTCGACGGGCTGGGCCTTGGCGATGTTCGCATGGCCGCCAGCGGCTCGGCGCCCATTCCTGCGGAGCTGATTCGTTGGTACGACCGACTGGGCCTGCACATCATGGAAGGCTATGGAATGACGGAGGACTTTGCCTACTCTCACATGTCTACCTTGGAGAAACGCGCTCCCGGTACCGTGGGTTTTCCCGCCGATGGTGTGGATTGCCGCATATCTGAATCAGGCGAAATTGAAGTCAAGTCTCCGGGGCTGATGATGGGCTATTACAAGGCGCCGGATCTGACCGCCGAAGTGATGACTGAGGATGGCTATTTTAAAACGGGCGACCGCGGTGTCTACGACGATGGCCTGCTGCGCATTACGGGACGCGTTAAAGAACTGTTTAAGACCAGCAAAGGCAAATACGTGGCTCCGGTTCCATTGGAGAACCTGCTCAGTGCGGACGGCATAATCGAACAGTGCTGCGTATCAGGTTCTGGTCGCCAGGCGTGCTATGCCAGCCTGCAGTTGGCAGAGGGCCTAAGCGATAAGTTTGATGACCCAGTCTTCAGGGAGAAGACGACCGCTCATCTTGAAAAGTTGCTCGCCCACGTTAACAGTCAGGTGGAAGGCTATGAGGCACTGCAATTTGTCGCTATCGTGCGCGACTCCTGGCAAGTAGAAAATGACTTCCTGACTCCCACCCTGAAAATCAAACGCAATAACATCGAGGCGGCCTACGAGCCCTATCTGGACAACTGGTACGACTCTCGTCAGAAGGTCATCTGGCAGGACTGAGATGGGCGACATCACGGTCTACTATCTGGAGATGCGATCCCGGGATCAGTTGGTCCCGGGCAAAATCGCCAAAGGCCTGGATATTCGCGAGGCCGGCATCAAGCGCTGGCCTCTCAATCGTTTTCTTTATCAATACGTTGGCGGCCCCTGGGACTGGAAAGAGAAGCTCGTCTGGTCAGATAGCCAGTGGCAAGCCTACGCCGAGTCTGACTCGCTACGTACCTGGGTCGCCTATGAACAAGGCTCTCCAGCAGGTTATTTTGAATTGGAGCGGCAACCCGATGACACGGTCGAATTGAAATACTTTGGCCTGGCAGAGAGTTTTATCGGCAAGGGATTTGGAGGACACCTGCTGACCTGCGCTATCGATGAGGCCTGGCGCTGGGGCCAAACGAAACGGGTGTGGGTACACACCTGCTCACTGGACCATCCCGGCGCGCTGTCCAACTACAAGGCCAGAGGCATGCAGCTCTATAAAACTGCGCTTGAGGCCGCCTAGGCCCTTGTCTGTAACAACAACTCCAAGCGACTTTCCGCCAACAGTACAGAGCGTTTCACCTCAAACCCGTCCAGCCATTCTTTGAGCTTCGCCTGTGAATGTGGCGCATAGCCGGCAATTTTCTGCTCACGGCTACGCATAGCGATCTCTGAGCGCGAAACGATACCAAAACGGCTATCGCGTTCGGGAGCACGCGGATTGTGAACGCCAAATGCGTGAGCCATGGCTGTCGGCGCTAAAAACGGCCGCAGGGACTCCATCAGGGCAACCACGCCCTCCTGATCGAGATAATTCAGCAGGTCCCAGAACAGGCACACATCAAAGCGGGTCTCGTCTGGAAAAGTCAGTAGTTCGCTGATGCGTTGTTGCACGGAAAGCTCATCCCCTGGCTTGAAACTCAGGGGCAGCTCGGCAAACAGATCGTTTACGTGAAGCCTGCATCGAAGACCAGAGAAGAATCCGATTGTTTCCGGCAGCAAAGGCCCCAAATGAAGCACCGTTATGCGCTGATCTTCATCCAGTGAATCGAACAGGCTGGGCAACAGCTGACTGCTCTGTCGCTCACTCATGGCTAGCCTGATTCCCGCTGTTTCAGCCGCGCTTCAAATCCAGCTCTGGCGCGGCGTCGGAAGGACTGGTTGACGCGCTAGGCGCCAGCGAGACCTTGGCCGCACCATCGCCCGGGTCCATATCAATTGAGCCTTTAAAGATCGCGCCGTCCTCTAGCGTCATGCGGGGTGCGATGATATTGCCTCGCACATTGCCAGACTTGGAAATCACCACCTTTTCGTTGCCACGAACATCGCCTGCAACTTCACCATCGATACGCACAGTGCGAGCGGTTATATCTGCACTTACCTTGCCCGACTCGCCGACCGTAACCTCATGGGCGCCCAGTTCTATAGACCCCTCCACCTTGCCCTGAATAATCAGGTCTTCGTCACCGGTGACGGTGCCTTTAATTTCTATACTGGGTCCAATCATCGCTGTGCTCCTGTGGGTTGCCGAACTGTGGCTGGCCTGAGAGGCCGTACTGGCGGGCGGAGTGTCTTGCTGCGAGCGCTGTGGCGTCGCGGGCACTGCCGTCTGCTTGTTTTTGTTACGTTCAAACATCGGGATGTCACCTTGCTCATTCCGGGCAAATCATCCTACCAGCGCCCCCGAAAATCGACCAGACAAAACCCCGACATTTTCAAAAAAGACGTTTTCGAAAGATTTCGTTATATAGATATCGGCTTTCAGAACTAATCGTTGTTGGCGGAATGAGTCGGCGTCTGGTTTCATGAAAGACGTGCCTGTTGGCACCCTTCGCTGTATTACTACGCTTTAAACAAGCCAAATACATGCAACACAATCTGAATCGACCGCCGTTCGCGGTGAGCGAGGGGAGACTCTCGCGGCTAGGGGACGGTAATTACGCCTGAAACGGAGACGTACTCTATGAGAAGACAGAAGCGCGATATGAACACCAGGGCATTCGATAAAGGCTACCAGGCTGGTATCTCAGGACGCAGCCAGGACTTTTGCCCCCATGAGAACGACGCCCATCGCCAGAACTGGATATCCGGTTGGCGAGAAGGCCGTTGTGATCAATGGGACGGCCTGACCGGAATCTCTGGCGTTCACAAGATTAGAGCGCTCTGATCCCTCAGATCACTTCCTGTTCCACCGGCCGCTTGCTGCTCTGAGCAAGATCCAGTAGCTCTCTGTTCGCCACGGCGAACATGGCAAAATCTGGCGAGTCGGTGGCGTGCAACTCGGCTAACATCGCCTGCCAGCGACCGAGCAGAACCTCTTGTTCTTGCTCCCATCGCTGCATGCAGGCGAGCAAATTGGCATCCTCCTCGAGGTGCTTTAGCGCACCTACAGCCAACGTACGCTGCTGCCACTCCAGGTCTTCCATGTAAGTATCACGAGCCAGTGCCTGCCACTCATTCTCTACCTTTGCGGCAAGTATCTGCGAGCTGAACCAGTCAAGCTCAAGACGCTCTCCCATAAAGAAGTAAAGATTGGCGACATCCAACAAAGAGGCGTCGCTCTCTTTTGCCGCCTGAATCACACCCAGGCCAGTGTATGCCAACTGAGTGCCGGCAATTCGTGATGCCAGTTCTTCACCCACGCCCGCTTCCAGATACCGCTCGTAAGCGGACTCGTAAACTTCCGCTGAGCTACCGCGCAGCATCGCGGGAAACGACTCACGCAGCTGCTCCAGACCAACACTGAACTCCTCGACCAGTGGTGTAGGCGCCAGTTCATGACGGCGATTGCGCAATAGCCAACGTGTTGCACGCTTCACCAGTCGCAACAATTTGAGCATCATATCCATCTGCACGGCCGAAGACACACGATGATCAAGTAGCTCTATCCACTCCCACAATTCTTTCAAGCGGAAAATTTCCATGACCGTCGTGTAGGCCCTAGCCACGTCCGCAGCGGAGGCTCCGGTTGCCTTGGCCTGGCGTAAAACAAAGTTCAAGCCCATGCGGTTAACGATATCGTTAGCCACTTGCGTCGCCATGATTTCTCGATGGAGTCTGTGTCCGAGAATCTCGTCAGTGTACTGCTCGATTAACTGATCGGGGAACGCCGTCTTTACGGCATTGGCCAAGAAGGGATCTATGCCCAAGTCGGAATCAATCAGCTGTTCCTTGAGAATGGCCTTGCTGTAGGAGATCAGTACCGACAGTTCGGGTCGGGTGAGTGGCTGACCATGGGTTCGCCGTTCCACCAACTCCTCATCAGTGGGCAGGTATTCCAGCGCCCGATCAATGCGGCCCGCCTCTTCCATGTTCTCAATAAAGCGCCGGTATTCGCCAAAGCGCTCTTCTGCTTGCAACTCAACCAGACTGATCGCCTGCACCTGATCGTAATTATTCTTCAGTACCAGTGCGGAAATACTGTCGGTCATAGTTTCGAGCAACTGGTTGCGCTGTTTTTCGGTGAGGTCGCCACGAGCCACCACGGCATTGAGCAAAATTTTGATATTGACCTCGTGGTCAGAGCAATCAACCCCACCAGCGTTGTCGATAAAGTCAGTGTTGGCTCGACCGCCATTAAGGCTGAATTCAACCCTGGCTAACTGGGTCATACCCAAGTTCCCGCCCTCTCCGACCACTTTACAACGTAAGTCCCGGCCGTCGACCCGCAGAGAATCATTGGCTTTATCACCAACATCAAAGTGAGTTTCCGTTGAGGCCTTCACATAAGTACCAATACCACCGTTCCACAGCAGATCGACTCGTGCTTTGAGCAAATGGGCAATTAATTCATTCGGTGTCAGTTGCGCAGCTTCGATATCGAAGCGGTCTTGCATCTGCGGAGACATCACGATGGACTTGGCGTTGCGATCGAAAACACCACCGCCCTCCGAAATTAATGCTTTCTCGAAGTCAGCCCAGCTAGATCGGGGCAGCTCAAACAGACGTTTACGTTCAACATAGCTGGCCGCCGCATCGGGCGACGGGTCAATGAAAATATGAAGATGGTTGAAGGCGGCCAGTAACTGAATGTGCTCCGAAAGCAGCATCCCATTTCCGAAGACATCGCCGCCCATGTCACCGACACCGACCACACTAAAGTTGGTCGATTGGATGTCTACACCCATCTCCCGAAAATGTCGCTGCACAGAAACCCAGGCACCCTTAGCGGTAATACCCATTTTTTTGTGGTCATAGCCGACACTACCACCGGAAGCGAAAGCATCTCCTAACCAGAAGTTGTATTCCGCCGACAGGCCATTCGCTATGTCTGAGAACGTGGCCGTACCCTTATCAGCCGCGACAACCAGGTAAGGATCATCATCGTCTTTGGCCACTACGTGATCCGGTCGTACCACCGCAATATCGCCGCGGTTATCGGTAATATCCAACAGTCCGCGAATAAATAATTTGTAACACTCTATGCCCTCTTTCTGGATTTCATCCCGAGACATCTCAGCGGTCAATTGCCGCGCCACAAAACCGCCCTTAGCGCCTACAGGTACAATCACTGCATTCTTTACCTGCTGCGCTTTTACCAGACCCAACACTTCTGTGCGGAAGTCCTCCTGACGATCCGACCAACGCAAGCCGCCCCTGGCAACCTTGCCGCCGCGCAAGTGCACGCCCTCGACACGAGGCGAATAAACGTAGACCTCGAACATGGGCACCGGCTGGGGAATACCGGGAATAGCAGAGGGCTTTAACTTGAAGGACAGGTAGGGCTTCAGCCCGCCGCCCTCGGCCTGCTGGAAGAAATTGGTACGCAGGGTCGCCTTAATCAATTTCACATACTGGCGAATAATTCGGTCCTGCCCAAGGTTTTGAACGTCTTCCAGCGACGACAGGATACGCTGCTCAACGTCTAACTCCCGCTCTCCCCGCCAGGCCTCGTCGCCATCGAAGACGGGTGAGAAGCGGGTAAGAAAGAGTTCTACAATTAACGCG
>JBDWQQ010000063.1:0-40717 GCA_039986455.1 Halioglobus sp.
AAACGCTCGTTGAGTTTTTCATGATTGAACAGGGCAGTATTCAGAAGTGCTGCAACCAGCAGGAGAACAAATATCGAGGCGCCTGTGTTCGAGCAGTAGAAGGCGATCACACCAATCTCTCCTGGCTCGTCATTGCCGAAGCCTGTAACCACATGCCAAATATCGTGCGTCTCGGTGATGTGCACCACAGCGTAATCTTCCTTGCTGCGAACCTCCGCAGGTGGAAAAATATTCGAATTCAATCCGCAGTTCTTCATGTGAGTCACGATTGTAAACCCCACAGTACCGGGCGCACAGTCGGCCTCTAGCTCGTCGAGGTTTAGACAAGGCAATCGAGGTAGTTCAGCCAATTGCTGTTCGTTTAGTTTTCCTGGGAGAAAGCGATCTCCCACAGCATCCCATCGAGAGTACTTTTTCATCCAGGCAGCCCTCGAAAAGTAATCTTCAAGAATCGTCGCTTCTCGCGTCGCCCCAAGATCTTTAACCAACCGCCAGGCTGCTCGAGCCACTACTAGCGGGTTGCTAGTTCTCTTGTGAATGTAAGTTGTTTTCTCGCCTCGATGTATCATTTATGCAATCTCATAAAGTTTTTCATGCTTGCCTTAAATTATGAGACATTACTCATATATTGGTACTCGCGTTCTTGGAGTCTTGAATTGTGGGCGGAAAAACAGCAGAAAAACGTCGCAGAAAGCCGTCGCAGGCCCGCTCCCGAAGAGCCGTTGCATCGATTATCGAGGCAGCTGCTCAGGTTTTAGAGCGTTGGGGGTACCAGGGCGCAACTACTAATAGGATTGCTGAGCGCGCCGGTGTCAGCGTTGGAACGCTGTATCAATATTTCAACAATAAGGATGAGATATTCAATGCGCTGATTGAGAGGGAAACGACTTCATTCCTCGACGCAATTGAGGGAAGCATCTCAGGCCCTGAGGTGGAAAACCGAACTGCAATCAGAAGGCTTTTGGAAGCCGCTTACGCAAGCGAGCAACTAGTTCTGGGCGTCAGACAGGTGATGCGCAATCTCCCTAGCCAAGCCTACAGTGAGCAGAATATGGCCATCCGGCGAGAGATGCACTCTCTAGTAATGCGATTTCTCGAGCTTCGTGGAGCCATACCTGAATTGGATGACATCTCCCTGACTGCAGACGTTTTTATCGCTCAATGTGAGGGTATGACGTATCTTGGACGGATCAGCCGGAACACCGATGAACTCGTAGACATTCTTACCGATTCTCTCTACCGATATCTCTATGGCCCAAAAGGTTGAATCAGTAGTAAAAACTTAGATGCCGTTGTGTTTTAACAAGTTCTTAACTGAAGTTATTTTGGCGCTAATAGGCGAAAGCGAACCTTTCGGGCCTGACTGGGCACGCGAAGGCTAGATGTCCGCTTTCACCTCTAAGCGCTCGTAAGGTATCAGTCGATTTCCAATATTTTGAGGGCAAGCTAATTGCAGGGGCATTTGGATTAGATCACCTAAGCGTTCGCTATTAATCTGCATAGCTGCATTCCAATTTGAGACAGAATTTCTGGAGCCGGATCACTAGCGCCTAAAATGGTGGCCAACTAGAGCGTCTATTGGCTATTCTACCTATCAAAATTAGGGGGGTTTATCATGAACAAAAGAGCCATTCAGGGTCTCGTTATTGCAGTCCTTTTCTCGCCTGTCATTGCCAGCGCAGCTAATCCTTGCTCGGATAATGGGCCTTCAGCAATGGCCGCTTCGCCAGAATTCGAAATGCGGTCTCGTCCGACGAAAGAGACGGACTTTGAGGAGTACGTGGAATTCCTGGTTGAAGTGGCTGAACCTCGAACTGAAGAGCAGGTGAATGAGGATGATTGCATAAAATACCGTTTCCGCGACACGATAGTTGTAGATTCACTGGCAGTCGGAGCACCCGGCTTTCCGGCAGGCTTTAGTGCTGAAATGTATGAAGCTGGAACCAATCATTCGGTGAAGCATAACTATAATGTCGCATCTTGGACAGTAACCAACGCCAACCCGGAGGATACTCCGAAAATTGTTTTCAAACGTCTTGAGGACACCAATAAACACTGGGCAGAACGCGACGAAAAGTATCTGCAGATCCGGACGGTGAAGGACTTTTACAAGGCAAAAGAGAGTGGCAAGTATGGCGTATTTCATAATTATCAGGGGATGATGCCTCTGAGCCCCGGTGGCGATGAAAAGGAAGCTCTGGCCAATTTACAAAAGGCTTATGATCTTGGGGTACGCCAAATAATGGCGACCTATAACATCGATACGCCCTATGCTGATGGCGGTGTTTCCAATTCGGATGGTACCGATCAAGGTGTCCATGAGTTGGGCTTTTCAGTTATCAAAGAAATGAACCGTTTGGGCATTGCCTTCGATTGCTCTCATTCTTCCAACAAAACGTGTATCGAAGGAGCTGCAGCGAGTACCAAGCCTATCATGCTGTCTCATTCCAACGTGGCGACCTTGCAGCCGATTGATCGCAACGCTTCGGACAAGGCTATCAAGGCCGTGGCATCAACAGGTGGCGTTATCTGCGTCAATTTTATTGGAGGGTTCCTCAACGCTAACGGCGATTCTTCTGCGTTCAGCATCGCAAAGCACGTTGAGTATATTCGCAACCTAACGGGTCCAGAGCATGTCTGTGCCGGTTCAGATTACGTGTGGAACTATGCTGACACATTGCATTGGATTCTGCGAAATCCCAAAGACTTCCCAGTAGAAAGCGGCTATGCGACACCTTCACACATGGGCAAGCCCAGTGAAATTTGGGCTGTTGCGCGTGTTCTGGAGGAGGTGTACAGCTGGACGGAAGATGAAATAGCAGGCTTCCTCGGTGAGAACCTAGTGCGTTTCTATGGTCAAGTCTGGAATTAACTTGGTTTGCGATATTTGGACTAAGGTATTAAGGGCTTAATGTAATCGGCTAAAGACCGCTTTCACCTCAAAGCGACCGTGATCAGGAAGCAAACGGATGGGGGCCGAGCGCATGTTTTGGGGGCGAATAGCGGGCGTGGAATGGGCCAGTCTTCATATTATAGAGCCTCCAATTTGACCTGTATTTCTCGAAAATCAAAGGCCATCCTCTCGAGTGCATACCATTTCGCTACTGCGTAAGCGACTTCACTCCTGGTAGCTGGCAAAAGAGTTTCTGAGTTTTGGTACATCAACTGTATAGCGGCCTTTGGTGCAGGTTTTCTGCCCGATACAGGGGCAACAGGGGCACCGGGAGCATACCCAAGAACTGGGCTATCGCTGGAATTATATTGGACAGGAATGATGCCCGAGATGATTGTCGGATAGTCGGATCTCAAACTCAAAGTCTGCCGCATTAGTACGGCATTCGCTTGATATATGCCTGATAGATCGAACTCCAGATCACGGTTAGACAGTAGTTTAAGTCCACCTTCGGAGAGTAGTGCATCGTACTGGTTTCTGCTAAACCAAATGTCGGCGTCTGTGGTGCTGCGCAATACTTCACCCAAAAATTCGATTTCATCATCAACGGCCGAATCACCGCTTTCGAGAAAATCGATAAGCCTCTGCAAACGTTGAATTTTTATTGGTAGAACCCGTTTCTGGATAACTTCTATCGTCCCGATATTGCGTTCGACCTCAGCCCGAAGCGCCTCAATCGATACTTCAAGCCTCGTGAATTCATCCCTGTCACTACGCCACTGATCGACTCCTAGCGCGACTAACACACCTGCAAAAATCAGGAAGAACTCGAAAATACTTTGACGAATGGTTCGCGCAGACAATAGACGCATATATTTCGCTCGCTCAACGAATTCCAAACACAACGCAATTATAACTTGAAACCAGAGTATTGGCTTAAATAACGGAATGGAGAAATGAGTTAGAAGTTCAGTTTCGACCGCTACTAGGCGAAAGCGCACGTATTCGGGCCTGTGTCGGCCCTAGATGGCTTGATGTCCGCTTTCACCTCATAGCGGGCGTAAATTATGTGCTTTGCTGACTGGTTAATCCCAATCATCAAAAGGACACTCGTCAGGAATATTCGCCCATATCCTATTCACTTCTTCCACGAAGTCTGCGTGGAACTCCCGAGACTTATGTTTGTTCCAGCGCCGGATATAGCAAGGGAATTCACCTATTGAGCCGAGGGTGTATTCGTGAGAAGCCCACTCATTATGGGGTGTTACGCCAATTCGATTCTGATAAAAAATCGACTCTTTGCTAAGCATCCACCCGTCAGCAAAGTGAAGAATCCGTAATAGTTGCTTCTCAGTTACCTTGGATTGGTCCTCCCAATATTGAAGCCTAGCTGCAAGTAACGGTTCATTCTGGTCGGTGCTGGACTGATACTCCATGGTCATTGCCGCCGTCTGTTGATAGAGATCGGCCATGCCTAGGTCTCGGCTTTGCTTAAGCTCCCATGCAACAAGCGCTAGAGACATGATGACGCCAGTTGCAGCAAGCATTTGTCCAATCCATTGGTAGGTGGGTAGTTTCATCCATGCTGTCCTTATTAGATTCCTCCAATAAGGATAGACCTATGCCCGCTATTAGGCGAAAGCGGACGTTAGGAAGTCTGATCAGGCACTGATGGGGTAATGTCCGCTTTCACCTCAAAGCGGACTCGGCTTCAAGATGAAGGCCTCAGTGATCCTAAATGTAGATTTATGTCTTCGCGAAGTTTTTTAATGTCATCGACGAGCGATCGGAACAGGTCCTTTAGGCGTTCACTTCGTCGGACAAAATCCAACAAATCGTCCATTAGCTGCGGATCATTTAAAAATTCATCTATGGGCACCGAGATTTCACTCTTTGATTTCAGATTTGAGGAGAAATTTAAATCAGGAATTTGCCTTACATCTAAATATATTCTAGTTACAAGGTTATCGTAATGCTCAACGTGCATGGCATTCAGCGAGTATATCCACGGTTTGCGTATAGAGAAGAAGAGCCTCATGTCTTTAGTCAAATCGGAGTTCTCCACTGCCGCAAACCTTCCCGCTGCCAGAAGCCCGTCATACGCATATGTACCCTCTGCTACGCCAATCATATAGACATTAAGCGCCCCTATACTTTCCAGAAAGTCATCCTCGCCACCCTCTCCTGATTGAATCAGCCCGATAAGCTTGACGGCACTAGGTGTGGATTCTTCCGCCATTCTGATGGCATCTAGTAGAGTCAACTCTATTGAATCGAGGTCGGAAAGCACTTCCTGAAAAGCTTTCACTTCCAAAAACTTGTTCTGGCGCTCTTCTCGCCAATCCTCAACTTGGAATGCAATCAATATGCCTAGAACGATCACGATAAGCTCTGCGAAAAGCCATCGTAGGGGTTTTACTTGATCAACTCGCATATCAACTCCAGCGTTATAAGTAGAGGCAGTGGTTGAAATCAAATATCAAGTAATTTGTATTGATTGTAAATGGTCCGCTTCTAGGCGAAAGCGGACATTAGAGGACTTGAGTAGGCCCTGGGCGGCTAATGTCCGCTTTCACCTCATTGCGGTCATTAACGCTTGTAGTGCGCCCGGCGGCCCTAGGGGGCTTACTGCACGCATTTATTATTTGCTGTCACCACGTTGACCCATTGAAATGATCAAAAGTTCGAAAAACACAATAAACGTGAGTAGCAGAATGAGACCAAGTGATAAAACGTGAGGCCAAGCCTCGCGGAAGTATGAAACATTGAGAAGCAACAAAACAACAGCAACGATCTGAATTCCCATATTCAAATAGTGGAGCTTGGCACTTTTGAAGCCATCATATTTATTCGCAGATTTGACAAAGATGCGGAAACTGAAGGGCATGTGGGCAAACATCAGAACAAACAGAAGGCTTGAATAAAGCCATATGTATGTAGTATCCATATTTGCAGAAGCAAGGCCTAAAGGAAGAAGCGAAAATATGACGACAATCAGAGCGTTAAAGAGTAGAAAACTAACCCTGAGTTTATCGAGAAGTTGCCAAGCGCTCTGCTTTTGTCCAAGCGCAACGATTACACCCGAAAACCCTGCAACTCCAAGCGCTAGTTCTGAAAATACTGTCAAAAGGTCCGCGTCCTGCATAGTGTGATTCTCTCTAGATTCTCCGCACCTGACAGCTTAACTAATCGAATTATTCAATTGAACATAGCCAATCACGGCTTTTTGCCAGTGTCCGCTTTGAGTCAGCGGCGCACTATATGGCCAGTATAGGCCTAATGTCCGCTTTCACCTCAAAGCGGTCCGGCTGTGGGATGACTTCTCACACTCCACAGGAAGTAGAGCGAGGCTATCACCCCTCCAGCTTGAACCGCCATAAACGATAGGACCCAGAAATCTGTTGGGGCGACTCCAGCAAGGTTGGATCCCATCTGAATTAGTCGTTCTTCAAGTAGAAGCGCTGTCTGCATCCCCGTGTACATTGAATTTATTGTGCCCAAAGCCCATAGGACATATAGCGTGCTGGCGATAGCCAGCTGGGCCTTCGAAAGCCTCTTTCCGGCTAGAAATGCAACGGCCAAAAAAGCACTGACTAAGGTAAAGTACATCGTGGCATCCTCACCCATCTTGTCATATGTGCCCTGCAGCAGGTCCATCAGTTCGTACTCGTCCATTACTCACCTTCTAGTTGATCTATCCTTCGATAAGGATAGACCGATGACCGCTATTAGGCGAAAGCGGACCTTAGAGAGCCTGATCCGGCCCTGCCTGGGTAATATCAGCTATTACCTCGATACAGCGGAGCAGCGCTGAAGCAGTGATGACTCACGCCAGGCGGCAATGCGAACTGGTAATGCCCTGACTTTCAGCTGCCTGCCGCCCGGCAGTGGCAGCCGGATTGCGCTGGATACTAACGCCGACTAAAGGGCGCAAGGGTCTTCCTGGGCTTTCATTGAATATTGGCGCTCAGGGACATGATCTTGTCGCTCATTGCCATGCTCTAATGACTCCGGCGTCGCTATAGTTTGTTCCATGTCTTCGGGAGCAAACCCCTGTGCTGACGGAGACCGAGTATCCCTGAGTTTATGCCTCCTTTTTGGAGGCATTTTTTTTGCCTGCAGAAACCCCACAATAGGACGTATACTGACAAAAAAGCGGTGGATGCATCAGAATGACTCAGCAGTCCCACACCCCGGCAGAGGTCGCGATCGTACTGCGCAACCGGGAACACGATATTTCCCAAAGCCTGTCCCACGACTGGTTTGACGACCATGCCTTTAAAACCGCCTGGTTCAACGCCATGTCGATCACCTTCCCCGCTGGCGAAAAGTTCTTCATCGATAGTGTGCGCCACTTTGCCGACCGCATTGAAGACCCAAAGCTCATTCAGGAGATCCGTCACTTTTGTGGCCAGGAAGGTTTCCACCGGCGTGAACACGAGCGGTATAACGAGGCGCTGTGCAATGCTCGGGGCTATGACCTTAACTACCTGGAAGGGCGCATCATCAAGAACATCAGCCGGGCTAAGTCCTTCCTGTCACCGTTACAGCAATTGGCCACCACCGCCGCGCTGGAACATATCACCGCGATAATGGCTGAATCTTCCCTGCGCGAGGACAACCCCATGCGCGACAGCGTGGACCCTGCAATGAAGCAATTGTGGGACTGGCACGCGGCAGAAGAAATGGAACACAAGGCCGTCGCCTTCGATGTGTATCGCGCGATGGGCGGGTCCGAAAAAATGCGCACAAGCGCCCTGCGTCGGTCGACGTTCTTCCTGATGATCGACACTCTCGGCGGGGTGGTGCACATGCTGCGCCGCGACGGTAAGCTATGGAACCTGCGGCTGTGGGCGCAAGGCTGGAAGTTCCTCTTTTTTAAAGGCGGTATCCTGCGGCGGGTATGGCCCGCCTACAAAGAGTATTATCGGGACGGCTTTCACCCCTGGCAGCGCGATACGCAACCTCTTCTCCAACAATGGCAGGCTCAGCAAGATGAGCAGTTAGCCACCTGAAGGCCGGCTTTACTTATTACCTTGCCTGATTTAATGCGAGCCCCTCAGTATTCCACCGCGCCGGATGAAATTCTGTCCAGCGAGGCGATCGCTGATCCCCAGCACCTGTATTCCCGCTTGCGTCAGCAGACTCCCCTGGCCCGTATCGACGAATCGGGTTTTCACACCGTGGCTAACTGGTCTCTAATAGAAGAGGTTCTGGGGCGGGAGCAGGATTTTTCCGCCAACCTCACCGGCGTGCTCTACCGCGGTGCCGATGGCCAACCCGATTGCTTTGCATTGCCTTCCAGTAGCGCCACCAATGTCATCGCCACGGCAGATGAGCCCGCTCATGGCGTGCATCGTTCAATCCTGCAACCCCGGTTCCTGGCTGCACATATAAAGGTTATGGAGCCATTGTTGAGGCAGTGGGCTGCGACCGTTTTACAACCGCTGATTAATACCGGGTCGGGTGATTTCATTCCGGCGGCGGAACAACTGCCCGCAAGGGCGGTCGCCTACCTTCTGGGCTTACCGCAAGCGGACCTGCAACAACACCGGACCTGGGCAATGATGGGCGGTGATATCCTGGCGGGGGAAATCAGTGGCGAGGGCCTCACATCTCTGGCCAATGAAACCGCCGCGATGGCGCTCTACCTGGGCCAGCACCTCGACAATGCTCTGGCCAACCCAGACCCTTCCGAGAATGCTCCCATACTGCATACCCTGGCCCGCGCTGTCGGCACCGGCGACATCGATAGGGAACAGGCGCTGGGTATGGCGATTGTACTTTTTGGCGCAGGCGGTGAATCAACGGCGGCCCTCATCGGTTCGGTTCTCTATCGCCTGGCCCAGAACCCCGCGCTCGCCCAGCAGATGCGACGCAGTCCTGAGTTGGTACCGCGGTTCGTCGAGGAGGTGATTCGTTTGGAGCCCCCGTTCAAATTTCACTACCGCGCCGTGCAGCAAAACTGCAAGCTAGGCGGCTACGACCTCGTGCCTGGAGACAGACTGATGCTGTTATGGGCTTCGGCCAATCGCGACCCCCAACGCTTTAGTGCGCCAAACGAGCTGCACCTTGATCGTAAGCAAGGCCGCCAGCATCTGGGCTTTGGCCGGGGGATGCACTTTTGCATCGGCGCCGGGCTTGCGCGACTGGAAGCGAAAGTCATGCTGGAAGCTCTGCTAGCCGATGGCCGGCAGCTGCAGTGCATCGCGGAACAGCCAGCAGTCTATGCAAGGAGTATCTTCGTGCGTCGCCTCGAGCAACTCCCGATGCAACTGACCTAGCTGTGGGTTGTGTGCACTCGAATCGGCCGTATGCGGCTATATGAGACCACCCATTCGCTGGACTTGATGATTGGAGGCAGGGCCACGAATGAGCCCGCGATTAAGCAGATGGGTGTGCTGTTCTCTGACACCAGGCCACAGGATGTGCAGCGGGGTGGGTTTCTGGGTAATTAGCTAATGTCCGCTTTCACCTCAAAGGGGACATTGAACATTCCAACCAGAGACGTTCGCTTTCACCTCAAAAGAGCAATAGCGCGCTCCACTTGCCTAACTCCTCAATTGCATGGGAGAGACTGTAGATTATCCCGAATTGTTTCGCTCAAACTGAGGGTAGCACTTACTCGCCGTAAGCCGCGTCGGAGTGCATATTGACGCTCCAAGATGATATTCCGAAATTCCTGGCTCGCCTGAACAGCATCGATAGAGTTCGCGTCTGAAAAGCCTTCTGTTTTTGCAGGACCCAAAACGCCATCTAACGGCAGTAAGTCGGACAAGACAGGTATGAACCTGTTCTGAACAAAATTACGCTGTGATGTCTCATTAATTTCATTCTTTCTCATCATTTGCCGAAGTGACATAAGGTCGGTTGATAGATCTTCCATCCCCAACAATCTATTACCACCCGTTTCAATCAATTCATCCTGCACGGCTCGCGGTGGCGCGATATTTGGCACATAGATTGCCGCACTCAGCATCGACTGTAGCTCAACTGAACCTAATGGGGCGTCATGCAAATAGCGTTGCAATCCCTCATCTATCTCAACCAAACTCTCCAAATCATTGGATATTTCCATGACTGTAAGATCAATTTCAGAACTTAGAGCGCACATGTATCTGGACGCTAAGTCCCGCTCCTTAATATCTTCCCACCATGCATCAATTCCGAAGGCTATTAAGATGCTGATGATGATGGCGAAGCCTTCGAGTAAGTAGTCACGAGGTATATATTTGTTCAAGAGTCCACAATCCAATTCATATGCCACGATAACTATAAGATTGACATGAATATACCCTGATGTCCGCAATTAGGCGAAAGCGGACGTCTTAGGGCCAGAATAGCCCCTGGGGGATAATGTCCGCTTTCACCTCAGAGCGGACTTCCAATCACATTGGATTGGTTGCGCCTGCAGCTAATCGCCCACCATATACAAGCGGCGTAGACAGAAAGCATGAATGCCAATTGGAGCCAACCACTACTGATCACGTCTAAAAATATGTCCGTCATATCCGAAGGCATGGCAACGACATTGCTAGTAGGGAACAAATAGTCTTGCCAGGTTTCAGCTCTTGAAATGGCAGACACTATTACTGCGAGGTTCATCAGACTAATGCCGAGAAAGAATATACATGCGACGGAAATCTGCGGGCGCGACAAACGATGAGCGACGAAGAACATAGCTACGAGCCAACCAAATATAATCTGAGTTTGGAATTCGAGAGCTGTTAATATTGTGCTTTCCAGCTGATTCAACTGCAAATAAATCTCAGCCTTTGTCATCCCCATTGCGATAGCCATACTTGTCTCTCCTTTTTGATTGGTAGGTAGAAGATAACAAAAGTCGCTTTATAGGCGAAAGCGGACATCAACACTCACTGCTGCATTGCCTAGAAGACTGGTTGTCTTGCGCCTTGCCTGCAGTAATTGTCGGACCACTACCCCGATGCACATTGAACTTGATATAGTGCTGTATCGCTTTGAGCGACTTGTTCTCGAAATCCAAGGGACTCCATAAATGTATCCTGTTCAAATTGCTGCCGGCCTATTGGCATTAGGCTCGTTAGCGTTTTGTGCCAGCGCGCAGGCCCGCCCCTATGCTGGCGTCTCTGGCCTCGCCGCGGCCGCTGACAGCGCGTCTACCGCCGGCACCAACCCAGCAGGAATAGCGCGTTTTGATGAAAGGGCCTTTCGAGGCGAACTGGTATTGATACAAAGTGAGTCTGAGTGGGAAGGCAGACTCGGTGAAGAGGGCGACCGGGTCACATCGGATGATTCCACCACTATCGTCGTGCCATCGGTTTCGTTGGTGCTGCCGATTAATGAACAATTTAACTTCGGCTTTACCGTACTGGGATTCGGCTACTCCGATGATTTTGGGGATTGGCCAGGGCAGTACTTTATAGAGTCGTATGACTCCGTGTCTGTGAGCGCGTACCCAAGCATTTCTTACCGCATTAACGACCGCTGGTCGGTGGCGGGGTCGCTCGCCCTGAACTACGCAAGCTTCACTCAGGAGCGCGCGGTGGCAAACCTTTTAGACCCCGGGTTCAGCGACGGTAGCTCGGAACTGGAGACCGACGGGTTTGACCTGGGTTTTGGTTTATCTACGCTTTACGAAATTAGTGACCGCACCCGCGTTGGATTAGTGTACAACTCTGAGTTAGACCCTACCCAGGATGGTGAAGCCACCTTTAGAGGTCTGGGCCCCAATACTGAAACGGCGCTTGAAAAAGCGGGTTTTCTGGGTGCAGATGTGGAAGTAAAAAGCACCACTCCGCAAAGTATACTAACCGGCGTTTATCATGAATTTGAGAACAACCACTCTGTGGTTGTCGATCTGGCCTGGTCTGACGTTAGCAGCTTTGAGCTTTCAGAATACTATTTTGACGGCGAGCAACTGGCTGCCAACGAAGCAACCTGGCAGGACATTTGGGCGCTTTCAGCTGCTTATACCTGGCCCGCTACCGAGCGCTGGATGCTAAGCGCCGGTGGTCTTTACGTCAGTTCCATGGTTGAGGACGACGATCGCATTTTCATGCTGCGCATGGATGAAATGTGGGGCCTTGGTTTTGCCGGCGAGTGGCAGTGGACTGAAGAACGCACAGTGGAAGTTAACTTTAGCTATCTGACGATTGGTGATGCACCTATTGAGTCGCCGTCCATTCCCATTCTGGGTTCTGTGACGGGTGAGTATAACCAGCGCGATATCTTCCTTTTGCGCGTTGCCGTCAACTTTGGTTCTCTGTAGGCGAGCACGTTCTTCTAACACGCGCGCAGGCATTTCAATTCTTATCTGACGCTTGAAACGTATCTACGCCACGCAAAAAAAAGGCGGGTATTAACCCGCCCTTTGATTTCAACCAGACAGCTTAGCCAAACTGGTTCATGGTGTTATCTGCACCACCGGCCTTCAGGGCCGCGTCGCCAGCAAAGTACTCTTTGTGGTCGTCGCCCATGTCGGAGCCTGCCATGTTCTGGTGCTTAACGCAGGCGATACCCTGACGGATTTCCTTGCGCTGAACACCCTTAACGTAGCCCAGCATGCCTTGCTCACCAAAGTACTCCTTGGCCAGGTTGTCGGTAGACAGGGCCGCAGTGTGATAAGTCGGCAGCGTGATCAAATGGTGGAAAATGCCCGCTTCGCGCGCAGAATCCGCCTGGAATGTGCGAATACGCTCGTCCGCTTCCGCAGCCAGTTCACTGTCGTCGTAATCAACGCTCATCAGCTGGTCACGGTCGTAGGCAGAAACGTCTTTGCCTTCTTCAGTCCAGGCATCGAATACCTGCTGACGGAAGTTCAGGGTCCAGTTGAACGAGGGGCTATTGTTGTAAACCAGCTTCGCATTAGGAATTACCTCACGGATGCGGTTTACCATGCCACCAATCTGGCCGATGTGCGGCTTTTCGGTTTCGATCCACAGCAGGTCAGCGCCATTTTGCAAAGAGGTAATGCTGTCTAGTACGCAGCGGTCTTCGCCTGTGCCCTTGCGGAACTGATACAGGTTGGATGGCAGACGCTTGGGGCGAACCAACTTACCGTGGTGATTGATGATGACATCACCGTGGCTCATTTCAGAAGGCTCCAGCTCTTCAACATCAAGGAAGCTGTTGTACTGGTCGCCCAGGTCGCCTACTTCGTGAGTTACCGCGATTTGCTTGGTCAGGCCAGCACCCAACGAATCGGTACGTGCAACGATAACACCGTCGTCAACACCCAGCTCGAGGAACGCGTAGCGAACAGCGCGGATCTTGGCGAGGAAGTCTTCATGAGGAACGGTTACTTTTCCGTCCTGGTGACCACACTGCTTCTCATCAGATACCTGGTTTTCTAATTGAATGGCGCAAGCACCCGCTTCAATCATTTGCTTGGCTAGCAGGTAAGTTGCTTCTGCGTTACCGAAGCCGGCATCGATGTCGGCAATAATAGGTACAACGTGAGTCACGTGGTTATCAATTTCGTTCTGCGCCGCTTTAGCAGCAACATCATCACCCGACGCTCTTGCTGCATCCAACTGGCGGAAAAGACCACCCAGCTCGCGGGCATCAGCCTGACGCAGGAAGGTGTACAGTTCTTCAATCAAACCAGAGACTGTGGTTTTTTCGTGCATGGACTGATCGGGCAGCGGACCGAACTCAGAACGAAGCGCAGCAATCATCCAACCCGACAGGTAGAGGTAGCGTCGGTCTGTGCTGTTGAAGTGCTTTTTGATAGAGATCAGCTTCTGCTGACCAATAAAACCGTGCCAGCAACCCAGAGACTGTGTGTACTTGGAAGTATCTGCGTCGTAGGCTTCCATATCGGCGCGCATGAGGCCGGCGGTGTATTTGGCGATATCCAGACCGGTCTTGAAGCGGTTCTGGGCACGCATGCGAGCTGCAGATTCGGGGTTGATCTCATCCCAGGCGCTGCCTTGCTGAGTGCGCAGCTGAGCGATGTCGTTGATGTCATTCTGGATAGACATAGTTGGTACCTCTGGATACGGGTTTAGGGCTGTCGTTGGCCGGAAGACGCGGGGTCAGCCAGTCAGTGATGGGCATACTAGTCCCGGAGGGGGCATAAATGAAATAAATAGGCAGGATTCTTGCTATTCACCACGAGAATGAGGCAACCGCCCTGCGCGCCAGCCCAGAGCAGCCCCTTCTCACCGGTACGCGCTTAGTCATGCCGCGCGGTGAGAGGGCCTTAGCTTATGACCGATTATTCGCCCAGCAAGGCTTTTTTGAGCTCTCGTTTGAGAATTTTGTTGGTCGCATTGCGAGGCAGTAGTTGTTCTGAAATATAGACCTTGGAGGGTACTTTATAACTGGCGAGGCGACCCTTGGCGAAGGCAATCAGGTCTTCTTCGTTCGCCGCAGCGCCATCCTGCAGGTGAACGACTATCGCCACCTCCTCCCCCAGACGCTCGTGAGGTAACCCGATAGCGGCAACCTCCTTCACAGCCTCGTGCTCCAACATCTCGTTTTCAATCTCAATCGGATAGATGTTCTCGCCACCACGAATAATCATGTCTTTGGCGCGATCGGCCAGGAACAGGAAGCCATCCGCGTCGAGGTAGCCGATGTCTCCGGTTTTTAGCCAGCCATCACGAAAGTCTTCTGCGTTGGCATCAGGTCGGTTCCAGTACTCGCGAATGTTGGTTACACAGCGCACCCAAATCTCGCCGGTTTCGCCCTGGGGCAATGACTCGCCCGCCTCATCGCCAATTCGAATATCGGCAATTGGGTGGGGAAAGCCCGCCGTACCCGGCTTCTCCTGAAATGCCTTGCCAGTCAGCGAGGCTCCCTGCGCATTGGTTTCTGTCATGCCATAGCCGGTGCCGCTAAAGTTCTGCGGCATTTTTTCCTTCAGCAGAGAACCCACTCTAGGCGGTGTCGCCGCCCCGCCCACGCCCAGGGAGAACAAACTGGAGGTATCGGTTGCGCCGAACGCATCCGCGTCCAGTAAGTCCAGAATCATCGAAGGCGCGGCCGCAACCGTGGTCACGCGCTCGCTTTCAATGTATTTAAGACCTTGAGCGACGTCCCACTTATACATCATTACAATGCGCCGGCCTCCGCGCAGGTTGGCCAAAAACTGCGCATGACAACCGCTCACGTGAAACAGAGGTACAGCCAGCAGCGAGGTGGGCTCAAAACCGCGTTCCAGCATGGCGGTAATCAACTCGCCATTGGTCATGGCCGCGGCAATTGCGGCGCACTCCATGTTAAACACCGCCTGACAAATAGCACGGTGGGTTGATACAGCGCCCTTTGGCTTGCCGCTGGTGCCTGAGGTATACATGATCATCGCGACATCATCTGGGTTGATATCAACTGGCTCAGGCGCCTTGCCAATATAGTCTGCCACGAACGACGGTAAGCCCTGTGGATCCTGAGCATCTGAAGGCCGGGCTATCAGCGTACGAATGCCTTTCTCTTGCATCATCTGTGCAATACCGTCGTAGCGCTGCTGATCGCATATCACCAGCTTTGCGCCGGCATCCTCAACGGTATAGGCAACGTCTGCCGGCTTGCCCCAACTGTTCACAGGCACAACCACCGCCCCGATGCCCGTTACGGCTATAAGGCCAGACATCCACTCGGGGTAATTGCGCATGGCCAGGGCAACCCTGTCGCCAGGCCCAATGCCAGAGGCTTGCAATGCAGCACCCAGCGCGTCTGCTTCGTCCAGCAGCTGATTGAAGGTACGTCGTTCGCCTTCATAAATCAGAAACTCACGATCACCGTGGTTGCGGGCCACGGCCAGCGCATCCCTCAAGTTGGCAGGGGCCGCTTTGTAGTAGCGCACGCCCTTGTCATCCTCTGCAATTTCGTAGGGCGCCCCTTCGCCTGTCAGCTGGGCAATCGCGGTATCAAATTCCTGTTTCAGTTCTGACATGAGAGATGTTCCGTATGAGATGTCTTAGCAATAAGTGTAGTGCAACTGCCCGCCACCTGGCATCGGCGAGACTTTGCAATTTCCAATGCCCCAATTTTGCATCACCGGCATCCACTTGCCCAAGGCCACCAGAGCAGTAGAATGACCTCAGTTCAGGAGTTTAGTCCATGGCCGATACCATTCCTCTTTATTACGCTCAAACCTTGCTGCGCATGGCACCTGTAGCGCCTGGGCAGCTGCAAGAGGAACTAAAATCACTAAAACTGCCCATGGTGTTACTAGAAGATAAGGCAGTGGCCGACGCTCGGATTTCGGTTGAGGACTACGGTCGTCTCTTCATCCACCTGGTGCACAAAATTCAGGACTCGATTCCTGGCAACATTGCAGACCCGGACGACACGCGTAATTTCAGCGCTTATCGCATGATGTTCCAGGCCATGGTGCATTCCAAAACCCTGGGACAAGCACTGCAGCGCGCGTCCATTTACTTCAAGCGTTTGCAGTCTCAGGGCGAGACCTTCGAGATTGAAGAAAACGGTGACACCGTTTACTGCAACTTCATTTTCGCTCAGGAGACTGAGCGTGCCCTGACTTCACCTGAAAATTTCAGCATGGAACACCTGCACTGGCTTCCGGGCATGACAGGGCAGATATTATCCATGGCGATGTGGCACCGGGTTTGCGGCTGGTTCATAGGCAGCTTCATTGATCTTACCGGGGTGGAAATGACCCAGAGCAGCGACGCTGGCAAGGATTACAGCAGCGTATTCGGCACACCGGTCAAGTTTGCCTCCGACCGCAACGCCTTCACCTTCCACCGCCGATTTTTAGATTTCCCGATCGTGCAGAGCGACGATTCCCTGGACAAAATGTTGGCAAGTTATCCCGCTGAACTGTTTCGAATCAGCCCCGAAGAGAACAGTCTCGCCATTCGCATACGCAACCTTATCGGCAACGACTTCCAGCGCCCGCTTCCAGGGCTTCAGGATGTCGCTGAATGTTTTCACATGACAACCCCAACGCTGCATCGGCGACTGCGCGAAGAGAAAACCTCTTTTCAGCAAATAAAGGATCAATGCCGCAGAGACGCGGCAATCAGCTACTTAAACTCGGGGGCATACACGACGTCGGAGCTCTCGGAATTGATGGGGTTTTCCGACAGCAGCACCTTCCACCGCGCCTTCAAGAAATGGACCGGCCTTACCCCTCAGGATTACAGGAAACAGCACAGCGCCGCCCCCTGACAAATCTTGCCTCTACCCTTTGCAAAAAAGCGCAATTGTGAGATCACCAGAATCTACTAGACTTTCTACCCTCAAACACAACAACGGGTAGGAATCGCAACATGGCATATTTCATCACAGGTGGTACTGGCTTCCTCGGGCGTTTTTTCATCGACAAGCTGAAGGACCGCGAGGGCGACATCTACGTACTGACCCGGGCAGGCTCGAAAGAGAAATTCGAAGCCCTGCAGGAGCGCTTTGGTGCGGGCTCAGATCGCCTGATTCCCGTGGAAGGCGACCTCCGCAAGCCCCTTCTGGGCCTTGATGATGCCACTATTGCCGATCTTAAAGGCAACATTAAGTATTTCTGTCACTTCGCTGCTATCTACGACCTTGCCGCATCCGAAGAAGAGCAAACCAAAACCAACATTGAAGGAACCCGTCACGCTGTGCAGTTGGCTGAGGCCGTTGACGCGGGCTGCTTCGAACACGTGAGCAGCATCGCAGCAGGCGGCATGTACAACGGCACGTTCCGTGAAGACATGTTCGAAGAAGCTGAGAATCTGGAACACCCCTACTTCTCAACCAAGCACGACTCAGAAGGCGTGGTTCGCAACGAGAGCAAAGTCCCCTTCAGGGTGTATCGCCCGGCCATGGTGGTAGGACATTCCCAAACCGGTGAGATCGATAAGATTGATGGCGCCTACTACTTCTTCAAGAGTTTGCAAAAGATTCGTAAAATCCTGCCGCCCTGGTTCCCGCTCATCGGCATTGAAGGTGGTAAGTTCAACGTGGTACCCGTTGATTACGTGGTAGACGCCATGGACCACATTGTTCACCAGGACGATCTGGACGGCCGCTGCTTTCACCTGACAAACCCTGATCATCACAGCATGGGAAATTTATTGAACGTGTTTGCCGATGCAGGTCACACACCGCGCTTCAGCATGCGCCTGGACATGCGGATGTTCAATTTCATTCCCTCGTTCGTCCGCGAAGCTGTTTCTGGTCTGCCTCCGGTGAAGAGAATTGTGAGCACCTTGCTCGCTGATATGGGACTACCCGATTCAGTGACTATGTTTATGAACTACCCCACGCGTTACGACAACCGTGATACTGAGCGTGCGCTAAAAGGCAGCGGCATCAAGTGTCCGGAGCTTGAAAGTTACGCGCCTGTCATCTGGGACTACTGGGAGCGCAATCTGGATCCAGACCTGTTTGTCGATCACTCGCTGGAAGGCAACGTAGGCGGTAAGGTAGTGCTAATCACGGGTGCTTCTTCAGGTATCGGCAAGACCTCTGCGCTGCGACTTGCAGAAGCTGGCGCCCATGTATTACTGGTTGCTCGAAGCGCAGAGAAACTGGAAGAAACCGCTCAGGAAATCGCCACACTCGGCGGCGTAGCCACCATTTACCAAGCCGATGTCTCTGATCTTGAAGATTGCGACCGACTGGTTGCAGAAGTGCTCAAAAACCACGGCTTCATCGACATTTTGCTGAACAATGCGGGCCGATCGATTCGCCGGTCGCTGGAACTTTCTTACGATCGCTTTCACGATTTCGAGCGCACCATGCAGATCAACTACTTCGGTGCCATACGCCTCACTATGGGTTTACTGCCTTCGATGGCTGAGCAGGGCAAGGGCCACATCATCAACATGTCCTCTATTAGTGCGCTCACACCCAGCCCACGTTTCTCTGCCTACGTTGCATCCAAGTCAGCTTTGGATGCATGGACTCGTGCCGCCGCTGTAGAGTACTCAGACCTGAACGTGCGCTTCACCACCATCAACATGCCGTTGGTTCGTACCCCGATGATTGAAGCGACCAGTGTTTACGACTCAATGCCTGTACTCACACCCGACGAGGCTGGCGATATGGTCGTGGAGGCTGTTATCAAGAAGCCCAAGCGCATTGCCTCTCCGCTGGGCGTGTATCTGCAGGTTATGACTGCAGTAGCACCCAAGTTCACCGAGGTGGTGATGAATGTCGTCTTCCGTATGTTCAATGACTCTGCCGCCGCGCGCGGTGACAAGAAAGTTGAGAAAGTGGAGGCGTCTAATGAGCAGGTAGCACTGGCTGCACTGATGAAAGGTGTGCATTTCTAGACACTGCGCCCTTACAAAAAACCCGCCTATCGGCGGGTTTTTTTATGACGCCAGTAATACTCAGCTAAATATCTTCCGGCATTTTGGTAATCGACTTGAACCAGGGCAATGCGACGACTGCCGCGTTTCTGGTTTCAGTCAGAGTTTGGATTTGCAAGGGCGTGCCCGGCTCCGCAAGCTCAGTGGGCACGTTCACCAGCCCAATATTACGCTCCAGCCGCGGTGACCAGGAGCAGCGTGTTAGGTGCCCTACTTTGTGACTGTTTGAGCTCACATCCCAAAAACGATCGTTACCTCCTATGGGGTCGCCATCGATCTCAACACCCACCAGGCGACGGGGGGTCCCCTGCTTCGCAATTCGCTGAAGCGCCGCCTTACCTATGTAATCCTGAGGCTTGTCTAAATCGAGTAGGCGCTCCATACCAATGGTAAAGGGCGTATCGTCGCGGGTAATGTCAGAGCAATAGGAAAGAATTCCGCCCTCGATACTGCGCATGGCGGAGGGGCAAGCAGGCTCGATGCCAAATTCCTCACCGGCCGCCATGACCAAATCCCACAGTTCGGTGCCTCGAGTTCCGTCACACAGGTATATTTCATAACCCAGCTCGCCGCTCCAGCCCGTGCGACTCAATACCAATGGAATACCATTGAGCTCGACTTCGCACAGATGGAAGTAGCCCATTTCCACCGCAATGTGACCAAACAGTTTGCGAGCCACTTTTGGCGCCAATGGGCCCTGTAATTGCAGTGGGGAAACATCAGGCTCTCGAATCTGAACATCCAGTTCAGACCGGGCCGCCACACCCTCTGCCCACAACAACACATCTCCATCTCCTGGCGACAGCCAAAAACGGTTCTCTTCCAGCCGCAACATCACTGCATCATTGATAATACCGCCGTCGTCATCGGTAAAAACCACATAGCGACAACGACCCACCGGGCAGCCGGCCACATCGCGAGGCGTCAGCAGCTGAGTAAACGCTATTGCGTCAGGGCCGCTGACTTCAATTTGCCGTTCACTCGAAACATCCCATAGAGTTACGCCCTGCACAATCGACCAGTATTCTGCCACCGGGTCACCATAGCTGGTGGGCATATACATGTGATTGTAAATCGTAAAGGCTTTAGCGCCGGCACTCAGTGTGGCATCAAAAAAGGGGGACTTTCGAACCCGGGGGCCAAACGTTAAGGCGCTCATAAACTGATTGATGTTCAAGTCGTTATTCTCCGCTCATTGTTTACATATTCCCTTTCGCCGCTGCAATTTCAGCATTCATCTACAATTCGCGCAACCTCTCCTGCTGCCAATTGATCGTTGCAGCGACTTGGTTAAAACTAAACAGATAAAGTCCTTCGACACCCATTTCGGGATCTTCAATAACCGCGCTCAAGCCATGCAACAACTCATCAGGCTGGTAGTAGGAATTTCGCAGAAGCGTTGATGCCAGTCCGCCCTGCCGGCGTAAAAATTTCGCGGATTGCCCTACGCCCAAGCGCAGTGATGTGCGAAACAGTTTCATACGGTCCATCACCCCGGGCATGCCCACGTTTACTGGCAAGCTAATACCTCGGCGGCGCATATCCATCAACCAATTCGCCACGGTATCTGCGTCAAAGCACATCTGGGTGACCATATAGGTAGCCAGAGATTGCTTGGCCTGCAGCGCCTCAAACAAGGCCTCCTGACTGATATCCGGATGCCCCTCCGGATAGGCTGCAACCCCCACATGACGAAAGCGATGGCCGACATCGGCGAGGTCGCGCAAAAAAGAGAGTGAACTGTCATAGTCTCCCAGCGGAGTGGCTATATCACCGCCAGGTACAAACATTGCATCCACACCCTGATCATCGAATTGCTGCACAATATCAATCAGGTGAGCGCGATCTCGCACTTGGCGGGCAGCCACGTGGGGCACCAGGTGAAACTCCCGAACACTCAGTTGGCTGACCAGATCTAGGCTTACCTGCAGGCCCTTTTTTGGAGAACAGGTGACACCCAGGTAGCTGCCGCAAGGCAACTGCGCTAACTGGTCTTCGATACCCTCTACCGGAAACACTTCCAGGTACAAATCATTGAGACAAGAACGAAGGTCAGACATCAATTGCTGCTTCCGAGATGGCATGTGTGAATCGCGTCATGATGAAGAAACCGAGAGCGTTGTTCACCTGAGAATAATTTGACGACATCTCAGAAAAACTCATCCGTTACAGCCTCCCATTTTCACTGAACAAAACCGCAGAGATCGTGCACAGTGCTTTTAGAAACTGTATTAATATGACGATAACGATTAATAGCGAAGGACTCACCTATGGGCACGAACAGAAGAACTCTCACGAGAAAGTTCACGTTATTCTGTTTGACAACAATTCTGGCTTTCATTGCTGTTGCCAGCCGCGCAGAAGGCGAACTTCGGTCCACAAAACTCGGCCGCTGTGCACTGGAAAACGGCCAGCAAATCCTCGAATGCCAATTGAGCTATCGAATATATGGGAAGCGAAACAGCGATGCCTCGAACATCGTCTTAATGCCCTCATGGTACAACGGTAATGCGGAGGGTCTTTTGAAATACGGCTACCTGGGCCAAGGCGGGATAGTGGACACCAACAAATACCAGGTCATCGCTGTGAATGCTTTCGGCAACGGTGTTTCCTCTTCACCTTCCAACAGTCGTCAGACCCCCTTTCCTGTATTCACCATTCGCGACATGGTCGACGCCCAGCATCGATTGCTGACAGAAGAACTTGGCTTAGACCACATTCACGCGGTGGTCGGCGCCTCCATGGGCGGGCACCAGGTTTATGAATGGATGATGATGTATCCCAAGTTTGCCTCTCACTTTATCCCCATTGAGGGCAGCCCCTGGCCTACCTTTTACGACTACGTTAAGGAACGGGGTTGGATGGCGGCCCTGGAAAGTCCACTTGATAGCCCGGAACAACTTGCCCGAGCGACAGATGTCATTAGCGCCATCGACACATTGCTATTTTGGACGCCCGAGTATGTGAATCGCGAAGTGGGCAAGGGCTCTTTCGAATCTCGATTCGAGGCGACGCGACGGCACAGCAGTAAAGATAAACTACTAGACAGAGCCAGCCAAACCAGGGCCGTACTGAGTCACGATATACGCAGAAACCGGAGAAATTTCGACGAGCGTCTCATCGATTTGCGACACATCAGCGCCCTGGCCATTGTATTTGAGTCTGATATGATCGTAATTCCTGGCCCGAACCTGGACTTGGCGGAGACCCTGGGTTTTAGCGCTATTAGCATCAGCGGCGACTGCGGCCATTTTGGACCCAACCCGGAATGCTATCAGCAGGACGTGGTCCGGCATGTCAACGAGTTTCTAAAGCAGGGTAACCAGCGAAGTTTGCTAAGGCGGGGCATGCAGTTTGACGGCATAGAACGTGAGTATTTTGTTTACGTGCCTGATGGCCATAGTGGCAGACCGCTGCCGGTTGTCATGGGGCTACATGGTCTCGGCTCCACCGCTACGGGATTCGCATCCATCTATGACCTTAACTCACATGCAAAAGAAAACGGTTACATCATCGTCTACCCTCAAGGCTCACACTTTCAGGGGGTGATTGGTGATGATCCAACTGTAAAACCTTACCTTATCAGCACCTGGAATGACGAGGCGAGTAACTTCACCCCTACCGAAGCGGGCCCGCACTGTACGGATGATAGTTTGAAGTATCCTTGCCCACCCGACTGCGGCAGTTGCAATCAATGCGCCTGGACCTCCTGCAACGATGACAGTGGTTTTCTGCTGCAGGTTCTCGATGAAGTAGCTCAGGAATTCAATACGGATACCAACCGCTATTATGTGCTGGGCAACAGCAATGGTGGCGGAATGGCAATGCGCTTGGGCTGCGATTATCCCGAGCGCTTTGCGGCGATCGGCGTCAGCATCTACCAGATGCCCCCGGGACATACCTGCGGGCCCGAAACAGGCTTGCCTATGATTCACCTGTATGGAGAAAAAGACGATGGCGTAGGCCACGATGGCACGCCCACAAGCGACGGCTGGATCTTCACCTCCGCTGCCGAGAACACACAAGACTGGGCCAGCGAAATGGGCTGTTTTGGCGAAGCGGAAACCTGGCGTACGGCAATCACCGAAAGCAACGGATTAATCTGCTCCGCATACACAAATTGTCCCATTGACGGTCAGGAAGTCACAAGCTGTATGGACCCTGAAGCCGGCCACGAGTGGCGCGGACAGCGTATCGAGGAGATATCCAACAGCTGTGTCACGCCCGCTCAGCGAGAATCTCTACCGGGACAACCTCTATGCCCGCAGCCGCAAGCCAAAGAGTCACTCTGGGGTATGGATTTTTTCTGGCAGTTTTTCCAGCGCTACCAGCGAACCCCCTAGGGTAGAGACACGACAACGCAACCGCCAGATCAGCCTTGCTCTATCAATTGGTGCGGCTTCACCATCGCCTCAAAAGATTGGCAGTGAACAATCTTGTGCTGTAACCCAGAACCTTCGAGCAACTGAAAAATATTATCAATTGCCAGAACCTTGGCCTCTTCGGCATAGCATAGACAATGCAGACCGACACATGGACACCATTGCCAATGCAATGTATAAATTGTCAGATAAATAAGGCTTATCAAGTGTGGTCGAATGCTTCAGAACAAGCGCCGTCGCCTCCCCTCCTTAAACGCTTTGCGAGCCTTTGAAGCAGCAGCGCGGCACCTTAGTTTCAAGGATGCGGCCGGTGAACTTAACGTATCCCAATCTGCGGTCAGTCACCAGATCAAAGCGCTGGAGGATCAACTTGAACTCGTTCTGTTCACCCGGCGTACCCGGGGCATAGAGCTTACACGCAAGGGCCAGTTGTACTATCCCATTCTCAGAAATGCCCTGGACAATATTGCCGAGGGGACCGAGCGCATACTGAGCAGTTCGCCAGTCACTGCATTAACCTTACAGGTCTACTCCACATTCACCATGCGATGGCTGCTGCCAAGACTACCGAGATTTCAGGCGGCGCATGCAGATATGCAAGTTCGCTTGACCACAGCACAGATGGATGCGGACTTTGAGCACGACGATGTCGACGCGGCGATAATGATCGGCCTGGCCAACAACCCGGGACTACACTATGACCATTTGTTTGACGTGCAAATGTTCCCGGTATGCAGTGCTGGCTATCTGGAAAAAAATCGCGATACCCTAACCAGGCCACAGGATATTCCGCCTAGAGATTTGCTGCAGGTCTATCCGTCCGCCAGCGATTGGCCCAACTGGCTGGAAGCACAGGGGATGGCGGCGGTAGATATGACACAAGGATTGCAGCTGGAGAGTTATGACCTAGCTCTGAGCAGTGCCGCCCAGGGCATGGGTATTGCGCTGGGGCAGCAACCCTACATATCTCGCGACCTGGCCAGTGGAGCGCTTATCGAGATATTCCCGGGCCTGAGAACCCTAAATCCACGCAGCTGGTATTTGGCCTGTCGCAAGGAAATACGGGACCAGCCGAAAATTGAGATTTTCAGAGCATGGCTACTAAAGCAGATTGCACTGGACGAGCAACTTCTACTGAATCACGACCCCGACTAACACCTCCGCATAAGCCCCGGCGTGACCGTTATTCTTGTACGAGATGGTCGCGCTGCAAGGACTTAATCAGCGCTATCGTCGACAAAACACCGGTAATCAATATAGGTAGAGATGCCACCAAAACCGAGGTCTGAGCGACCTTAATGCCTCCAATATACATTAGAGTAAGAGGCAGTATTGCAAGCGCCACTGCCCAAAAACTGCGGTGCCAGCGAGGTGGGTCTTCGCTGGGATGCAACTGATGACTGGCACTCGAAGCAAGAATGTAAGACGCCGAATCATAAGTTGTTGCTGAAAACACAATACTGACAAAACAGAACATGCCAATTGCAATACCGGCAAGCGGAAGCTGATCTAGGCCAGCGACGATTGCCTGATTACCGTCGGTCTCTGCCATTACCGCCAGCACATCCAGCTCGCCGCTCAACTGCAGGTTGAGCGAGAAATTACCCAGAACCATGTAGAACAAAGCACCACCGAGCGTTCCATACAGCAACATGCCTGTAATCACCTGGCGGATAGTACGGCCGCGAGAAATACGAGTGACGAACATACCAACGAAGGGGCCGTAAGCGATCCACCAGGCCCAATAAAATACGGTCCAGTCTTCAAAAAATCCTGATTCGGTAAACGGGTCGGTCCAGAAACTCATCGCCGCGTAGTTTTGAATGACCGTGCCAATACTGTTTAGCGACGTTTTAATAATAAAGAGACTGGGGCCCGCCACAAAAACGAAGGCCAACAGCAGTAGGGCAACAAACATATTGATATCGCTTAACCGTTTGATGCCCCTCTCGAGACCCAGGTAAACACTGGTAGCAAATATCACGACGCAAAGCATCACGACGCCCGCTTCAAGACCAAAGCCCGCTTCGATGCCGGTCAACCGGGAAATCAGAGCAGCGATTAAAGGGGTAGAAAAGCCCAGGGATGAACCGGCGCCGCCAATCATGGCAATCATGAAAAGAAAGTCCATGGCTCTGGCAGGCAGGCTCTCCTCCTTACCTTCTAGCCAATAGTGACACCCTACGCTGTACTTCAGCACCGGCACTCGCTGCGCGTAAAATGGATAAGCGATAGCAAGGGTGGGTAAACAGTAGAACGCCCAGGCCGTAAAACCCCAGTGGAAAATGCCATAGGACGACGCCCACTTTGCTGCCTCCACCGAACGCGGCTCGGCTCCAAACGGTGGTCCGTCGTAGTAATAGGCCCATTCAATCGCCGACCAGTACATCAGCCCGGCGCCCACGCCGGCGCAAAACAACATGGCCACCCAACTGTAGGTGCTGTACTCCGGCACCTCATCGACCGCACCCAGTTTTACCTTGCCAAACCGCCCCAGAGCCAACCACGCAAGGACCAGCATTGAGCCCACGCCCGCCAAGGCATAGAGCCAACCAAAATGGGTAGCAATGAAAGCATAACTTTGCTGTACCAGTGCAGCGCCACCTTCCGGATAGAGGGCCAGCGGCACTGAAACCAGGAGGATGACAAGCAGCGTTGCCGTAAAATTCGTTTTATCGAGATTGGCGTCCAAGAACGCACTCCTGATTTGTAGTTCGATCAATCAATCATGCTATCCTTGCGCGCGCACTGCAAGCGATGCAGGCCGCTATCGCTTTACCCCAGTGCACATGATTTTTGTTCTGTATTTACTGTTTTTTTTGCTCAGGAGAATAACGTGTACATTAACGGAGAGTGGCAGTCCAGGGCCACCAGTTTTCCCGTCTACAACCCCGCCACGGGTGAAGAGATTGGGCGAGTTGCCGATGGTTCCCGGCAAGACGCTGTCATCGCTATTCAAGCTGCAACCGACGCGTTGCCAAGCTGGAAAATGACGACCGCCTACCAGCGTTCCGAGAAACTTTATGCGGCCCACCAGCTGATGATGGACAGGCGACCTGCCCTGGCCGAATTAATGACCAAAGAACAGGGCAAGCCTTTAAAGGCTGCACTGAACGAGGTGAAGTACGCGGCCGACTTTTTACTCTGGTTCGCCGAAGAGGCAAAGCGTGTCTATGGCGAGACCATACCGTCTGCACGCAGCGATCAGCGTTTCATTGTGCAGAAACAACCGGTGGGGGTCGTCGCCGCTGTTACACCCTGGAATTATCCCGTATCGATGCTAACGCGCAAACTGGCGCCTGCACTTGCCGCCGGCTGCACGGTAGTGCTCAAACCCGCCGAGGCCACTCCGCTGTGCGCCATGGCTGTTTACGAAATTCTCCACGAGGCGGGCTTCCCCGAGGGTGTTGTTAACCTGGTAACCGCAGCAGATCCGCGCCCTATCGGCCTGGAGTTTTGCACCAACCCCAATGTCAGAAAACTGACCTTTACTGGCTCCACAGCCGTTGGCAAACAATTGGCTCAGGACGCTGCGCCCCAACTGAAACGGGTTTCCATGGAGCTGGGCGGACATGCGCCATTTATCGTGTATGACGACGCCGATCCTGTGCACGCAGCCAAAGGCGCATCGCTGGTTAAGTTCCTCAACACCGGCCAAGCCTGCATCAGCCCGAACCGTATTTTCGTGCAACGCAAAATTCTCTTACCTTTTTTGGAAACACTGCAATCTCGTATCGAGAAAATGCGCGCCGGCAGTGGAATGGACCCGGCCAATAGTATCGGCCCACTGGTCAATGAAGTGGCAGTAGAGAAAGTCGAACGGCAGGTGCAGGACGCCACGAATAAAGGCGCGTCGCTTCACACCGGCGGCCATCGCCTCACCAATGACGGACTCGATAAAGGCCATTTTTATGCGCCTACATTAATCAGCGGAGTCACCCCCGAAATGCTGATCTATCGGGAGGAAACGTTTGGACCGGTTGCGGCCATCGTGCCTTTTGATGAGGATGACGATGTCATCGCCATGGCCAATGACACCAACTATGGTTTGGCGGCCTACGTGTATACACAAAATTTATCGCGCGCCATGCGCAGCTTTGAAGCACTGGATTTTGGGATAATTGGGATCAACGATATTAACCCCACCAGTGCTGCTGCCCCGTTTGGCGGCATGAAGGAAAGCGGCCTAGGTCGCGAAGGCGCCCGCGAGGGCATTGAAGAATACCTGGAAACCAAACTCGGTGGCTTCAGCATCTAGTTCAGAAGCATAGAGGAGAACACAATGGCTGGACCCAAATACCCCGGACTGGACACGATGGCGCTGCACGCAGGCGCTCAACCCGATCCAACCACGGGTGCGCGCGCAACACCGATTTACCAGACTGCCTCGTTCACTTTTCCCGATTCTGACTATGCGGCATCGCTATTCAATATCGAGCGAGCCGGTCACGTTTATTCTCGACTAAGCAACCCCACTAACGCGGTACTGGAAGAACGCATCGCCGCGCTGGAAGGCGGCGTTGGAGCTATCGCCACTGCCAGTGGGCAAGCAGCCCTGCATCTTGCCATCGTCACGCTAATGGGCGCGGGGTCGCACATCGTTGCCTCCGCAGCGCTGTATGGCGGCTCTCATAATCTACTGGCCTATACGCTATCGCGCTTCGGTATTGAAACCACCTTTGTGGATCCGCGAGACCCCCAGTCGTTCGAGGCCGCCATTAAAGACAATACGCGCCTGGTGTTTGCCGAGACACTCGGTAACCCCGGGCTGGACGTGCTTAATATTCCTGCAGTGGCAGAGGTCGCACACGGGGCAGGCTTACCGCTGATGGTGGACTCGACCTTCACCACGCCCTACCTAATGAAACCCTTCGAACTAGGCGCCGACCTGATTCAACATTCGGCCACAAAGTTTCTCAGTGGGCACGGTGTAGTCATTGGAGGACTACTGGTCGACAGCGGACACTTTGATTGGGAAGCATCAGGAAAATTCCCCACTCTGAGCGAACCCTACGATGGCTTTCATCAAATGGTCTTCACCGAAGAATTCGGACCGGCGGCATTTATTACCCGCGCACGTAAAGAAGGCCTGCGCGACTTCGGCGCCTGCATGAGCCCGACTTCGGCATTTCATATCTTGCAAGGCATGGAGACCCTGGGCATGCGCATGCAGCGTCATGTCGACAATACCCGCAGCGTCGTCGCGTTTCTGGATGAACAAGACATTGTCGACAAGGTTTCTTACCCGGAAATGGAAGGCCACCCTGATCAGGCTCTGGCAAAAGAGTTATTGCCGCGCGGTTGCGGCGCTGTTTTCAGCTTTGACCTCCATGGCGGTCGCGACGCAGGCATTGCCTTTGTCGACGCGCTGGATTTATTTTCCCATCTGGCCAACGTGGGTGACGCCAAATCACTGGTCATCCACCCGGCGAGTACTACGCATCATCGAATGGATACTGAAGCATTGGCCGCCGGGGGCATCACCGAGGGCACCATCCGCCTTTCCATTGGACTGGAAGATTGTGACGACCTGATAGGCGACCTCAAGCAGGGCCTGCGTGCAGCAGGTAAGGTCGTCGAGCGACAGGAGGGCCGGCGATGAAATTTGATGTCAATGGCGACCGCAGCTACTGCTACACCAACAACCGGGAGATAGACCCAGCCAAGGACACCGTTGTCTTCATTCACGGCTCGGGCATGGACCACACGGTATGGACGCTGGCGTCGCGTCATTTTGCCCGCCATAGACGCAATGTAGTTGCCGTCGATCTTCCTGGCCATGGTCGCTCCGCGGGCGAGTTGCGCCCCAACATTGAAGCAATGGCAGACTGGATAATCGATGTACTTGATGTGCTGAAAATAGACAAAGCTGCCCTGGTTGGCCACAGCCTGGGTAGCTTGGTGTCACTGGACTGCGCCGCACGTTATCCGCAACGAGTTGAGGCCATTGCACTGGTGGGCACCATCGCGCCTATGCCAGTTTCTGACGCCATACTGGACGCCGCGCGCGACAATGATCACGCCGCTTTTGACATGCTAACCCAGTGGGGCTACAGCAAACGCCATCAGTACGGAGGCAACCGCAACTCGGGCATATGGATGATTGGCAATACGCTGCGCCTTTACGAACGCGCAGCACCGGGCGTACTGTTCAACGACATGAACGCCTGCAATAACTACGATTCCGGACTAACACGAGCATCGCAAGTGCAATGCCCTGCGCTGATGATACTGGGCGCGGAAGATCGATTAACGCCCAGCAGAGGCACTCAACCCTTGCAGGAGGCGTTGCCAGAGGTTGAAGTTGTGTTACTCCCGGGCGCAGGCCACACCATCACGGTAGAGGCGCCCAACGCATTACTCGAAGCGCTGCACAAAGTACTGTAAGCCTTATATACCTATGCGGTAGGCCGTTAGCTGCTAGACCATCAGGCCAAAGACTTTAAGAAGTTTTAAACCGCCCAGGCCCAAGGTCACCAAAACCACGAATGCTCCCAGCGCGTTGCTGGCGATACCATTACGGTAGTCGCCCAACTGCTGCGATCGATTCATTACCAGTAGCAAGAACACGGCACAGACCGGCAACAGTAAACCGTTCGCCGCCTGGGCAAACAGTATTGCCGCCAAGGGACTGGTGCCGATGACGGCAAAAAACGTACCGCTGGCAAGCACCAAAAACCAAACCATGCGGAAACGAAAAGAAGATAAATTTCGCTCCCATCCCAGCGCGCCGCAAACTGCATAGGCTGCGGCCAAAGGAGCTGCGACCGCGCTGCTGAGCCCCGCCGCAAACAAGCCCGCCGCGAAGAAATAGCGCGCCGCTGGCCCCAGTAATGGCTCCAACTGCGAAGCGATGTTCGCAGCAGAAATCTGGGCACCGGTGCCAAAGAAGGCCGCGGCCGCTGTGCTCATAATGGCCAGAGTAATGAGACCTCCCAGCCCAATAGACAGACCGGTATCTACTCGCGCCGCCTTCAGCGAATCCGCAACCGGTAAATCAGCGTGCCACTTTTCCTGCACTGCACTGGAGTGCAAAAACAGGTTGTAAGGCACTACCGTTGTGCCAATGAGAGCGATCGCAGTCAGCAACGAACCCTCGGGCAAACTGGGCCGCAGCAATCCGGCGACCAGCGTTGCCATGGGAGGACGCACCATCAGAAACGTGAGCAAAAATACCGTGCTCATCAGTAGCACCAGAGCAATCAGTACGTGTTCAATTAAACTGTAACGACCGCTGAGTAAAAGTGCTGCGGAGGAAAATCCAACCGCCAGTGCCCAGACCCAGCTGGGTA
Organism: Halioglobus sp.; assembly: GCA_039986455.1. Classification (GTDB taxonomy): domain Bacteria; phylum Pseudomonadota; class Gammaproteobacteria; order Pseudomonadales; family Halieaceae; genus Halioglobus. The sequence goes on from JBDWQQ010000063.1 coordinate 30,818, forward strand.
TTCCACTTAAGCCCTCAAGCCCTAGTGCGGCGCCTGTGATATTCCCCGCTTCGTAAGCAGCATTGCCAAAGCCAACAGCGGACACCACCAACAGGATCGCCAGCGGTCCATACCAGCGCCCGGCGACCGTTTCACGAATGGCCTGTGACAGCCCGCGTCGGGTAACCAGCCCCAATCGAGCAGACATTTCCTGCAGCACAGCAGTAGCGATTACCGAGAAAAGCAAGGCCCATAGCAGCGCATAGCCAAACCCCGCACCAGCGACGCTGGCGGTGGTGACTGTGCCCGGACCAATAAAAGCGGCAGTAACAAGAAGCCCCGGGCCGAATGGACCGGGGCGCTTTGTGGTTATTGCTGGGGTGTTATCAGATGTCAAATCGGTAGCGCCGCAAATAAACCGATCCTACAACGGTTATTACAGCAAACACCAGCCCGCAGGCCATGCTGAAAAAGTCGACTTGCTTCCAGAATGAACTATGAATATAAAAGCCCATTACGCTCTCACCACCGATGTGATGCGGGATGTGGTTGATCACCGCGCCGAGGACATAATCGCTCCCCAGGACAATACCTTCCAGCAAGACCAGTCCGATAACGGGTGCAACAGCGATCATAAACGGTGAACGCTTGGCCAATGCAGAAGCCAACAGCAACCATCCATAGGTAGGCGCCACCCACAGGGCCGTCATCACCCAACCACCGACCTGCTGCAATAAAAGGTCACCAAAACCAATGTTCGCCAGTACGGTGGCAAATGGATCCATATCCATACGCCAAACCATCAGCATGGCCAAAAGCACAAAAGACAACTGCATTAGCATTGACACAGCAATGTAGATCGCTGGGGCGACAATCAGCGCCACAGTCAATCGGGTAAGCACCTCCTCCCATTCGGAAACCGGCATCGATTTCCAGAAAAGGATACTGCGATCCTTGCGGTCATTGTAAAGCGAGCCCAACAGATAGTTGAAAGTCACCAGCATCAACAGCACCAGGAAGAAGACGTGAATCACTTTTAAAACCGGGTTAAGACTACCAACCTCTGCCGACTCGTACTCCGGCTTGTCACTTTTTTCCGGATCAAAGCGCCAGCTTCGGGAGAAGTTCCAGTCTTCGTCAGAAGGCGCTTCATCGTCAGCGGCAATTTCAATTTCATAAACGGGCTCAGATGCAGCGGAGCCTGCTTGCGACTCGTCATCATTTAAAATGTCGGACCCGTCATCCAGATTGATCGTGATCACAGGCGAGACATCCATCTCCTCGGCCATGATAACGTCGATAAATGTATCGCCCATCGCCGAAATTCTGTTAGCCACTAAAACGCTGACTAACATCAACAGGGTGAGTACTGCCGCGATAATAAGGGGAGTCCACACGAGAGACAGCTTGTACTCCTGAATCTCTTTTTGCAGCAGTGTAAAACGACGAAGTGATGCTGTAGTTGCCATTACTTGTCTCCTCCCATCATCGCCACAAACAGATCAGACACCGATGGCGTTCTCAGCTCGCCCAAGGGCGCCAAAGACTCTCGCTCGATGCCTTCATAAATAATCGCCTTGCCACCCAGAATTCCTTGCGAACCGACGTGTGGAATACCCTGGGCTTTGACGGCTGAGTCGCCAACAGCGTTCAGCTGCACAAACTGCTGTTCGATGTCTTCCATAGAACGCTGCAACACTTTTTTACCTCGATTCAGGAACATGACATCAGTGAGTATGTGTTGCACCTCGTCAACCTGGTGAGTGGAGATAATGATAGTGCGCTCCTGATCGAAATAGTCTGATATCAGCTGCTCAAAAAAACGTTTACGGAACAGGATATCCAAACCCAGGGTCGGCTCGTCCAATATCAGCAAGCGCGCATCGATCGCCATGACCAGAGCCAAATGAACCTGGACCATCATACCCTTGGACAAATTCTTAATGCGCCCGTTTAGGCGAACATCCGTATCCTTGAGGTAACTCTCTGCGATATCGCGATCAAAACGCGGGTGAATGCCACTGGCATAATCGAGCAGTTGCTCTACCTTCATCCAGCGCGGCAACACCGCGGTATCGGCAATGAAGCAAACTTCTTCCATCAACCGTGAGCGTTCAGACCGTGGGCTGTTGCCCAGCACATTCAACTCACCCTGGTACTCGGTCAAACCGAGCAGGGCGCGAAGTAGTGTGGTTTTTCCCGCACCGTTAGGGCCAATCAGCCCTAGCACAGCACCTGAGGGAATCGTAAAATCCACCTGATCTACAGCATTCAGGTCGCCGAATTTGCGCGTTAAACCTTTCGCCTCAACAATGTTACCCATTAGCGTTCTCCCCCTGTTTCAAGCAGCAGATCGACTACTTCCTGAATATTCATTCCCAGTACATCTGCCCTATCGAGGAATGCAGGCACTTCCTCGTCAATAAATTGCTGCTTCTCATTGGTGGTGAGAGCACCGCAGGCGCCAGTCTTTACAAACATCCCCAGACCGCGGCGTTTTTCCAACAAGCCGCCATCCACCAACTCCTGATACGCCTTACCCACGGTCAGGTGATTGATCTTGTAGTCTGATGCGACCTGGCGCACCGAAGGTACGGCTTCACCCTCAGGAAAACTGCCATCCATAATTCGATCCGCAACCAGATCTCTCAACTGGCGGTAAATAGGCTGTTTATCGTTCCATTCAACGGTCACAGGTTCTTCTCCCGATTAACGCTGGCGATTCAAGTCGCCGGAACCCAATACATTGCTGTCAATTTCAGGGTCACCTGCATAGTAGATATCGCCGCTGCCAATAATATTGACCTCAAGCTCTTTGACCTCTCCGACCCGGGCATCGCCCGAGCCCACGATGTTTATCTCAGCCAAACTGACTGCCTGTTCGCTGAGGTCAACTTCACCTCCGCCCGCTATATTGATTTCTATCGATGATGCCTTGCCCGTTGTCTCTTCTACGCTGATATCGCCAGAGCCACTGATCGTCGCTTCGATCGCATCGGCGGTCATCTCACCGATGGCCACGTCACCAGACCCCGAGACCAGGAACTCAACTTTAGAAGCAATCAGCTCTGCTATCTTGATATCGCCGGAGCCGCGTACTCTTGCTCTGGCTTCTTTGGCGACCAAAGAGAAAACTTTGATATCTCCCGAGCCATCGACGTTAATTAAAATTTCATCGGTTTCGAAGGGCTTCACAAATACATCGCCACTGCCACTAAGACGCAGTTCATCCATATCCGGGATCGTGAGCATGTATTTCACCGACGAGAAGCTTTTGCCTCTATGTTGGTCGGACTGACCCAATACCAGCGTGCCTCCCCGGGTATCGAAAGGTTGCATCTCCAGTACGTCTTCGTCACCTCGAATCAGGAGCTCTGTTATCTCACCCTGGTCAATCTGTACTTCTACACTGCCGTAGACCAGAACGTTCTCGACCTCCAGATCAGTGATTTTTAAAACTTCGGCTTGCAGGCTGAAACTTGCCAGTGCCAGTGTTGCAGTTAGTAGCGCTTTCATTTCTCGCTCCTCTAATTAGGCTGTCTCTTACGAGTCGCGATTTTCACCGCGACGCATCAGCATCTCTGACAGCAAAGCTGCCGGGACAAAAAACAGAAGTGTCATCATACCGACTCCCAGCATGGCACCCAGTCCACGAAAGGATAAACCAGTTCCAGATCCCATGGGCGGCATTGTTATCGCCTGGGAAACTCGCAGGTCCAGGCAATTCTGAATCTGCGCCAGGGCCATGTAGGTCACCCGAGCAGTGTCAATTTCGGCGTTAGCCGCGGTGCTGAGCATGAGCATCATCACTATCAGAATGGCGTTACGAATCATCATTCAGCCCTCTACATCCGCCGAACATTGGATGACGGTGATATTGCTGAAAGCACTTCAACCAGGCCCGCGGCCGGCAGGAAGCACAGAAAAGCCAGCGCCCCTACTCCCAACACGCTGAGCATTGCGCATATCACTAGTAAGCCAGCATGCACGATCATGCGGTGGTCATTACTGGCTAAGATCCTTTTTCTTGGCTTGACGCTCATTTTCACAATCTCACTGATAAGGTGTTATACATGACTATAACACCATATTTCGATTGTGCAACTTTTAAACAGCTAAAATTATATTATCTATATTTTACAATGACTTACCATGCTACTCAGTGAGCGCTCGCTGCATATTAGCGGCTATAGCACCCGCAATCCGGCGGGCTTTATCGCTATGGGGGCCGGTAAAGGAGTCGTCTAAGGTCTGACAAAACAAATTCAGCCAGCGCTCAAAGTCAGTCGGCACCAGGGTGCGCTGGGCATTCAGTTGGCGATGGATATTCATGGTGTGCCGATGATAGGCATTGTCATTGAGTACCAGCTTGCACCAGTAGTTTTTGATGTGAGGCAAGTGAGTATTAAGGTCGATCTGAGCCACGTCGAGAAAAATGGGGGCCAGCTGCTCATCGTTCAGGACCTGCTCATAGAAGCGATCCACAAACAGCTCAACATTTTCGCGGGTATCTAAATCAGGCCTGGGGTGATCACTCATAGCAAGGCGCTCCTGAGTGGGGCCTATTTCTTTTTATTCTTACTCTTGGTGGCATGTGTCGTCAGGCGACGTTTGCGCTGAACCTGCCTCTGGGTAAGCTTATTGCGCTTTTCCGCATAGGGGTTGTCCGAGGTACGAAATTCAATTCGCACCGGGGTGCCAACAAGGTCCAACTCGCGACGGTAAATTTTTTCCAGATAGCGAGCATAACTGTTGGGGACTTTACCGGTTTGGTTTCCATGGATGACGATCAACGGAGGGTTGCGGCCTCCAGCGTGGGCATAGCGCATTTTGATTCGGCGGCCGTTGATCATGGGAGGCGCATGGTCGAACACGGCGCCTTCCAGGATGCGCGTAAGCGCATTAGTGGATAGTTCTCGCGTCGCCGATTCAAAAGCGGCATCGATCGACTTATAGAGGTGCCCTACCCCGGTGCCATGCAATGCCGAAATAAAATGGGTATCGGCGTAATCCGCAAAGGCTAAACGACGGCCGAGTTCGCTCTTGATCCAATCACGCTGGTCTGGGTCGATGCCGTCCCACTTGTTAACGGCTAAAACCAGGCCACGGCCTTTCTCGATACACAGCCCCAGCAGGTGCATGTCCTGATCGACAATACCTTCGTGCGCATCCATGACTAGAATAACCACGTGGGCGTCATCAATCGCTTTCAGTGTTTTAACGATGGAGAACTTTTCGACCGTCTGCTTTACATTTTTTCGACGACGCACACCGGCAGTATCGATGAGCGTATATTCCTTCTCATCACGCTGATAGTCGATGTAAATGCTGTCTCTGGTAGTACCAGGCTCATCGAACACAACAACCCTGTCTTCGCCCAACAGGCGATTGACCAGCGTCGATTTGCCAACGTTTGGTCTCCCAACGACAGCCACCCGCGTGCTGTTCGGAAAAGCTTCGTCTTCTTCCGGAGTCTCTTCAACAGGGAAGCGCTCCATAACCTCGCTGATCATGTTACGCACACCGCGACCATGGCTGGCTGCAATGGCAAACATTGACTCAACACCTAAGGCATAAAAGTCACTGGTAGCGATATCGGCGTCCAGGCCATCTACTTTGTTGACCACCAGGTGGAAGGACTTGTTGCGCTGTCGAAGGTGCTTGGCCAGAGACTGGTCAGCGGCATTGAGCCCTTCTCTGGCATCTACCAAAAAGAGTACGGCATCGGCTTCTTCGATCGCGACCAGCGATTGCTCCGCCATTTCGGAATCAATGCCGAATTCATCGCCACTAATACCGCCGGTATCAATGACCATAAAGGGCTGAGACCCTAATCGGGCTTCGCCATATTTGCGGTCTCTGGTGAGACCCGGCAGATTCGCAACCAGTGCGTCACGACTGCGCGTCAGCTGATTAAACAGCGTCGACTTACCAACATTGGGGCGCCCCACCAGGGCGATCACGGGGATCATTGCTTCGCCGTAATCTCGTAGGCGATTAACTTGCCATTATTGGTAAAGACATAAACGATATTGCCGTCGGCAATCATATCGGCCCGGGCGCCACCGCCACCGGCTTTAACCCGGCCCACAAACTCTCCGTCGACCTGGGAAACCAGGTGCAAATAGCCCTCCAGGTCTACCACCGCGACATAGCTGCTAACCGGGGTCGGCCTGGACAGTTCTCGATAGCCTAGCGCACTCTGCTCCCAACGAAGCCCCTGGCCATTACGTAAATAAGCGCTGATAGTGCCATCTTCATCCGTCACATACACGTTGCCAAAGCCCTGGGAAACTCCCGAGAATGAAGATACGTCCTTCTGCCAGACCTTGCGGCCGGAGGCCACGTCGATGGCAACCACCCTGCCCTGATAACTGGCGGCATACAATTCATTGCCAATCAGCGCCATCTGGCCGTCCACATCGACAATTCTCTCTATTTCAGATCGGCCCTGTGAGATCGCGACGCGCACCTCCCACATAATACCGCCGGTATCCGCATTGAAGGCGACAACCCTGCCGTTAGCGAAGCCCGCGTAGGCGGTGTTGCCATTTAAAATAGGGGTACTGGTACCGCGAATGGTTAGAACGGGAACATCACTGTCATAGGTCCACAGCTTTTCTCCGGAGTCAGCGTCCAGACCCTGCAATTTTCCGTCATAGGTTTGGGCAATAACTACCTTGCCATTACCCTGGGGAGGCGCAAGAACCTCGCCCTGCAATCGAGTAGACCAGAGCAGTTCGCCGCTGCTTGCCGACAACTTCAACACGGAGCCATCAGAGCTGCCAAGAAACAAAGCGTCCCCGTAGTGGCCTACACCACCGGATAATTTGGTATCCAGATCGGTTTTCCAAAGGGCCTTACCTTTGAAACGGTCGATGGCTTTTACTTCACCTTCAGCAGAGGCAGCGTACAAGATGTCGCCTGTCATTACAGGTTGCAGTCGATACAGTCCTTTACCCTGTCCATCACCTACCCCGACCGACCAGAGCTTTTTGATTTTTACGCTCTGCTCAATGTCGATCAGCTCAACCGGTGCGGTCGGGTCTTCATCGTCATCCATCTCAAACCAGCCTTTGACGGTGCTACAGGCACCCAGGCTGAGTACAAGGGGAACCGCCACTAACCACTGCATAACCCGCATAAACTATTCCTCTTCGCCGTCGATCGTTTCAGCCGGCGCTTCCTCTACGACTGGCTCGGCAGGCTCGACGGGCATCTCCAACTCACGGGGAGCTTCCTGGCTCAGACTCTGTAGCTTTTGCTGCAGCATCGGCATGTTGACCTGTCCCTGACCTCGCGAGGCCAGCATCAATGCAGAGCTATACGCTTCGCGCGCTTCATCAGTGCGGTCCTGCATTAGGAGAATATCGCCTCGAGCCACCTGATACGCAGAGGCATAAGCACCGGGGTCGGCACTGTCTAGAATGGTCAGAGCCTGTTGAGTATCGCCCGCTGAAGCCACCACACGTGCCAAACGAAGCTGAGCCACTTGTGCATTATCACTGCCCTTGTCAGCACGACCCAGCACCCAGCGAAGCTCGGCCTCAGCAGTCACCAGGTCTCCCTCGGTTACTGCAACCCGCGCCAGGTGAAGTGATGCAAACTGAGCGTAGGTGCTGCGGCTGTAGTTCTGCTTAATGTCAGCAGCCAGTACTGCAGCGCCCTCAGCATCTTCTGTCGACAGCATCTGCAGCATCGATTGATAGCTCGCAGACGCGCCCTCTAATTCGTCAGCCTGGTATTTCTGCCAGCCCTGCCAGCCAAATCCAAGCCCGAGGGCGACAATAATTGCTGCAATGGTGGAGCGGCCATTTTCTTCCCACCACTTCTTCAGTGCTTCAACCTGCTCTTCTTCTGTGCGGTACTCTTCCACTTTTCTCTGTTCCTCTTAACGACTCAAACTGCCAGCATCGCTCGCAGCGTTTGTTCTAATTCGGCTCGGGGCACAGACTGCTGCCCTATTCGCTCATTATTTTGCTCTCGCAAGGGTTTAATACTGACACTTTGCTCAGCAACTTCATCTTCGCCCCAAATCAGGGCCAGTTTAGCGCCACTCTTGTCAGCTTTTTTCATCTGGCTTTTGAAACTACCGCCGCCATTGTGCTGCACGATTCTGAGGCCAGGAAGGGCATCACGCAACTGCTCCGCTGCGGCCACGGCCTCGCGCTGTGCTGCATCGCCAAAACTGACAACATAAACATCTGCGCTGGAAATTGCTTCTGGCAGCTGACCGCACTCTTCTACAAGTAACACCAACCTCTCGATGCCCATAGCAAAACCCACACCGGGCACCGACTTACCGCCCAGTTGTTCGACTAAACCATCGTAACGTCCACCGCCACAAACAGTGCCCTGGGCACCCAAACGGTCTGTCACCCATTCAAATACCGTTTTATTGTAGTAATCGAGACCACGCACCAGACGAGGGTTCAAGCTATAGGCAACGCCAGCAGCGTCCAATAGCTCCTTCAAGCGAGCGAAGTCTGCACTGGATTCCTCGTCGAGGAAATCCACCAGAGAAGGCGCGTCATCCAGCACCGCCTGCGTTCCCTGATTTTTGCTATCGAGTATCCGCAGGGGATTGCTTTCCAGCCGGCGCTGGCTGTCTTCATCCAAAGCATCGACCCTGTCACGCAAGTAGCTCACTAGCGCATCGCGGTAGGCGTTGCGCGACTCCGTATTGCCGATGGAATTGAGCTGCAACTGCACATCGTCGGCTACACCCAGTTCACGCCACAGCCTGGCTGTCAGCAGAATCATTTCCGCATCCATATCCGGTGTCGCCACGCCAAATGCCTCGGCCCCCACCTGATGGAACTGACGCTGTCTGCCTTTTTGGGGGCGTTCATAACGGAACATAGGCCCCGTATACCAGAGCCGCTGCACCGTATTGAGCAGTCCGTGCTGAATCGCGGCACGTACACATCCGGCCGTACCCTCAGGTCGCAGCGTCAGGCTTTCCTCATTTCTATCGAGAAAGGTGTACATCTCTTTTTCGACAATGTCGGTCGCTTCGCCGACACCGCGACGAAACAGCTCAGTCTGCTCAACAATCGGCATGCGCACTTCGCTATAGCCATAGCCTGCCATCAAAGTGCCAATCACATTTTCTACATACTGCCAGGAAGGTGTTACATCCGGCAGGATATCGGTCATCCCGCGGATGGCTCGAATATTACTCACAACTACTCCAGTACAATCGTCGGTTCAGGCCGGGGTTTTGAGGATAAGCTTTTCAGCTTCCTCAGCACGCTGTTCTTCCAGCTTGGCGGCCTTGTCCCGAATCACCTCTTCAAGGTGATCGATAAATTCGTCATTGCTGATTTTGTGATCCGGTTCGCCATCCACATAGATCAGGTTACTCGGCGTTGCCCCGGTCAGACCAATATCAGCTTCTTTTGCCTCACCCGGACCATTGACGATACAACCGATCACGGCAACGTCCATGGGAGTGCGAATATCTTCAAGCCGCTGCTCCAGTGAATTCATGGTGCCAACCACATCGAAGTTCTGCCGCGAACAACTGGGGCAGGCGATAAAGTTAATGCCATTGCTGCGCAGCTTGAGGCTTTTAAGAATATCGAAGCCAACTTTCACTTCCTCGACAGGGTCTGCGGCAAGTGAAATGCGGATGGTATCGCCTATGCCGTCCATTAGCAGCATCCCGAGGCCGACCGAAGACTTCACCGTGCCGCCGCGCAGGCCACCTGCCTCTGTAATACCCAAATGCAGTGGCTGATCGATCTCTTTAGCCAGTAGACGATAAGCCTCTACCGCCATAAAAACCTCTGAGGCTTTTACGCTCACTTTAAAATCGGGGTAGTTATGCTTGTCTAAAATGTCGACGTGGTGCATTGCCGATTCGACTAGCGCTGCCGGCGTAGGCTCGCCGTATTTACGCTGCAACTCCTTACCCAA
>JBDWQQ010000064.1:0-23707 GCA_039986455.1 Halioglobus sp.
GAAGACTTTCCCACCTCGGCCACCAATCCTTACGGCCGTTCAAAATTAATGGTTGAGGAAATTCTGGCCGACTGGGGTCAGGCGCGATCCAACTGGAGTATCGGTCGCTTGCGCTACTTTAACCCAGTGGGCGCTCATACCAGCGGGCGCATCGGCGAAGTCCCCCAGGGTTGGCCCAATAACCTCATGCCGTTTGTGGCCCAGGTCGCGGTAGGCAGGCGGGAGAAACTGTCAGTTTTTGGTAGCGATTATCCAACACCGGATGGCACGGGCGTGCGCGATTACATTCATGTGATAGATCTCGCCGAAGGTCATGTAGCTGCGCTGAAGTACATACTCGATAAGCCCGGTGTGCTCACGGTTAACCTTGGCACGGGCGTCGGCGCTTCCGTACTGGACATGATTCGCGCCTTTGAACAGTCCAGCGGCAGAAAAATTCCCTACGAACTGGTTGATCGCAGGGCAGGGGACATTGCCGAGTGCTGGGCAGACCCTGCGATGGCAGAGTCGTTATTAGGGTGGCGTGCCACCCGCAGTCTGGAGCAAATGTGTGTCGATACCTGGCGTTGGCAGGAGGCTAATCCAGAGGGCTACTCTAGTTAGAGTCGCCAGCTGGACCTGCTAGCTAGACTTTGTAGTTGGCGCTTCTGGTTAGCACTCGTGGTTAGCTCTTCTAGCTAGCCCATTTAGTTAGCCCTTCTGGTTAGCTCTTGTAGCTAGCCCTTCTAGTTAGCTATTCCAGTTAGATCTACAAATCAGGCATGCCCGTTAAATTTGCCCAATCGCGCCCCAAAGAGCGAGTGCGATTAAACCCACATTCGCCGCAAACCCAATCATCATGCCCGTGCCGCGGGTTGAGGGATCGTTCATGTAAGCCTGACGGTAAAGCAGTCGTCCCACCATAAACACCACGCCCAGCCCTGCGGCCCACAGCGGGCTGAAAAAGTGCGCGCAAATCCACATGGCAGGTAGCGTCACCATGAGTTGTTCCAGGGTGTTCATCTGAACCCTAAAGGCTCTTTCAAAGCGCTCATCGCCGCTGGTAGCGGGGGCAACGACGGTGTCTTTGCCGCGGGCAAAGCCGCAAAACATCATGTACGCCATGTATTGAATGATGAGAAGAAGGGTGACAATCGCAACGTATTGCATGGAATAGCTCCTTTATGGCTTAGTATTATGCAGAGTCCGCAACAGTATACAGGAGCCACCGCATTTCTTTTTCGCTCACCAAGTTGTTATCGCTGCTTGTCTACCCATTAAGCCTGTCACTGCTTTTGGCGCTGATCGCGCTGCTGTGTTGGCGTCGGCGGCGGGTGTCAGCCGCGCTGCTGGGGGTGTCAATTGTTTGGCTGTACGCCTGTTCCACCGCGTTATTTGCTGACCTCCTGATGGCGAGCCTGGAAAATGACTTCAGGCCTAAGGCGATGTCAGTCGTGCCCAAAGCTGATGCAATTGTTGTGCTCGGCGGCGCCGCTCGTGATACACATTGGAGCAGTATGGCGGACCTGAACGCGGCGGCAGACCGCATCACTCATGCGGTATCGTTGTATAAAGCTAAGAAAGCACCCCTGGTGTTAGTGTCAGGCGGGTCAACCACCGGCAGCCGCCCAGAGGCCGAACAGTTGCGTGATTATTTGGTTTTAATGGGTCTCCCCGATAGAGCACTGCTGCTGGAGCGGCAGAGTCTGGATACCCAGCAAAACGCGCAGTATTCGGCGGTGGTGCTGCAGGCCAGGGAAGTGCAAAAGATCCTCCTGGTGACCTCAGCTTTCCATATGTCTCGTGCCGTACCGCTGTTTGAACGCCAGGGCTTTGAGGTGATTCCTGCCCCTACCGACTATCAGCGTCTGGTGGGAAAACCACTGGTACCGCGCTGGTTACCCACCGCGGATGATTTGGGGCGCAGTACCGCCGCCATCAAGGAATACGTCGGTTTTATCTACTATCGCGCCCAGGGTTGGCTCTAATTCACCTTTTTTGTGTGACCTGATTCAAGGTTTGGGTGCCTTAGGCGCTGTTGAAGCCAATGTCTCTCTATAATCACCCTGTACTTAATTGGGCGACAACCATAAACCGATGATGCTTTGGCAAACGACAAGTCAGCTCCGTAAGGCGTTTTTACTCGCCGCGGCAGTCTGTTGTCTGTTGTTAGCCGGTCCCTTCGCCCAAGCGCGCTCCCAGTCGGGCGACCTCCCGTTTGTAACGCCTGAGGACTTCCGTGAAGGCGTGTCTCTGCGCGGTCAATGGCGTTTCCAGCCGGGTGATGACCTCAGCTGGTCCGCCCCTAACCTTGACGATTCGGCTTGGTCGAGCATGGGTATTCCGCAGCGCTGGCCCGAGGGCGGCTATCACGAATTGGGGCATATGGCCTGGTACCGTCTTAGCCTGCAACTAGATCCTGCGCTGTTACAGGAAAACCAGCTCTCACAGCTAGCCGTTCGCATGGGCAAGGTGCTCAGCGCCTACGAAATGTACGCCGGCGGCCAGCTGATTGGTGGCGTTGGCAGCCTGCCGCCGCTGAGTGAAGTGACCTACGACCGCGAACGCGTGTTTGCGATACCCGCCTCTGCTGTGAGTGACGACGGTGTGCTGGTGCTCGCCCTGCGAGTGTGGGGAGGCGGCGAAGCGTTAGTAGACGCCTGGAGCGGCGGCCCTATTTCTGGCGTTTATAAGTTGGGTCAATACCGCGAACTAGTGCTAACGGGCATGGTCAGTGAAATTCCGGGTTTGTTGTTCTGCGTGCTGATTCTTGGCTTTGGTTGTTATCACCTTTACCTCTATGGCCGAAACCGCAAACTGGAGACTTTCCTCTGGTTCGGCCTGATGGCTGTAAACATCGGCCTTTACGGGCTGATGCTGACCCAGTGGAAGTATTTGTTTGATATCTCTTTTGTGGCGATGAAGAAAATAGAGTTGGGCGCTATTTATGTATTCCCGGCCCTGGGCATACAAATGATCTGGTCTTTGTTGCGCTTGCCGATTAGCCCAGTGCTCAGGGCTTACCAGGTCAGCTTTGTGGTCGCATCAGCTATCGTAGTGCTGGTGCCTGGCGATACCATTCACTACCAAACGTTGAATATTTGGCAGTTCTGGACCTTGCCGCTGATCGCGTTAGCGCCATGGATCATTTTCAGAGAAGCGCGCGCGGGCAACCCGGAAGCCAAAACAGTATTGCTCGGGACCGTTATTTTTCTCGCTACGGCCATTAACGATTTGTTGATCGACCTGGTGCATCTCGAAACCGCGAGGCTAGCCCCCATCGGTTTTGTGGCGATTTTGATCGCCATGGCGATATCCATGGCCAATCGTTTTACTGCGATGTACTCCAAGCTTGAATCGGAGGTGGCTGAACGCACCGCGGATCTTAGCGCGGCTAACAAGCGACTCGCAGAGGCAGCGAGAGTTGATCACCTCACCGGATTGTTAAATCGCCGTGGCTTCACCGAAGAGGCCGAAGCCGAAATCCGCCGGATGTTCCGCTCTGGCAAAGGCTTCTCCCTTGTAATAACCGATGTCGATAACTTCAAACGCTTTAATGATCGCCACGGTCACGTGTGTGGCGACCACGTGCTCAAACGGATGGCGAGCATCCTTGAGGAGCGTACGCGTGATGTAGACCGCATCGCCCGCTGGGGCGGCGAAGAATTTATCTTGCTACTGCCTGAAACAGAAACCGAAGGCGCTGCCATTCTGGCTGAAAAGCTGCGCGAATCCATCGCTGATAACCTGTTCGAATTTGGCGATCAGCGATTGAGCATTACAATGACATTCGGCATTGCCAGTTTCCGCAAAGGCGAGTCGTTAGATGCCTGCATCGCCCGTGCCGATACCGCGCTTTACCACGGTAAAGAGGGCGGCCGTAACAAGGTAATGATCGGCAACTACAAGGGCCTCAGCCTGGTTAACTAATCAGGCGGTCTGGGACATCATGTTTTCACGGTGTTACCTCTCGATTTAATTACAATAACGATCCTTGTACTCACTGTAATTCAGCCCTGTCCAGCGTCTGAAAGCGCGGTAGAAGCTGTTCACCTCTAAATACCCCAGTTGGTCAGCCAAACATTTGCCCGGCAGCCACAGGTTTCTGAGTTGTTGTTCACAGCGATACTGTCGCGCCCGATCGAGCAGGAACTGGTAGTGGGTGTGATCTGCCCGTAAGCGTCGCCTGAGTGTCGTGGGGCTAATGCCCATGCTCTCCGCAATGGAGTCGGCACGTACCCGTGACAGGTCGTCATTGAGCAAAATTTGAAGTACGCGATCGGTGGTGCGATAGCGATTGGATAGACCCGGCTGTTCCGGGCTCACGCAGCAGCGGGCTTCCCCACTGCTGAGGGGCATTGCATGTTCCATAGCCATAACGTCCTTGTCGTGGTGTATAGAAACTTCTAATTGTCAGCCGCTGCATAGGTGCCGCGACGTACTATTGAGACTAGCAGAGAATGGGGTATTGGAAAGTTGCTGGCTGCATTTGATGAACGGGCACGGCGGAATGCCCGCTGGTTGGCTGCTAAAGCAACTCTGGCGAAGGGCAGTCCATCACCGCTGCCATCGCGGCAATGATCTCTTTTTCTTCAGGGCTGAGTTTTCCGTCTTCCCCTGCGGCGAGTGTCATCGCCTTCAGAATGCGCGGCTTCAGTAGGGGGAAACAGTTTGCCAATTCGTAAACGGCCTTGCTAAAGGCAGACACGCTGCATTCTTCACGGGGCATCAGTTGCAGGGTGTCCATGTCCAACTCTTGTGCGCCCATGCGAAACACCGTCTCGGTATGGCCGCCGCCTTCGTGAGCCAGCACCGAAAGCGTGACACGAAGATGTGCCTTTACCTTATTCAAACGTCGATAGCGGGGGCGGCTGGGCTTTACCTGAATAAACTCAGGGTCAAGATAGTGGCGCACTAACTGGTACAGGCACCATTCGTGTAGCTCGGTGCGGGCGTCTGCTTTGATCAGTTGCAACAAGGTAGTTTTTAATCGGCGGTATTGTTTGAGTGAAATCGATTTCAGTGCCGGTAGGCATAACTCCAGTAGCGGTAAGCGTTTGGGTGCGCCCAGTTCGTCGATTGCGGGAAACAGAGTGTGGGCAAGCTCGGCAAGCCCGCGGGTTTCACTGCTTTGCAACACCTCCATTTGGCGCTGGTAAACCTCGTGCTGTGCATTCATGAGCAGCGCGCAAGTGATTGCATGAGCACCCAGTGGTTCGTGGCTGTGCCTGACAAGCGCAACGGGAATCTGTTCTTGCTCGGCGGTATCGGCTTCGAAGTCTGTGCTCTCGTCAGAAAATTCAGCGTCTGCAAATTCAGCGTCAGAAAGCTCTGAGCCAGGGGAAGGCGTTTCAAGTTTTTCCGCAGCAGCTACCGATGCCATTGCCGCTGCGACGATAGCGGCGCGTTCTGTCCCCGCCACGTCTGCGGCCTCAATGGCAGGGTTGGGGTAGTGCTTGGGCTTACGCTGAATGTACTGACCATCCCAGCGCGCATCCAGTCGCTGAATACGTTTTGGTAGAGGAGGGTGAGTGCCAAACACCTGCCACAGGTGATGCTCTATCTGCCCGAAAAAAATATGCGACATTTCTGCAGCTCTGGCAGCGTGTACCAGCGAACCAGGTATGTAACCCCCAATCACTTTCAGCGCATCGGCAATGCCCTGTGAGTCACGGGTAAACTGCACCGCGCCCGCATCCGCCAGGTATTCTTTTTGGCGACTGATGGCGGCCTTAATAAAGCCTGCTGCCAGGCCGCCCAGCCAACCGAGTATCCACAGAGCAAGGCCGAGCATGGGCAGTGCAGCGCCGTCTTTGTTGTTGCGTCCGGTGCGCACCCGGTTGCTGCTGCGCAGTAAAATGTGACCGACATCGCCAACGAAAGTAATGCCCTTGAGCATCGCTGCCAGTCGAATGTTAAGGCGCATGTCACCATTGAGGATGTGGCTAAATTCGTGAGCGATTACGCCCTGTAACTCATGGCGTTTGAGGTGATCAATGGTGCCTCGGGTGACGGCAACCACTGCGTCCGCGGGCACGATACCGGCGGCGAAGGCGTTAATGCCTCGCTCGTGATTCATTACATACACAGCAGGTACGGGCATGTTGGCTGCCAGTGCCATTTCTTCTACCACGTTGAGACAGCGTCGCTCTCCCTGGTCACGTGTCTGCGGCAAAATGCGAACGCCGCCCATGCTTTCGGCTACCACTTTTCCGCCGGTAGATAGCTGAATCCATTTCATCAGTACGACGAGAGCCACCGTGGCGGTTACCGCAAGCCCAATACCGCCGAAGCGCTCCCAGCTGAAATAAGACAGAAACCCGGAGATACCGCCGCGACTGCCACTGTAGACATTGTAGTCGTCACCAAAATACAGAAAGGCCGCTACGGCTGCGTTGGTCAACAGGATAAGTCCCAGCACAGCAAGGCTGAACAGCAGCACCAGCACGCGCGCGTTGCGCCGGGCGATATCCTGTTGTTGAAAGAAGTTCATGCGGGCCTAGTTTGTTATTCCTGTCATAACCACATTGCCTGTCATTCCCGTGTTGCCTGTCATGCCAGTCTCGCTTGTCATTCCCGACTCCTTCGTCATTCCCGCGCAGGCGGGAATCCAGAGACTGTCCGGATTGCCAGCTTCCCGCCTTCCTAGAAACAACAAACAGCGCCGTAACCAAAAAATCTGTGCGTCAGCCAAAGAATCCGGGCGGCGATAAAACATTCCAGCGCCAGGAATCCGGGCTGGACTAAAACTGCACCTTAGGCGCAGCCTGAATTTCAGCCGAGTCCTCAAACTCCAGTAGAGTTGCATCGTCGGGGTGACCGAACTTCGCGGCGAAAAATACGGGTGGGAAACTCTGGCGGTAAGTGTTGAAGTCCATCACCGCATCGTTATATCCCTGACGGGCAAAGGCAATGCGATTTTCAGTGGTGGTAAGTTCTTCAGACAGTTGCTGCATGTTCTCGCTGGCCTTGAGATCTGGGTAGGCTTCCATGGTCACATTGAGTTTCCCCAGCGCACCCTGCAATGCGGTTTCTGCACTTGCCAGCTTGGTGATTTCGCCGCCGCCCAGGTTGCCACCCTCCAGTGCCTTGAGCACGGTGGCGGCATCGTTACGTGCGGTAATCACTGCATCCAGTGTTTCCCGCTCGTGGTCCATATACCCTTTCGCGGTTTCTACCAGGTTGGGAATAAGATCGTAGCGGCGTTTGAGTTGCACTTCGATCTGGGCGAAGGCATTTTTAAAACGATTCTTGAGCGTGACCAGTCTGTTGTAAATGCTGATGATGTAGATCACCAGCGCCAGCAGCGCAAGCCAGAAAATAGTGCCGGACATAAACTTCTCCCCAGGAGTTAGCGATTAGGTCTGGCTTGATGGTATCACGGTAGAGGGTGCTGATTAACTGCTGGGTATAGGCGTGCCACAGCAGGATTTTTGGCGGGCTTAGCTGGCAGCCTTCAACGACACCAATCCGGCTTTTTCAATATCAACCACCAGCTGTTCCATGTCTTCCAGCAATTGATCTGCATCCACCTCATACTCGTTGAGCATGGTGTCGTAAATTTCCTGCAAATTGCCGGACGACTCAATCAGTTGCCAGATGCGGGTGCCGACCTCGTCCAGGCCAAAATAGTTTTCGCTATTGAGGTCCAGCAATACCGTTTCTCCAGACACTTCCTGGGAGATGACATCAGGCGACAGGGTGACAACTTGATTAAGATCCATGTGAATCGGCCTTGATTTGCGAGTTGCTCAGGTTGCTTGGGTGGGCGCAAAAAATCAAGCGTGGGAAAGTAAAAACAGCGCAGCAGAAGATGGCGCGAGGAAACGCGGTGCAGTCGTTTTAGGTGAGCTCGCTACGATAGAGAATTTGTTGGGTGTGGGTTTACCATGCCATCCCGGAATTGGTTCGCTGCAATGGTTGCGGCTTTCGGATTCAGTTACATTGCGGGTCGGATGACAAAAAGAGAGATAACAGCATGTTAGAGAACCAACGTATTTTGGTGACAGGCGCCACCGGTCAGGTTGCCCGGCCTATTGCCGAGACTCTGGTGGCCAATAACGAAGTATGGGCGGCGGCTCGCTTCAGTAACCCCGATGCCAAAACCGAGTTGGAAGCCCAGGGCATTAAAACGGCGAAATTCACGATTGGTGATGCTGATCTCGGCCACCTTCCGGATGTCGACTACGTTATTCACTGCGGTTGTAACACCGACCCCAAAACCTCTGACGATGGCATGCTCAACGCCGAGGGAACGGGCTTTTTGATGCAGCGATATAAAGACGTGAAGGGTTTCTTTCATATGTCTTCATCGTCTATCTATCGCGACAATCCCGATCCGCTGGCGGAGATTGCTGAGGATGCAGTGCTCGGGGGCTTTTCTCATTACTCTCATCACTACGCCATGAGCAAACTCGCCACTGAAGCAGTGGTGCGCTTTCAGGCCCTTACCCTGAACCTGCCCACGATTATTGCCCGCCTGGACGTAGCCTATGGCGAACACGGACACGGTGGCGTGCCCATGGTGCTGGTTGATTTCATGAAGAACGGTTGGCCGTACCAACGCAAAGCGGATAGCGAAAGCTTTTGCTCTCCTATTTATCAGGACGATATTACCGAGCAGGTTCAGGGCTTGCTGGCCCATGCGGCGGTGCCCGCACCGGTGGTGAATCTAGGGGGTGACGATCCTGTGTCAGTAGAGGCGATGGCGGCTTACATCGAAGAAATTACTGGCCTGAGTCTCACCATGAATAGCGGTGACCACGCCATGTGGCAGATGAAAATTCTGGCTAACGAAAAACGCAAGGAACTGGCTGGCCCTTGCCGATATGGTTGGAAAGATGGCATTCGTGCCGCCATTGGAAAGCGCTTTCCGGACATTGAGCTCAAGGCTTGAACTGGGCCTAAACCGGCTTTCATTCAATCGCTTTCAATTGCTAGTCTTGCGTTCAAATTCAGCGCTCAGGCTCAGCGCTCAAGTTCAGCGCTAAAGTTCCTGGTTTAAACTCCAAACCTGAACTCATGCCTCAAACTTCAGGCAAAAAAAAGGCCGGCAATGCCGGCCCTTTTTAGTTGGGGGATGTTACTCGCAGGTACCCTGCATGCTGTTAATCCATTCCCTGACTAGTGCAACGCCCTCATCATGAACCACGCTGCGGCCTATTTCCGGCATACGCACATCGGGCTCATTGGAGTTCATGCGATAGGGGGTGATGGACGCATCGGCATCACCGGGTACCAGGTCGAAGCGTAAGCCACCGGAACCCGCGCCTGCTGCGACCGGGGTCTTGCAGAGACCGTAGTTGGTATCCACATCACGCCAATACTCCATGAACAGTCCCGAGTTGCTGCCGAAGCCGCCGGGGTTGTGACAGTGCGCACAGTTGGCGTCCAGGTAACCCTTGGCGCGGTTCTGTAAGTTTGCCGCTGTATCGTCCCAGCGGGGCACGGTGTCTATGCTTTCAAGATCGTCGGGCAAGCCAACCAATACTCCCTGCTGTTCCATATAGGTCAGCTGGTTGACGGTTTTGCCGTCGTAGACATTGTCCTGGTTAAGGAAGCGTGCCTTCGGGCCAATCGGCACAATGACAGTTTCCATGTTCACGCCGCTACCCGATTCCGCCCGTGCCATGCTGTGGCAGTTCTTACAGGTGTTCGCATCAGGAATCACATAGTTTGTGCTGCGGCTGCTGCCATCGCTGTGAATCCAGCTGACTTCGCGGGTACCGCCGGCCAGGGTCAGATCCGCATCGCTAAGATCGTCGCGCCAGATAAACGGCAGTGCCTTCCAGCCTTCCTTGCGGTGAATCAACAGACGAGTTTCGATAATTTCTTCGCCCGCACCTTCGTTAAGAAAATCACGCGGCATGGTGAAGGTTTTGGCGATGATGGTGCCCACCGGGAAATCCAATGACTCTTTTGAGTTGTAGGCCGCTTGCTTACCTTCAGGAACAAAGATGAAGCGATACTTTTCGGCGTAGTCAGTGAACAGCGGAGTGATCATGTCGTAGCCGATGCCCGTGTTTGGCGCCTGGCGAGGATCGCTGGGGTCCGAAAACAGGTTATAGGCCGACAGGCTGTCGCAGGTAACTTCCACAGCGTCGAAGTTGGGAGTGTCGCCCTCTGGGGTACAGATTTGGGCAATCTCTTCATCCGTCAGCGGCTTTTCACCCTCAGCGATTTCTTCGGGGGTATCCAACACCACCTCTGGTAGTGAGGCATGGGCACAATCGAAAAACGCAGGGTCGACGCTAGGGCCTTCGGGGCCGAATAAAATGCCGCGGGTTATCGATGCATCTTCCTGAACACAGATACGGTCTGCGTCTTCGAACAAGCCGCCTTGTTCGCCGATGCCATCATAGAAAATTTCGGGTAGGCCGCCAGAAGCTGCAAACAAGGGAGCTACTTCTGCAGCCAGCTCAGCCGGCTCGTAGCCATTGTTGTTGTACTGGTTATCGTGAATGTACACGCGACGGGGCGCGCCATCGTAGTTCACGTCGTCAGTGGGACGGCTAGCAATGTCGTAATGCACGATGACGATTGCCGCAGACTGGTTGTCTTCAATGATGTTGTCGAAAACCTCCACGTCGGTAAACGCCATGATCAGCATGCCGGTGCCGGTGGGTACAACGCCTACCACGCTGCCACCGGGGGCAAAGTTAGTGGTGTTGTTGTGACGCACGACGTTGTTGTAAACCTTGGTGCGTGTGCCTTCTCGCGAGAGATTGGGCAGGTCAAATACCAGGATGCCGCCAGTGTTGTCCACGGCCTCATTGTCGTAAACCTCGGAGTTGCCAGAGTTCTCAATCTCGATACCGGCTACGTTCAGCGAAACGTGGTTACGACGCACAATGATTTTGTCGGACTGGCCAACATATACGCCGGCATCGCTAGCACCGATAACAATGCTGTCTTCAATGAGCACGTTCTGGGTTTGTACCGGGTAGATACCGTAAGCGCCGTTTTCACCGCAGGCGCCGCAGGTCCACTCAACACGGATGGCGCGCATGGTGACACCGTTGCTGAACTTGAATTTAATGCCGTCAGACGGTGGGTCAATGACCGCAAAGTCTTCCAGAGTCACGTTGTTACTGGTCACCAGAATACTTTCGCCGCCGCTGGTCTGCGCTTCGAAGTTGAGGATGGTTTTATCCTGACCCTGGCCGCGAACAATCACATTGTCTACGTCCAGGCTGATGGCCGTATCGAAGAAGAACTCTCCCTCGGGCAGCTCGATAATGTTGCCGGGCTGCGCTTCGATCAGTGCTTCCATGACCCGTGTTTGGAAATCGTCACCGGCTTCGATAGCGATTAGGTTGGGATCAACATCTTCCTCGGGTTGTTCTACCACCGGCGCGTCTTCTTGCGGAGCGGGGCTGCTACTGCCTCCGCCGCCACCACAGGCCGCCAGCAGGCTGATGCCCAGCGCAAGGGCAAGGGAATAGGTTATCTGTTTCATGCGTGCATGCTCTCAGTTTGTTGATCAGTGTAGTGGGGCTTTGCCGTTGTGCTAGCGCATTGTCCACGCCATGCTTAAACCGAGCTTAAGCGGCGGTCAGCAACCCTCTGATCGTTACAGGGAATATCTCCGTTTCTAACAGGGTGCATGCTATGAGAGCGGGGGTGGCGGAGGTATGGCCCTGTGCGCCAATTAGTTGACCGAGAGCGACATGGGGGGCTGAAATGGTAATTGTACCGAGAGCTGCCCAGTTTCTAGGTAGTTTCAAACACAGTTTCTGGCAAGGGTTTGCAGCGGCGTTTGGTTTGCTGAGCGGAAGTCAGGACGGGGGAAACAAAAAAGCCGAGCTATAAGCTCGGCCTTCTTTAAATTGGTGCCCAGAAGAGGACTTGAACCTCCACGCCCTTGCGAGCACTAGCACCTGAAGCTAGCGTGTCTACCAATTTCACCACCTGGGCTCTGAGATATCGCCGTAATACGAAGCGGAAATACCCGAGGGCGCGCACTTTACTTTTCCCGCGCGGCTTTGTCAATCCTCGAGTATAATGAAGGCATTCGTCGCTCCTGCACAGGCTGCAGAGCGGTTTTACAGTGACCTTTCTGGATTCTGCGCCAACGCGCAAATGACAAAAGCCACTCACCTCCTAATACTCTAAAGCAGGCCCCCATTAATATGGCCAAAAAAGGCAAGATTGCCGACCCTCACGCCGATCGTGAGGCCGCCAAATACGAAAATCCAATACCCAGTCGCGAGATGATTCTCGACGTCTTGCAGGCGGCGAAAAAGCCCCTGAATCACAAACAACTCTGCAAGCAATTGCATCTCTCTGAACCTGAGCCGATTGATGCAATGCGCAAGCGGCTGCGGGCCATGGAACGCGACGGTCAGGTGATGTCTGATCGCAAAGGCTCCTATGGTCTGGTAGATAAAATGAACCTGGTGCACTGCAAAGTGCAGGGCCACCGGGACGGATATGGCTTTGCCATGCCGCTGGGCGAGGGTGAAGATATTTACCTGAGCTCCCGTCAGATGAATTTTGTGTTCGATGCTGACGAGGTGCTCATCCTTATTACTGGCGAAGACCGACGCGGTCGCCCTGAAGGAAAAATTATCGAGGTGCTCAAGCGCGGCGTGACCGCAGTGGTAGGTCGTTACCAGGAAGAGAGCGGTATCGGCTTTGTGATTCCCGATAACGGTCGCCTCACCAATCAGTTTCTGATCCCCCCAAAAGAAAAAAACGGCGCCAAGAACGGTCAGATTGTTAGCGCTGAAATTACGGACTACCCCACACGCAAGCTGGGCGCCAAGGCACGGATTTCCGAGATTCTCGGTGACCATATGGATCCGGGCCTTGAAATCGATGTGGCTATTCGTTCCCACGATATCCCCTGGGAGTGGCCCGAGGACGTTTTAGCTGAGGCTGCGGCACTGTCTGAAGAGCCGGCTGAGGAAGACAAGCTTAACCGCATGGACCTGCGCGAGCTGGCCTTCGTGACCATTGATGGTGAAGACGCGCGAGACTTCGACGATGCGGTGTACTGCGAAACCATTAGCGGCGGCGGTTGGCGGCTTTGGGTCGCAATCGCAGATGTTTCCCACTACGTGCGGCCAGGTTCCGCTTTGGATGAAGAAGCCAACAAGCGCGCGACGTCGGTGTATTTCCCCGAGCGCGTGGTGCCCATGCTGCCAGAGGCATTATCCAATGGTTTGTGTTCCCTAAAGCCCGCGGTCGATCGTTTGGCGATGGTTTGCGAAATGGAAATCAGTAAAGGTGGAGCGCTGGGCAAATATCAGTTCTATGAATCGGTCATCCACTCTCACGCGCGACTGACCTATACCCAGGTTGGTGCGGTGTTGGAAAATGGCAGCCATCCTGATGTCGATGCCAATCGTGAGCCTGATTTACGCCGCTTGCATGACCTTTATAAAGCGCTGCGTGGCGCTCGCGATGTGCGAGGCGCGATTGATTTTGAAACGGTGGAAACCCGAATTATTTTCGACGAGCAAAAGAAGATCGATTCCATTGTGCCGGTGGTGCGTAACGACGCCCACAAGCTGATCGAGGAATGCATGCTGTGCGCCAACGTGGCGGCGGCGGGCTTCTTTGAGGCCAATGAAATTCCCATGCTTTACCGCGTGCACGAGGGGCCAAATGAGGAGAAGCTGGAGAATCTGCGCAAGTTTCTCGGCGAGCTCGGTTTAGACCTTGCCGGTGGGGTCAAGCCGACGCCGGTGCATTATCAGGAACTGCTCGCACAGGTTAAAGACAGAGACGATGCGCACGTTATTCAGACCATGTTACTGCGCTCCCTGAGTCAGGCTGTGTATCAGCCCGAGAATAACGGTCACTTTGGCCTGCACTATGATGCTTACGCGCACTTTACGTCACCCATTCGTCGCTACCCTGACTTACTGGTGCACCGGGGCATACGCCATCGAATTCGCTCCACCGACAAAGCAATATCAGTGCTCAGAATAAAGGGCGCAGAGCCCATTCCTACCAAGCGTATTTTCCCCTATGACGTGGCCTCCATGGTGGTGTTTGGCGAGCACAGCTCCATGGCAGAGCGCCGTGCAGACGACGCCACCCGCGAGGTGAACGCCTGGCTTAAATGTGAGTACCTGCAAGATCATGTGGGTGACGAATTCGATGGCGTCATTGCCGCGGTGACCAGCTTTGGCCTCTTTGTGGAGTTGGTCGACATCTATATAGAAGGTCTGGTGCATATCACCGCGCTGCCTGGTGACTACTACAACTTCGATGGCGCCAAGCAGCGATTGACCGGCGAGCGCAGCGGACGCAGCTTCCAGTTAGGCGGCAAGGTGCGCGTGCAGGTGGCCAGAGTTGATCTGGATGATCGCAAAATCGACCTGGAATTGCTGGATTCCAAACCGCCTGAGAAGGCCAAAGGCGGCTCTGCTGGTGACAAGCCCAAGAAGCATCATGCAAAAAAAGGCAGAAAGAAGCCTTCTGGCTCGGGCAAGAAAAAGACGGCAGCACCGGGAAAAAAGAAACCCAAGGGCAAAACGGGGCTGAGAAAGCGCTACTAGCGGCTTGTCTTAGTTTGATTAACCCAGGCCCAGCAGAGGTTCAGGTGAACATCAGATAATTATGCAATACATATACGGAATTCATGCAGTTGATAGCTTGCTGCGCCAAAACCCCAAGTCAGTGCAGCGCTTATGGGTGCAGCAGGGGCGCGAGGACAAGCGCATCGCTTCATTGCTGGAGTTGGCCCAGAATCAAGGCGTACCTGTCGCAAGAGAGGCCCGCAAAGGCCTTGATGACATGGTTAAAGGCCGTCATCAGGGGGTGGTGGCGGAAACTCTGAGCGACCCAGTCCACGGCGACACGCAGCAAGCCAACCTGTGGCAGGAGTCTGACCTGCTCCGCATGGTGGATGAAAAAGACGGTCCCGTGCTGATTTTGGTGCTGGACGGTGTTACCGACCCTCATAATCTCGGCGCCTGCCTGCGCAGCGCCGATGCCGCCGGGGTAGACGCTGTGGTGGTGCCCAAGGATAAATCGGCGGACTTATCTCCCACGGCGCGCAAAGTGGCCTGTGGCGCGGGCGAAGTGGTGCCTTTCGTGCGAGTAACTAATATCGCTCGCACCCTGGACGCGCTAAAAGAGCGTCAGGTATGGATATACGGCGCGGCTGGTGAGGCTGAAAAGTCTATATATGACAATGACTTAACGGGATCAATGGCGTTGGTTATGGGCGCCGAAGGCGCTGGATTGCGCCGCCTAACGCGTGAACACTGCGATTTTCTGATCAAATTACCCATGTCGGGATCAGTCAGTAGCCTCAATGTTTCGGTGGCTACCGGCGTCTGTTTATTCGAGGTGGCCAGGCAGCGCGGATAAGTCGCTGCTCAGCCCCTTGCACCCCCTGCTCAAACTATATACAATCCGCGCCTCAAAATTTGCCCGGTAGCCCTGAGCTGCCGATCCTCCTTGCTGCACCACTTGATGGGCAGCATTAACCCGTAAGGAGCTGCTATATGCGTCATTACGAAATCGTATTTATGGTCCATCCGGACCAGTCTGAGCAAGTGCCTGGCATGATCGAGCGCTACTCCGCCACTATCCAGAAGGATGGCGGTAGTGTTCATCGCCTGGAAGATTGGGGCCGTCGTCAACTGGCATATCCCATCAACAAGATCCACAAGGCACACTACGTGCTGATGAACGTGGAAGCTTCCAACGAAGCGCTGGACGAACTGACCACTACCTTCCGTTTCAACGATGCTGTGATCCGTAACCTGGTGATCCGCCGCGACGAGTCTGTCACTGATGAGTCTTTCATCATGAAGGCAGAGAAAGAGTCTCGCGAGCGCAAGACCCGTTATGAAGAGCGTAAAGCTGCCGAGGCGCCTGCCGCCGAGGAAGCACCCGCTGAAGAAACAGCAGCAGAGCCGGCCCCTGAAGCCGCCTCCGAAGAGTAATAGAGGAGTAATACCATGGCCCGTTTTTTCCGTCGCCGTAAGTTCTGCAAGTTCACCGCCGAAGGCGTTAAAGAGATCGATTACAAGGATCTCGAGACCCTGAAAGCCTACGTTTCCGAAACCGGCAAGATTGTACCTAGCCGTATTACAGGCACTAAAGCCAAGTATCAGCGTCAGCTGGCTACTGCTGTGAAGCGCGCGCGCTTCCTGGCTCTGCTGCCTTACACGGATTCGCACCAGTAAGAATCCTGACCCGCGTCGCAAGCAGTGAGGCCTGAATGAAGGCAATTGCTGAATTTGCCATGCGCGGGCGCTTTCAGGCCCTGCTACTTGCTGTAGGTGGGTCCGGAAGCATCCTGTTTTGTTGGGTCAGTGCTGCGGTTATTGCACTGATCACCCTGCGCAGAGGCGTGGGGAATGGAGCCCAGTTGTTGTTGTGGGCTCTGCTGCCCTCCGGGGTGTTGCTGTACGCCGCTGGCGATAGCGGTCCGCTCTCACTCATTGTGGGAACGACCGCACTGGCGATGGTGCTGCGAACCACGGTTAGCTTGTCGCTGTCGGTGCTTACAGGCATTGCAGTGGGTGGCTTGAGTGGCCTGGCCCTGGTGGCCTTTGGAGGCCACTACCTGGAACAGATGGTGACCCTGTTCGGTGAGTTTCTCGCCAACGTGGAGCAGCAGCTTTCCCAGGGAGGCGAAGCCGTTGAGCTTGCGCGTCCAACCGCTGTGCAAATAGCCGGCATGTTGGGAGCGGGTACCGGAATGATGTCGGTGCTGTGCCTGATGCTGGCACGCTACTGGCAGGCATCGTTGTACAACCCGGGTGGTTTTGGCACCGAGTTTCGACTCTTGCGCTATACCCCGGCGGTCGCCACGGCGATGGCTCTGGCAGCGGTTGCGCTGTCTGGGCTGGGCCTGGAATACCGCACCTGGGCAGTGATTGCTTTATTGCCGCTGAACTTTGCCGGATTGGCACTGGTTCATGCGAGGGTTCTTGCGAAGGGCCAGGGCACAGGTTGGCTAATTGGCTTTTACCTTGCCTGGTTACTACTGGACCCGGTGAAACTGATGGTAGTGTTCGTCGCTATCGCTGACAGCTGGTTTGATTTTCGCCAGCGCTGGACCGGCAAGCCCGGTACCGATGTCAGCTCCGGCGAAGACGACTAACGAATTTTGAAGTAGCGGGAGCATGCTCCCCATAACGAGGAAAGTAAGATGGAAGTCATTTTGCTGGAGAACATCAGCAACCTGGGTGGCCTGGGCGACAAGGTTGACGTAAAGGCCGGTTTTGGCCGTAACTACCTGATTCCACAGGGCAAGGCTGTACCTGCCACTGAAGATGCACTGGCCAAGTTCGAAGCGCGTCGCGCTGAACTGGAAGCTGCTGCTGCCGAATCACTGGCTGCCGCCGAAGCACGCGCTGCTACCTTGAACGACATGCAGCTGGTCACTATCCCGGCCAATGCGGGCGAAGAAGGCAAGCTGTTCGGCTCTATCGGTACCCGTGATATCGCCGATGCCGTTACCGCAGCTGGCGTTGCTGTCGATAAGTCTGAAGTTCGTCTGCCTGAAGGCGCGCTGCGTGAAATCGGCGAGTACGAAATCAACATCCAGGTTCACGGCGAAGTGACTGCAATTGTCGCTCTGGCGGTTGTACCCGAGTAAGACTCCTCGTGCTCGCTTTGGCGGGTACTCTGAGGCTTGAAGATGCACCGATCACTGAGTGGTCGGTGCATTTTTTGTGCCTGAAGAATGACGGAGCCCGCATTATTCGTTAACCTGTCTGGCCCTATAAGAAATAGCGATCCATGGAAGACCACGACTACCCACCCAATGTCTCTGAGATGCCCCACGCCGCTGACGGCGAACTGGCGCGTATCAAGATGCAGCCCCATTCCCTGGAGGCGGAGCAATCCGTGCTGGGCGGATTGTTGTTGTCTGCGGATGCCTGGGATTCGGTAGCCGAGGAAGTGGCACCGACGGATTTTTATCGCCCGTCACACCGCTCTATCTTTCGTGAAATTGCCCGTTTGGCGGAAGCGGCCGAACCAGTCGATGTCATCACCGTGGCGGACAAGCTGGAAGCACTGGGTGAGCTTGAAGGCGCTGGCGGCCTGCCGTACCTGGCCGAGCTCGCCCAAAACACGCCCAGCGCGTCGAATATTCGCGCTTATGCGCAAGTGGTGCGTGAGCGCGCCAGTCTGCGTAAGTTAATTGAAGCTGCTCAGGATATTGCTGACTCCGGTTTCAATCCGGAAGGGCGCACCTCCACTGACCTGATTGACGAGGCCGAGCGCCTGATCATGCAGATCGGCGAGCAGGGGCCCAAGTCGGGTGGACCGCAGGATGTGAATCCGCTGCTGAAACAGGCGCTGGATCGCATTGACGAGCTGTTTAATTCAGGCGGCGACATAACGGGTATTACCACTGGCTTTCAGGATCTGGATGGCATGACCTCGGGCCTGCAGAAGTCTGACCTGGTGATCGTAGCCGGCCGTCCATCGATGGGTAAAACCAGTTTCGCCATGAACCTGGTGGAAAACGCGGTGCTGTCCCAGAAGAAGCCGATTCTGGTGTTCTCCATGGAGATGCCCGCAGATCAGCTCATCATTCGTATGCTGTCGTCCATCGGCCGTATCGACCAAACTCGCATTCGTAACGGTAAGCTGGAACAGGAAGACTGGCCCAAGCTGACCACCGCTGTGAACAAGCTGCGCGATGTGCCGCTGTATATTGACGACACGCCAGCGCTAACGCCCACTGAAGTGCGTAGCCGGGTTCGCAAAGTAGTGCGTGAGAACAACGGCGAACTGGGCATGGTAATGATCGATTACCTGCAGCTGATGCAGGTGGCGGGCTCTACCGAAGGACGTACCGCCGAAATTTCTGAAATTTCCCGCTCGCTGAAAGCCATCGCCAAGGAATTTGAATGCCCAATGGTGGCGCTGTCACAGCTAAACCGCTCATTGGAGCAGCGCCCCAATAAGCGACCGGTCAACTCTGACTTGCGTGAATCTGGCGCCATCGAGCAGGATGCCGACGTGATCATGTTCATCTACCGTGATGAGGTCTATAACGAGGATTCACCCGACAAGGGCGTGGCTGAAATTATCATCGGTAAGCAGCGTAACGGCCCCATTGGATCGTGCCGCCTGGCCTTTATTGGCCAATACACCCGCTTTGAAAATCTCGCCCGGGGTTTTTCGGACGAGTACTAGCTAGTCTCGTTTTTTTAGAACCCCGACTCTTCCCTAAGCTTTCTCATCTCTGCCAGTTGCTCATTTTTGGATAGCGGCTCCGAGGCCTGCTTTTCAATGGCCTCGGGTGCTGGAATCAATAAGTCATCGCCCCGTAACACCGCCGCACAATAACGCTGATAGTGT
Source organism: Halioglobus sp. (assembly GCA_039986455.1). Classification (GTDB taxonomy): domain Bacteria; phylum Pseudomonadota; class Gammaproteobacteria; order Pseudomonadales; family Halieaceae; genus Halioglobus. The sequence continues at coordinate 19,270 of JBDWQQ010000064.1, forward strand.
TCTTTATATACTGGCCAGGTCATTCGCTCTTGGTTGTTAGCTAGAAAAAACCAGTCGCTGTCGCGTCCTGCCAGATAGACAGCCGGGTGACTCCACGCCTGTGCCGATTTTGGGGAGGGTGCCTGGCAAGCTTCCACGTAGGCATCGTGCGGTGCGGGCAGTCCAAATTCCACCAGGCCGGCCTGACAGCATTCGATCATGCGGTGCAGGGTGGGCAAGTACTCACTGTTTTCAATGGCGTGCTTGGCGCCTTTGAGAATTTGCTCCACTGGAAAATCTGCCAACGATTCCAACCACAGCTTTTTAATCTGGCTGATCTGGCTGGCGTCAGGATAGGCGGCGTAATACTGATTGTGATAGTTGAGGCGAAACAGGGCAAAGACCTGATTAATGGCCTCTACATGGCCTTCGGTGGCCGGATTTCTCGACTTAGCTTGCCCAGCTGGTGTCGTTGAGGTCGTCTTCGAGGCTTGTATCCCTTGTGCGACCTGTTGAATGAGATCCCTGCTGTCCGCCATGGCTGTTTTCCGTTTGTTGCAGTTGGTGGCGCTTGGCCCAGTGGTATTTCGCATGCTGCAGGAACTTGCTGTTCCACGATGTATGCGTTTGGTTGGAGTCTTTCCAGTAGACGATAAATTCTGGCAGCAGGCTGCGCGCGAAGCCCAGATCGATATGCGACATACGCAAAATGTCATACACATCTGCGCTGGGTTGCCAGTGATCGACAATGCGCTTGGGCTCAGTGCTGTGTTCCAGGCTTGAGCTATAACGCGTCCACTGAATGCGAATGTGCTGGATGAACTTTGAGTTCAGCTCTTTGGGCGCCGCACCGCGTTCACGCCAGTACAAAATGAATTCAGGCACTGCCTGTTCGATAAAGTCCTTGGAGATGCCGCCGCGTTCCATGATTTCCATGGCGTCCATGCTGGGTCGCCAGTGGTTATCTAGCGCCATGGGTTGCCTGACCTGAAATTCCGACGCCCCGGTTTGCTGCTTTCTGCGCCAGTTGTTGGTGACGTGTTGGCGGAATTTGTTTTCCCAGGCGTGTGATGTCTCGCCGCGTTCACGCCAATAAAAGATGAAATCTTCCAGTTGATCCAGAGAAAACTGACGCGGTATGTTGTGATTGAGCGCCATTAGTTGCAGCAGGTCTTCACTGGGCGACCAGTGCACCGGCAGTAGGGCGGCGCCGCGTCGAGTGGGGGCAGGTTCGGGCTGCGGTGGCGGTGTGGGCTGATGTGCACGCACCGGTTCATTGAGCGCAAACACCAGTTTCTCGCTGCTATGCAGAGGCGGAGATTCCATCAACATAACGCCCTTGTCCACCAGGCTGCGGGTGATGCGATGCAGGTCCACGGCGTTCCAGAAGGGCAGTGTGGTCAGCAGAAAATCGCGCTCCACACTCAGCCAGGCAAAGTTGTCACGTTCCTGGGCGGTACGATGCTCAAATAGCGCTTGCAGGTGTTGCAGCAAAATGGACTCTTCCAGCCCAATAGTCGCCGCCAGGCCGGGTGAGAACACCAGCTGTCGTTCGGGGACCAGGGAGGAATTGGACATGTTACTTACGGTTTCTGAAGTCGGTCTGCTAGGATACCGCTCTTGGGCGCCGACATACAGAATTATGAAGCATTCGCGGTCTGCTGCCACATACTTGCGGGCCACTCCTGCGTAAAACGGGCTTGGTCTGATACTCCAATATTGAAACACCGTCATCACCACCGCCCGCGTGGGCTTGACGGTACAGGGTTCGGGAATCGAATAATTGGCTAAACAAAAAACAGCGTTCGTCTGCAATGAATGTGGGTCTGACTACGCCAAATGGCAGGGTCAGTGCTCCGATTGTAGCGAATGGAATAGCATTACCGAGATCAAGCTGGGGCCCGCCAAGGGCTCGGGCCGCGCCGGTAGTGGTGTCACTGCCAATCGGGCGGGCTTTGCCGGGGCCTTGTCGTCCGCGCAGGTATTAAAAGATATCGACCTCAACGACCTGCCACGATTTTCCTCCGGTGCCGAGGAGTTTGACCGGGTCCTGGGTGGAGGCCTGGTGCCGGGCTCGTCAGTATTGGTAGGCGGCAACCCCGGCGCGGGTAAGAGCACCTTGCTGCTACAGACGATGTGTCACCTCTCCCAATCCATGGAGGGTCTCTATATTACCGGTGAGGAATCGCTACAGCAGGTGGCCATGCGTGCCCAGCGCTTGCAATTGCCCACGGAAAAGTTGCGCCTGATGTCCGAGACCAACGTGGAAACCATTGTCGCCGCCGCGCAGGAATTCAAGCCGAAAGTGCTGGTAGTGGATTCCATTCAGGTGGTGCACACCGATGAGATATCGTCTGCGCCAGGCAGTGTTTCCCAGGTGCGCGAGTGCGCCGCCTACCTGACTCGGTTCGCCAAACAGACGGGTACCGTAATATTTTTAGTCGGTCACGTGACCAAAGATGGTTCTCTGGCAGGGCCCAAGGTACTGGAGCATATGATCGACTGCTCAATCTTGCTCGAGGGCACTCACGATTCCCGTTTCCGCACCTTGCGCGGGCAAAAGAACCGCTTTGGCGCAGTGAACGAGCTGGGCGTATTTGCCATGACAGAGCAGGGCATGCGGGAAGTAAAAAACCCTTCCGCAATCTTCCTGGATCGCAGCAATGAGCCAGCGGCAGGGTCTGCGGTGATGGCGGTATGGGAAGGCACGCGACCATTGTTGGTGGAAATTCAGGCGCTGGTGGACGACAGTCAGCTGGGCAATCCAAGGCGAGTGGCGGTGGGCCTGGAGCAAAATCGCCTGGCCATGCTACTGGCCGTGTTACACCGACATGGCGGTTTGCAAGTGGGCGATCAGGACGTGTTCGCCAATGTGGTGGGCGGCGTTAAGGTACTTGAAACCAGTGCAGACCTCGCCCTGTTGTTAGCCATTGTTTCCAGCTTCCGCGATAGGCAATTGCCCAGGGACATGGTGATTTTTGGTGAGGTGGGTTTATCGGGCGAAATTCGCCCCGTGCCATCGGGTCAGGAGCGTTTGTCGGAGGCCGCCAAGCACGGCTTTAAGCGAGCGATCGTGCCCAAGGGGAATGCCCCTAAGGGTAATATTGATGGGATGCAGGTGATTGGTGTGAGTAAGTTAAGCGAAGCGCTGGCGGCGGTGGAATAGCGGAGCGAATCAGTCCGTTGATTCCAGGCGGGAGAGTTCATCTTCCAGCGTGGCAATATCCATGTGCTGACCGAGCAGAGCCATGAGTGGTTCGATATTCTTGCGGTCTACATGCTGTACGGCAAAACCCAATCGGCCCGATTCCACGTGCTGAAGATAGGCATGTAACTCCAGCGTGTTGTCATCTTCCAATTGAATCATCAGGGTGAAGGGTTCGTTGTACTGAGCGTCCCACAGGTCGGGTTGATCGGTGGCCACCCCAGACAGGGAAATATCAATAAGTCGCTGAGGCCACATGCTGCCGCCCTGGTGCACTTCCACTGGCAGGTCCAGTTCGACACGGGTAAAACGGCGCTGTTCGTTACGAATTTCGGTCATGCTCTAACACTTAATATCCTGTAATACGCTTACTATAGCGCCCGCTCGGGTGTTTGGCGATAGCGTACTGGCTTATAGACACTTACAGCGGTAAATAGTCTAATGCTGTGGTCTCCGCTCGGGAAGTTGATGTTGGCCACATTCAAGTACAAGGCGTTTATCAGCTATAGCCACCATGATTTGGCCGTCGCTCGCTGGCTGCATCGTGCGCTGGAAACCTACCGCCCACCCCGTGGCATTGCCTCACAAACTTCCTCAACCGATCAAAACAGCAAGTTTAAGCTGCGCCCGATTTTCCGTGACGAGGACGAGCTGGTGGTGTCGGCTAATCTCAACGATAGCCTGGTGCAGGCCATACAGCAGTCTGAGTTCCTTATTGTTATCTGTTCGCCCAGTTCGGCCAATTCGAAGTGGACATCGCAAGAGATTGTGGAGTTCAAGAAAAGCCGGGGCGCCAGTAATGTCATCGCGGTGATAGCCGACGGTGATCCCGAGAACTGCTTTCCTGAGCCACTGCTGCGAGAATTGCTGCCATCCGGCGAACTAGGAACTGCCAGCCTTGAGCCGTTAGCCGCAGACCTGCAAGGAGGGCGCTCTGCCCGTCGTCTGGGGTTTCTTAAAGTCGCCGCAGCGATGTTGGGTACCGGCCTGGACCAGCTGGTGCAGCGTGAGGCACAGCGGCGCCATCGATTCCTGGCAGTGGTTACCGCGGCAGCCTTGATTGGTATGTTGGTCATGGGTTGGCTGACATTCACTGCCGTGACCGAGCGACGAGCGGCCGATGAGGCCAGGGCCGTGGCAGAGCATTCTGAACAGATGGCAGAGCAGCGCAAGGAGGAGGCTGAGGGGCTGATTGAGTTCATGCTGACAGACCTGCGCGACAAATTAGAGCCCGTGGGTCGCTTGGACGTATTG
>JBDWQQ010000065.1:0-3050 GCA_039986455.1 Halioglobus sp.
CCTCACCGAATTCGTGCGCTGGTTCTGACGCCCACCCGAGAACTGGCGGCTCAGGTCGGGGAGAGCATAGCTACCTATGGTAAGCACCTGCCTTTTAAGTCGACCGTCGTATTCGGCGGTGTAAAGATCAATCCGCAGATAGCGCAGCTGCGTCGAGGCATCGATATTCTGGTCGCTACGCCCGGTCGTCTTCTGGATTTACACGGTCAGGGCGAAGTTGACTTCAAAGAACTTGAGATCCTGGTGTTGGATGAAGCGGATCGTATGCTCGATATGGGTTTTATTCATGACATTCGTCGGATTTTAAAAGTGCTGCCGCCGAAGCGTCAGAACCTGCTTTTTTCTGCGACGTTTGCGCCGGAAATACGTGAGTTAACGGGAAAAATTCTGCACCAGCCCTTAGCAATAGAGGTGGCCACCCGAAATGCGACCGCTGACAACGTTCAGCAGTGGGTCTATCCCGTTGATAAGAAGCTTAAAGGTGCTTTGCTCAGGGAGCTGGTGGTGGAAAACCATTGGACGCAGGTGCTGGTTTTTTCGCGCACCAAGCACGGCGCCAATCGTTTGGCTCAGCAATTGGAAAAAGCGGGCATCGATGCGGCCGCGATCCATGGCAACAAGAGTCAGGGCGCGCGCACCCGAGCACTCGAAGGTTTTAAAAAAGGTAAGTTGAGGGTTTTGGTTGCGACCGATATTGCTGCCCGGGGGCTTGATATTGCTCAGTTGCCTCAGGTGGTCAATTTCGATTTGCCCAATGTGGCCGAAGATTACGTGCATCGCATTGGGCGAACAGGCAGGGCAGGCGCATCCGGTAAAGCTTATTCATTGGTTAGTGCAGATGAAATCAAGCAGCTCAATGGTATCGAGCAGTTGATTCAGCGCCACCTGCCACGGCAATACATTGACGGTTTTGAACCGGACCATGAGGTGCCGGCCAGTGCACCCTTACGTAAGCCCCGACAGGCTGGTGGTCGGCCGCCCAAGCAGGGCGGCGGGGGTGCTAAGCACACCGCGCGAGGACGGGGAGGAGAGGGTCACAAGCGCCCCCGACGACGACGCCCAAGGGCGGGTTCAGGTAATCGGACTTAGTAGCCGCTGTTACCTGCCAGTACCTGTTTCGCAAAGTCGTCAGTTAGCGGTTCATAGTGATCGCTGCCCGGTTTCATTACATACAGGGTGTCGCTCACTTTGGCGGGGTCGAAACGTTGCTCGCGCAGTTCCCCTTTGAGCATTTTGAATGTGCCTGTGGTATCCATTTCAGGCAGTATTCGAAGGAATCGTGGGCGAGCGTAGCTGGGTAATTGCTCACACACCAGTGTTGAGAACGTCTCTAGATCCAAAGCACTAACCCCGTCTTCCAACAGCAAGGCCGCCATGCCCGCTCTGCCATTGGTTTGAGGAACCTCTACGCCATAGACGTTACTGAATTTGATTTGTGCGTGCGTATTGATGACTTCGCCGACCTCATTGGTGGACACGTTTTCGCTCATCCAGCGGAAGGTGTCGCCGACGCGGTCGACGAACTGGTAATGCGGCAGGCCCAGGGCAAAGCCAACGTCCACCTTTTTCAATAGATCGCCTGTGTTGAACCAGGCGTCGCCCGACTTATAGACATCCCGCATGATTTTTTGCTCAGTGGCTTCTTTGCTGGTGTAGCCTTCGAACGCGGTGAATTCTGTAATCTTGCCCAGTAGTAAGCCCGCTTCTCCAGTCTTGGCTTCGATGCAGCGCCCCTTGGCATCCTTGATGACCTCGTCGGCGTCTACATCGTATTTCACCAGAGTGTGGGGCAAGCTTCCGGTTCCAATTGTGCAGTCTTTATTGAGCAGGTTGATAAACCCCATATTGCCTTCGCTACTGCCGTAAAACTCAGCGACTCTTTGAATGCCGAAACGGTCTTTGAATGCCGCCCAGATATCCGGTCTAAGGCCGTTGCCCATAATCGTCGTTAAGGGACTCTTGAAGTCTTCGCCGCTGTCCGGAGTGCTCAGCAAGTAGCGACAGATCTCCCCGATGTAAAGAAAGCACGTTGCGCCGTGCTCTCGCACCTCTGGTAGGAACCGGCTTCCGGAAAACTTACGGCGTAAAAAGATACTGGCGCCAGTATTAAAAGCAGCACCGGCTCCCAGAAAAAGGCCAGTGCCATGATAAAGGGGGAGGCACAAATAGATGCGGTCGTTCACGTCGCAGCGTAGTCCACCAATAGAGGACATCTGCGAGCTTTGGAGGAAACGCCTATTGCTCATGATTGCGGCCTTGGGCATGCCGGTGGTGCCCGATGTAAATATGTAGAGCGCTTTGTCGGCGATCGTGTTTCGTGAGCTCTGGGCTGGGTTGGCCTCGCTTTCAAGCTCACTTTCTTCTGCCAGGTTGGTGGACCAGTTCGGACAGTCTGTTTCTCCCAGATCCGGAACGTATATCCAGGCTTTGAGTGAATCGAGACTGCGTTCCAGGCGAACCTCTTCTATTGCTGACAGTCGCTCTTCACCGTACAGACACCAACGCGCATCGGTGATAGTCATGCAGTGAGCGAGGGCCTTGCCCTTAAGGTTGGTGTTGATTAAAGCCGCGATGACGCCAAGCTTGTTCAATGCAATCAAGGTTCCCAGAAACTCGATACGATTTTCCATGACCAATGCGGCGCAGTCGCCCGGTTTCAGGCCAAGTCCCTGTAACGCGTGAGCGTAGCGATTGGCTAGCGCGTTAAGCTCTTTCCAGGTTAGTTCACTGCCTTCGAACACAACCGCGCTGCGGTCGGGATACTTCTTGGCGAGCGCTTCGGCGCGAGCAGAAAAGCTGTCTAGGGTGTCAGCGGGTCTTGGCTTGATTGCCTTTGCCAATGCGATGAGAGTGGGAACATGGCCGAGAGTGTCGGTTAGATTTTTTATGCTCATGTCAGCTGAAATACTCCAAACAGTGCTGCGTGGTCAGAGAGGTCTCGCCATTGCCCGCTGGCAAGACGACGACAAGAAACGGGGTTGAGACCGCGAAAATAGACACGATCAACAGGCAACAGGGGGGCCCAAACCGGGAAGGTACGCGCATGGCGG
>JBDWQQ010000066.1:0-12466 GCA_039986455.1 Halioglobus sp.
GCGAGATAAAAGAGCCAGAGGGGTACATACGGGATCCCACCACGGTGCCCTGATCGATAGCACGGGCCAGGCCAAAGGTAGGCCCACCCATGTCCCGAACAGTGGTAAAGCCATCCATAAGGAAACGCTTCATGACAACGGTGGCGTTGTAAGACATGTCGGTGAGATCCATATTGGTCTCAATCACACCGAAGTTGCGATTAATCATGACGTGAGCGTGACCATCAATCAGACCAGGCATCAGTGTGCGACCGCCGCCATCAATCACATGGGCATTTGGCCCGGCACTGGCACCGCTACCGATTGCCTTGATCAACTCTCCTTCTACCAGCACATTCTGCCCAGCACTGAGTTTGTTGGTCTTGCCGTCAAACACCTTTACGTTTTTGAACAGAATTTGTGCTGGCGCACTTTCCTGAGCTGCCGTGACGCCTGAAAATGCACCAAGGGAAGTTACGAGGGCTAGAGCCGAAACGCACTTTCCTATTGATCCACGGAACACATTGACCATTTTACTTCTCCATCGCTTAAACGTTTTTATGACTTGGTAATAGTGACTTTGAATTCCAGCTAGGGCTTCTTTCCTTCCCTTAAAACCTGTTAAGGCCAAGGCCAAGAATCCAAACGATTCAGCCTCCTAAAATAACGCTAGCGGGGCAAACTAGCCATCGACATTATGCGCCAAAAGATGGAAAAAACGGCCAAAATAGTCGATTTTTCCGCCATTTCGAGCCTTTTTGCACGAATTCTGATACAAACTACAACCATGCAACTCAAACTAGAGGAAAAAAATCCACTACCACTGGTTCGGCTGAACCTGGCAACGGCGTTTCTGGATGCTGCACTCTCGGCAAGCGCCAACGTAGACGCCCTCCTGAAACCTTATGGCGTAAGCACATTGGCATTCACCAATGCCGATATCTTTGTCCCCGCAACCACCATGTACGACGTGGTCGAAACCCTTTCGGAAGCCACGGGCGATCCCTACATCGGGGTTCATCTGGGCGCACAGTTGGACCCATTCCAATGGTCGCCACTCGCCCAGGCTGCAAAACTTGCCAGCTCCGTGGGAGAATTATTGTTGCGCTTCTCCATCGACGCCCAGAAAGATGCCAACTCTGTGGTTTATCGACTAGAAACCATGGGCAGCAGGGCCAGTTTCACAGAACAGCGGGTGAGCACAGGCGGCAGGACACCGCGCCACAATGATGGCTTTGGCGCTGCGTACCTGCTGAATATCCTGCGAGCGGCAACAGGCAGTGCATGGGACGGCAGACAGGTAGTGACTGCAGTATGCGACCCCTCTGTTTTTCCTCACGACTACCTGAACCTCAACCTTGCCCAAGGCGATACTCAGGGCTTCACCATCGCCTTTCCCTGTGAATGGCTGCTTCTTCCGCCTCACCTTGAACAGACCCAAAATAACACACCTCTAAAAACGACTGCTGCAGAGGTCGCACGAACGCCACTCGAGGCCTTACACCATGTACTGCTTGCGAATCTTCACGATCAGAACCTTAGTTCGGAGCGGGTCGCCTCTTTGGTGGGTGTCAGTAAACGCACGCTGGCTCGCCGCGTGGCTGGAATGGGCACTTCGTTAAAAACCGAGATCGATGTACTTCGTCAAAAACAAGCAGAGCGGGAGCTAAGCAGCGGGCATCAGACCATTGCGGCAATCGGGACCAGCGTGGGCTACCCGGACTCATCAGTGTTCATACGTGCCTTTAAACGCTGGACTGGTATGACGCCCAAGCAGTTTCGCGAATTAGCTCCCTACCAACGATAGCCAAAGTTCGCCGTTAGCGACGACTTAGTGCCATTGGCCCCAAGGAAGGACGACAAGGACCAATTACGCCCTATGTCCTTGTTGAAGCCAACGAGGAAGGTCGTTTCCTCTAGTCCTATATCAATCGCAAACTCCAATGGCTTGCCGTTTTCAAGGTCAATGCGACCTTCTATGGTCCGGTCCGTATCCAGGTACTGCACGCCGACTAAGGCCTGCAATCCAATGGCACCAAAATCGTAACCAACCATACCCATCCATAGTATTGCTTCTATCTCGGCATTGGTTTCATCGGTAATGGTTTCCAGATAATTCATTCCCAGCGACATCACCAGCTGTTCATACTGAAATCCGGTCAGCAGGCCAATACCGGCGGTGGTGCCGGTAGTCTTGGTATCAAAGGTATAGAATTCCGGTAAATCTGCGCCTTGTGTCAATTTCACCAAATTTTGAAACCCCGGGGTAAAACGCAAAGTCACATCGGAGTTTGTCTCCATCTCTCCCAACAACAAGCTCACATTCAGAAATGGCAGAATCCAAAGGTCAGCGCGCAATTGCCCTGTGAGAACATCACTTTCAAGATCCGAACCGAGAGGATCTATCAGCGGAAGGTCGCCTGTAACATCGATGCCAGCAACATTAAAACCCTCCATATCAATGTCGGCACTTTGGTAGTGCGCGGCAATGCCCAATCCGTAAGTCTTGGGCAATTCGAAGCCAAGTTTGCGTACGTCATTGGCATAGAACGGCAAACTGCGCTGCAGATCTAGTCGGATAGTGTCCTGAGAATGCAATTCTTCGTCGAGGATCTCGCCAAGAATGGGAATGGTGCTAATGGCGTCTCTATTCACGTCGGCCGCTATCATCGAGGCTTCGGACGCATTGCCAGCAATTCTTTGATCGAGATCAGACAGGTCGTTGTCTACCCAGGTGATGTCACCAAACTGTTCACTGGAATAGGATAGGGTCTTGGACCACACATCAGAGTCAATCCACTGCCGATTCAGGCGCGCCACAAACCTTTCGTGAATGGCCGTAATGACGTGCCCACCATGTTCCTCGACCTCACCAAAATAAACGGTCATCGAATAATCTTTATGACGCACGCCATCCCGCTGAAAGTTATCCTCCCCTGTAAGCTCAATACGATCCAGAACACCATCGACAACAAAAACCTTACCGGCAAGCTGCGTTACCCACTGCAAGCTGGTAGGTATTCGAAAAGCGGAGTACGAAAAACCAATGACATCAGTACCGTCTTCTGAAGACAGTAAACTGATACTGCTGGCAGAGTGAATTCGGTCCCCCTCACGCAACCAGTGATCGGCCCCCATAGTGACTTCCAGCATACGCCGATAAGTTCTCGCCGAGCGCAGCGGCTCAGTGTCTAACTCTATGTAGAGGTCGCGTCCGTAGTCGGTATCGGGATCGAATATCATTCGAAAGCGTTCATAACCGACGGAGCCATCTTCCAGAGTCTGGCGGAACACCACCGCGCTTTCTGAACGAAGACCCTGAGACATGGGGACGATGGCCACATCGAGAATACGGGGACTGATTCCACGCTGCGTCAAAGGATCACTGTTAATGGGGCCAAGCAGTGGCGTGCTCGCGTTGGCTGCGATAGGGATCAGGCAAAGAAAAGCCAATGAAACCCCGGCCAGAAAATAAAAAGCCCTGTAGAGCCCGTCGCTATAAACATTACTACCAAGCATTAACCCACCCATAATCAGAGAACGCCGCTGTTTCCATCATAGCCCAGCCTGCGACGCTATGGTCAACCAAATGTCCTCATTGCAAGGTAATATAGTCGGCGAGCACAACACTCAACGAAGGATAAAGCGGTTGCCAAGGTTTCAATCAACATTCCCGGTCTACCTAATTGCGGCCACGCTGCTTTGGGGCTGCAACGGTTCGAACAAAAATGAGGCGGCGGCTCGTATCAACACCTTCCGAAGCGCTGAGCATAATGCCGAACACGATTGGCGCAGCTACCTGGGGGACCATGCCAGCAATCAGTTCAGTCCGCTGACACAAATCACTACAGACAACGTCAACCAACTCACAGAAGCCTGGCGCTACGACCCAGGTCATACCGGACTAATACCGACTAACCCGCTGATCGTTAAAGGCGTACTTTATGGGCTGGACGGACACAAAAACCTGTTCGCACTAAACGCCGCTGATGGCACCGAACTGTGGGTGTATCCCTTTGATCGAGGCGCAACCGCCAAAGGTGCAGGCCGCGGCTTAGTTTATTGGGAGGGCAAAATCAGCAGCGGTGTGAATGCCCAGTACATTCTGGTTGGTCAGGAACATCTGCTCTATGCGATCGATGCGGTGTCAGGGGAACTGGTTGAGCAATTTGGTCATGGCGGCAGTGTTGATCTTCGCCTGGGTCTTGATCGCAAACCTCAAAGCACCAATGTTGCGGCCAACACGCCCGGCACCCTATACCAGGACCTGTTAATCATGGGCTTCGCGACCAGCGAGGACTATAGCGCTTCGCCGGGGTATATCCGCGCCTACCATATGCCCACAGGAGAACTACGCTGGACGTTCAAAACCATACCCGCCGCTGGTGAATTTGGGATCGACACCTGGCCGCCTGAAAATCTAGAGAAACGCGGCGGTGCCAACGCCTGGGCTGGCCTTACCATCGACGAAGACAGAGGTATCGTATTCGTACCGACTGGATCTGCGGGCTACGACTTCTACGGTGCCAACCGCGCCGGAGACAACCTGTTCGCTAACTCATTGATCGCGCTGGATGCACGCACCGGCGAACGGCTTTGGCATTATCAGCTCGTCAGGCATGACCTGTGGGACAGAGATCTGCCAGCCCCGCCAAATCTGGTCATTGTACATCGCGATGGCAAAGACATACCCGCTGTTGCCCAATCTACGAAGTCGGGTCATGTGTTTGTATTTCACCGAGAAACCGGTGAGCCGCTTTTTCCCATTGAAGAAACAACAGTTGCCGGACCGGGCATGCCCGGGGAGCATCTACCGACCAGTCAACCTATACCCACAGCACCACCGTCCTTTGTTGATCTGGACTTCCAAGCAAGCACATTGGATAAAACAAGCGCCCAGACGGTCGCGCAAAAAATCGCAGGGATGACCCAAGCCAAGTACTACCCGGCACCCAACGAGAAAGGCATCGTACTAAAGCCCGGACTGGATGGCGGCGCTCAATGGGGTGGCCAAGCCTATGACAACGCCACCGGTTTACTTTACGTCAATGCCAATGAAGTTCCCTGGACGATGGAGATGGCGCCCGTCGAAATCGGCACCACGGGTGATCAGTCACCTGAAACGGGTTACCGGCTTTTCTGCGCCCACTGCCATGGAGCAGACAAACAAGGCATGGGTGACGCGGTGCCTTCATTAGAGGATGTTCATCTGAAGTATTGGCCCTGGGAGATCTGGGATATTGTGCGCAACGGTCGGGGACAAATGCCTGGCTTCAGTCATCAGCCGTGGTATTACTCGCTGGGGGCGATCATCTACCTGTACCAATCCGATGACGAAATAGCACAATCTTCAGCGGAGAAAAACCCGGACGCATTAGCCTATGGCGCCAAGGCCCAAAAACTTAGAGACAGCAACAACCTTCCTGGTTCCACGCCACCCTGGGGAAGCCTGAACGCTATAGACCTCAACGAAGGTGTGATCCGCTGGCGTATTCCACTGGGGGACTATCCCCAGGCGAAAGCACTTGGACTCTCTGGATTGGGGGCAGAAAATTACGGCGGACCCGTGGTTACGGCGGGCGGTCTTCTTTTTATCGCCGCCACCCCTGACAGAAAAATCAGAGCCTTCGATAAGTTGAGCGGTAAACTGTTATGGCAGGACGTATTACCCGCCGCAGGATTCGCAACGCCAGCGGTTTATGAGGCCATGGGAAAACAGTTTGTGGTTGTTGCTGCGGGCGGCGGCAAGTTGGATCAACCCGTGGGGTCAAGCTATATTGCCTATGCGCTGCCCGAGCCTGAGTAGGATGCCAACTGAACCACTGAGGTCCAACAGCGACTGCTGCTATTTATCACCCAGTAAATCTACGACCTTACTTTCCGAAAAACCCCCGAAGCCGGCATCCACCACGCGCTGAAATGCGCTTTGCGAGGCAGAACCCAAGACCTCAGCCTGATCAAACTGATCGAACAATTGCACGCCGTAGCCGGTATCTTTCAAACGCAGTTCGGCACTGAAAGGCACGTCTTCACTGTACCTTTCGTGCACCATCTGCTCAGCACAACGTATGACATTGGCGCTGGCTGCAGCGCCGGCCGCCAACGCATCACTGACTTGCTGCAGATCTAAACCCAATCGCGACGCCAGTGACATTGCTTCGGCGGTGGCCAAAATTTGCACTGAACCCATGAGGTTAACGATCAGCTTATAGCTTGTGCCGGCGCCGATGTCACCGAAATGGATGAGGGACTTTGAAAAAGATTCCAGTAAAGGTCTGGCACGCTCAATGTCAGTCCCCTCCCCGCCGAGGAAAAGTGTGAGCTCACCAGCAGCGGCAGCATCGGGCAGCCCGGTGACCGGACAATCCAGATAGACAAGCTTTTTATCCCGAACTTCGCGGGACAACTCCTGCACCCAGGGGTACGACAGCGTTGAGCACTCGACGACCATAGCGCCATCAGCCATTGTCGCTGACAATGCCCCCTGATCGCCCAACCAAACCTGACGTGATGCGTGATCGTCACTGAGCATGGCAATCACCATATCTGCGCCACTTGCTGCAGCGCGAGGCGTTGCTGCCAAGCATGCGCCCAACTCAACCAAACGAGCCGCCTTCTCAGGAGTACGGTTGTAAACGCTTAAGGTGTGACCTGCTAAAAGCAGGCGTCCGGCCATTCCCAGGCCCATCTTTCCCAGCCCGATAAAGCCTACTTGTGCCAACGCCTGTCTCTACTGGAGCACAACACGTGCATTGACCGGCTGAGGCCCACGGGCGTCATCACCGATGAGCGACTGATATTCTTTCTGCTGCTCTGGTGCTATAGGCATGGGCTCTTTCAGTACAAACCAGCGCACACCTTCTGAGCAAGGGGGCGTCGTCAGCGAACCGTTGTAACGATAGTAGGCAGTGTCTAACCGCGTGACAGGCACACCTTCAAGTGAGGCATTAAAGGCAACGGGATGATTTAGCTTCTCTGGAATGTGAGACTGAAAGTCGACCAAATCCGGGCTCGATGGCCCCTCTGAATGCAGAACACCAACGACTGCCAGTTCACCCCGCTCGTTAGCATGCACATAATGCGTCTCCATCGGAAAAGACATGCCATCTATACGATGCTCACTCGGGGTGTGCAAATGAAACTGAACCAGTTCAAAGCTCTCGTCACCCACGCGCAGAAAATTACCCGGAGCCACGTTAGCCTGCGCAGTGTGGCCATTATTCACCAATTCCACAGTATGAGTTCGATAGTCAATTTTGAGCGGCGGAAGGTCGGCATCAACAGCGGAAACAATATTAATCGGAGACTGGTTCAACCCTACTTTGCACTGCACAAAATCAGGACTTAAATCGCCCCAGTGCTCCGGGCCATCATCGCCTTCATAGGACCAGTGCACCGCACCGGTTTCAGCTAAAACACGAGCGCTGAATATGAGCGTCAAAACAAAGATACTGGCAATTTTATTCATCGAAAGATATCTCACTTCTCTACACTCTAGTATCAACAGTCAACGGAACAGAACGCTTGAGCCGCAAGCACTACCGCTATCGCAAATTCTCTGCTAAAAACGATAGTTCATAAAGAGGGTAGGGCCTTTGAAGTCCATATTGAATTCACTTTCTCTATTGGACGACTTTTCGTGCGTCAGGTCGATATCCACGTATTGGTAACCCGCCGTCACCGACCAGTGCTCTGAAAACGCATAGGCTAGTCTGGGATGAATGTAGGCGAAGCTACCATCGTAGTCTTCATAGTTGGCGCTCAACCAACCCATGGCGACAGCTAATCCCCACTGACCATTAATGGCATAAAATCCTTGCGCTCTGAGATTGGGAAGGGGCGCCAGAATTTCACTGGACCCTGTTGCTCTTTCTCGCTCCGCGTCTGCAACAAACGCACGGCCAGTAATAGACGCCTCAAGGTCAATGGCGTGAATACCACCGCCCACGTAGATTTCGGACCTGTCGTTGTTATAGACCTTATACATAACGTCGAGAATATAGGTGTTGATCTTTATTTCCGTGTCTAAGGAGGCTCCTGCCTGAAATTCCTTACCATCAAAATTAAAATCCCGAAGAGTTTCTCGACTACCGTCCTGATCAAACTGGTAAGCAAGGGCAACCAGCATCCATTTGGGCTTGAAGCGCCAGCGACCTTCTAAGGCCCAACTCCAATCCTCCCGGTCCATGCCAAGATCGTCCAGGTCGATTGCCACCTCGGGCAAATCACCCGCTGTCGCTCGTAAATCAGCGCTTGCCGTCTGGTAGGCTGCACCAATGCCGATGGAACTCTTGGATTTAAAAAAGGCTTCCGAATCCTCAGCTATTGCCGAGGTCGCGAAGAACGCGGCAGTAAAAAGCAGAGACGTATTGAGAAGTGTTGCAGTTAGGTATTTCATCGACCCAGCCTAATTAATGAGGACTTCCTGAAAGATAACATATTTGCCAAGAAATTCGATCCGAGAAATATCGGTGCGCAGGCATGGAACCTTTGTAGCGAAGCGGTTGTGGCAATTTTCGGGGGTTGTCAGCTAAACTCGACCCGTAAGCTAACCACGAGAGGTTATAGCTTTGGGGAAGACCAGCCGAGATAATTGGCCGCACAAAGGCACCCAAAGACCATCCTGAGTTCAATACGCCGGAGAATAAATTGAATAACACGGCTCCCGTTCACCACCGCCGCACGATGGGCGTACGCGACATGACACTGTTCACCGTGTCAGCAATTTTGCTACTGGATACATTGGCAGCCTCCGCTTCCATTGGGGTGTCCAGTATTTTTTGGTGGAGCCTGATGGGTATCGTGTTTTTCATACCCTATGGCTTGATCAGTGCCGAGCTCGGCACTACTTACCCTGAACAGGGCGGCATTTACAGCTGGATTCGAGACGCTTTCGGCACACGTTGGGGCACCAGAGCCACTTGGCTGTATTGGTTGAACACGGTGCTGTGGAACGCTTCGATTTTCATTCTTTTCACCGGCGTCTTCTCCCAAATGTTCATGCCGGATCTTGCCCTTTCTACCCAGCTGATTATTGCCATCGGGCTGAACTGGCTGGTGATTCTAATCACCTGCATGTCGCTCAGTATCGGTAAATGGGTCCCAAATCTGGGTGCAACCCTGAAAACAATTACGTTCTTTGCCATCATTGTCGGTGGCGTCGTGTACGCATTGGAACCTGGCGCTGAATTGGCCAACAGCTTTAGCTGGAGTGCCTTCAAACCCGAGTGGGCCGGGGGCACCCAATACGTCTCTACCATCATTTACGGCATGTTGGGTTTCGAGCTGATGTCTTCGGCGAGTGAGGAGATGAAGAACCCTGAGAGGGATATTCCACGCTCAATTTTGAGCTCTGGGCTACTGATTTTCATCTGCTATATTTTAGGCACCTTCGCGATTCTGGCCGTCATTCCTGCCGAAGAGATAGATCTGGTTGAAGGACTGGTTGATACACTAAAACGATTGTTCGGCGACTCAAGCCTGGGAATAGCAGCAGCAACTACTCTAGGGGTGTTCGCACTGTTTACCTTTATTTCCAACGCAACGACCTGGGCCATGGGCTGTAATAGGGCCGCCGCGGAGTCGGCGATTGATGGGGAGCTACCCAATGTGTTCGCGATAGAACACTCGAAACACGGTACTCCAGTCGGCGCGAGCGTTTTAATGGGTCTGGCATCCACCGTATTGCTCCTCGCCTACGGTGCTATTGCAGACACAAACGAAGATCTATTCTGGTTATTGTTTGCAGCCAGTGCAGTGCTGTTCATGCTGCCCTACATCGGAGTGGTTTCGGCTTTTTACAGGGCAAGGTTAAAAGATGCCGCCCGCCCCCGCCCCTTTCGGGTACCTGGCGGCAATACGGTAGCGCTACTGATTTCGGCCGTCTGCATCGTGATTCTGGCCGTGACTGTGCTTCTGTTTATGTATGTGCCAGGCAGTGGTTTTGACTGGCCGGTGGTCATTGGATCGCTCAGCTGCATCGCTTTAGGCGAAGTCGCCATCCGCTATGCGGAATATCAAAACCGTCAAAGCCAACAATAAGATTCTTTAAAACAAGAGGCCAGCAATTAGAGCAACAACACTGGCCCGCTCTGCCCGACACTTGCCGCCTGCTCGCGGAAAGCCTCTACAATCTGATGGCGCTTGAGCTTCATTGTTGGCGTCAGTAAACCATTTTCAATGGTCCACTCAGGCGTCACGATCACCTGGGAAATGCGCTCGTAGGGTGGCACCTCCGCATTGATCTGTTCCATCAACGTCATTAATTCCTGCTTGAGCGCCTCGGCCTCCAGTTCCTGGCCTTTTTCTGACAGCGTAACAAGAACGGCGGGCTGGTCTAGACCATGACCATAAACACAAAACTGAGCCAGATACTCAGAGCGACCAAACAGGTTTTCCAAGCGGGTAGGTACAATAAACTTGCCCTTAGTGGTTTTAAACACTTCAGAAAGCCGGCCCGTTATCCATAGGTTTCCGTCTTCATCGAAACGACCTGCATCACCCGTGCAATACCAACCATCATCGAACACTTCGGCTGTTTTTTCAGGGTTCAGGTAGTAACCTTTCATTAAGCCCTTACTCTTGAACTGCACTTCACCTAAATCAGAGACGCGAACCTGTATCTCCGGACCCATAGGCTGCCCGACACAACCTGAGATTGGTTGGTCGTTTTTAAGCCATCCCACACCGTGAACAAAATTTTCTGTCATGCCATAGGCGTCTCGCAGGGCGATACCCATACTGAGGAACCAGTCCTGCACGTCACGAGGTGTAGGAGCAGAGCCAGTCACAATGACGCGACCGCTCGCAAGACCAAGAGCATGGGCCACCTGCTTTTTCTGTTCAGGCGTCATATCGGCCTGCTGCTCAGCGCTGAACATGGCGTCAATGCCTTGCTTGAACTTGATCCAGAGTCGCGGCACAGCGAAGAAGAAAGTAGGCTGGACCGAGCGAATTTCATCACCAAAGGTTTCCTGACCCTCTGAAAATGAAATAGGCGTATTGGAGTAAAGACCTGTTAGCTCTACCAAAATACGCTCTGCTGCATGGGCCATGGGGAGAAAAGAAAACAGCCGGCTCTCTGGTTCATCCAGGCGAAACGCTTTAACGAGAGTCGGAACAACATGCCCGGGCGTCTCGTGTACATGCATCACCCCCTTTGGGTTTCCGGTGGTGCCGGAGGTGTACACCAGTGTCATCAAACTCTGTGGATCGGGCAGCGGCGACTGCTCCAGCGGCGCAAACTGCTGCAGAATTTGATCGATAGAGGTATCGGTGTCGCACTGACATCCCAGCATGGCGACTGTCTCCATACCGTCTGGCAGTGCCTCGGCCAATCGCCCGTGCATATCAAAAGCGCCAGTGAACACCATTCTGGACTCACTGTGCTCAAAGACATAGCGCGCCGAGCCCACATCCT
The DNA here is from genome assembly GCA_039986455.1 of Halioglobus sp. GTDB lineage: Bacteria > Pseudomonadota > Gammaproteobacteria > Pseudomonadales > Halieaceae > Halioglobus. The sequence goes on from JBDWQQ010000066.1 coordinate 11,399, forward strand.
GGCCCGGATATATAGGCACGCTCACATGACCCGCCATCATGATTGCAAAGTCAACGATCGGCCAGTCTTTGCTATTAGAAGACCAGATAGCGATTCGGCTACCTGCTGGATAGTTCTTACTCTGCAGAAAACTGGCTATTCTTCGGGTCTGGTCGGCCACTTCTCGCCAGCTATACTCTCGCCACTCGAGCGATTGAGGTTGGCGCAAGAATATTTGTTCCGGCGTTTCCTGCTCCCAGCGATAGAACATCTGTAGCGGAGTTTTGACCTCTGTTGTCATATGCATAACCTCAATCACAGCGATCACCGGTACTCCGGCGATCAGCCTTTGTAAAAACTTAGTGTAGACCCAGCCTTAGCGCTTTTCCCGGTAAATCAAAGAGGCGCCCGCGCCCCACTGAGTGACAGCATTCAGCAGGTCCTGCACCGGGGCATCCAACAGCGTGAGATCTTCCATCGGCACAATATGCAATTGGCCCAGGGTCGCCGCCGGCACGGCAGGCACGAACACCACCACCCTGCCATCGGGAAGTTCTTCCACAACCAGCGCATACTGACGACTGTTGCTGCCGTAAAGTGACACCTCGGCGGGTTTTAACTTTAGTACGTCCTCATTACTGCCGGCCAACTGCATGAGCAGATTGCGCAACATGCCTACGACCGGTAAGTATTTTTCGAGCAAGCTGTCGTAGCGGCTCTCTACCACGTTACCGATGCTTGTTCTAAGCACCAGGCCAATCAAGAAACACAGTAAAATTAATGACAATAACGCCACTGCACCAATGATCAATCCATCGACAAACTCGCTGTAGGGAAAATCGAGGCCCGTGGTTCTCGCCAGCTCGACCATCAGATCATAGGCAATGTAGAAAACGGCGCCTATAAGCGCCACCGGTATCAACAGCAGTACTCCTGCAATGGTTGTTGATACCAGAAACGGCAGTATTTTTTTATCCGCCATATTCAGGCGCCACTACACGCTGTCATTAACGAAGGGTCGCTCAAGCCTGGCTACTTCCAGACCTGCTCGGCCGACTTGTTGCAGTTAGCCGCGACGACTCTGGCACC
>JBDWQQ010000067.1:0-71453 GCA_039986455.1 Halioglobus sp.
GACCCCGGCGAGTGAGTCTTTCTTACTCAACGCCGCGGTAGACGCTCCAGACCTGGGGCTTTTCTCTGAACGCAACGACGGCCTTGGGCTGTTCCACATCACGACGTCACAACATCGTGATTTATGGGACCGTTATCTGGCTTTCAATCCGGACATGGCAAGTCGGATACGAGGACTGGCCAGTCAACGGGCCTTCCTGAGCGATCCGGACGGAGAGCTGCAGACTAACCTGAGCTATTGCACTGCAATTGCCTGGTTGCTCTATCAGCGCGCTGGCCTGGCGACGGATACCTCCACGGCACAAGCCGGGGAAATGGCACTGGCCTGATTCGAAGGCTTCGGCCTTCGCATTTACAGCCGGTTTTCTACGATTGCCCGCCATACGGGCAGGTCTTCTGGTCGATCGATATCCTGCAGCACTTCCAGTTGCTGCCATTGTGCGGATGTCAGCACGAATCTCGCCAGCGTCTCCGCATACACATTAGCAGACCCCCACTCCACACCTTCAAACCAGCGCCTGTCTATATCTCGCACTGCGATAAGCACATACCCACCGTCTTGTGCTGGGCCCAACACAACACTGGCATCATCGAGCGCGGAAATTGCGCCCTGGAGATAATCGCGATCAATCTGCGGGCTGTCGCTGCCTACTAAAATCACCTTGGAGAAGCGTTCAAGACCTTCCGCCAGCGCGTTATACATGCGCTCACCCAGGTCTTTTCCCACCTGACGATTTACCGCCTTAACGCCCAGCCCTTCACACTGCTGAAACAAAGGCGAGCCCACATTACCGGCCACAGAAAGCTCCACCCGGCCCAAGTGCGCGCCGGTAAGCACCTGACTGGTCCAATAAACCAGTTCTCGATGCAGCTCGCAGGCCTGCTCCGGGCTCAGCTCGGGCAGCATCCGCGTCTTTACCAAACCAGGTAACGGTTCGCGGGCAAACTGAATGAACAGTACGTCCTGCACCCTAATCGTCTCCGTAGTAGTAATGCCAAAGATGTTGAGGCGATACACCAATGAAGTAGGCGAAGCGCAGAGCCCACATCTTGAGTATCGTGCGCAACACACCGGCCTCTCGCCAGCGCCTGCTGGAAGTAGTCACCGGCTCTTTAATCAACAGCGGAGGCGCCCGTTTGCGCATACGTTTACTAAAGGCGACGTCCTCCATGAGCGGTATCTCATCAAAACCACCCGCTTGCTGCAACAACTGTCTCTGGATAAACAACATTTGGTCCCCCGTAGCGACCCGGGTGACTCGAGAACGTAAATTAATAAAACCGCTGATTATCCGAAAGGCTGGCTCAGTGCCCGCGAGCGACACCCGACAAAAACCCCAAGCGGGGTTAGTCACCAAATGAGACTGCAGCTCAGGCTCGTTCAGGCCGGGTAAGGTATCAGCATGCAGAAACAACAGGTAATTTCCCGATGCGCTTTGCGCGCCAACATTCATCTGCAGGGCACGGCCGGGAGCGCTTTCGATGAGCTTATCGCACAAAGGGCGTGCCAAATCACAGGTACGGTCACTACTCCCGCCATCCACTACGATAAGTTCGGCACTGGGGAATCGTTCGCGCAACTGTTCGAGCAACTGGGAGATACCCTCAGCTTCGTTGAGCGCTGGTACAACAAAGCTATAGGGAACAATAGCCACCCCTAAAGCGCGCCTCCACAGCTACTACCCTGCCCTGCTGCGCATCCATAGCAGTGCTCACCCGTGACAATCGAGCGACCACTGAGGTTTTCAGAATCAAGTAAGTCGCGCAAATGCAGCCTCGAATCACTGGCCAACACGGGCAATTCCAGCATTTGATTAAAGTCGCAATCGTAAACAAAACCCTGCCAGTCCACGCTCACCAGCGATCGGCACATCAAGCCGGCCATATTGCTCTCGCTAAAGTTGTCGCGCAGCAGGGCCATGTAGTCTGTGTATTGCCCCTGCGACAACAACACCGCTCCAAATCGGCTGATTGGCATATTGGTGATCGTAAATAGCTGATCAAACGCAATATCGTAACGCTGCCCCAGTTCTCGTTTGTAATCCGCTTCGAGCCCCGCCTGTGGGGGCGGCAGCACCGGGCCCACCGGGTTATACACCAGATTTAACTGCAGACGAGGGTCGTGCCCGTAACCCAACGAATTTAGCGTACGAATGGCCTCAATACTGGTGTTATAGACTCCTTTACCACGCTGCTCCTCAACATTTTCTTCTAGGTAACACGGCAAGGATGCGGTTATCTCCACCCCCTGCTCTGCCAAGAATACAGCCAGGTCTTCCTGTCCGGGTTCAAATAGAACCGTCAGGTTACAGCGATCGATGACGTGCAAACCCATCGCCGTTGCCCGAGACACCAGGTCACGAAATTCGGGATTGAGTTCGGGAGCTCCGCCCGTTAGGTCAAGCGTACTTACACCCAGTTTTGCAGCGACCTCGAGCAACAGATCAATCATTTGCGCTGTCATCAGTTCGGTACGGGTGGGTCCGGCGTTCACATGACAATGCACGCAACTGAGATTACACAGGTACCCCAGGTTCACCTGCAATATATCGACGCCCTGACGTATGACAGGCGGAAAATCGCTTTCCAACAGTAGCGGGCGGGTGTCTTGCATTGAAAATTTCCTTAGTCTAACCGCGGCGCCGTTAGTAAAGCGCTTTGCGTTCTTCTGCGGTTAGCAGCGTGTGTGCGTCCCCCAGCATATACTGGAATACCACGTTATAAGACAACACCGCCTGAACATAGTTACGCGTTTCACGATAAGGAATGGTATCTATCCAGATATCTACAGGCACCTGATCACCCTTGTCATTGCGCCATCGATCAACCCTGTGAGGCCCTGCGTTGTAAGAGGCCAGTGCAAACACGCGATTGCCATCGAAGCGATCGAGCAGCTGTCGGTAGTAGGCACTGCCCAACAAAATATTGTGCTCTACTTCATAGAGCTCTGCGCGACTGTGCTGCCTGCCGATTTTGGCGGCGACCTGTTCGCCGGTGGCCGGCATGATTTGCATTAACCCTCTGGCCCCCACGGGCGACCTTGCCTCAGGGAAAAAAGCACTCTCGCGCCGGGCAATGGCCATCAACTCCGTGGGTGGCACTTGTTGCACTTCGCCATAGTGCTGGAAGGTCTCCTGATAGGGTGTGGGAAAACGCACATCCAGTGCATCCCAGGTTTTTGCCCGGGTAGCAGCATCAATCGCCATGCGGTGCCAGCCCTGCTCTACCGCCAGTTTTGCGAGAGCCTGCTGCTGGGCGGGTTCCTCGGTGTCCTGCAAAACCTTATACCACTCGGAATGGGCATTGCGTTGTTCCTGGTGAAAGTTAAGCTCGCCTATTCTTAACACCGCGGGAAGCTCGCGCAAAGGTTCTGTGGCGGCCGACTGCAACACCAAAGGCTTGTTATTAAAGGCATAGGATTTGCGCAGTCGATCGGCGGCCAGGAAACCGTAGTAATCTCGCTCTGTCGCCAAGGCTTCCAGCAGTTGACGCGAGCCTTCGTCATCTCCTGCGAGCGACAAAGAGCGCGCGCGCCAGTATCGCCAGCCCGCTTTTTCCTGCGCGTCCTTGGACAATAGCGGCAAGGTTGCGGCCAGCGCAGGCCAGTCCTGCTCTGCGAGTGCCCACCGCAAACGAATCTCTACCAGCTTATCCTTACCCAACCGCTCTAACGCACCGGGTAGCCAATCAAGATTAGATTCTGTCTTTGCAAATAGGCTTCTGAGGGCAATTTCGTATTCCACCTGCTGCGTTTGCTCATCGCTAAAATTGAGCTTGCCGCGAAAATATTCCCAGTCGCTGAGTGCTTTAGCGGGGTTATAGCGAGCAAGGTAGGCCAGCCCCTGAGTGGCAATATCCGCTGAATAGGAAACCTCAGGTGGAAGCTTGTGCTTGCGAAGATCTGTAGGCTTACCGTATACAGCAAGCAGCTTATCCGACCAGGGTTTTAAGTCACTGCTGCCTTTACGTGATACATAAGTCATCAAAGAACGCTGGCGCTCTTCAAACGCCTTTAGCATCCGCGCCCAAACAACTTCATCACTAATCTGCCCCGCCTTTAGCCAGGCACTGAACAGAGGGTCACACTGCTTTGGCCGAGACTTGCCATAAACCCAAAGACGTTCGGCGCCCTCCCAGGCTGCCAGGTCATCCCCCGTGGCCAGCAACGCGCGAAAGTAGTAGCACTTTAAATCAACACTGGTTGGCTCATCGGGTTTGACCGCGAGAAAATCCTGCCAGCGCCGGTCTTTACCGGCTTGACGCAAGTAACTGCCCAGAAAACGGTTTGGTAGCGGTGTGTCTTCACTGAGATCGATAAAACGACGGGCGTCCGCCGGGCGTACTTTGTGCACCTGCCGATTGAGTTGCTGGTAATCCAGATAGATGGCCAGGGGGTAATCATCCAGCCCCGGGCGCAACTGTTCGTACTCTGTCCATGCTCCGCGATCTATTGCCTTGACCGCGTCGGTGTAGCCGTCACGATTAGCCGAAGTGGTTTCAGGTGGCGTGGGAACCGCCATCACCGAAGCCCCCATAAAAGCCATTAACACGTAGACCGCAATCGAGGTCCGGTACCGCAAAACAACACACCTTCAGCATTCGCTGCCGCTAAGGGTCGCACCACAATGGCGCCACCGCACTGGCAAATAGAGTGATACGAGGCTGCGCCGAATGCAATAGTCCATCGTGAATATTCCTCTGGGCCCAGGTGCCTGAACATCTCGCTGGCCCAAAAATCGGTTCACGGCACCGGCTGGCGAAGAGTCAGCCGCGCATATAAATTATCAAGCTATCATTTATATCGGCGTCCAGGCCCCGAAATGTCGAAATATCGAGCGCACTGTGCTATCTATTGGGTGTTTTTTAGCAATCGGTCGATAATTTATGCTCGAAGCTCCGGTGAAACTGACCAAAGGAGAACGCACTGCGTCGCGCATCATGGACGTAGCAGAAGAGCTATTCGCCAAGCGGGGCTACGACGGCACCAGCTTGCGCCAGATTGCCGAAGCGGCGGACATCAAAGAGCCCGGCATTTACAACCATTTCAGCGGCAAGAAAGGCCTTTACGAAGCAGTACTGTTCAGAGCACTTAACCCAATGGCAGAAGCCATGGCCAATAGCCTCGACCAAGCGAACGGTTTACATGACTATACAGACCTGCCCTCGGTGATGACCGACATGCTGTTGGAGCATCCTCAAATGGCCGCCCTCTTCCAGCAAGCCCTGCAGGGGGATGAAGATTCGGTAGGCAACCGTTTGGTGCAAGGTTGGCTGGATGGATTGTTCAATCAAGGTTTGCAAAGCATGGAAGGCATGGGAACGAGTGGCACTAACGACCGAGAACTCATGGCGCTCAATGTGATTGCCATGTTCAATCTGGTGACCGGCTATTTTCTTAGCCAACGCGCGTTCACTTCCATGGCAGGCGGCGACATCAGCAACCCTAAGACGATAGAAAAGCAGAAGCGTCTGCTACATAAAGTTATTCGAGCGATGTTGATAAGTTAACGTGTAAGTTGGCTGACTAGGACACTCCGTCAACGCTTGCCATCTATGGCAGCAAACGGAATAATGCGCGCTTCCAAATTACCCGCCTGTAGCTCAGCTGGATAGAGCAGCCGCCTCCTAAGCGGCAGGTCGGCCGTTCGAATCGGCCCAGGCGGGCCAATTCCTATGTATTCATGAAGTTATAGAGACTGCACCTGCCGCCTGATGGGTGGGACCGGTGACGCATAGTCGGTGGGTAGGCGGCTTAACCGGCCAGCCAGTTTGCGATGGCCCGGCCAATCTCCTCGCCCGAGTCCTCCTGGATGAAGTGAGTGCCTTTCACAGTCACTTCAGTTACGTTGGGCCAACTTCTAACCAGGTCGCGAGCTGCGCCTCGTAACATGGCGCCTGGATCGGCATTGACGAAGAGCTTGGGTGTTGGGGAGGTGGCCAGGTATTGACCATAATCAGCAATGACTTTGGTAACATCTTCAGGCTCTCCGCCTACAGGGATTTGCCTGGGCCAGGTCAAGGTGGGTCGTCGATCTTCTCCAGCGTTCAAAAATGGCCGTCGGTACTCCGCCATTTCTTCGTCGTCCAGCTTACGCATAATGGACATGGGGAGAATGCCTTCAATGAACATGTTCTGTTCAAGAATCATTTGCTCGCCCGCCTCTGACTTAACACCCTGTACAAATTGTCCGAACTCTTTGGGAAGAGCGTCATAATTTGGCGCGGCAGCAACAAGAGCTTCCATAAAGGCAATACCTTTCACTTTCTCAGGATTCTGCTGGGCCCAATGAAAGCCGAGCGCAGATCCCCAATCGTGAATAACCAATGTGACATTTTCTTCCACGCCCAACTCATCGAGTAAAGCGAACAGGTACGCTTTGTGTTCTACAAAGCTATAGCTATCCGGACCGCTGTTATCCAGCTTCTGGGAGTCGCCCATGCCAATCAGGTCTGGTGCAATCAATCGGCCTTTGCCTCTTAATGGCGGCATAACCTTACGCCACAGATAGGACGACGTCGGGTTGCCATGCAGGAAGACAATGGGGTCTCCTACCCCCTCTTCGATATAGGCCATTTTCTTGCCGTTAATGGTTTTGTACTTCTTCAGGTTTCTAAATTCGGAACTCATAGGAATCTCCGGAGTCGATGTGTTTCAAAGGAAATAGGGGACAAACCACAATTAGTAATTGTAATCTGCTCCCTATTTCTGGCTCTGCAGTTATTAATTGTGGTCTGTCCCCTATTTCCTGGAACTCGACCAGATTGGTGAGGACCACCCCCGTTCCTGCAGCGTCGCGGGCAGGTCAGAAAGTCGCCGCTGAATGCCGTGATAGATAGAGGCACGTCCTGGATACTCTGGGCACGCTTCTGGGCCGTGACGATCACTTCCTCTAAAACGGTGGCGGCCATGGCAGCCGAGCCATAGGCAGTGAGAGCGACAGCGGATACGAGTGGTTTTATTTTTATCATGTGGTACTTCTTTTAACTCTTTGTTTTCTAAATGATCAAACGGTATGTTCTTTCCTAGCTACCGCCCCAAGCCAAGGCCGGCCGCGCACTGCGGCCAGCCTGTGCTTCAGAGTCCTGCACTAGCGGATTTATGATCATGAAGTCAGGCACAAGTAATGGATTCCTGGGCAACAGCGGTTTCATGTTATTGAGCCAGTTGTTCAACGACGGTTCGAGCGTAAGCCCTAAATGCTGATCCATACCCACCATGTAGTTAAATACCACCTGCGGAAATATGGCAAAATCGACCAGTGAGGGTTCTTTACGGCCGCCGAAGAAAGGCCCTCCCTGCAGATTTTCAATCAACTGCAAAGGAATACGCGCTTGCATTTCAGATAGGGATTCTGAGGCGTCTACATCGCACATCATATGTTTGATGAAAGGCGCCGTTTTCAACAGGTCAGGCCAGGCGTTGCGAATTTCATCGGGCAAAGGCGTCTGGCTGCTGACAATCGAGGCGAGCCGCCATGCTATATGTCGAAACTTCGCGCTCATCTCGCCTTCATAAGCGGATCGGAAGCCAGCCAAAATAAGACTATCTGAAACCCATGAATCCAGCGCCAAAACGCTTTCCCGTTCCTGCTCAGTGTTACCCAACAAGGGCTTTTCAGGAAATAATTCGTCTAACCATATCGCGAGCGGAGTGGAGTCGGTTCGCCACTCATCATTGATCTGCAAAACGGGAACCTGGGTCTGGCCGGTGAAGGCGATCGTCCTGGGATCCATCGGATTTACGGGAACAAATTCAAAGGGCAGCTTTTTGTAGTAAAGGCAGCAGCCTACTTTGCGGACATAGGGGCTAGTTGAATACCCGTACAGTTTGATATCAGTCACTGAACACCTCTAAAATTTTGAGTGAGACACACCAGCTCACCTGGACTAAACCGCCAATCGGACGACTGCGATTTTTTCCGTGAATTTAGTCTCGCCCTGATTACGTCCTAAGAAAATGTCGGTTTTACCGTAGTTCTGGTCATTTTTATCGGAATGATGTCACGGCCATGGCTCGCGAGATTGGAATCACTATAGAATATGGGTAATGGACGCCTTATCAGACCTATTGAAAACGATTCAGCTATCCGCAAAAATATACGTTTGCAGAGCAATTGGTGGGCCCTGGAATATGCAGGTTCTCTATCGCCCTCAGGGTATCTTTCATACTGTGGTACAAGGTCAGTGCTATCTGCGAGAGGGCAATAGCGAAGACTTGGTACTATTGCAGGCGGGTGATGGCGTAGCCTTCCCCACAGGAGGCGTTCACTGGATCAGTGATAGCCCCGGCAGCCAGGATCTAGGTGCGCAAAATGTTGTCAAAGTCACTGGCGATGACGGCCTCTTATTGATGAAAACCGGAGCAATAGCAGTTGCTCCTCCGGAGAGCAGCTCATGGGGAAACGCCTCCCGAATGGCCGCACCAGTTGATGGAGACTCACCGGGGGACGACCAAGCTACGATATTGCTGAGCGGTACATTGTCCTATGACTCATCAATCAATCACCCCCTCCTCGAAAGTCTCCCCTGCTTTATTCACGCCAGCTCAGAATCAAATGTTGATCTGCACAGGTATGAGGCCCTAACGAACCTCTTGATAGAGGAGTCATCAGGGTCATACCCCGGAAAGCGACTCATGGTTGATCACCTCGCCGAGGTCTTTTTTGTTCAACTGCTCAGAGTGCACATGCGCAAGATGAAACATTCCAACGGCTTCATGGCTGCACTTTCCGACCCTCACATAGGCGTGGCGCTGAACCTGATCCACACGGAGACAGATCAAAAGTGGACTGTTGAAGCGCTGTCCAGAGCGTCTGCAATGGGACGCACCGCTTTTACGCAGAAGTTTGTAGATATGGTCGGGGACACCCCTAAATCCTACTTAACCAATACGCGCTTGATAAAAGCAAAGAACAGGCTGCAAAACAGTAACGATTCAATGGTCAGTATCGCTGAAGGCGCCGGCTACGCCTCTGAAGCTGCTTTCGGAAAAGCGATAAAACAGCATTTCAACAGAACGCCTGGCGAGCTTCGAAAAATAGTGCGTGATAGTGAAAAGTAGACCTCGTTAGCCGGTAACAGGATAGCTCGGCCCTGGTTCGGAGTTCGGTTTCGAAAAGCTGTTACGATTCTTCGGCTTGCTGCCACCGGGCCCGAACACCGATACGCTGGAGGTTCGGGATACGTTCGGTTGCAGAAGTGATGCCCTTCCCCACCAGTAAAACCTGTTATCTTTCTTCGCCTTACCGAGCCAGCTCTGCACTGTGCGTACTCCTCATAAGCGGCAGGTCGGCCGTTCGAATCGGCCCAGGCGGGCCAATTCCTATAGATTCATGAAGTTATAGAGACTGCACCTGCCGATTTTATGGGTGGGATTGCTGACGCGTAGGCGGCGGGTTATCGTTGCGCGGACATACTAACTTTGCTTTCCTAGACTGGGCAGATCATGCGGATCTTCCCACTCGTAAGAACTACTAACTCAACTGCGTTATCCGTACCTGTTCTCAACAAACTTGAGAATCGTGTCACGGACCAGGGCTCGGTCTTTTTCCCAACGCCTTCCCTCACCGGTGAAGAGTGACTCCCCCTCCAACATCGACATAAGACATAGCGCCTCACCCTTAGGCGAATCGGCGCCGGCCTTTTCCATGGCAGCAATAAGCAACCTCAGGTACTCGGCATAGACTTCTTCGAGCAAATCAGAAACCAGCGGTTCAACCTGCTCCATTGCCCACAACTGCGGCCAGAGTCTGTCATTAAGCAATCTGTCATGAGGAGCGGACGTCTCTTCCAACATAAAGACCGCAATATCATAGACAGTAGGGCCATCATCCAGCCCTCTATGTGCCCACTCACTCTTGATCTGCTCCTCGATCAAGCCCACCAGAGCCCGTAACAACTCTTCCCAGGTTCGAAAATGATATTGAAGAGCGCCAAGTTTCATGCCGCTTGCTCTAGCCAATGATCGCATCGACAGACTGCTATAGCCTTCATCCGCGATGATTTCGATGGCGATCTGCAGAATTTCCCGCCGGCGTTCACCCGCCATTTTTATGGACTCTCGATTGGTATGTCGCGTGACATGCTAGAACTTGTCATACCGCATGTAAAGCGTTAGGAAACAGCTATATAGAACTCAAGAAAAAAAGCCCCAGTCATTGTTGACTGGGGCAAATGCCCTGATGAAATTTCAACAGGGCTCCGCAGAGAATTTCATATCGTGCCAGATTAACCAGCGCTCTTTTTCATCGTGATGGTTTGCCAGTTGGTGTACTCCATCAGCCCATGCAAGGAGTTCTCACAGCCGAGGCCAGATTGTTTATGGCCACCAAACGCCTGGAATGGCGAGTACTGATGCACCTCGTTGAGCCATACGGTACCCGCCTCCAACTGGCTGCCAATCCGCTCTACCGCTTCCAGGTCCTTACCCCATACCGAAGCGCCCAGGCCATAGATGGTATCGTTGGCACGGGCAATCACGTCGGCCTCATCTGACCACTTGAGAAGTGGCAGGATCGGGCCGAAGGGTTCCTCGCGAACGATGCGGGAGTGCTCCGGGGGGTTGTCGATGAGGGTGACGGGCACAAACCAACCCGCCGCGTTTTCGTCGATGTCACCGCCGATGGCAAATTGATAGCCGTTGCTGTGGCAGTCGGCGAAGTAATCCTGCACCTTGCCGTACTGCATCGAATTCTGGATCGGGCCGAGGTCAGTATCCGCCTCAGTGCCATCGCCCACCTTAATGTTTGATGCAATAAATTCCACCAGCGCATCACGCACCTCGTCATAGACATCCTCGTGGATGTACAGGCGTTTGGTGGCATTGCAGAACTGGGCGTTATTCTGGAAAGCGGCCCAGAACAATTCAGGTGCAACGGCCTTGGCGTCCACATCAGGCAGTACAATGGCCGGGTCATTCCCGCCCAGTTCTAGGGTTACGCGCTTGATGGTGTCCGCTGCCGAACGCATCACATGCCGGCCTGTCTCGGTAGAACCGGTGAATGCCACCTTGTTGATATCCGGGTGACTGGTGATCCACTTGCCGAGGTCATCACCACCACTAACGGCATTCAATACTCCGGGGGGAAAGGCCTGTTGCGCCAACTCGATCATTTTGAGGTCACACAGTGGCGTATAAGGCGAGGGCTTGAGCACGACTGTGCAGCCGGCCATCATCGCCGGCGCAATCTTCCAGATGGCCAGCAAAATAGGGAAATTCCAGGGCACGATGGCACCGACCACACCCACCGGGGTATAGCGTGTCACCACCCTGCGTTCATCAGTCTCCTCCACCTTCTCGTCCGGCAGGCGCTGAGTGGCAATGGCCCGCAACCAGGTGACGGATCCATAAACTTCCCATTCGGTACCAGCCGCGGGTTTACCCTGCTCCGCCGTAAGCAGTGCCCTGAACTCTTCCGCATGGTCTTCAAGCAGGTCAGCAAAGCGCTCCAGCGCGGCCTGCCTCTCGTCGACCGGCGTTTGACTCCAGCCCGCAAAGGCCTGGCGCGCAGCGGCAACCGTCGTATCCAACTGGGCTTTTGAAGCATCCGGCACCTGGGCAAAGACAGACCGGGTAGCCGGGTTGTAAACAGGTAGAGTGTGTTCGGTGGTCACCGACTCACCGTTGATACTCATTACAAAATCACTATCTACTTTCATGTCAGCCTCGCTAATCTCGTGTTTTAATCCAGTGTTTTCAGCTCGCGACGCATCACTTTGCCGGTACTGGTTTTGGGTAGATCGTCAACAAACTGCACGGCACGGGGCACCTTGTAGGCGGCCAGGTGTTCGCGGCAGTAAGCAATAATGTCATCCGCGTCCGGGGTTGCGCCTGTCTTGGGCACAATATAGGCCTTGGCCAGTTCGCCCTTAGCTTCATCCGGGATACTGCCCACAGCCACCAGGGCCACATCGGGATGGCCGGCTACGACGCGTTCAATCTCAGCGGGATAGACGTTGAAACCGGCAGTGAGAATCATGTCCTTCTTGCGATCAACGATGAATATACAGCCGTCTTCATCCATAGAGGCAACATCACCCGTATGTAACCAGCCATCAGGCTCTATCGATTCACGAGTGGCCTGCTCATTACCGTAATAGCCCTGCATGACAATACCGCCCTTGATCATCAACTCGCCTACTTCTCCCGGGGGAAGCGTTTTTCCCGCATCCTCTGTATCAGCTATTCGCGCTTGAACGTAGGGAATGGGAACTCCGATAGAGCCTTTCTTGATTGGACCATTGGCAGCGAAGGTAGTACCCAGACCGCCCAGTTCGGTCATACCCCAGACCTCAATGAGAGGGCAACCAAAGCGTGCTTCCACCTCCTCCATCTTTGGCTTAGGCATTGTCTGTCCGCCCACGGTACAGCAGCACAGGCTCGACAAATCGTAATCAACCAACTGCGGGTGATTGAGTAAAAACATATACATTGTCGGCACACCTTCGAACCTGGTGGCTTTGTGATCCTGTATGCTCCGTAGAATGGTCGCCTCCTCGAAGGCGGGATGCAGCACCAGGGTCGAGCCGTTTTGGATGGCACAACTCATAATCACGTTGCCATATACATGCGGGCAAGGGAGCGCAGTCACAACGGTATCCCGATCACTGCGCTGATGCATCAGGGCCGTCATGGCGACATTGAGCAGTATGTTACGGTGGGACAGGCACGCACCCTTGGGGTGGCCTGTGGTTCCAGAGGTATAGCCGATTGTGGACAGACTATCGGGATCGATATCCGCCACCTCAAACGCCCCGTCACTGGCGGCCAAAATTTCGTTGAAGGACAACATTCCCTCTGGCATTGCCTCATCACCAAAGGCAATCAACTCCCTCACCCCGGATTTCTCTTTTACACCCGCAATAGAAAGTGCCTTCTCATGTGAGGCGATAACAATACTGGCGCCGCAATCATTTGCCACGAACTCCACTTCGCCCGGTGTCAGCATCACATTGATCGGGTTAATGACCGCCCCGACTTTAAGCGCTCCGTAATAGCTGACGACCCATTCCCAGCAATTACCGGAATACAAGGTCACCCGATCGCCGGGCTGTACAGCGAGGCTGACCAATGCATTGGCGCAACGGTTTGTCAGTTCTTCGAGTTCGCTAAAAGTCAGCTCCCGATCGGGAACGATCAGAGCTGTCCGATCCCCAAAGCGCTTGGCGGCTTCAGCCGGGATTTGCCCGATAGAATTTATCATCGTAATCCGTTTGCCTCAGATAGGTTGTGAGTCGATTGTTTTAAATAGGCGGCAATGCGCAGCACAACTGCAACAAGCCCGATGACCGTGTACACAACATCAATGGTCTTGGCGTCACTGCTCATCGCCATGGGGGCGTAGCTCGCCCAGATTGCTGCCCAGAAGTACCAGATACCAACAAGGTGTAACCAGCGCCAGTGTTCCGAGCGCATTTTGCGGCGCACCGGGAAGAACGATGTAATGGTTAGGGCGAAGAGAAAGACATAGCTTGCCATTCTCAGCAGCAGGTCTACGTCATTGTGCAACTCTTCCCAGTAGTAGGCATTATGCGAGGTAAGCAGCACCCCTATAAAAACGGCCTGCCAGCCAAAGCCAGCAGCAAAGGACAAACCGAGGTAACGGCGGTTTCGCAACAGCCATTTCGAAAAATTGCCAGGGAACAGTTGCGTCAAAGGTGCGGCAACGAAGGCGAGAAACACCCAGGGCGAGGCAAATTGCACTGACAGGCGAATCATATTCACCGCCGCTTCCGGCGTGGTGACCCCCATCAGCAGATAACCTGCAACCATGCCGGCAAAGGTCAGGCCCGCAACCAGCCAGAAAAATGGCCAACCGTTGAGCAAACTGTGCCGCAGTGGACTCACCGCGCGACTTCGCCTACCGCACGAACCGCTGCATCGATCGCCGCCTGCACATAGGCATGGGCCTCGGAGTCAGAATTGGCAATGCTGATGCGGCCAATGGGCTTACGCCCCAGCTCGTGCGGCGCCTCACCTTTTTTCCAAACCGGATCATAGAGCTCCATGTACTCATAGGCGTAGCCATGGGACCAGCGGTTTAGTGTGATAGCTCCGATGTCCCGGTCTGGATCAAATCCATATTGTCCGAACATGCCGGTGAGTTGTTTGCGGATTTCTTTTTCATAGTCGCCGAAGGGCGTTGTAAGCAGGGTGTGCCTGCCCAGACGGCATAGAGCCCTCCCACTCTGGGTGCCGTCCCCTTCGGGCGCGGGCATATGACCCATAAAAATGACCATGGGGTCCTCCGGCTGATCCGAGGGCTTATAGTCACCCAATGTCACCGGGGGCGCATGGGAAACCAGCGGAAAGACACTACCGGGACACTGATATACGGAGACACCTCCCTTGCGCACGGCGGCGCCGGACTTCAGTACAACATTCGCCCAGATAAACGGCACCTTGACGCCGTAGGCCAAATGTTTTTTCTGCGCTTCCGGCAACTCCGGGACAAGATGCGGGATCATGCCGTTGTAGCCGGCCAATATGCAATGCCTGCCTCGCACCTTGAAGGCGTTGCCACCACAGACATAGCTCACCTCCACGGAGTCGCTGCCCTGGTTGATAACATTGACAGCGGTACTGTTGAGACGCACACGTACGTTTGATTCTTTGCGGTCCAGTTGCGAGTAGTCGAAGCGCGCCGTCACCAGGTCCTGCATAGTGCTTCCAGGCGCCACCTCAGGAATCAGATTGCGAACAAAAAGCCGTGCTACCGATGCGTTTCCGTCTGGAAACAAGGGGTTTCGATAGGCATCCGGATTTTCTTCTGTTTCCGGCTCGGCTGGTTCGTCTGGCAATCCCACAGCGTTCTTGCCCGGACCACCCAGGTAAAAGCCTTCCATCACAGACACACTGTTAATGCCCACCCCGAACATAGCCTGCGCCCAGGGCTCGGTCAGCTTCGCGCCAAGGGGGGATATCCCAACTTTTTCGTGCAGGAAATCTGCGTAGCTGGTGCTTCGCAGGTAAGCCTCCTTCTCCTCTACTGGAATGTCGGCAAGATAATCCTTGTCTCCCGCTACCAGGCTGACCAGCAAGCGCTTGTCTCGGGGTGGCAAATTCAGTGATTCAATCATTGCACGATAATCCCCAGCCCCCGCCAGGGCATGACCCCAGGGTCCGGTCACTATCTGATTTTCGCCGTATAGGTCTTCACCGAGATACAAGCCGAAAGGGGCCTCGGCATTGGACAGCAAGTAGTCAGATGCTCCCGCATCCTGCAATGACTTGAAGTCGACGCCGATCTCCTCAAGGAGTTTATAGGCAGTGGGGCTCATAGCTCCCTGCTCAAGATTGATGCTGCCTCCAAAGCCCAGCAGCATCTTCCCGTCCACCTGGAATTCATTGCGCTTGGCATGGCCACCAAAGTCGTCATGATTGTCCAGGATCAGGATTTTGGCCTCAGGCCCTTTTTGTTTTCGGTAAAGGTAGGCTGCCGCCAGGCCGCTAATACCTGCTCCTACAACGACCAGATCGTAAACATCATCCACAGCCTGATATTGGGTGGGTCGCTGACCCTTCATCACCAGCGCGTGGGCCACTTCAAACGAGCCCTTGTGACTACCTCGCATCCCGTTGAGTAAGGGCGGGTAGTAAGCTTTAGAGACTGTCTCGGGCGAATTCAGGGCCAGCGCAGGAAATGACGCGGCAGCCGTTGCCGCCGCACCCAGTGCCACCCCGTTAAGAAAATCCCGTCGGGTAATATGTGATGCCACTTCAACTTAATCCTCTGATTCGTCCCAGGCTTTTCGTTCCACGACAATTTTCTCGCGGTACTTGACTGGCATGTCCCAGGTACCCATCCAGCCTTTGGGAACCACAAAACTTTCGCCCACTCCGTAGCGCTGGCGGTCGCCCGAGGTAGAGGTCAGGATCACCTCTCCCTCAATCACCAGCACATATTCGTCATAGGGAAAGGGGTAGCTGACATCGATGACCGCAGCCTCTGACTCATACAACACCACAACAAACTCGCCCATATGCAGGATTTTCTGCCAGTGCTTATTCGTTCCGCTCAATACAAGTTCATCAGGCCAGGGTGGTATTGACTCTAACTCCATCGTCCGGAGCTGGCCGGTGTCGAGCCCCAACACGTTCAACTCAGCCTTGGCAGACATGGCCAGGACACTCACCAAAAAACAGGAAACTAACAATAACGTTCTCATAAAATGGCTCTCTCATCTTTTTCCTCAACAGTAACAATCAGAGTTACACGTTGAACTCTAATTCTCTTTATTGGCCTGGCCAAGTCTCTCAGAGCCCGAATCGATAACGAACATCCGCACCCCAGGTTTGCGGCCTAGCGGGGCCAATGCCGATGGCGTAACCCAGGTCTTCCGTCGTATCGAGCACCCCATCGAAGTGTTCTTCGTCAAAGGCATTGTCTACAAACAGACTTACAGTGAATTGTTCGCCTATGTCGGCAGCCAGGCGAAAGTTCCACTCTGTCCACGAGTCAACCTGTGATATCGATGAGTTTGAAAGCGAGCCGTAAAAGGAATCTGAATAGATTACCTCGCTGACAAAGTAGATCAGCGAATTACCTATTGGGTAAGAAAGCCTGAGATCGGCGCTCGCGGTGTATTCTGGAGAAGAAGGCAAGCTGTTACCGTTACAACTACCACCATCCGGGGTCGCGCAAACATCCAGGCCAACATCGTCTACCTCCGTGTCCAACCAGGCCCCTCCCGCATTCAGCTGTACGTAATCGTTGGCGTTGTATGAGACTTCCATTTCAACACCCGTGCCTTCGGCCTCACCGACGTTCTTACTGACAAATCGGGTGCCCTCGAAAATCTGCAATTGCAGATCGGTGTAGTCATAGTAAAAAGCGGACACGGTGAAGCTGCCACGACCATCCGCGAACGCACCCCTGGCACCAATTTCGTAGGACCAGACATCCTCTTCATCCACGCTCTGCACATCAGTGCCGGGCGCGGCCAGCGGTGAAGGAAATGCGGGTACCAGGTCATTGACGTTATAGCTGTCAAAGGCGCCAGGCTTTGTGCCATTGGTCACAGATCCATACAGCAACCAGTCGTCACTGGGGGTAAACTCCAACAACACCCGGGGATTTAGGTAATCCCAGTCCTTGGTCGTTTCTACCGGTGCCAGTGTGGTAAAACTGTACAGGAATCCTACTCTTCCAATGACGTCGGTAAGCTCACTGTCCAAGGGAGCAGATGTCATCGTAAAGTCCTTCTCATCATAGCTGTAACGTGCCCCAACACTGATCTTCCACTGATCGCTGAGTGCATAGCTCACATCGCCAAAGACTGACATACCCCAGGAGTCCCCGTCCGCGGTCCCGCTCTCCACCAATCCAATTGGATTAGGCTGAAAACCGGGTATGAATGCGCCGCATGGGAAGCCGACAAAGAACAGGCATATAGTCTCTTCATCCATGGTCACAGAGAAGTCGGCTTCAATCTCGTCAGCGAAACCACTCACTCCACCGCTCCACTGCCAAGGACCGTCGCCGCTGGAGACCAGGCGGAACTCCTGGCTGAAGTAATCGCCTTCTTGTTCCTGAATGTAGTCAAGCAACGGAACCGGCGTGCCATCAGTATCTTCTCTGTAGTCGAACTCATGGGTGCGGAAACCAGTGATGGACACAAAGTCCATACCCGACATCTCGTAGCCTATATTCAGACTGACATTAACTACTTCACTATTATCGTAGCCCCCATTGGGGACATCGATGGCTACGGTTGTGTGGTCACCCGTGAGTGGTTCGCCAACGTCATCTAAGCCCGAATAAATGGTTGATGACATTTCCCTATCCTCGTAGTCCACCACCAGGTCCATGGACAGCCGCTCTGTCGCCCAGACGGTCGATAGGCGCAAGGCGTCCGTATCATGAGAAATCAAGTCATCGCCGCCAACGAGGTTCTCAACATAACCATCCTCCTCAGAGTGATAACCTGAAAAACGGAAACCCAGGTTCTCACCTACTGGCACGTTCAGACCAAAATCACCACGGACCTGGCCGCGCTCTCCCCCGCCCAGGCCGATTTCTCCTCCGAAGGTATCGCCTGGTGCAGCCTTTTTGGTGACAACGTGAATCGCACCGGATGTTGCGTTTCGACCAAATAGGAGACCTTGAGGTCCCCTTAGCACTTCCACTCGTTCAACATCGTATAGCGAAGTCAGCGCCTCGCCCGAACGCCCCGAATATACTCCGTTCTGGAATATGGCGATCGAAGGGTCACCACCGACCCCAAAATCATTGGTACTGATCCCGCGCACCGAAAGGGAGTCAACGAAGCTGTCTTTGGAGAACCCCGCCAATCCTGGGGTACGCGTAATAATGTCTTTCACATCCAGGGCACCGATCTCAAGGAGCTTGTTACCCGAGAAGGCCGATATAGAAAGCGGCACGTCCAGCAAAGACTGACTGCGCTTCTGGGCGGTCACGAGAACTTCCTCTAATTGCTGGGAGAATGCTGTGGAACACTGCGCAGCCAAGGCAACAGCGAGCAGGGTTTTATGGGTCTTTCTGTACTTATTCATTATGAAAGCAACCTCTCTATAGATAGGATATTTGATCGTTAGAACTAATTGGCTGCCGCTCTCCTGAACTCAAACAGCAGCGCGATGACAGAAATAATTAGAAGCCCCGAAATACCGAGAAAATACTCGTTGATTTCCGTGGCGGCGATCCCGCCAGCGAGCAGCACCAGGAATGCGAGTTGATAGAAGAGGCCAAACAGACCGAGGGAAACGGCGGCTACTTTCGAGCCCGTTGATTCACCAAATAGCGGCCCCGCCGCCAGCAAAGCAAAAACCCCATAGAGCCAGAAACCCAGATAATCAAAAGAGGTATACAAAGAAAAAGGTATCGTTACATTAAGCAGCAGTAATAGAGTGTCGGACATTTCCGCCCCGACGCCACCGGCGGCGGCTGTTTCTGCCAACAGCGGTATTGTCCAAACCGCCATAAATTTCGGGACGATGAAGGCAACGACCGACAGCAGAATCGTCATCCCAGCGAGTATCGCTCGCAGGGGATTCTTGCCCCTGATCTGCCAGGCGACACAGAAAAAGACACCCGACAAGGTCAGCATCGCCGCAATCTGGTTTACCCATGCCCCAATGAACGCCCCCCTATTGGCGTTCAACCAGGCGATGCGATCAGCATGCTCCGCGTTGTAACCCTCCGGCACGTCCAGCGGCAAGAACATGGCGATCACACCCGTAAGTAGCACCACCACAGCACAGCGAAATCCAAACCGGAAAATCCGGTGGTCCAGGGTAATCGTCTCACTCATGCATCAACTCCATATCTCTCTTCGATAAACTTGAGTATCGCGCTCGCTCGAGAACACGATCGTTAACCCGGCGCTTGTCTTCGCCCGGGATGAACTTAAGGGCAATTCCCAAAAGTTCCTGCCTACGCCCACCCGCCATTTTTGTGAATCCAGATTGACATGTCACTCGACATGCTAGAGCATGTCATATGACATGTAAAGCATCGGAAGCCACGATAATGCAAAGAGTGACAAGACGAGATTTCCTGAACGGTGTCGCCGTTGGCGCTGGCGGACTTCTGCTGTCTGGTGGAGCCCAGAGCACAGCCAAAGTAGTCAAGACAGAACCATCCGCCTTAACTAACGGAGGCTATCACCCCCCTACTCTCACGGGCATGCGTGGTAGCCATAAAGGATCGTTTGAGGTTGCCCATGCCCTCGCTTGGCGCGGGGAAAAACCCGACCACTACGAGGTATTGGATGAGTATTACGACCTGGTTGTTGTCGGCGCAGGCATGAGTGGCCTGGCCGCCGCGTGGTTCTACCGGGACAAAATGGGACCAGAGGCAAAAATCCTGGTGCTGGATAATCATGATGACTTCGGCGGCCACGCCAAGCGCAATGAATTCCACCAGGGCGGCAGGATGTTGTTGAGCCTGGGTGGTGCCCAGAACGTGGAGAACCCCGCTGGCTACAGCAAGGCAGCCTCCAGCCTGATGGTGGACATCGGTATCGACGATGAATTTATTGCCAGCATGGCCGTGAACACACCACCTGACCAGTTCCTGGCGGGGGATCTAGGCGCACCCAACGGCGTCTCGCTCCCGGGCCCCGACGGCCATATGACACTCGCCGGTAACTGGTTAGCCATGATGTACGGCGGCGAAGGTTACGAGGGCTATATACGCAAACTGCCTATCCCAAGCAGCGAACAGGACAAGTTCATCGACTTCTTTGGCGGCAAGCGTGACTTTCTCGACGACCTATCACTCAGTGAAACCTGGGACTACATCAATACAGTCAGCTACAACCGCTTCCTGGTCGATCGCGTCAAGCTCGACGAAACATCAGTGCCGGTAATGAATGCCTTGCTGGTCCACCTCACGGGCATGTCCGGCTGGAACCTCAGTGTACTGGAAGGTATCACCCAGGGCGGCCCCGGCATAAAATCTCTGGGCTGGTTGGCTAGAACCTCTGCATCTATTGCCGGAGCATTCCTGGACAGCCTGCTGAACGTCAAGATGTTTCCCGATGGTAATGCCTCGGTGGCGCGCCTTATGGTGCAGAAACTTGTTCCTGCAGTAGCGCCAGACATGCAGGGCCCAGGGGATGTCGCTGTTGCGCGATTTAACTACGCTGCCCTGGACCGCGCCAACCAGCCCACCCGTATTCGCCTGAACAGTACCGTGGTAGGTGCGCGAGAGATCGACGGGAAGCACGTAGAGGTCGACTATGTGCAAAAAGGTCAGGCACTGCGTGTCACCGCCGACCATTGTGTCATGGCCTGCTACAACGCGCTGATACCGCACCTTTGCCCGGAAATGCCGGAGGCCCAGAAAGAAGGCCTTCGCTACGGTGTGAAAACCCCCTTCGTGTATGCCAACGTGCAACTGGAGAATGGGCAGGCCTACGAAAAGTTGGGCGCACAAATGTTCCAATGCCCCCACGATCCGTTTCAATGGGTGAGCAGTGCCCCCGGCATGAGCGTCGGCGGTTACGAGCCTCCCCGGGGGCCGGATGACCCGATGGTGGTCTTCATGATGAACTCCCCCATGACCGAGGGACAGGAGCAGGGTTCCGGGCGCGACCAACTGCGCATGGGGCGCCACCGTGTCTACAGCACCCCCTTTGCCACTTACGAGCAGCAGATTCGAGAGCAACTGCAATCCATGCTGGGCCAACATGGCTTTGACCACGAGCGGGATATTCGTGCGATTACCGTTAACCGCATTCCGCACGGCTATTCCTACCCTTACCTCTCTCTGGATGACCCTGATTGGGAGGAAGGGCAAGCGCCACACGAAATAGGTCGGGCCCAGTTCGGACGTATCTCCATAGCCAACACAGACTCCGAAGCCATTGCGCTGATGGATGCCGCCTTTGATGCGGCGTGGCGGGCGATTGAAGAGCAGACCGCCGGCGAATAACCCTACCCAAGGCTCGGAAGAGGTTCGCAGTTCGGTTTGGAAAAGCTGTTGTAAGTTTTCGGCTTCTTGCCAGGGAGAATCGAAACCGATCGTGAACGGGTTCGGGATAGTCTCGGTTGGGGCGGTGCGGCGCCCTACCCCAGATTTTTCTAACTGTTTTTCACGCAGTTACAAGCCAACAATCGCCCCCTCACTCCAACTCCTAAGCGGCAGGTCGAAGGGGGCGGCCATCCGCTTCGAATCGGCGGGGCCGCCGAGGCCCGGGCGGGCCAATTCCTATGGATTCATGAAGTTATAGAGACTGCACCTGCCGACTTTATGTGTTCATCAGCCGGTTGTATCAATTTCGGTGAGTTTGCTTGTCAGTACCCGCGAGTATCTGTGGCGTCTATACATGCAGATGAAAGCGCCACGTTAAAAAAGTGGACGCAAGCGAGCAACACCCTCTCGAATGTCGTCTTCGTTGTAGTGTGCGAAACACAGACGAAGGCAGTTATTCAACAGTCCGTGACTCGAGAAGACGGCACCGTTCTGAAATCCTGCATGGACCCTACGAGCCTTTTCACGGAGCGGGCCTGTATCAACGGAATCGTCAAACTTGAGCCAAAAAAAATAGCCACCATTCGGTCTGACCCATCCAGCGATACCGTCAAAATGCTCATGCAAAGCCGCGTCCATCGCTTCAACTCTGTTGCGATAACTGTGTTGCAGAGATTCAATGTGTCTCTCGAGAGAACCGCTGTCGATTGCCTTGCGCACTATGTGCGAAGTGATGTGATTGATACTGCCGCCGCTATTGATGAACCCATTCTCCTTGGTTCGGGCGACTAAGCGTTTGGACGTTTGCATCCAGCCCAGTCGCAATCCCGGCGCCAGGATTTTTGAAAAGGAGCCCAGCGATACAACTCGTCCGCTGTCAGACATCGTACCGTAGGCGGGAGGTGGCCTGTCGTAGTAATACAGTAGCTGGTAAACCTCATCTGCAACGATGAGGAAATCATGTTCTTCCGCCAATTCGACGATTTTTCGCCGACGTTCCTCTGTGGTACTTCGCCCACTGGGATTGTGAAAGCTTGGGATAGTGTAAAGAAATGCTGGTCGATGTGACTTCAATGCATCTTGCAAGGCTTCTACTGACAAGCCATCATCGTCGACAGGGATGCCGACAATTTTCAGCCCGTGATCGCGAAAAATTTGGAAAGCGAGAAAATAGCTTGGTTCTTCGACAAAAACTGTGTCACCCGAATTTGCAAACACAACCGACACGAGGTCCAACCCCTGTGAGTTGCCACCAGTGAGCATCAACTCATCGGTCGTCGTTGGTACGCCGTAGTTCCTTGCAAGGAATCCCGCGAGAGAATAAAGAAATTGCGCGTCCCCTTGCGTAGCACCATAGTTCAGGTCGAACGGTTGGGCTTCAGCGAAAAAAGAGTGGCTGGCCTCTCGCACAAGATCGACTGGTAGGAGATCGGCAGAAGGTTGACCAATGCCGAAATTGATTGTCCCTGCGGGGGCAGCACCATCGAAAGTTACTGTTTTACTCATAAAACGAATCGCCTTACATCATCGTTTTTGCCATCCAGGAAACTTCGTACGTTGGCTGTTGATATTTTGCGATTTTCCAGCATTGAAGCGTCAGAGTAAAACGCGACGTGCGGTGTCAGAATAACGTTCTCGCGACCGATCAGCTGCGATGAAGACAGGTCCGGTGACTCGTCGTCAAGCACATCGAGACCAGCCCCGGAGATCTGCCCTGTGTCGAGTGCGTTAACCATTGCTTCTTCATCAATCAGTGCACCGCGTGCACAATTGATTATCAGGGGCTTGCGCTTCATTTTATCGAATGCGTCTTTATCGACGAGGCGTTTGTTGTTGGCCGTCAGTCCGCAATTCAAACTAACAATATCGGCATTGGAATAAAGCGCTTCAAGTGTGCAATAACGACCGCCGATGTTGGCCATGATTTCTTCATTCGGGCAAGGATCGAAAGCCATTATTGCCATCCCAAACCCTTGTGCGCGTCGGGCAACCGCCTGACCAATTCTTCCAAATCCGACAATCCCGAGAGTGAGGTCTCTCATTCGGGAAAGGCCCTGCAAAGAGTCAAACTGCCACCGCCTTTCGACCTGCACTTGCTGGTGATACTCCGGTAAGCGCCGGCATAGGGCGAGCATGAGAAGTACGACATGGTCAGCGACTTCTTCGGTGCAGTACTCGTCGACGGCACAGACTCGGATCCCTGCATCTGCCGCTGCCTTCAGATCGACATTGCCAAAACCAGTTGCGGTAATCGAGATGAGTGTGCATTGCGATAGCTGCTCGATGACATTTCTTGTCATTGGAGAGTACGGCGTCAGAACGACATCAGCATCCTTGCAGGCACGAATGAGACGATTTTCATCACCATCGCAGTCATGTTGCACGAGTTCAATGCCTGCCCCAAGTATCGATCTCTCAAAACCTAGATCACGCCTCGCGCCTTTCAACGATTCCGCAAGAACGATTCGCGTCATTCAGCTTCGCTCTCTAGCAGGCTCATACCGGAAAAAATGACGATGGATACTATTAAACCAGGCCAAAGCGGGTCATTGTTAAATACGGGCGCAAGTTGCATAGTTGACGCGCCATACCATGCGATTACTGTTAACAGTGCCAGGGTAATACTCCAGAAGGCGGCGTTAGTATTGACCTTCTCAAGCGTCATCATTGCGATAGTCGGTACGAATAATGCGGCTGCGTTTATCGTAAACGCGAGCAGCAATATACCAACAACATCCTGCATCTTCCACGCTATCAGTCCAGCAGCCGCGCCGACAATCGCCGCAAGTACCATGCTGTATCGAAATAGCTTCGGGGGAGAGACTTCCGGGTTGATATAACGCTGATAGATATCACGACTGCCATTCGCAGCCGCTGTAAGAATGCAAATATCAGCTGTGGACATTAGTGCTGCGAGTATACCAACCAGCAATAGGCCTTTTAGGCCAACGGGGAAAATATCCATAACCAGCCGAGATAAGATGTCCCCCTCGCTATCAACACCCGGGTATAGCAGTGCAGCAGTTAGCCCAAGCCAGGTTGCCCCAATGATCAGGGGAAGCAGGAAAACTGCCGCTAAAAGCGTACCGTGTTTTGCTGTCGCCTCATCTTTGGCGGCAAACATCCTCGTATAGCTATCCATCGCCACAAAAAAGCTCAAAGGAATTGAAACACCCAGTGCAAGCATTGAAGGCAGGCCCCACTCTGTGGGGTTCAAATGCCCAGCAGGTAGCTGATTTGAAAACGCCTCCCAGGTCCCACCGTTCGCAACCGCAATGGGAATTCCGACAATCACGATACCGACGAAAAGCAAGGTGAATTGAACCCAGTCCGTGTAGGTAACGGCAAGAAAACCACCGGTCGCTGTATAGATAACAATGATCAAACTAGCCAGCAATAGTGATGAGGCATAGTCCCAACCCAGGAGAGTACTTAAGACGGCACCGGCTGCCGCTAGCTGCCCTGCGGCGTAGCCGATAAAAGCGATGATGGTCGTAACGGTGGCTACAACCCGTGTACGGCTGTCATAGCGTGTTTCAATAAAATCAGGATAAGTCAGTAACTGATGCTCATTACCTTTTCGTTTGATGCGGGCTGCAAACAGGGTCCCAAATAGCAAGCAGCCGACCGCCATGCAGGTAATATACCAGCCGCCGGATATCCCGAACTCATGAGTCTTGGTGACGCCGCCAACAATCGCGGCACCGCCGACCCATGAGGCGAGCCAAAGGCAGGCAATAGAAAACGAACCCAGTTTTCCGCCAGCGACGAAAAAGTCCTCCACGCTACTTTGGCGGCGACTCGCATAAATTCCAATGGCGATCATCAGTGCCAGGTAAGTGAAGATGATCCCTGTGTCTATAGGTCCAAGCATGATGCAAATGTACAGCTTACTGGGCCTTATTGCAGCCAGTTTTCGGATTTCGGAAAATCAAGGTATCGACAAGTTAACTCTCTGAGCTACAAGAAATCTGGCCTTGGAACATCAAGCCACTTGGTATCGACAAATTAACCTTTTTTTGATCAGAGAAATTTGGTTTATAGTCTCAAGCGACTGCCCTGCTCCACTCGCTGAACGCTCTTACCCTCAGATCCCGCTAGTGCTGAGCGCTGACCAGGTGCCTTCCCAGATTGAACAGATTGGATACAGCAGCATGAGCACCTAAGAACCGCTTTGCTTGCCTAAGTGACTTGAACTCTCGCATCCCTCGCTCTCGCACTCTCATCGTCTCATGAGATTGCTCCGCCCGATTGATCTCCTACTGTTCAGTACTGTGAATTGCTCCTCGGGTGACGATGATGCCCCGCTCGGCGAGCAAGTCTTCGATGAGTGGTCCGGCATTCCGGCGATGACTTAGATTGAAGCGATAGTAGAGCCAGACCGCTTAGCTGATGATGTCTGGGGGCCGCCTAGGTGTGGGAATCGGTGGCGTTTGTATGTATTCATGGGCCCATTCTGCCAGTATCGGCCGGTTAACTTGTCATTACCTATTCGACTACTCACAATTACAGGGAATGTGACGAATTACGCTGTTCAAGGAAGAAGGCTGGCAAGGCCATATATCGTTTAAGAAGGTTTCTTTAGCGAAACACACGACGCTGATGGGTTTTTATGGCCATTTGGTTCATTGACAACACTAGTTGATAGCCTGGACCGCGATAAATGATTGTCTGCAGTCCGCTGTTTGTACTAGATTAGTAGCAAGGGCAGCGTTTATCCCGCTTATACTCCAAACCATATTTTTTGATCATATGAAACATTCCAATCGACCACTGCATTTATTCAGTTGCTTCTTCATCATCATATGTCTCGTCTTGATTTTTACAAAATTCCAGAATCCAGAAGTAGAAATTGATACTTCTCCTGCTATTGGTTGGATTAAAATTGATGATTTAGAATCTTCAAACCCATTATCCAACTGGACGTTAGCGGATACGAAAAACGATACTGACCCCAAGGTTGAAAATCCACAAGTCACAGAGGTTCGCAGCGCAAATGACGGGGGAAACCATTATCTGATTAAGAAACCCGCGGCTGAAGGAATCATTGGCAATCGCAAAGCACTTAGCTACATTCCACTACCAATTCCTGTTGATGTTGGAGAAACCTTCACCTTCTATACCCGAATAAATGTTGAGTATTTCCCAAACAACCATGTTTTCGGCCTGACTAATCTAGGGCCTGAAGGGATTAATAGTGAAGATTATGATGCATTGGAACCCAGCCTGAGAGTAACTGACAAGTACGAATCAAATGGCTTCAAAAATGACGGCACTTTGATGGTACGCAAGGAAAATGGCTATGACAAAATATTTAATGCCAAAACCGACAAGACGGCCAGCCCTCTTCAGGAAAACACGTGGTATGAAATTTGGTGGGTAGTGAATAATAACACCTCGCGCACAGGTCAGACCTATGACGTATACATTCGTGGAGGTGATGAATTTGCTGAACAGCAGAACGTATACGTTGGTGCCGATTTTCGAATGAAAAGAGAGCTTCCCCTTATCTACTTTATGACCAACTGTAACACCGGCCCGACAGATAATCCTTATGGAAATGGCGGATTACGTTATGATGATCTCTACATGGCTCAAGGGGTGGTGCTTACATCTCCATTGGAAGAGTAGGATGATTCAAGATTTCATCAGAATCATTTTCTAATTTTAGATTCTTATCCAACGCTCGTCTCCGATAAAGGGATAATGATCTATTTTGTTAATGATTCTAAACTGATGAAGTAAGAGTTATGAAAAGAGTCTGCTCTCCGAACATTCATTCATTCTACATTCAAGTGGTACTTCTTGCCCTGATATTTAGCAGCAGTCATGAGTCTAAATCAGCCGAAAGACCTTCGTTCGAAAAACCCAAATACATAATTCAGCTAGACCAGACTCGACTATTGGTTAGCGAAATCGTGCGTGATTTAGACGAGCCTTGGGAAGTCACTTGGGGTGGTGATGAGCACTTATGGTTCACTGAGAAAAAAGGAAATGTTTTCCGCTTGAATCCGGAAACTGGTTTCGTTAAAAAAGTACTCACCATTCCAAATGTGCATGTTTCCAGAACCCCCGGACTTCTCGGAATGGTTTTGCATCCGGATTTTGAAAAGGAACCGTATGTGTACGTGCATTATAATTACGTGGACGCTACCCAAGCTCCGAGGATTAATCGCAGAGGAACTGCCTCATATATTAGATCAACCGTAGTTCGCTATAGGTATCTGAAAGAGACAGATACATTAATTAATCCTGAGTCAATCTTACCGAATATCCCTGGACATTCTGCTCATAATGGCTCCAGACTGACTATAAGCGAAGACAATAAACTTCTGTTAGTTATTGGAGATGTGGCTGATTCAAAAAATGCACAGACTGAAAGTACATTGCCGGGGAAAGTGTTAAGGATGAACCTTGATGGAAGCATCCCTGAAGACAATCCGATTCCTGATAACTATTTCTATTCCATGGGCCATAGGAACCCCCAAGGACTAGTGGCCGCAAATGGAAAAATATATTCTTCGGAGCATGGCGCTGATAACGATGATGAAATCAACGTTATTAAACCATTAAACAACTATGGCTGGCCCTTTGTGGAAGGCTATTGTGACAAAGAGAACGAAATAACCTTCTGTGATCGTGTGAAAGTAACCGAGCCAATTTATGACTGGACCCCAACCATCGCCCCTGCTGGCCTTGATTATTATGATCATCCGGCCATCCCCGAGTGGAAAGACCACTTGATGCTAGCCACACTTAAGGGTCAAGCTCTCTGGATGTTAGAATTGGACGAACGCGGAGAGCAAATAGTCGATAAAAAAATATACCTACAGGAAAAATTTGGACGAATAAGAGACATAACTGTTTCCTCGAGCGGAGATATTTTTCTCATTACAAGTAATTCTGATTGGAATGTCGCTCGATACGAATCGATGTACGATAATATTCCTGAAACAGGTAATGACAGATTACTGAAAATTTCCGTATTAGGAGATCACGAGGAAGATAAGTTCGCAGACTTAATGACGCTCACGGAGGACGAAGAACCTCTCCAAATGGTGATTCAATACGGCGTGAGAGGTACCACCGGTGGAGTAATGAATTACAGAACTAAATGTGCTTCTTGTCACCTAAAATATGGAGAAGGAATTCCTGATTTCGCACCGCCGCTTGTAGGCACAGAAACTGTCAAAGACAAGAAAAAGCTCATTGAAACAACTTTGTTCGGTTTATCCGGAGAAATAGAAGTGCTAGGGAAAAAATACAACGAAGTCATGCCCGGCTTTGCATCTAGTCTGACCAATGAAGAATTAGCCGAAATATTGAATCTCATAAGGATCGAAGGTAATGGCCTTACTGATTCAGTAACCGTTGAAGAAATTGAGATCATAAGAAACAGTAGAGCTTTCTGACTTTGACTAACTAACTTAAGGGTTCTGACAAGTTAACTTATTTTCTCTTCGAAAGTGGAAACCTCAAACCAGGACCTCCGAAAAATACATCCCAAAGTGGGGGCCGATGACGCATTTCTGGTCAGTCTAGGCTCGATTTTGTAGCGCCAGCCCATGGCCGGCCACGAGTTAACTTGTCAGTACCCATTCACACTATGGCGTGTACCAAATTGGGGAGGTGTAGGCTCGGTCCTGAAGTGTGGCGGGCACATTGTCCGGCAGATCAATACCGTAAAAAGCTGCATCGTATGTAGTCCAGCGTGGAGTAGGAATCTCCAGGACGCGAACGTAATAAAAAGCAGACTCTTTGGCGTCGAAATCGGGGTCTGTCCAAAGCGCCGCTTGCACAGGATCACCGATGCTATTGGTATAAGTGGCCTTCTCAATATTCACTGTGTTGCCTACCGGTGTTTTACAGCGGCCATCGTCACCGATTCTACGTTCATCAGAAACCGCAACATCGTAAATGCGCTCATGTGTCTCGCCCTTTGCGTCCAGCCAGCCTTTTACTACCTGCACGCGATCAAGGTTCGCGCCGTCAGGGTCTCGTAGCGCCCTAATCATCAGAACGGGAGCCTTACCGCGTGGTGCTTCAGCTAGCGCACCGCCCATGGGGACACCGCCACTGTAGCCCGCCTTCGCGAAATCAATCGCATTCAAGTCTTCGTCGTTATACTCGAATCCAGCAAAAACGCGGACACGAATTCGAGTGCCAGTCGTTGCGTAAACTTCCTTGCGCTTCATGGCCCCAAAAATATCTTCTCTGGTGTTCTGACGCGCCCAAACCGCTGTCAAACCAGAAGCTACTTCCTGAGAGGTCATGATTCTCAGCGCGGGGTCATCAGCGGGAATGACCTCTCGGTCGTGACGGTTCGGCGAAGGCTCTGTGTGCTGGTACTTGCCGAAATAGTTTTCTTCGCGAGACGTGGGCAAGGCGGTGTGGGTGTCAGTACTGGCGGCCATGCCAAATTGATAAGGGTTTACACCCAACTGCTTGCCAAGCTTAAGTCCCAGCATCAACGCCGAGCGTGCATACTCGTACTGCAACATCCATTCTTCCTTGGCAACCGTACCGGCAAGGTTACCCACATCCCAAGTCTCGAAATCGGCAAATTCGTCATCTGGAGAGAGCAGCGGGTGAGTCTCCTCATCGCCTTTTATCTGGGTCATTTCATGCAGGGGTTCCCAGCGAATACGCTTGGCTGCATAGGCCGCTGTCATCGGGCTGCCATCCGGCATTTTGTCACTGAACATCAAGCCATTACTGACGTTGCCATTGTGTGGAAGTGCGATGACATTGCCGTCGTTTTCGTCCTCATATGAGGCCATATAATCCCAGAGCAACTCGGGGCTGGGTCCGTCGAACATTGAAAACGGCACGGTTTGGCTGGTCTTGTCTGCGCCGTCCCCAAACAGCACAACACGGTGGAGGTTGTCTCCCTTGGGGGTATACGTCCATTCGAAACCGGTCATGGCCGTAAAAGAACCCGGGTCATTGTACTGATCGGCAATTTGCACGAACTCCTTCCAGATCGAGCCCACCAATTCGTCAGAGCTGAACGGATTAACGCCTTGAACGGTTGCCTTTTCAATGATGTTAGCGAAACCCTCCATGCGTCCTTCGGCACCTGAATTAAAGCGTTCATGAATCCAGCGGCCCCACTCATCGGCCAGTAATATCGGATTAGACTCAGCGATAGCGGGAGCCAGCCCCATCATTTCGGAATGGTCAGTGATAGCCAGAAAATCCAGAGGGCGAATAAGCTGGATTGGCTGTCCGGTGTTGGAGATGACTTTTTCTCCTCGTGCAACCTTAAAACCGTCGTGCACATCGAGGGACGTGCCTATCAAGCCTGCGTCAAAAGACAAGTTGGTGTGGAAATGGGTATCGCCAAAAAGCACTTGGTCAGGGTAATCCCGTCCAACAAAGGGTGAATAGACTCTATCTGCTTTTGTCTTTTTGGATTGGAAACTCTCCTCGGAAATTTTGCCTGCATCATAGGGAGAGGCTGAGGTGTAAGCTGCAGCCGTCATAAATACAGTTGCAGCTACTACTTGAAAGCTTAGGAATCTAACTTTATTGCGCTTGATCATATCGATTTTACTCAATAATGGTGAAATAGGTGTGCTTAGACTACTCTTCACTATAGTCACACTTAATTGCGATAGATCAATTATTGGGCAGAAGTTTCGAGATAGCCTAATTCGCTATGTGTTGAGCTAACTTAATCAGGGCTAGGAGCTCTTATGAATAATTCTAAAAAATCACTCAAGCAACTCGGCCTTAGAGTTGTCATTATTTCCTCACTTCTCACACTTGCCGCCCCACTGGGCATGGCTGAAGAGGATAAGGAGAAAGCAGAGACTGGCGTCACGTTTGACAACCTGGTGCCCGTAGAAGACGCCGCTGTAGCATCAGCATTTATTGACCCGAATGCGGACTTCAGCGTCTTCAAACGAGTGGCGATTCTCGAGCCTTACGTTGCATTCCGTAGCAACTGGCAGAGGGATCAGAACCGCAGCCGGTCGCGTAATATCAGTGCCAGAGACATGGAAAGAATCAAGTTGGACGTTGCTAGCCAGTTCGAACGAGTATTCACCGAGCGGTTGGAAGACGCGGGTTACGAAGTGGTAGATGGTGCTAACGAAGACGTGCTTTTACTGCGCCCTGCAATTGTCGACCTTGATATAACTGCACCGGATACACGCAGCGCGGGTCGGTCCCGCACCTTCACTGCGTCTACTGGCGCCGCGACACTATATATCCAACTATTTGATTCACTTAGCGGTGATATTATCGGCCGAGCGGTCGATCGCCAGTCAGTTCGAAATGGCGGCGGCAGCATCAGTTGGAGTAATAGCGTTAGCAATACAGCCGAAGCTCGCCGGATGTTCGGGCGATGGGCAGACACCTTGGTCGATTTTCTCGATAAGCATTATAAATAGCCCTGAGTGGCGATTAAGCTAATGCCTGTTCCTCCTGCCAAGGACTTTGCGTTGAAGCGGCGCGAAGTTCTGGTGGGTCTGGCCGTCGCAGCTTTTCTTGCTTTGCCTGCGTGCAATGGTCTCTCGCTGCGTCGGCAAAGTGAGCTAGAGACCGCTTTTACCGACCTGGATCAACTCCTCGATGAGGCCAACCACGGAAGCAACACAGCAGAGCTCAGAGACACAGCAACAGCTATCAGAGAAACGGCAACTGAATTAATCAGCAATCATAAATCGTTCGAAGCATCCTTCAATTCATCGGCATCCGATCGCTCTATTTCATCGAAAGCCCTACAACAACTAGTCATCCAGTACGACAGTACGCGCCGCATGCAGCGCGATAGGCTCCTGAAGCTGCAAGACCAACTGCACGACAATATGCCGCCAGAGCTATGGGCCGAAGCGCGAGACATACTAAATCGCAAGGGCCAGGCTATTGGCTCATACAATCTGTCTGCGAGCTGAACCATGCCTATAGTAGCGACCATGGCCATTCTTTCCCTGTTGGGCAGTGAACAAGACAGTAGTATGCCGTTCACCAATCCGCAGGCGCTTCGAGAGCGCCTGAACAAAGGACTGACTGGAGAAACGCTCTCACAGGCAATGGTCATTGCCGATAAACTCGAAACATTACTTAACGACTACCGCAATGAAATCGATGCCGCTATCGATGTCTACATCAATGAATCGTCCAAGCGTTATGCTACTGCCGACCAACTCAGGCCAAGCTTGCAACCTATAGATGAAAAACGCTTGTTAGTAACACAAGAAGTGATCTTACTGCGCCAAGAAATGTTAATCCTGCTGAGCAGTAATCAATGGGAGTCGGTCTTCAGCTAAGAAAGTGAAAACAGCGAAAAAACGACAGACCTAGAAGCCATAGGTTAGGTGCACCGTAGGCCCAGTGAACTCAATATCGTAGCGGCTTTCCCTGCGCCGCTGCTCGCGTTTCACATCAACATCGGTGCGCTGATAACCCGCGCTGATGCCGAAACGTTCGGTGACCAGAAAGTGGGTTCGGGCGTGTAAGTAGAGAAACCGGCCATCCCACTCATCAACATTGGCACTGAACCAACCGACACTGGCAGCGACAGACCAACGAGAGTTCAATGCAAAAAAGCCACTGGCCCGCAAATTAGGCAAGGGGGCCAATAGATCACTTGCGCCAACAGCGCGTCCACGCTCCCAGCCAAAAAAGCGCTCTCTGCCGCCGGCAACGGTTCCCTCTATCTCTACATCGAACTCGAAAGCATGAATACCAAGGCCTACATTCAGTTCAGCACGGTCATTGCGATAGGCCTGGTAGACAACATCAAAAAAATACGTATCGACGTCCATGGTTGTACGCAGATTCGCGCCTACGGGATAAGTAATTCTGTCAAAGTTAAACTCTGTTCCATTCTCAATGGTGCCTCTGCTGGAAAAGTTCTCGGCGCCGACCGCCAGACCCCAGCGGTCCCAAAGGCGGCCCTGGTACTCTATGTGCCAAGTGGTATCCGTTTCGTCTACACCCAGGTGACCCAAATTGACAGCAGTGCGAGGCAGTGGGCCGACTGTTTCGCGAATCTCGGCATGAGCTTCCTGAAAAAAAGCGCCAACAAAAAATGTGTGCTTTCTAATCAAATAGGGGTGAATAGGTTTTATCTCGACATCTTCCGCACTTACTGCATCCGGCCGCGCCGCTAGCATTGCAAACGCCGCGAGCATCACGCAGCGTTTTCCCGAAGCCTTACTATCTAGCATTCAATTTCTCTCGTATTCGCACTATGAGCCAGTTAACACTATTGCTGCCCCGCGGTCGCGAGCCAATCTACTACCCTGCCTTCCATATAATCATAGAAAGGGTTGTGCCGCAGCCGCAACAGGAAGTTAGGAGATATTTTTAGCAGTCCCCGCTCCCCTTGCATGGCCTGCAGGCCAAGAAACAGCTGATTACGATCCTCAGGGGGATAGCGCCCATAGAGTGGGTCATCCGGTGGGAAAGGCAGAGCTACATGGGACAGCGAGAACACACCTGGTGGCCACTCTACCCCTAGCGGTTTAGCACCCACGGGGCCGCTGGAATGCGCAGGCTTGTGAGAAGCTATTACAGCACGACTCTCGGGGTTTTCGTTCGCCACCAAAGTGACTGCAAAGGGCAATTCGTCGTCTCCAAGCAAGCGTCCGATGATCGGGCCCGGGTCATCGCGCATCAGTGCAGTAGTGGAAGCAAGGCGGTTGACATCAAAGACGAGTAACTCGTGAGTTCCAGGGGCCAGCTGCACAAGGAAGCGGTCTACTACTGCGTCCAACGAAACCGTGGCATCCACCGCAGATACCACTACCAGGGTGGGAGGAAAACGGCGAGCTGCTTCCTGGTTCTGTTCAATACGTCCATTGATCGAGCGGGTCAGCAGGTGGACTTGCTCCGCGGCATTGGTCGCGAATGAATTATATTTATACGGATCAAACTCCGGAGCAAGCCCCGTCCAGGCCAGGCGGCGAAGCCCTGGTAAATAAGACATTCCGCGCTTCCAGCTTGCCAGGGAAGCAGCTCGACTAACGCCAATGGCTGGCGAGATCAGCACCAGACTTTCAGGCAGCTCATGCAAATCTGCTTCCAGCGCATAGTCGATCGCCAGTGCTGCGCCAGTGGAGTAGCCCAATATATGTATCGGTGCTGAACCGAGTTGCGCGCGCAAGTGGGCCATTCCCAGACTGGTAATCTCGGCCATGTCTTCCCACTGCACGCTCGTCAGCCCCGCGGGAATGGTGCCATGCCCGGGCAGGCGTAAACCCAACACCCTGAAGCCCTGATCAGCAAGAGCCTCTCCCAGTGAGCGCAAGCTATAGGGAGAGTCTGACATTCCATGCAGCAGCAATATGCCGCCCCGCTCTCCACCAACGCCGGTCTCAAAGCTTCTGTTCCAATCCGGATTGCGATTACGCGGATCGGCAGCGCTTCCGCTGCTGTACCGATCTAAAGCGTGCTCAGCACCCGTGGGCATAGAATCGTAGATACGCGAGTCCAACTGTTCGAACAGCGCCTCTTCCAGCAACAGGTAATCGTCGATACTCTGGATTTCGGAAAACTTGCCTGCGTTGTATTCGGCGCTCAAACTTCGCGTATGCCAGACTTTCAAATTACTGCCCGAGCAGCCCGCAAGCATCAGTATCAACCCGACCGTGAACACTAGGTTTGTAACTTTATAGCGAGCAAAATTCATGTAGCTAGCGCCCCCGAGTCAGCACGTAGTATTCGCCGCCGTCCGCTGTCTGCACGCGATAAATGGGCCGGCTATTGGGAACTTCATGATTGGTAAGGCGCAGGAACAAGTCGTCGAAAAACTCCGGTGTTTCCAGGCTGAAATTATGAAAATTACGTGTACGGTTTACCGGTGTCACATCGACCAGTGAAACCAGGTCATCCTCGGATTCTGTCAACTCAAGAACCCGTGCCGCCTCGTCGAACTGATCCGCACTGAGAGTGCTTTCACCCAATCGACGCCCCCTATTTAGCAACCGACTAGCCAGCAAGGCCCTATCATTAGACGAGACGTAAACCGTCAGGTGGTCTGTTAGCGCGCTGATTTCTTCCCTGAACTGACTGTCAAATTTTGCGCTATCCACATCTGGCGCAGTCAGTATCACGTGACTAATCTCGGTCTCGGCATCTGCCATGGATGCATGTTGGTGGAGAGTACCCAGCCCCTTCACAACGACTTGTGCTCCCATGCTGTTGGCCAGTATCCATATCTGCTGAGGCTGCACCTCGTCCACCACTAGCTTCAACAGCTGAGCCAACT
This sequence comes from Halioglobus sp., assembly GCA_039986455.1. Taxonomy (GTDB): domain Bacteria; phylum Pseudomonadota; class Gammaproteobacteria; order Pseudomonadales; family Halieaceae; genus Halioglobus. Next base: position 35,658 of record JBDWQQ010000067.1, read on the forward strand.
CTTCACCAGATTCATCTGCCACTCGGTGGGCGCGACGATACCCCCGCAGAGACCCTCCCTGATTACCCGGCCAGTCGAACAGCAGAACTGGAGCGTCGATATCCAGAACATGACCAAGAAATGCGGTTTTGCGCAGCGCTGACTCATAGGCCTCCCGGTAGCCGTGCAGCACCACCAGCAATGCCCCGTGTCGCGACCTGCTCACAGCGTCTCGAAGGCCTTCCACGAAACGCGGCTGCGCAACGGTGTGGACATCTAGCAGTTGGATCTCACGATTTTGCAACCACTCGGTCGGATTAATGAGCATGCCCAGCCCAAGCGAAGATTCTATCTGGGCATCAAAGGCGCCGAAAGTAAGTTCCTGTGCGCGAGCGTTCGAGAAACGGTCGTTCACACTCTGTTGCTGGTCCTGAGCCTTGCGGTTGGTGGCGTAGAAAAACCTGTATTGCCCTTGCTGCTCCAGCTGTGCCACGGTCATGCGGCGGAAAAAAAACGCTTCCGCATGGCGCAGGGCTTCATTAGTAGAAACAAAATAGAGCCGAAAAGCGCCCACCCCGAGCAGAACTAACGTTACAAGGACGATGGCGATCCAGTACCGCCGCCGGCGGCTTACGCTCATATTTTCAAGGGCGCGGAAGGCTAAGGGCGCTTGCCAGATTGGTCTCGAGAATGGTGCCGGCAGGAATATTTATGCTTGAACCTGATGTCAAAAGTGAGGCTCCCGCCCCTACCCGCGCTCCTGTACGCGCGCCCGAGCTGCCACTAGCCAAGCCCCCAATGGCTGCTGCACGTGCCGTGCGCCCAATGGTGCGACCAGCCTCGTTCTGCCCCTGGGCCTGCAGACCGCCGGTGCGCATCTCAAACAACTGGTCATTTACCATGATATCGGTGAACTCCATTGCTAATTCAGAAGAACCGGCCAGGCGACCAGACTGGCGTGCTTGCACGATTCGACCATGTACAGTGGTTCCCCGACGAGCCACAGTAATGCCGTCAACCACCAACGCACTCTCCAGTTGGCCACGAAAGCGATGGCCAGCGGAATGCCGACGCGTATCCACCGAATCGGAGGTGCGAATGACCAATCTGGTTCCCTCGGGTACGGTTACCGTAGCCGGTTCCTGGGTGCGAACCGTTTCCGCCGTGGCAACGCCAGAGCTGAAGAAAACCCCCACCACCTGATCCTCCGGGAACGCCTCAATACCGTCTCCGGTATCAAACATGACGATTCCATTACTGGAGCCCACAAAGTCACCTTCCAAAAGCCGGCCATCGGCTAATTCCAGAGTATCAGCCAGCGCTGTGCCCACGGTAAAAGCCAATAGTGACATACAAACTATGAATATTTTCTTCATTGAATCCCCTTGGTTGAAAGCAACTACAACCCAATCAAGTCCGGTCAGTGTTGCCACAGCCTTAAGCGTTAATACTTTATTAGTGTTGCATTCAAGACTAGTAGATAGGCAGAAAGCGTGCATCTCTTGTCTCTGTTAAAGTTGATCTGACGCAAGAGACACCAAGATAATCTCATGGGCACGCGCAGATATCACTGATTTCCACTACACTATCAAAAAAGTACGCTGGTTACGATCGACTTCACTTTTGAAAGGAACCCATGCATGAACGCATTTATTCAAACCGTGGCAGGCACGACGGCCATTTTGTTTTTCCTTAGCGCCTGCGCTAGCACCCCTACGGCGGTTACCGATCATGACCCCTCCTTCGACTTTAGCAGCGTGCAGCGTGTTGCAATACTGCCTCTCAATCGGCAGGTAATACCCCAGACCGCCGTATCAGACATGCAAGCCGGGCGCATTTCGAATTCCGTAAAAGACGAACTAGAGAGGCGTGGTTACACCGTGACAGACGATTCTTCGTCCGCCGACCTACTAATGACGTGGCACCTGGTCACCCAAGAACGCACCGACATCCGCACTTATAACTCCATGTCTGCCCACTACACGCGCTGTTGGAACTGCGGGCCTAGTAACCAGACTAACGTGAGGGTTCGCCAGTACACGCAGGGCACAATGATTGTCGATTTTCTCAATCCAGAGACCAATAATTCCGTGTGGCGCTCAATTGTTGAGCAACGGATTCGTGAGCAGACACCTGAGCAGGCCGAGCAGACACGAGCAGAGGTAGCTGAAGCGCTATTCTCTGACTTTCCTCCCAACTAGGTTTTATATGCTCTGTTAATGTCTCGCGGGGTTCTGCCAAATTAACTCTGTTGGACCATAGGAATCTGCTAACTAACCTCAGAACCTCTCACTGCTGACACGCCGTGGTGCCAATCAGAAAACAGTCGGCAAAATTCAAATAATGTCGCCTACCCAATCAATTATCATATCGGCGAATAGTTCTGGTTGATCAGCCTAGGAAAGATAACCTGCTTAGCGCTTGTTATTCGTGCTTGCCTGTAACCCAACCTTGCGAGGCAAGCTGTTCCGCTGCAAGGTTCTTAGGAGAACTTTCTAACGTGGTTGCCATTGTGTCGTTCCAACGATTCAGAAAACCAAACAGTGAAATTACGGCCACAACTTCGACAGCCTGCTTCTCACTAAAGTGTTCCAATAACTCACTCATGTGCTCAGCGTCCACGGCATTGGGTACCATGCCGGCATGCACCGCAACTCGCAGCGCTGCTTTCTCCTGATCGGAAAATAAGTCGCTGCTCTCAAACTCAAAAATCGCCTGTATTTTCTCTGAGCTGACATTGCTTTTTTGTGCTGCGTTAGCAGTGTGTGCTTGGCAATAACGGCAACCCGCTGCGTTACTCACCGCGAACGCAATCATTTGTTTTAGCCCACCGTATTTTCACCGCTGTGCAGAACCGTTGCGCCAAGGCCCCCGAAGGCCTGAGTTAACTCTGGCCAGTGCGCCATTGTGAGCATGGATGTTGGCAGAAAGCCCATCGCTGACTCTACCATTTGAAACATCGGTTCTAACTCGGGTAACTCAACGCGCGACTTGGGTGTGATGTGTGTCATTGGAATCCCTGTATTTTTCTCTACTGGCCTATTTTGAGTAGTTGTTTGCCGAGATTTTGCCCGGTATAAAGACGTTGTAAGGTGGCGGGGATATTTTCAAAGCCTTCCTGTAAATCGACTTGGTAAATCAACTGGCCTGATGAAACCCACGCCATTAACTCTTGAATGGCTTCCATCGCTCGTGGCATATAATCCAGAATAACGAAGCCCTCCATTCTCGCTCGGTTAATGGTCAGGTTCGATAAGTTTGAGGGGCCAGGTATGGGTGCAGTAGCGTTGTAAGCAGAGATACTCCCGCATAAAACAACCCGAGACCGCAGATTAACGTGATCCAGTGCAGCCTCGAGAATGGCGCCGCCAACGTTATCGAAGAATACGTCCCACTTGTCGGGGCAGTGATGAGCAATTTGCGCATTAACATCCTCATTCTTATAGTCGATCACGGCGTCGAAGCCGGCAGTCTCCTTTAACCATTTACATTTATCTGGGCCACCGGCAATACCTACAACACGGCAACCCTTAATTTTGGCGATCTGACCAACAAACGAGCCAGTAGAACCTGCAGCACCAGAAACAAGAACGGTGTCACCGGCTTTAGGCTGGCCTATCTCCAGTAAGCCAAAATACGCCGTGAGCCCAGTTATACCGAGCACAGACAACATCATTTCAGGCGAGACGCCTGGTGGCAATTTAACCAAACCCATTGGACCCTCACCAGGAGCCGCAACTACATAATCCTGCCAACACCCGGTCGTTTGTACCAGATCCCCCACTTGATAATCCGCATGTCGCGAATCTATTACCTCTCCAACAGAACCCGCCCGCATGGGATCTCCGATGGCCACCGGCGGTAGATACGCCTTACGATCAACCATCCAGTTTCGCTGTGCGGGATCAAATGACAGGTATAGATTCTTTACCAGAACCTCTTCATTTTTGGGTTCAGGAATCGGGGTTTCGACGTACTTAAAGTTGTGTGGACCAACCATTCCTGTAGGTCGTTCGGCCAACAACCATTGGCGATTTACTGTCACGATAATGCTCCCGCTGCTTTGTCCATATGTTCTTCTCCTCTCAGGGAATAGGCGCGACTAATTGTTCTGGTTGAGTCAACCACATCAATGCTCTGGCGTCGGAGCCGAGCCTAAACGGTGTAGCGCGCACAATAATACTCAGAACTTAAATTCATATTACGCCAAGAGTTTTGCTTATTCGTTTTCGAAACTTTTCGCCAAAGGGTGGACGTGCGCCAATGATAGGCAATACATCAATCATAGTTTGACTGTAGATCGCTCGTGCGTGACTCATACCTTTAAACCCTTCGGGACCGTGATAGGCGCCCATGCCAGACGCACCAACACCGCCAAATGGTAGATCCTCTTGCACGTAATGCAGCGTAATGTCATTGATACACACGCCACCACTTGGAACGTGACTCAGTATGTACTCCTGCTCGCGTTTATCTTTGCCGAAGTAGTACAGCGCCAGAGGGTTTCTGCGAGGCTCGACCTTATCTGGAACCTCAGTGATATCGCCATAGGTCATGATAGGGAGAACGGGACCAAAAATTTCCTCGTGCATAATCTGCATGCTTTCGTTTACGTTTTGGAGAATGTGTAAGGGCATGCGGCGATTGTTTTTAGACGCACGGGTCTTGTCAGCGCCTACAATCGTGAGCTTAGCGCCTTTGGCAACTGCGTCTTCAATGTAGTTCTGCAACCTGGTGAAGTGTTTCTCGTCGAAAACACCTGCGTAATCAGTGTTTTCAGTTATGTTGGGGTACATAGATTGCACTTCGTGCGTTACCCGTGCAATGAGCTGCTCTTCCAACTCCTTCGGTACGAGGACGTAGTCTGGCGATAGACACAGTTGACCGCCATTTAAAAGCTTACCGAATGCCAGACGTGTTCCCGCAAGATCAAGCTTTGCACTGCGGCCGATGATGACAGGTGACTTGCCGCCCAGTTCTAGCGTCACGGGTACCAGGTTTTTTGATGCTGCCTGCATCACCTGAGCACCAACACGCGTGGATCCAGTAAACAGCAGATGGTCGAAGGGCAACTCCGCGAATTTTTGACTGATGTCTACACCGCCCGTGACAACGGCCACCTCATTTTGTGAGAAATATTTGGGAACAACCTCAGCAAACAGTGCTGCTGTCTCAGGCACGTACTCTGAAGGTTTCAATAATGCGCGGTTACCGGCAGCCAGTGCGCTTGTCAGTGGTGAAACAGTCAAGCCGAAGGGTAAGTTCCAGGGAGAAATGATTCCAACGACGCCTTTAGGAAAATATCTGACCTGGCTTTTTCCCCTAAGCAAATTCATCGGTTTGTTGGTTTTTCTCTTTTCAGGCTTCATCCAGTCCTTTAGATGTTCGATTGTGTAGTCGATTGCTTCGACCTTTGACGCGTACTCCGAAAATAAGCTGAACTCATAGGATCTTGCGCCATTGAATTCGCGTTTGGTTGTTCTCGCAAACTCGCTCTTGTTCTCAACAATTAATGCTTTGAGTCTTTTTAGGCGGTCAATTCGAGTTGAATAGGTAACCTCGCCTTCAGCACGAAAATCGCTTCGCTGTCGGTCAACCAATGCTCTGAGGTTCTGAAGCTCTAAATCAGTGATGTTGTCGTGCTCTGCTATGCCCATAATGTATCTCCTACGTCGCTCAGCGTTTGTTCTGTTTGGTAGTTTGCATAAGGATTGGCTTAGATTTAGTTAGGGATTGGATGCCACTTCCGCGCGTATCCCTTCTATGATTCGAACGGCATTCTTAACGAAGAGAGGCTCAGACGAAAAACCTGCAATAAGGCTCTTAACATCGTCAGGCAGCTCTTCGTTATTTAGCGATGGGCCCTGGTCAGCTCGCGTCGCACCAATCAGAAGAACACCCATTGTTTTCACGACCTCTGTCGCTTGCGCCTTAGTCAAATCAAGGGCGGTGGACGTGGGTTGCGCAACAACTTCCACCTGCCTTATGAACGCTCGTTTAGACTCGATTAGCCTGGGTATCGAAACATTGTGCTCAATGACATGTTCAAGCCTGATCAGCAAAGGCAGGAACGCGCCATCCGCGATGGCAGAGCGATATAGCGCCTGTGCATATGCCTTGCTCGTCATGGAATCGGACAAGTCACCGATGAAAACCTGGCTCCATCGAGTCAAGCTTTGCTCATAAAGGGTCAGGAAAAGCTCTTCCCTGGTTTTGAAGTAAAGATAGAGTGTGCCCTTGGCAACTCCAGTGTTCTTGGCGAGTTGAGCCATAGAAAAAGCCTCATACCCAACTTCACAGAAGTAGGTTTCGGCGGCCTCTAGTACAGCATTTCGCCGCAGCGCCTTTTGCTCTGCGCTTCTCGCCCTCTGATTAATCACAACGACTGAACTCATGAGTGTCTCCACACTGCTTTTTGTTTGGCTACCATGCCAAGGCTGCTTAGCAGCCCCGAACTTTAACTGACCATCGGTCAAATATATATCTGACCGGCGGTCATTTCAAGCCCTTTATTTTTGAATGTCTGATTCACAGCCAACATAAAACCGAATAGGTTCCAACAAATTGGCTTTCTCAGGCCAGAGGAATCTAGCCTTTGTTCTCAAGCAAATGCGCGTAACTGGATGAAACCTATCCCGAACCGCACCTTCCCAATCCGAGGCGTCCTGGCGAATCCATAGCCCATCTGGTTAGAGCATTCGAGTCAGCAGCTTCAAGCAATTACTTTTTCCACTTAGCATCGCTGCTCTCTGCCTCATTTCCACGTCCATCTGAATACGATAGTATCGAGCCATAGCGATGCACGTCCGGTTTAGATTACTAGCACGGCCACGAGTGAACTCGTAGTTCACGAAAAAGCCCGAATCCCCAAGGAGTCAACGCGCCATGAAACTGACCAACAAACTTAGCCACCTCGCCACCGCACTTATTCCACTCACTTTGTCGTTCTCTGTCTTTGCTCAGGACATTCAGCCCGGCCCTGGCGATTTTATTAAGAAGGACAAGGACTACTCCCCCTATGTGGATCGTAACTTCGCCGAAAAAGTCTACTGGGGTGATACGCATCTGCATACCTCCTACTCCACCGACGCAGGCATGATCGGCAATACCCTGGGGCCAGATCAGGCCTATCGCTTTGCCAGCGGCGAAGAGGTGGTGTCATCCAGCGGTCAAAGAGCACGACTTATTCGGGCACTCGATTTTCTGGTGGTCTCCGATCACGCGGAAAACCTGGGTCTTGCGCCGATGATCGCGGCATCCGATCCGGATTTGTTGAGAAACCCCTGGGGGCGCGAAATTCATGATTTGGTGAAAGCCGGCAAGCCGGTGGAGGCATTCACCAAATGGGGCAGCGAAGCCATGTTGCCCCGTACCGATCCGCTCGATGATCCGAAGCTGGTGCGCTCGATCTGGGAGCAGATTACTGCAACGGCTGACCGCTACAATGAGCCCGGAATATTTACCGCTTTTATCGGCTATGAGTGGACATCAACACCCGACGGTAACAATCTGCACCGCGTCGTCCTGTTCAAAGACGCTGCCGATCGCGCCAACCAGATAGTGCCTTTTTCTCAGTACGACTCGGTAGACCCGGAAGATCTGTGGCGATTCATGGCGGGGTACGAGGCGGACACTGGCGGCGAGGTACTGGCTATTCCGCACAACGGAAACGTCAGTAACGGATTGATGTTTGCGATAGAGCGAATGAACGGAAAAAAAATGGGCAAAGACTACTCAACAGCTCGTATGCGCTGGGAACCCATAGCCGAGGTCACCCAAATCAAGGGCGACGGTGAGGCCCACCCCACACTCTCCCCGGATGATGAATTTGCCGACTACGGCACTTGGGACAAGGCGGATATCGCCGGCATGGTACCCAAAAAGGACAGTATGCTGGAGTTCGAGTATGCCCGCGCCGCGTTGAAAAACGGCCTCAAGCTGGAGGACAGGACAGGCGCTAACCCCTACAAGTTTGGGATGATCGGAAGCACCGATGCCCACACTTCGCTAGCTACTACGCGGGAGGAGAATTTTTTCGGTAAGATGTTTTCAAGTGAACCCGCTGCAGATCGTTATGAACACTATGTGATCAGGTCGATCAGTGGCAATGAGGCCCTGTCCACATTCGCCTACGAGGAAGTGGGTTCAGGGCTCGCTGCTGTCTGGGCCAGGGAAAATACCCGCGCTGGCATCTTCGACGCTATGCAGAGAAAGGAGGTTTACGCCACCACTGGCACACGTATGACCGTTCGGTTCTTCGGAGGCTGGGACTACCAGGCCAGTGATGTGCACAGCACGAACGTGGCTAAGATTGGCTATGCCAAAGGTGTTCCCATGGGTGGCGATCTGCTCCCTGCCCCCGCGAACAACCCCCCTACCTTCATGGTTGGGGCAATCAAAGATCCCTGGGGCGCCAACCTCGACAGGATACAAATCGTCAAAGGCTGGTTAGACAGCAAGGGTAACGTTCAGGAAAAGGTCTACGACGTGGCGCTTTCGGGCGGTCGCAAGCCAGGTCCTGACGGCAAAGTGCCCCCTGTGGGCAATACTGTCGATGTTGCCAAAGCCAGCTACACCAACGATATAGGCTCAACGGAACTGCGTACCCTATGGACAGACCCAGATTTTGATAGCGAACTGCGCGCTTTCTATTATGCCAGGGTGCTAGAGATCCCAACCCCTACCTGGCAGGCCTATGATAGCCAGCGTTACGGGGTAAAGATGCCTGATAACATTGACATGATGGGGCAGGAGCGCGCCTACACCTCCCCAATCTGGTACACCCCCTGATGGGGGCTGCCCTGGACACCTAGAACGTGCCGAGTTTCGGGAGAAGCTCGGAGTTCGACTTTGAAAAGCCGCTACGATTCTTCGGCTTACTGGCAAACAGATCCGAAACTACTCCACTCCAAGTTCGGCATACGTTCGATTCCCCATACCCTGCCCTGCAGTCACACGAAAACACCGTGGTTTTCTGCAACTTACCGCGTCAGTTTGGCTCTGTGCGCCCTACTCCTAAGCGGCAGGTCGGCCGTTCGAATCGGCGGGGCCGCCGAGGCCCAGGCGGGCCAATTCCTATAAATTCATGAAGATATAGAGACTGCACCTGCCGCTTTCGTGGATGGGAACGATGGCGCATGTGACTCATTTTCGGCCTGTGGCATATAGCTTCTCGGGATACCGTGATACCTCGCTTAACTAGAAGGTGTTCTATCTTTCGTTGGCTGATATAGAAGCGGTAGCAAAGTCAAACCGCTTAGAAAATGATGTCGAGAGAATATCGGCTTCTTTTACATATGTTCATCGTAAATTCATCACAAGCAAGGGTTCTAACTTCTCAGTACTGTCGATACAAAATCGCGTACCTCTTAGTTGATGAAGAAGTAAATCCACTGCTTGGTAATTCTAAATCGATCTTACAACGAGCTGGAAATCTTTGGTAATCAGTCTACTTTTTAATAGTCCCTATGGTGCTTTTTAATTGGGATAGATAGGTTTTTTGATACGAGAAAAAGCCAAACCTGCCGCAAGACAGGCACGGAAAACCACGGATCCCATGAAGGGATGGCCGGGCTGCCTCAGTTAAGTCGCTGGAAGTAAAATGGCAGTTCGGTGCGTCTTCAATCACTGCATCACCATTGCAATGCTTCCGATTATTGCGGAGTAATTGTTATGGAAATTCAGGCCAGATCAAACACAGCAACCCTTAGCAGGGCATTGCTTGCAGCCATGCTTGTATTTCTGCTGTGCCCGGCTGGGTTCGCCGTAGCTGGGAAGGCCTCATTGACCCAGTGCGCAAACCACAAGGCTGGAGCCGGTGACCACGATACCTGTGACTTCTGGACCAGTGGCAACGTCAATGGCCAAAAGGCGACGTATTTTGAGGGGGACAGTGTTGCCTACCGGATGTATCTGGAAGGCTTGGAAATCGGTGAAACCTATCAAATGACTTTCCAGTGGGATGCCACTCAGGGTGACAAAAACGCGCTTGATTACGTGACCAGTTATAACGCTACCGTAGCCAATGCGAACCCCTGTCAGGGTCTTGCCACTGCGCTAAATTGTGCAAACGCGCCGTCCACGGTGGCTATACCCTTTGATAATGTGATGGGGCGCGGACGGGGCGTGTTCTCCGGCCCTCCATTTGTGGTTAACACCGGCCAACTAGCAATATGGGGGGGGGACACGCTCTCGCTGCAAGGCGGTGAAGTGGGCATTGAACCCTTTGACTACGACCCCGACGTTCCGGCTGCTCCAACTCAGCCACCTTATGCCGTTACGACGAAAATCAGTGCAACGGTTCAGTTTGTGGCCACCAGTAGCGATGCCATTATCGCCTGGGGCGGCCATATCTCGACGCGTATGGACTGGGGCGAGAGCAATTCTGCTATCAATATCACAGGGTCGCCTTACCATATGCGCCTCGTGATAGTCGAAGACATGGGAACATTAACTGACGCGGGCACGTTCGCACAGGGTAGCAAGGACGTGCAGTTGTCTGCGGACGCTGTGTTCTTCCCCATCTCTCTGAAGATAGTAAAGAGCACTGACCGTGCCTCCGATCAATCTTTCACGTTCAATACCAACGTGGAGGCGCCAGACGATACCTTTCAGTTGAAAAACACAGAGATGAAAACCGTCGAAGTCGCCTCAGGTGATGCCATCGAAGTGGATGAGCAGCTCCCCAACGGGCTCTGGTCACTTGATTCCATCGAGTGCATCAAGCTGCCCGGTGCTGAACCGATGAGTAATTCGGAGGTTAGTTACAGCAATACGGGAGTTACCGTAACGTTGGACGAAGGCGAGATGGGCCAGTGCACCTTTAACAATGAATTTGTCGGTGTGCCCAATCTGGTGGTCGACAAGAAAGTGTTTACGGATCTCACAACAGATTGCACAGCGGTCAATTTCGATGATGCTGAAAATGAAGTTGTGGGCATCGACCCTGGTGATACGGTCAAGTATTGCTATCGGGTGATGAATTCTGGAGACGATACTGCTATCAATGTCAGTCTGGAGGATAACCTGGGAACGGTCGATCTGGGCGATGATACTTCGGTAACACTGTTTGGAGGTGACCTGGCAGCAGGCAATCTCACCGGTGGCGGTGGCAAAACCTACGGCGCGCTGCAGGTGCAGATGAATCACTCGACTGCGGCCAGCCCCATAATCAACACGGGTACGGCTGATGCCGACAATGCCAGCCAGGCCACAGATACCGCCCAGGTGAACCTGCTCGACAGGGTTGAATGTGCTGTCCAGGCCGGCGTCACCTCTGATGGCAACTGTGACAACGCACAGGCTGTCATCGATGTGGTAGCCAATACCCAGGTAACCTGGTGTGCCGATGTGTGTTGGGACAGCGACAGTAATTACAATCTCACAGGCACTTCGGTTGCGCTAAAGAATGGGGAGGCCGTGCTGGACAGCAGCGCCACTAACCCTGCCAGTATTGCCCCTGGGGCCTGCGGATCGGCCAGCTTTGTTGAGAACCTTGGCGGCGATAGTGTCACCAGGACTCTGGCAGCATCCGGTAATTGGGGAGAGGCGTCGGAAAACCCCGAGACATGTTCTGCCGGAGCGGCTGTGAATGTGCTCAACCCGGCGATTGATATCGATAAAACCTGGACCACCGACAACGACTGTAGCGACGATGATCAGGTGGATGTCGGCTCCGTCTACTCTGGCACTGACATCTGGTACTGCTTTGTTATCACCAATACTGGCAGCGAGACTCTCGATAACGTTGAATTTTTCGATACAACACTGGGTCTTGGGATTCCGGATGCGATTATGGTCGATGACGGCACCCTCGCTCCGGGAGAGAGCTGGAGCTACAAATCATCGGCCTACAATGTGACCAGCGATGTGATGAATACCGCCAGAGTCGACGGGGATGGTCGAGATACTGCCACGCCGGTCGATGACTCCGATAGTGCCAATGTCACGGTAGATAGTGCGGATGTCGTGGTGATCAAAACTGGGACACCATCACTAGGGCCGGATGACTCGGCAATTACCTATACGGTAACAATAGAAAATATTGGCAACGTCGCGGCCGATAGCGTCACGCTGGTTGACCCTTTCCCCAGTGAGTTTGAGTTTGTTCAGGCGATTCCCGCGCAGGCAGGTTGTCTCTACGATGCGATCGAGCATGAGCTCAGCTGCGATCTGGGTGATGGTGTTCTTGATCCCGGGCCTGGTAACAAGGTCGAAATTACCATCAGCGGTACATTGGCAGACGGCGTGGAGTTTGGAGCCTTTGACAACGAGGCGTGTGCCGAGCAGCGCAATGATGCCCAGTACCCAGATGTCGATCTGTCCAATAACTGCGACGATACGACGACTCGTGTATCTCCGGGGGCTACGCGTACTATCGGTTTCTGGCAGAACCATCCGGACTTGCTGCAGGTATGTCTGTCGGAATTTGCACCGATTGACCTTGGCTTTGTTGAAATCAGGGACGAACTATTTGACGATGATATCGATGCGCAACTATCAACTGTGCTTAGTGGAAACAAATCCAAAAAGGGCCGTAAGAAGTATGAGGGCGTGACACCAGAACAAACAACAGGCGATGATGACACGGACGTTGAAACGGCGCTAGAGATGGCTCTCGGTATCTTCAAGGCGAAAGTGAGTCAGTTCCTCGATCGCTCCAAGCGCAGCCATTTGGACCAAGCGCGTATGCAGGCCGGGCGGCAGGTGCTCGCAGCTTTTTGTAATATTCAGTACCTTGGGGCAACGCCACCGGCGCCCGATTGGCTGGCTACTGCTGCCGCTACATTGGCCTCTGGCGATAGAAATGCGATTCTGCAAGTTGGCACGCAGGCTGACCTCTTTAATAACGCGGGAGACGCTATTCCCATTGGCGAGCCCTCAGGCCCTGCCAATCCCAAGGCGCCTTATGACGACCCCACGGATCCACGGGATTAATTTGCAACGCGGGTGACCCCGAGGTCACTCGCGTTGCTGCGGTCCTATCCTGACAAGTTAAAAACCGGAGGCGAGGCGTTTCCTACCGACTCGATTCGGGGGCTACTCTATTGTGCAAACGGGTGCCGACAAGTTAAAAATCACCAACGAAACAATTCGGATCTGCTCGCTTCAAGCCACCGCCCTACCCCATTTATTGAACGCACTCACCCTAAGATCACGATAGTGCTGCGCGCGGACCAGATGCCTACTCAGGTTGAACAAATTGGATACTGCTGCATGAGCACCGAGAAACCGCTGTGCCTGACTAACGGACTTGAACTTCCGCATCCCTCGCTCTCGAACCCTGGTCGCCTCGTGATAATGCTCTGCGCGATTGTTCTCATACTGTGTAGTGCTGTGGGCTGAAGAGAATCGTTTTCGGCCCTGGTTCGGAGTTCGGTTTTGACTTCCCCTTACGATTCTTTGGCTTACTACCACCCATCCGAAAACCGGCCGAAAAAAGGTTCAGCATACGCTCGGTTTCGGTTGACCAGCCCTTCTCACCACCAAAAATCCGTTAACTTTCTTGGGCGTTCTGGTAGGGTTTCAGTCTTTCCCTGCTCCTCCTAAGCGGCAGGTCGAAGGGGGCGGCCGTTCGCTTCGAATCGGCGGAGCTACCCAAGTGCGTGAATCTGTGGGCATGTAAGTCTTCATCAGTCGGTTCTACTCAAATCAGAGACTTAATTTCGCAGTACCAAAATTACACGCCTCCGAAACTAACATACTTAATTTCAAGGTAATCATCGATGCCGTACCGGGAGCCTTCGCGGCCCAAACCAGACTCTTTAATACCGCCGAAAGGTGCCATTTCATTTGAAAGTGCTCCGTCGTTGATCCCGACCATACCGTATTCGAGTCTCTCCGCCATACGAAAACAACGCGACATATCACTGGTATAACAATAGGCAGCAAGGCCCGACTCGCTTGCATTTGCAAGCGCAAGGACCTCTGACTCATCACGGAACTTGAACACCGGCGCTACCGGGCCAAATATTTCCTCGTTGAACAGTCGCATGCTGGGCACCACGCCTGCCAACACGGTAGGTTGATAAAAACTGGGACCCAGTTCATCGACATCACCACCTATAAGTACCCTGGCACCATGTGCTACAGCATCGATGACCTTGTCGTGCACACCTGCCACTGCCTTCTGGTGAATCAGAGGACCAATATCAACGCCCTCCGCCATGCCTTCTCCCACCACCAGGTTTTCTACCTCATGAACCAAGCGCTTCAGGAAGTCGTCGTAGATTCCCTCTTGCACAAAGAGGCGATTGGAGCAAACACAGGTCTGCCCGGCGTTGCGAAATTTTGAAATCATTGCTCCGCGAATCGCCAGGTCCAAATCAGCGTCGTCAAATATAATTAGTGGGGCATTTCCCCCTAGCTCCATAGAGACTTTTTTCACCGTAGCTGCACTCTGAGCCAGAAGAGTTTTCCCTACCGCAGTCGAGCCGGTAAATGTCACCTTGCGTACCACAGGATTAGACGTGAGTTCCTGGCCTATTGCCGCCGAGTCGAGACCACAAATCACATTGAACACGCCGTCTGGGATGCCTGCCTCAGCCCCGAGGTAGGCCAGCGCAAGACAAGACAGAGGTGTATCTTCTGCCGGTTTAGCGACTACTGTACATCCGGCGGCAAGCGCCGGTGCCACCTTACGCGCGATCATTGCAATGGGGAAATTCCAGGGTGTGATGGCGGCCACCACGCCCACCGGCTGCTTTATAACCAGTATTCGTTTATCTGCTGATGGGGGCGCGATAATGTCACCGCAAATGCGCTTGGCCTCCTCGGAAAACCATTCAATGTAGCTGGCACCGTAATCGATTTCCCCTCTGGACTCTTCGAATACTTTACCCTGCTCTGCAGTTAATATACGGGCAAGGTCCTCGCAGTTTTCCAAAATCAGATCATACCAACGCCGTAAAATCTGCGCCCGCTCCTTTGCGGAGCGCTCTCGCCATTGCGGGAGAGCTTTCTCAGCCGCCAATATTGCTTTCTGGGTTTCCGGGATACCGTGGTCTGTGACTCGACAAATAACGGCGCCCGTTGCGGGGTTCGTAACCGGATAAGTACTGTCACTGTCGACAAGCCAGTGTCCAGAGATATAGGAGGATCGGCGTAAAAGTTCAGGATTACTTACTTTCAAAGTTGTCATTGTGTTCCTTGTAAGTGGCAGTGCACCAGAGCGAAAAAAAAGGCCAGGCCAAATGGCCTGGCCTTCCAGGGTTCTGGGAGTAGATCTAGAACCTGTACTTGACCCGCGCATACAGAACCTGACCACGTGGATCATGCTGCTTCGGGTCATAACTGAAATTAACGCCGTCATAAACAGCAGGGGGCTCTTCGTCAAATACATTTTTCACCCCCAATGTAAAGACTGCTTCGCTGTTGTCGAGCTGCAGGTTATACGCATACTGCAGGTCTACTGTCGTCCAGCTATCAATATCCTGACTGGCACCTTCCGGTACGTCTCCTATGGTTTTATAGCTGTCTACGTAGTAAGCCAAGACTGCTGCAGAGTGATTGCCCATGGTCCAGTCAAAATTCAAGTTGAGCTTGGTCTCCGGGATAGAGCGCGCGAAGTTATCGTTGTTAAAGAGGCCTGCGACATCGCGTGTTCCACCGCTAGCCGCTGGGATTTCATAGCTCAAAAAGTGAGTGCCGCTGAAGTGCACACCGAACTCACCAGCGGAGTTGGCACCAATAATGTAGTTGGCACTGACATCAAATCCATCAGTATCAACGTTGGTGGCATTGAAGTAGTTGGCATTAATGCCAACCAACTGACTATTGTCACCCGCCAGGCGAATGATATCTGGACCGTTGAGATCGTTAATCAGTTTGCCTTGTGCGTTTTCAACAGTAATCACATCTTCGTATTCAAAGCGCCAGTAATCGACACGCATGTCAAAGGAATCCGTCGGTGACCAGATCGCTCCAAAGTTATAGTTAGTGGATTCTTCTGGCTTCAGGTCCAGGTTACCGGAAGCATTTACGCCGACAAACACTGCGCCGCCCTTTGCCGTGCCGTCGGGATTAAAGTCCTGAATACCCTGCAAGGAGGTTTCCTGCGCATAGAACTGGGCCAATGATGGCTCTCGGAAGGCAGTCGATACAGAACCGCGCAACACGACTGAGTCAAGGGCTTGCCAACGTACAGACAGCTTAGGGTCGACACTCTCATCGGTATCGAGATGTTCGTAGCGAACCGCAAGATTAACTTCCAGGTCTTCGGTTAGAGGCATTTGCATTTCGGCAAACACAGCATAGGAGTCTCTGTCTTCGTCGACAGGTATGCCGCCACCGAGAAATATAAGGTCGACAGGGATGGTGTCTCCCGTGTCTGGATCCACCTGCTGGGTATATATCTCGTTGCGATCATCTGTGTAGCTCTCGCCGCGATACTGCACACCGGCAGCAAAACCCACCGGACCGGCCCCCATTTCAAACAGGTCGCCGGTGGTTACAAAATCGACGACGGTCAGCTCAGTCTTGCGATCATTGATAGTATCCACACTGATATAGTCAATCATCTCCTGAGTGTTCGCGGAAGAATCAAAAACATTGAAGGTTTCATCGCCATTGGGACCACCAGTGCCGGCCAAGCCCGCATTCAAGCGTGATTTGATGGTGTCAGGTGTAGTGATCTTGCGTTCATCCTGGCTGTAGGTGACCGAACCACTCCAATCCCAATTGTCGTTAAACTGGCCTTCCAGGCCGAGAACGGCGCGCCAGGTTTCACTTTCGCGTGGTGCATTGGGCGAAGCGAAGTCAGAACCCAGGGGGCGCCCCAGCCAGAGCACGGGCACATTGAAAGGGCTTCCTGCCTGTCCTGGGAGGATGACCGGGAATGACAAGTTAGGATATGAGGGCGACTGCGGGTTGTCTTTAACGTCGGTCTCGGTATACCCCAGTTCGGCTGTCAGGGTCAGTGTGTCAGAAAAATCGTGAATGATATTGCCATATAACTGGTTGCGCTCTTCCTCGTTCACAATATTGAAGCGAGGACCGTACGCGAAACCACAGCGTGAACCGTACGATTGCGGAATAATGATGCCGCCGTTGGAGTCACACTTGGGATCGGGAACATTTTCATATGCGCCGTAACTACCAGCCCAGTCCCCTGAAGTAACCTCATCCGGCTCCAACAAAAGAAAAGAACGACCCAGTGAACTATTAGCATTGTCTACCAAATCAGGGCGATCGGCGGCGCTCAAGGGGTCTTGGCGCATAATTGCGCCAGAGATATTGACTCTAGTGGTGTCGCTGCCAAATCCCCAAAGAAAACTCGCTTCGGTCGTGTCCTGATTGTCCTCGGCTGTGGTCTGGTAGCCTCCGTTAATCTCGAAGCCGTCAAAATCTTTCTTCAGAATATAGTTCACTACTCCGGCTACTGCATCAGAACCGTAGGCCGATGTAGCACCCTCTTTAAGAATTTCGATGCGTTCCAAAGCGGCCACTGGAACAGTGTTGGTATCGACAAACACACTGCCATCGTTCGCGCGCGTGGCGGCAATCGTTTGGCGCTTGCCATTGATCAATACCAGTGTGGAGCTCAAACCCAGCCCGCGTAAGTTGACATTACTGCTGCCCTGGGTTGCATTTGAGCCAAACGAATCCGCCTGGTTCTCAGACCCGGAGTTGACGCTAAGCTTGGCGGTCAACTCAGAGATAGTGAAGGCGCCGCTTCTCCGAATATATTCGTTGTCTATAACATCTATCGGTGATGCCTCGTCAGATTGGGAGGACTTGAGATAGGAGCCGGTGATCAGCACCTCCTCCAATTCCTCTGCATTCACCAGTGAAGACAAGCCCAGAGCGGCCGGGGCCAGTGCTGTGGCAAGCAGGGTGGGTGTAAATAGCGGTCGGATGTGATTCGTTTTCAAGGTATCTATTCCTTCTATTGTTATAGGTCTGAGTACTGAAAATAAACATACAGTCTCCCAATCCAAATAGCGCGTGCCATTTTGTTGACACGCGTTGAGGTAAAATCGCTTGCCCCCTCCATGTCGCTTCCTCACTGTAGCCCTCAATAATGCGAGCATGTAATTAACCAAACACGCCATACGCAAACCTTGATCTATAGCTATTCTGTGGAATGTAAAATCGTGAAAAAAGAAGAAAAAAATGGAACAAAAATACCTGCATATTTGCCTTTCGTCGACATTGATCGGCCTAACGAATTGGTTTCTGAAAATGCCGAAGCCTCACCTTCTGGCGTAAGTGCGCAGGGCAAAATAATTCTCGATTATGTGAATTCACAGCCTACAATAATCGGAGTTTTGCCAGAGAGAGTTCGCGAGCTAAGAAGAGCAAAAGAAAATTCTTTTGACCATACCCCTCAACCTACTGTTAAGAGAGAAGACATTGAGGTTTCTGGCGCTGCGGGAAACTTGCTAGCGCGCGTTTACCGACCAGCCAATGGAAAGAATCATGACTCGCCGGCTATTATGTATTTCCATGGTGGTGGATTTGTTTTAGGGGATATTGAATCGTACGACAATTTCATCGCAAACCTGGCCCATGAATCCAATCTCACTACTATATCTGTAAGCTATAGGCTCGCACCCGAAACCCCCTTTCCAGGCGCGGTGGATGATGCGTGTAGTGCTTTTCTCTGGCTAGTCAAAAATGCAGAGAACCTTGGCATCAACCCTTCAAAGATCGCCCTAGGGGGAGATAGCGCAGGGGGAAACCTGGCAGCCTCTGTGTGTATCTTGCATCGAGATCAAAAAAAACCTTTGCCTGCATTCCAGTTGTTAATTTATCCCACTACGATTGCCAATGACACCTCGGAGAGCCGAGTGCAGTTCGCGCAAGACCTGTTGTTAACCAAGGACAGCATTGAGTGGTTTCATGACCACTATATCCCCAGATCCAAAGCAAAGGATACACGCTTCCACATATTGTCCGTTGAAAATCACGAAAATCTGCCCCCTGCTTTTGTGCTTACCGGAGGGTTCGACCCTTTGCGTGATGAAGGCAAAGCATACGCTGAAAAACTACGCTGCTCCGGCGTGCCCGTTCGGCACTCCTGCTACACCGACATGTTTCACGCCTTCATCAACTTCGGCTTTCTTACGCAGTCCCAGGAAGCTATAGGAGAATGTGCTGCCGTGCTAAAAAGTGCGCTATATGCAGACTAATAGTCCCCTCATATTAAAAGCTCTGAGCAAAAGGGATAACACTTTTCGAGCTAACTTCATTGCGTGATATTTGATTTACCTAGACGGGGCCGATTATGGATTCATTTACATTTAGTACAGCAAAATCTATCGTCAACAAAGCAGGTGGGATTCGTTCAGTTCCCCAGCTCTGTAAGAACCTGGGAATACAAAAACCGTTACTAGTTACTGATTTCGGCATTGTCTCTCTCGGGCTACATGAAAGCCTGTTGAGTTCGTTCTCAAGCGCTGGCATACATTGCTGCGTTTTCAAGGATGTCCAACCTGATCCGTCCGAGTCAGTGGTTCTTAGCGCCTTAGACTATGCCCAGCATGAGTCAATCGACGGCATAATAGGTTTAGGTGGCGGCAGTTCATTAGATGTTGCTAAAACCATTGCAGTACTCGCCAATTCAGAACAACACCTTGATGATATTTATGGGGTCGACAATGTTAGCAGTAGTCGCCTTCCCCTCATTCAAATACCCACCACGGCGGGAACTGGTTCTGAGGTGACACCGATCGCCGTAATTACCACCGGAGACACAACGAAGAAGGGGATTGTTTCTCCTGTAATGCTACCTGACATAGCGTTGCTTGATCCGGAGTTGACGCTCGGGCTGCCCCCACATATCACGGCAGCCACAGGCATTGACGCGATAGTCCATGCAATAGAAGCCTACACAAGTGCCAAAAAGAAGAACCCCTATTCAGATTTGCTAGCACGAAAAGCAATCAAACTGCTTACCACATACATTCAGACGGCAGTTCATAAGGGAAGTGATCTTGAGGCTCGCAGTGCCA
Organism: Halioglobus sp.; assembly: GCA_039986455.1. Classification (GTDB taxonomy): domain Bacteria; phylum Pseudomonadota; class Gammaproteobacteria; order Pseudomonadales; family Halieaceae; genus Halioglobus. The sequence continues at coordinate 55,589 of JBDWQQ010000067.1, forward strand.
TGATGTTTGGTGCCACCCTTGCGGGACAGGCCTTTTCGAACGCACCGGTCGCGGCCGTGCATGCTTTAGCTTACCCGCTAGGTGGCCATTTTCATATTCCACATGGATTGAGTAACGCCTTGATGTTGCCCCATGTGATGCGTTTCAACCTTCCGCAGGCGGAAGGACTGTATGCCGAGCTGGCGCCGTTGGCGACTAATAATCATTCTTCGGCCGCGGGCTCCGACCGTCAACGGGCAGAAATGTTAATAGATTATTTGGTAGAGCTGATGGATGACTTAGGGATGCCCAGCACCTTACACAGTGTTGGCATCAGTGAGAGGCACCTGCCTCTTCTCGCTGAGGAAGCGATGCAACAGCAGCGGCTTCTTGTTAACAATCCACGAGAAGTGAACAAGGATGATGCACTAAATATCTACCGAGCCTCGTACACCTGATAATCGCCGCAGACTGCCATATAAAAAGGAAGAAGATGTGTTAGATCGAGCGTCCACAAAGCAATGTGACTTCGACAGTTCGGCCCCGACAAAGCCGATAGGCTCTCGAAAGACTGTTTATACCGCCTATATGATTGGAGTTCTACTGCTCGCGTATACGTTCTCTTTTATTGATCGCCAAATACTCAGCCTATTAGTTGAGCCCATGAAACGTGATCTGAGCATTAGCGACACACAAATGAGCCTCCTGCAGGGTATCTCCTTCGCGATATTTTACACCTTTTTGGGCCTACCCCTTGGTCGCCTGTCTGACCTGCGCAGTCGCAGGGGGCTGATTGCTTGCGGCATATTCCTGTGGAGCGTCATGACTGCTTTGTGCGGCGTTGCCAAGACCTATTCGTTTCTATTTCTCGCCCGGATGGGCGTTGGTGTTGGCGAGGCTGCGCTTTCTCCAGCAGCGTATTCTCTAATCGCAGATTCGGTCGAAGAAAAGCACCTCGCGAAATCGATTGCTGTCTACACCATGGGAATCTATTTGGGTGGTGGCTTAGCACTGATTGTCGGTGGCGTAGTGGTGGATTGGGCGGAGAGCCTAAACACTATAGTGCTTCCCATTCTGGGGGAGGTATATTCCTGGCAACTGGTGTTTTTGGCCGTTGGCCTTCCCGGCTTACTGCTGGTACCACTGATGTTTACCATCGCCGAGCCATCGCGGAAAGTGAGTACAGCCAGTGCAAAAAATTCCGACATTAAATCTGTAATAGCCTTCTTCAAAGACAATAAAAGAACCATCTTGTTTTCAAACTTCGGCGCTGCGTTCGCTGCATTGGCAGGTTACGGAGCTCTCGCTTGGGTTCCCACCTATCTTATGCGCACCTATCAAATGAGTGCTTCCGAGGTTGGCCTGGCATTTGGGTTGATTGTTCTTTTTGGTGGGTCACTGGGTGTTATGAGCGGTGGCTGGATAGCCGACAAGTGGTACGGTAACGGACAAAGAGACGCGAAACTACGGGTAGCTATGCTTGCCGGAATATTGGGGCTGGTGCCTACTGCGTTGTATCCCATGGCTACCGACCTGTACCTCACATTGCTTCTTCTAGCAGTGTCGACCTATTTCACAAACTTTATGATGGGCTTGGGACCTGCTGCCATACAAGAAGTTGTACCAAACCAAATGCGCGGTCAGTTCTCGGCTTTGTACCTCTTTATCGTCAATTTGGTGGGCCTCGGTATAGGACCAACTGCCGTGGCACTATGCACCGATTATCTGTTCCATGATAGCGGTGTTGCTTACTCGCTTGCGCTGGTGCCGACATGCGCGCTAGCTATTTCTGCGTTTTTCCTCTGGCGATGCATGCCACATTACCGAAAGAGTCTGGCGAGTCTCGATAACGAACTATAACGAGGAAAGCTGCGATGCCGTTCGAGAGCCTGAGAAATAAACAACCAGATCGTTGCCTGACGAACTGCACCCGTTCAGGCAATGGCACAGTGATTAAACCCTGGATCGAAATCCGTATATCTACTCAATCCCTTGCTTAGCATTGAAGCAGAGCAGATCTGCCAGACGGCATCGTCAATGTCGCAATGGAGTTATGCATGGAAAACATGAGACATAGGCTAGTATCAGAACGCTGATTGACGACACACCGCTGGGCAATATGGGCGAAATCATGCATACTCGTGCGTAAAATAAATCATCATTTTATTCACAAGTTATTATGGTCAGGCAGTATCCGCCGCTAAGTTCGTTATTATTCTTCTTAACCTCAGCTCGTACACTGAGTTTCACTGTTGCTGCGGAAGAGTTGTTTGTCACTCGATCTGCCGTTAGCCGTCAGATAAAAGGCCTGGAAGATCACCTCGGCATAGAACTCTTTAAGCGAACCAAGACAGGTCTCGAGTTAACAGACAAGGGCCTGGACTATTCAAATGCGCTATCGCCCATATTCGCCGACCTTAAAACCGCAACGAATGCTCTGTTAGGAGAGGAAAGCAGTCAAAAACTTACACTTGGCATTTCAACCACTTTTAACGCCACCTGGTTGATGAGCCGACTGCGCCGACTGTATGAATTACACCCAGCATTCGTGATCGCATTCCTGACAAACAATGTTGACACGCCCGGGAGCCCCGTAGACTTTAGTGATGGGACTATGAATGCGGCGATCCGTCTAGGCTATGGGGATTGGCCGGGGTGTAGCAGTGAAAAGCTGCTAGATATTTACGTACAACCGCTATGTTCACCTGAGTTGTGCCAAGAAGAAGACAGTAGCCGCCAAGCTTCAAATTTGACTAAGCATAATTGGCTTCACTATAAACACCTGCCGGATTTATGGCGAAACTGGTATATGGACGCGGGATTAGTAGATTTCAAGACCGAGGGCCAAGACATTATTTTGGACAACGTCACTATCGCTGTTCAGGCGGCTGTTGATGGGTTAGGTATTATTCCCATGTACAGGCCACTGGCAGATCATCTACTCGCATCTGGGGAACTTGTTGTTGCTCATAAGCATATGTACCTGAAATCAGACGCCTACTATTTTGTCACACCTGATCACAATCTCGAGCACGGACCAACGGCCATTTTTCGCGATTGGATTCTTCCTGAGGCAGCTACATACCAAGCTCAATGGAACAGCGAACATGTAAATATGGAATAGACAAACATGAGCATAGAATCGCTAAAAACATAGTTGGCTTGTCATGGGGTATCGCTTGAAAACGCACTTCACCATAAAAAGTATATTGAACGTCAGCATCTGGTCTCTGCTCGCTTGCTCAATGCAATCGATCGCCGCAACTACTGGCCCGGTAGACGAAGATTCGAAGACATGGTGGTCGCTGGTCAGCGATCTATCTTCAGACGACATGGAAGGTCGCGATACAGGGTCGCCAGGGCATGAACGCGCGGCCCGCTTGGTCGCCCAGCGATTGGCAGCGGCAGGGCTTCAACCATTGGGAGAAAATGGTGGCTGGTTCCAGCGTATTCCTTTTGAGGAAATTGCCGTAAGTGACGCGACACTGCGTGGGAGTGGAGGAGATCTGGTCTTTTTGGATCATTTCACGGTCAGGCCGAACACAGGACTACCGTCGAAACTCACTGCCCCCATTGCCTACCGAGGTTACTGTGCGCCCGATGTGCTGGGGGATGTTACGGGCAAGCTGGTGATCTGTCATGGCACGCGTCGTTCCGGTCTGACCAGTCGAGCTGAGCGAAAAGCCGCGGTCCGCGAGGCAGGTGCCGCGGGGATTGCCACGATCGCTGATCCTGGTTTTTCCGTCGAACCGCCACGCTGGCCCTATGCTTACGCCCGCACAGTGAAAAGACACGGTGAATTGCCTGAGACAGATACTTTTGTCGACATTACTCTCAACGCAGCTACCCTGCATCTGCTACTCGGTCGCGACACTGAAGATCTGGTGGCGCTTGGTTCTGCAGGGCAAACTCTTCCCCTATTTGACAGCGGAACGGCAGAGTTAAGCTTCGTCACTCGCACCGCCCGCTATTCCTCGCCCAACGTGATCGGCTTACTGCCTGGAACAAACCCGTCTTTCTCCGATCAGGCGATAGTGATCGGCGCCCATCTGGATGGCTACGGCTTCGGTCGCGCGGTTAACGGTGACGTGATCTACAACGGAACCCTGGATGATGCTGCCTACGTTGCATTGATCGTTCACCTGATGGAAAAACGCGCCGGGCAAGGCTACGAACGCCCCATCATCGTTGCGATATGGACCGGCGAAGAAAAGGGTTTGCACGGATCAAGGTGGTTCATCGATCATCCGACGGTATCCCTAGAAAAAATCGCTGCGAACATTAATCTAGACCAGCTGCGCCCGATTTTTCCATTGGAGGTGATGACCGTACACGCCCTTTCCGACACCACTCTGGGAACGGATGCGAGCGTCGTTGCTGAAGCACAGAATATCCGCGTGCAAGAAGACCCGGAGCCTGAGCGTAACCTGCTGCGTCGCACAGATCACTGGCCATTCCTGAATGCCGGCATTCCCGCAATTAATTTTGTGTTTGGTTTCGAACCAGGTAGTCGCAGCGAAGAGATATACCGACAGTGGTATAGGACCGGGTACCACAAACCCCAAGATGACATTGCACAACTCATGGACTGGCAAGCGGCGACTGACTTCAACAATTTTTTCTATGCCCTCGTGAACCGTGTGGCAAATCAGAAAGCGGTTCCAGCCTGGCGCGAGGGGAGCAAACTACGACCGCCGCTGGATCATCAATGAAGAAAGTGTCGCCATAGCCTCGGTGCTTTCGCTTCAATAGGCGGGTATAAATGGCTCCGAATCTGATACACCACAGGCGGATCGTTTCGCGGCTGACGGTGATGTCTTGCTCGGCTAGCAGATCTTCAATGAGTGGTCCGGCATCCCGGCGGTGACTAAGATTGAACCTGTAGTAGAGCTAGGCGACATAGGCAAAGGTGCCTGGAGGCGAATCGGTGCCGCTTGCAAGTATTCATCGCTAGATTTTATCAATATGGGCGATTTAACTTGGCGGTAGCCTCGAGCCGATTTCTTGTAAGATAAGCTGCTTAAGATAAAAAAGATGATAACAAGTATGTCTAACCACAGCATTGAGCGGATCGGCCGGTCAATTTATCCGTTTAGAATATTTGGTTTTGCCCTTTTTGCCATCAGTGTATGCCTATCGTACTCAAAACAAGGCCTTAGCTTCGATGGCTGGGCGATCACAGGTCTGGTGATCTGCGCGGTCTACCCGCAAGCGGTGTTTATTCGCTATCTGAGAAATGAAACCCGTGAAACTGAAATCAGTCATATGTTCTGGGACATGGGATTTCAGGGCATACTGGTGGCCCTTGTGAACTTTACGCCCAGTATTGTTCTTCCCTATATACTTGCCAATTCCGCCGCCAACTTTTCGCTGCGCGGGTCTCGGCAGGCGATCAAGTCTGTACTGTTGTCAATCGGTACCGCTCTGCTTGTCGGTTACCTGGCTGGCAAGTCATTAACTATGACAGCCGACCCAATTGAATTAATTGCTCCTTACCTATACCTAACCGCCGTAATTCACTATATGGGATACCTTTCCTACGTGCGTGGCATTGCTCTGATAAAGCGTCAAAAACAGGCTAATGAGCAGGCGCAATTGGATTTTCTTACAGGTTTAAACAATCGTCGATCGGTGTTTAAAAAACTGGAGGTCAATGACGGGGAGAGCCATACATTTCAAGACCAAACAACACTTATTATGATCGACCTGGATCACTTTAAGCAGGTAAACGATCGCTACGGCCACGACCATGGGGACGCAGTGCTCGTCGAAGTGAGCAGCTTATTAAGAGAAAGCTTGCGAAGTACGGATGTTATAGCTCGCTGGGGCGGGGAGGAATTTTTAGTGCTTTTACCAAATACCGAAAATCTCGAAGGCATGAAGATCGCTGCGAAAATCCGAGAAAATATCGCCAACAGATGCATTCACTTCCAGGGAGTTAATCACCAGATAACTGCAACACTAGGTGTGGCCTCCTATGGCGCAAATACCAATTTTGAAGCAACCCTGAGTCACGCGGATAAAGCTCTTTACGAAGGAAAAAAGCAGGGTCGAAATCGAGTGGTGGAAGTAACCCAGGAGGTGCTACTGACAAGTTAGAAGCCTCGACTTAGCTTGTCATTACCCGACCCGCCCCGCCTATAAGGGCGGATTACTGAACAAACTCTATTGTTTTCCCATAGCTTCCAGAGCCGCACGATTTTTATTCTTCAACCGCCATTCAGCACCCATGCCTTCCTTGAGGTCTTCCGGCGCTGCCTCAAGAGGTATCACCAAATCACTGTCTACAGGCCATTGTTCCAGCAACTCTGGGTGATATCCCTTGGGATAGTACATCTTAGGGTCGATCTGTTGCTCGCGTACAAAGGGCTCCTGAATTTCCTCTCTACTGGTGGGCGGAAGCGGAACGATCAACTGTCCATTATCAAAGTTGAACTGTGGTGAACGGTTGTTGGGGAAGTCGGGCAAAATACCCTCTCGCACCCAAATACTCTCTTTGGTGACGTTGACCACGATGCCGTCGGGAGCACCAAAGTGAAATGGCCCCTTCCAGTGATGCCTGATTTCCGCCACGGTTTCTTCGTTCTGGTAAGGGTCGAAGGCCATGTGAGTAGTCATGAACAGCCTAGGCTGAATCTGTTCGGCCAGATAGCCAGCAGCATAGGCGGGCGTGTGATGAGAATCTACCGTATACCGGCCTAGAAAAGGCGGCACGCCTTGCACACCTGAGCTGATGGCTATCACTTCGGCCTGTGTTTCGGTTACGTAGAGGTCACAACCCTTAGCGTACTTAATATCCAGTTTGCTAGGTCGCCCGTCACCGGTCCATACGAAGCACATGCCATTCCAGTCCAAGCGATAGCCTGATGCTCCGTCCTTGGCATGGGATCGTTGCCAATGGATTACTTTGACACCGTTTTTGTCATAGATGACGCCGCCATTATCGCGAAAGTCAAATTCTTCGACCTGTATATCCCAGCCCTTGCCAACCGGAAAGACACTAAATGCGTCCTGATGCCAGCCCAGCATCATCTTCATGCCCTCAACCATTTTGGCCGTGCCGTACTCCGGCGTACGACCTGAAGGACCATAGACGGTGAGAGGCTGGTGCCAGCCGCCCGCCCAGGTTCCGAACATCCACAGGTAAGGCAAGGACCCAAAGTGGTCTACATGCAGGTGAGTTATAAAAACCTTGTCGATTTGATTTAGAGCGATACCAGCAGCCGGGTAATTTGCTATAGACCCCTCGCCTAGATCAAAGACAAAGTTTTCACCATTACCCAATTGAACTAGCATTGAAGTATTCATCTGTCCTGGGCGGATACTCGGCGAAGTACCCATAAAAATAACGCGCATTTCCTCAGGCTGAATCTCTTCGGTATTGGGGAACCAGTTTGCAGCACTCTGCAACCAGGGCTGTGGAGCGATTCCCTCAAACAGCAACCCCTCCTTCCATCGGCCCATGGGAACTCCACCTGTGAGTGCAGTCTTTATGTCTTCCTCACTGGAGGGCGTTTGAACCGGAGGGGCATCGGAAGCATCGCTCCAGGTAAAGCTCGCCGCGAATATCAAACAAGCCGTCAGAAAGGTTCGAAATAAATTTTGCATAATGGCATTCCTATCCACTGAACATAGAGGGGACTAATCGTAACTTTTTAGAGCTGACTCACTGCATCAAAAATCTTAATCCATAGTGTAGTAACAATACATCAATAACGCGCGAAAAAGAGTTCTGACGGCACTGACAAGCTAACTCACTGAAGCCTGCGTGGATGTCGTTGAGGGCGGTTTCTAAGCATATTATCTTGTTTGTTCAAAGGACCTGGAGATCTGGTCGTCGTCACTGATATCGGAAGAAGTTCGGAGTTCGGCTCTGAAGTCTCCTTACAATTCTTCGGCTTACTGGTATTCGGCTAGATAACCAACCCCATCAAAGTTCGGCATAGGTTTGGTTTGGTTTGGTTTCGCCTACCCTGCCCCGCTCCACCAGAAAAAACTGTTACTGTTATTCAGCTTACTTAGACAGTTAGGCACTGTACCTGAAGCTCCTAAGCGGCAGGTCGAAGGGGGCGGCCATCCGCTTCGAATCGGCGGGGCCGCCGAGGCCCAGGCGGGCCAATTCCTATATATTCATGAAGTTATAGAAACTGCACCTGCCGCCTTTGTAGTTAGAGCATCCGACTATAAATACCGACCCATAAACTGGAGTCGGTGGATAGATTATGCGCCATGCATATCCAAAGCTCGACTGCTATGCTGCCTCTACGCAAGCACAGTGGAGCAGTCATGGCTGTCAGTAAAGAACTTCAAGCAATCATCGATGCCATACCTCCCGATTTCGCCGATCCAGCAGCTGACTACAAAGCCGTACGCGAAATGTTCGCCCCATTCCACGGCCACTCTGTCGGTGATGATTTACGGGTTACGATAACGGAGTACGGTGGCGTCCGCTGTGGCGAATATGAGTTGGAAGAACACGAAAGCAACCAGGTAGTATTCCATTGTCACGGAGGCGCTTTCGTCTCTACCCCACTTGACGAATACCACTTCTATGCCGAAATCATTGCACGTCAAACTGACTGCAGAGTAGTAATGCCTGACTATCGATTAGCTCCAGAGCACCCCTACCCAGCCGCACCTGACGACTGCTTCAACGCCTACTGTGGCCTACTCGACAGCGGCGTGAATTCAAAAGATGTCATACTGATTGGTGAATCCTGCGGCGGAAGTCTCGCGGTAGGTGTACTGTTGCAACTGCGAGACAATAGCCTCCCGATGCCAGCTTGCTTCGTATCACTTACGGGATGGTTTGACCTTGCTGTCTCAGGCGAACTGGTGAATGGGCGAGACCCATTCTTAACTCCTGAGTGGGTTCGTAATCGAGGTCGGGATTACCTGGCAGGAAAAATGAATCTCGATGACCCACGCGTGTCGCCAGCATTCGCTGATTTGAGCGGTCTACCTCCCATGTATTTGCAAATAGGCCAGTTCGATACTGTCCGCGAAGGGGCAGCCTTACTTGCCTTCAACGCCCTACGTTCGGGTGTGGAAGTCAACATGGAGAGCTGGCCTGGCATGATTCAAGGATGGCATGGCCTTGTGAACGCGGAAATACCAGAGGCTATCGCTGCATGGGAAAAGATTCGCGACTACATCCAAGACACCTACAAGGATTAACACTCCATGGACAAAAGGGGCTTGCTGGAATGTACTAATGTAATCAACCATCCCCAGTCATGCAGGGCTAGCAACGTGAGTGATTCATTACATTCGTACCGATTGAGAAGATCACTGGGCAATACCATATTCATTGCGCGACTCTACTAAAACCTTCCCATTGAGTTGCGACTCGCTTTTCTAGCCAGAAAAGACCAGATTGGGTTAACTTACAAACTTGAAAAGTGGAGAAGCAACATGTCGGAGATGAGCAGGCGGGACTTATTACGCGTCTTTTCTTTGATCACTTTCGCAATATGCGAGTCGGTTGCTGTACCTATGGCATCGGCAACATCGCGGTTACGGCGAACGCCCTTTGACGAACTCATCGAGTACGATGGTCTTGGACTTGCCCACCTGATTAAACAAAGGCAAATTTCTGCGCAGGAACTCACAATCACCGTGCAGAAACGCATTGCAGCCACCAACCCCCTACTCAACTTCATGACTAACACTTGCTATGAAAGAGCGATCGACCATATTGCCAAGATAAACTCTGCATCTACCTTTGCCGGAGTACCCGTTCTCATAAAAGACATGATAGACGTTGCTGGTGTTCCACGCACCGATGGGTCACGACTGTTCAGTTCGAGAATGATTGAACGGAATGTTCGCTATATCGACGGAATAGAAGAAGCCGGTTTGAACATTATCGGTATGACCAACGTGCCGGAGCTCGCCAGTCTAATTGTTACTGACAACGACCTCTTTGGCCCAACGCGAAATCCCTGGAACTTAGATTACTCGCCATTTGCATCCAGCGGTGGTTCTGCCTGTGCTGTTGCAGCGGGCGTTGTTCCAATCGCGCACGGAACCGATGGAGCCGGCAGCAACCGCCTGCCAGCCAACACAACCGGTCTGCTGGGCATGAAGCCCAGCCGTCATCGCATGGTATCCGGCGAAAGTAATGGCGAGCACGACCTAGCCAAGACCAATCAAGTGATTACACGCACTGTCAGAGACAGCGCCGCTGTATTGAACGCGACAGAGGATAAATCAGGAGAAAAGTTTCCGCCGATAGGCTTCGTTACCAAACCTCTGCAAAAATCGCTACGCATCGCTTATATTGACGACATGCCCAGCGAGCTCGCTGTTGCAAGCGACGTGAAGGAAGCTCACGAAAGCACTAAAGCGCTGCTGGAGTCGCTGGGCCACACACTTTTTCCAATAGAGTATCCCGTAGATTTCATGCAGCTGAAGGAATCTTATATGGGGTTCTTCGCCGCCAAACTCTCCGGACTGGCAGCCTACGTGCATCAGATCTCGGGTAAGGGGGTTTCTGAGTCAGAGTTGTTAACCCATGCGCTTGCAACCAATATCGAAAGTAGCGCGGGATATCCTGACGAAAACATTACACAAGCCATAGCCTACCTGAACAGTTTAGAGGAAGCCTTTGCTAAGGTTTTCACTCGCTGTGACCTGATAGTGACGCCGGTCTCACCGGTTTCCGGTGTGAAGCAGGATGAAATCGGTCCCCATCAAACCTGGAATGCAGAGCTTGCATCCTTCACCATGGAGCGCCTTAAATTTACCAGCCCGGCAAATTTTGCTGGCATTCCTGCGATGTCCGTTCCCCTTTACTGGAATCAACACAACATGCCCGTTGGTAGCCAGTTTCTGGCAGCGGCAGGCGAAGACCGCACGCTATACGAACTGGCCTATCAGCTTGAGGAAGCGAGGCCATGGAAAAACAAGTGGGCTCCGCATTCTCTAATGTTTACCGATGCATTTGATCCACCGTAATCAGCGATACCGCTATATAGTGCTTTTCTCGTCTTTACACGTTTCACCATTTCAAGGAGGTCGCATATGCCTACTTCACTTCGCCTAACACTAATATTGGTCGCAGCAACTACCATCGGGCAGAGCTACGCCGATGAAGTGGAAAAAGAGAACAAGCAGGCTCTGGCCACTTCGCCAGCGACACTGGTAGATATGTTATCCGATGTTGCCTTTTTACCACCCGGGGAATATGAAAAACGCATTGAAGCGGCTCGCAGTCAGCATGCATACCCTATAGGGCTGCAGCCACTTCCCCAGTATTATGACGAGGAGATAGACCCACGCAGCGATATAAGCGCGCAAGAGCTGCAAGAGTATGGCGACATCCTAACCCGGATTTCAATCCGCTCAAGGGAGGATGGCGAGATTCTTTGGGGACGGATTCAAGGGACAAAGTATGAACGCGAGGCCCACCAGTGGATATTCGAAAAACTGGAGTCTTTCGGGATAAAAGATGTATTCCACGATCCATTTCCCTCGCAGTTTCCACAATGGCGTCCTACGGTGTGTGACCTCACCATCACCTCTGCTCCGGGCTTCGACGCTGACAAAACTTTTAGCCTCGGCTCTCCGATGACAGCCTTCGTCTCAGCCAACACAAAGATAGGTGGCGTGGAAGCAGAGGTTATCTATGTGGGAGACGGCACTGCAGCAGAACTGCAAGGCAGAGATCTTCAGGACAAGATCGTGCTACTCAGGGGGCGCACGCAACCCAGCGCACTACTGAACAGTGCCCGCACTGCATTCTCCCGCCTGGCTACAGGCACCTATGGCACACCCGCGGGTGTAGTGGTCTGGTGGGACGTTCCCAATACGCGCCAGGTCGCTGGCAGAGTGGGCGCGCCGGGCGGTGGCGACGGAATCGGCAAGGCCCTTCCCTGGACAACGATTGGTGATGACATGGGGCTTTACCTGCGCAAACTACTCGATAGGGCAACAGTCGACCAGCCAGTTACCGCACGCTTGAATATACAAGGCCATATGGAATCCGGTGAGCAAAGGATGAGCGGCAATACTTACGCCATCCTGCCCGGAAGCTCAGGCGACTATATCGTTATTCCAACTCACGTAGACGGTTATTTTTATGGCATACACGACAACGGCTCTTCGGTAGCACTGAACCTCGCACTGGCGCGCCACTACAGTCAAATGCCAGAGCAGAAGCGTAAGCACGGTATCATTTTTCTATTCCAGGGCGATCACGAGGTGCCAGGGGTAGGCGGAACCGTACCCTTCATCGAGAAGCACAGAACCTTAATGACGGATCACCTGCTACTTGTTTTGAGGCCAGAGCATCTCGGAATGGTACGGCCAATGGATGAGGGTATTTTACAGTCCCGCTCAAACATCACTGACCCTTTGATGCTGTTGGTCACCAACCGGAACCAACAGTTGATCGACCTGTTCAAGCAAGCAGCCAATCTCTACGGGATACCAATGGGCGACCTGGTCTATGTCGATCCGGCAGCAGATGAGGCGGCTTTTCATCCGCCCTACAACGAACTGGATGCAATCTCTTCCGGTTGGATACAAACGGGGAAGTTCTATCATTCCACAGCCGACGTTGACTGGGGTGGCGTAGATTTTAAACAGATGGAAAAACTGACACGTGCACATGCATTTTTGATCGACGAATTGGGCCAGCTGAGCAAAGCTGACTTAAAAAAAGGCGGTTATCCAGTTCCTTCAAAGTCCATTTATCAGTCAGATCTACTCAAAATAAAAATGGGAGACAACTGACACCGGAAAGATGCTAGCTCTAGTGATCTAGCATTGACAGAGTAGCATGGGTATTGAAGATTCGCTGAGCGCCTAAAGCAACGTTTAGCACTGACCGTGCATGGTGCATTACTATTCTAAAAAAAGAATCGACCAGTTAGATAGACGCCCTGTTCGGCCTAGGTTCGCTAGTTCGGTTTTTAAAGCCGTTGCGATTCTTCGGCTTACGGACTGCGCACTCCAAAAACGAACCAAACCAAACCAAGTTCGCTATAGGGTCAGTTTAGGCAGCCCTCCCCTACAGCTATAGAAAACGCATCTAGATTCTTCAGCTTACTGAAGCAGTTCAGCTCTTTGCATACTACTCATAAGCGGCAGGTCGGCCGTTCGAATCAGCGGGGCCGCCGAGGCCCAGGTGGGCCAATCCCTATGGATTCATGAAGTTATAGAAACTACACCTGCCGCCTTGCCGTGTCACGGCACCCCTTAAGAATGTGACTGTTTGCGGACTTTTTACTGTGTGAGCTGCTGTAAGGTTTCTACACGCTGCAGTAATTCCAGGCGCGCAGGGGTCGGTCGTAGTGCAGTGAGCTCTTCCTGTGCCTGACGCAAAAATTCATCGGCTTCGAGTAGGCGCTGCTGCTGCAGTAACAGTTCGGCCATCTCGATTTTCCAAGAGGGGCTTTCTTGTAATGGCTTGCGCAGGGTTTCGAGCCTGGCGATTGCCTTATCCGATTGCTGACGTTGCATTTCCAGGGTAATGGCACGGCGCTGCAGCTGAGGTGTCAGGCCCAATTTTTCCATACCCTGATCGAGGGTTGCCAGGGCCGCATCAGTTTGCCCCATCTCTTCCAGCATATCTGCCGCGGCAAGATAGTTGCCGGGGTGAGGAGCGCCTTGCAGTTCAAAGTATTTTTTCAGATCGGCTATGGCGCGCTGGTGGTCGCCTGTATCTCGATAGACGCGGCTGCGGGCTTCGTAAGCTGCTGCGGAGGCGGGGAACTGTCGGAGGTACTTGCTGAGATTATCTGTGGCTTGATCGTAATCCTTCATCCGGTAGAAAAGTACGCCCAGTTCATAGGCAACCAGGATGGGAGCCCCCAGCTTCTCCGCCTGACGATAGTCTGCCAGGGCCTCGGAGTAATGGGCTCCGTTGGAGTAGATCATACCGCGTTGAATATAGAGCGTCTGCTCAGATGGGCGCTCAACGATAGCTCTATTGATACGGTTCAGCTGATCCTGCATCCCGGCGTGTGCATGCGAATCCGGCGCAGCAACCAAGGCTGCACACAACATTAGACGGGAGAACATTAACAGCATGTCAGCCAGATATTGTCCCGACCCCGCGGGGCCGGGACGAAAGAGAGTCAGCGGTTGATGGTAAAGCTGTCCTGTACATCGCCATTAACGTCGATGAAGGACGCCTGCAGTTGATTTTCATTGGCGTCAACAATAATAGAGCCTTTGATGCCAAGTCCGCGCCTTTTAGGTGAAACCGTATCGGCAGGCTGTACTATGTGGGCCGCGTGTAGCAGCCATACAACGGGGTCGGTAATGCCCGAATTTTCATCTGCTTTACCCCCGTTGCCAGCCACGGTATAGATCACCCTGTCATCCACACCGCCGCTGGTAGGGCTTAATTGATCGTAGGCTTCGTCACCGCGACCGGAAGCCGGATTGTCAGGGTCACCATCTATCAGCTCTGCATGCTCGGCCGTGGAAAAAGTGTCGGAGGTACCAGTGTGATCGTGCAGGTAGTAGCTGCGCTCATAGGAGTGGGAATGGCCGTTGTAAACCAGGTCTACGCCGTAGGCGTCAAACACAGGCACAAACTGCTCACGCATATAGCGTTGGGGCTCATCAAAGCCTCCCAGCTTGGCGGTGTCGTCGGAATCGTGGTTGGCACCTTTTGAGTAAGGCGGGTGATGAAAAATAACGATGGTCCAGTCCGCATCATTAGTGGATAAATCATCCACCAGCCAATCACGCATCGCGGTGATCTGGTTTTCATCTCGGGCACTCAACTGTGAGTCCAGGCTGACCAGGTGAACATTGCCGTAGTCAAAGGAATAATACTGCTCGGTGCCACTGGGTACTCCGCCGGCTTCGCCGTCGGAAGGAAGAGAAAAAATACTCAGGTAGGGCATGCGGAACGGCTCATCCTCAGTGGTTGCCCTGTAACTGTCGGGGTCTGCCGAAGTGCCTAGCCCAGGCAATGGGATTTCCGCGCCCAAGCCCATCTCATGATTTCCTATGGTCGGCCAGACAGAGACCTGTTTGAGTAATGCCACGTAGAGTTCAAACACAGCCTGCTGGTGATTAAAGTCGCTGCCCACATCATAGGCGTTATCACCGAGCATCATGAATACATCCACCGGTTCTCCATCGGCGGCGACAAAGGCTTCCATGCCAGCCAGTACCTCGGCCGCTTCACCGGCGTGGTTAGCTTCGTCATCTCCGTTGGTGCCAGCGTCACCGATCAGCCAGACGCGTGTATTACCGTCCTGAGGAACTTCGCCTGCAGCGGGTGCAGTGGTGTAAAACTGGTCTGCGGGCGCCGTGTTGGCACCACCGATTGAATAGAAGTACATGCTCTGTGGGGAGAGCCCGCTGAACAGCGCTTCCTTGTGGTCGCCATCAGTTGCGGTGGCCTCGACCAGAGTGTCCAGATTGTCAGCGCTGGCACCAATACAGGCCGCGGTGGCTTCGCCGCGCCACTTGATGATGACGCTGGTATCAGTCAGCTGCTGCAGGAACAAGCGCTCGGTTTCGGCCTCGGCGCCCACACATGGATTTACCACGCCGCTGGAGCGATTGTCACTGCCATCGGAGCAGGCGGTAAGTAGTGAGGCAAAAAACGCTACTGCAAGCAGAGTAGAGGCAATTCTTGACATGAGGGTAATCCTTTTATTCTTTGGTTACTCGTGCAAGGGCAAATGGGACAGCCCCAGTCGTTATTATCATTTCCTTATATTACGTTGAAATTCCATAATTGCACAACGCTCACTTACGCCATAAACGGTATTGGCAACGGCGCCAAACTCAAAGTGGTGTTTGTCAGCGGTGAAGCAATGCTCTCGTGAGCAAGTCTTCTAGCAACCTACCCAACGCAACGCAGCCCTCCGCTTCGAATCGGCGGGGCCGCCGAGGCCCAGGCGGGTCAATTCCT
>JBDWQQ010000068.1:0-13553 GCA_039986455.1 Halioglobus sp.
GGTCACAACTATTGAGATAGACCAACAGGCAGCCACTGGGGAAGTAGCCGGCGGCGCTCAAACAAGGCTATGGCACTGGCAACTGGCTGTGCTTGTTTGCGCAATCGGCTGGGCTATCACTGTGCTGATGCTGTTGAGCGCGCGATCAAAGCGAAGCCAGCCGCAAGAGCATCAGGAAGAAAATACGCCGGTATCACCCAAGGCAGCTTACAAGTCACTGGTGGCCGCCTGTGCCGCGGATCAACCCTCACAGGCGAGAAAGACATTGATTCAATGGGCCGCGGCACTGTGCGATGACAACACCATCACCTCGCTGCATGCGGCCAGTCAGGCTTTGGCTGATGCCGAACTCAGCGCTCAGCTAACGCAGCTGGAACAGGTGCTCTACAGTCGAGAAGGCGAGAGTTGGAGCGGTGCGCCATTGCGAGAAAGCGTGGAGAGACTGCACAAACAGTCTCGCAGCACCAAGCGGGGTGACGCTGAGCGACTTAGCCTCTACCCCACTGGTTGAAGTCATCCACTACTGCAGCGACTTGGTCACCACCTCGTAAACATCTGGCGACAAATCAGGTAAGTCGGCCAACCGCTGCAACTCAGCCCGCATGGAATCTGCTCGACCGCTGTAATAACGCCACTTGGTCAGCGGAGCCAGCAAACGGGCGGCCGTCTGCGGGTTAATACCGTTGAGCTGTGCAATGACATCCCCCAACAGACGATAGCCTTCCCCATCTGCGCGATGGAAATTGACCGGGTTTGCTCCGGCAAAGCCCCCGACCAGTGATCTCACCTTGTTCGGGTTAGCAATATCGAAGTCTGCGTGCTCCATGAGCGAACGCACTCGGTCAATCGCGCCAGCATCGGGCATCGATGCTTGCACCTGCAACCACTGATTAACCACCAAGGTTTCGTGTCCCCAGTCAGAGTAGAACTGCGCGAGCGGCTGCTCCCAATCTGAATGCTGGCCAAAGAAAGCCAGTACTTTCAGCGCCGCAAGACGGTCAGTCATATTATTGGCAGACTCTAATTGGTTGACAGCCAACGCCAAATGATCACGATCGGCGCTGGCCAAGTAGCCAAGACAACAATTACGCAATGAACGCGCCGCAATTTGTTCGCCACTAGGCAGATAGGCGGCGTCGCTGGAGAGACTGTGATAACGCGCCAATAATAGATCGCTGGCCGCGACCCCGATGGCCCTCTGAACTGCGAGACGTGCCTGGTGAATCAGCTCAACATCAGCCGCACCCTCCCCCGCCAGTTCCGCCAGATAGTTTTCGCTGGGTAGGGCCAACATTTCCGCCACCATCGCGGGATCCAATGACTCATCCGCCAGTAACTGCCGGCATGCATCGGTGAGTAATGAGTCCACTTCCACGGATTGCCCCTGAGTCAATTGCTCCTGAACCTGGGCGATCACCTGCAACGCTAGCGACTGAGCGCTGTCCCAGCGGACGAAACCGTCATCATCTCGGCTCATCAGTTGGCATAGGCTTTGGCGGCTATAGTCGTATTCCAGCCTGACGGGCGCTGAGAAACCGCGTAACAATGACGGTACCGGTTGTTCCAAAACGCCTTCAAATACAAAACTTTGACTGGATTGGTCGACGATCAGTACGCGATGCGTATTATCGCTGGTTTCAGGGTCGGGTTCTTCTCCCGACAGACGCAGTGGAAGATTACCCGCATCGCCGAGCAAACCCAGTGCCAGCGGTATCACAAATGGCGCCTTGTCGGCCTGACCCGGTGTGGCGGGACAAGACTGGGCCACATCGAGAGTGTAGGTCTGTGCATCCGCATCATAGTGGTCTTGCACCGACAAAACAGGTGTGCCCGCCTGGGAGTACCAGCGTCTGAATTGACCAAGGTCAACACCGCTGGCATCTTCCATCGCGCATACAAAATCTTCGCAGGTGACTGCCTGACCGTCATGGCGCGAAAAGTACAAATCAGATCCTTCACGAAACTTCTCTGCCCCTAGCAATGTATGAATCATACGCACCACTTCCGCGCCTTTTTCATAGACCGTCAGCGTGTAGAAATTATTGATTTCAATGTACGACTCTGGCCTAACCGGATGCGCCATTGGTCCGGCATCCTCAGCAAACTGGGCAGTGCGCAACATGCTGACATCTTCAACCCGCTTTACTGTGCGCGAGCCCATGTCTGATGAAAATTCCGCATCCCGAAAAACCGTGAAGCCTTCTTTCAAGCTCAGCTGGAACCAGTCGCGACAGGTGACCCGATTACCGCTCCAATTATGAAAGTATTCGTGCGCGACAATCGCTTCTACACGCTGATACCCCTGGTCCGTGGTGATATCCGGATGACACAGGACACAAGAGGTATTGAAAATGTTGAGGCTTTTATTTTCCATCGCCCCCATATTGAAATCATCGACCGCAACAACGTTAAAGATATCCAGATCGTACTCACGTCCAAACGCCTCCTCATCCCAGCGCATGGATCGCTTGAGAGAATCCATAGCGTAATCGCATTTACCAAGATCCTTGGGCTCCACAAAAATACGCAGAGTGACATCGCGCCCGCCGGACGTGAGAAAACGATCTTCGATGTGTTTGAGGTCGCCAGCTACCAGGGCGAACAGGTAACAGGGTTTAGGAATGGGATCATGCCAGAGCACCTGGCAACGCCCATTCTCAAGAATTTTAGTTTCCAGTAGATTGCCATTGCTAAGCAGCACAGGGTAGCGCTCGGCATCGGCCTCGATAGTCACCGTAAACACGGACATAATATCGGGCCGGTCAAGGTAATAGCTTATCTTACGAAAGCCCTCGGCCTCACACTGGGTGCAAAACATGCTTTGAGACTTGTACAGCCCTTCCAGAGAGGTATTGTTCTGGGGCTGTATTCGCGTTTTACACGACAGTACGCATTGTTCAGGAACATCCTGAATGATCAAACTGTTCTCTGTAACACGGTAGGCGCTTTCGGGCAGCAGCTGGTTATCGATTGCAACCTCCAGCAGTTCGAGCTCCTGCCCGTGCAGTTCAAGCTCGGCTGGCTCTTGGCTCGCCCGCAGCAGATGCAAACGGGAGGTCACGATAGTTTCTTCTTCCCCCAGCTCGAAGTGCAGCTCGGTGCGATTAATCAGATAGGGAGGCGCTTGATAGTCCTTTAAAAGGATAGTGCCTGGATTTGCGTCGCGCATAACAGTCCTCAGTTCATTTCTGCGACGGCAAGGTGATAGCCGCCATATTTACGCATATTGATTACACCCGTATCGAAGATCAGGTACTGCCCCTTGATTCCTATCAGGGTGCCTTCGACGGTGGGAGTTTTGTCCAAATTAAATGATTTTACTTTACTGGGGTGCTCCAGCACCGGGTAGGCAATGCGCGTTTCCTCTGCATCGATTAGCTCGGTCACCGACTGCAGACCATATTGCTCCCGAACCTGCTCAAGCCCTTGCTGGCACTCGTTGACCAAACGCTGACGCTCAGCCTCGAGATTAACAGGGTCAGCATCCCCCTTTAGCATGGCCTGCCAGCTGGTCTTATCTGCCACGTGGTCCTTGAAAAGCGTTTCTACAATGCCTGAATAAAGGCGTGTATCCACCCTGAATATTGGCTGCGCCTGGGTCGCCCCCTGGTCCATCCAACGCGTGGGCACCTGGCTATGCCGGGTAATTCCGACCTTGAGGCCTGATGTGTTCGCCAGGTAAACAATATGGTCGATCATGCAGTGGGTTTCGCCCCACTCAGGCTCGCGGCAGGTACCCGCAGCATAATGGCACCTCTCCGGTGACATGATACAGGTATCGCACTGGGCTAATCGCCGAAAGCAGGGGTAGCAATAGCCCTGGCTAAAGCTCTTGTTGGTTTTACGGTCGCAGGCGACACAGTTGATCAACCCATCGTATTGAAGCTGCAGTGACTTTCCCAGCAAAGCGTTCATCGGAAGGTCGGTATCACCGAGCGGCAGGGAGTAATCCACCTGCTCACCCAGTGAGGTTTTCATTTTACGCACTGCTCCTGCGGCGAGAATATCGGCCACGACTAGCTCCTATTTCCAGTTAAGGGGGGTTTCTGCTGGATCATCACAATCATCACCGTCTTTGTGACCCTTGTCGATGAAGCCAATTTGCTCCTGCTCAGAGAGATGACGCTGCCCCCAGGCGATGATGGCCTGCATCGCGTTCTCACGCTGTTCTGGATTCAGGGCTTGCCCATCTGGCCACTTGCCAAGCTCAACGGCACGACGCAGGCTTTGATAAACCTCCGGTGTCATCGAATCGATCATTTTTTGGTAATCCATCGGGAGCTCCGCAGCCTTGAAAAGCCGAGCATTATACTCCCGAATTAGGGGAAATTGGTGACAACGCTGGATGAACCAACGCTTTCAAAGATCAGGGGGCGACGGTACTTCTGTCGCCCTTGATAACGGCCCTGAACCAGTCGAGCAGGTTCTCTTCTTTGAAGTCTGCGAACTCGCCCGCGTCCATAAACATGCCGTGGTCATGACAAATTTCATACCAGATATGCTTCTGCTTGGCATCGGAGGTGAGTTCCATTCGTTTGCCACAATGTGGGCAATCGATTTCAACCCGGCTATCCCACTTCCAGCCCTCTTTGGGGTCGCCTGAATCAACAGCGTGACTTTCTGGCAAGCTTTTCAGCTGATGCGCCTCATCGGCGTCAAACCAGAGTCCACGGCAGTGGCTGCAGCGATCAATGACCACACCTTCATGGTCTACCTCGTCCATGCCATGCTGACACTTGGGGCATTTAAGGTTGTGCTGCTCGGGGTTGTACTCCATGTTGCGAACCTCGTCATTTGTCTTAAGCCCCTAGTATAGTGCGGGTAATGAGGCTTACAAGTCTTTGCTGCGTTCGCCCTGCAGGCGCGATAGCCCGCCAAAAATGACGCCAAGCGCAACACCACACAATAACCCGCCCACATGCGCTGCATTAGCGATGGCACCAAAGCCCAACACTTCAACCACGCCAAACAGGCAGAGAAACAGCCAGCCCACCATAAACAACATGATCGGCTTGGGGGGCTGAATCACCCAGGCGGGTTGAAGTAGAGGCGCTACCCACGAGAACCCCAGCAAGCCGTAGACTACGCCCGACATCCCGCCAAACAATCCCGGGCCGCCAAACTGGTATTGGCTGACATTGGACACCAGGGCAATCACTGTCAGCAGGCCCAGGGCATTGAAACTTCCAGTCACCCGCTCGACTCTCGATCCAAGCTCCCACAACCACAGCATGTTGAACGTTATGTGCAGCCAGCCAAAATGCAGAAACGCAGGTGTAATCAGCCGCCAATACTGATCCCCCATGGGTAAAAATAGTATCTTGTCGCCCTTAAGCTCAAACGGTGTGAAGCTCAACCACGCCAGCCACTGCTGGGGGGCGCCCAAATAGAACGCCAGAAAAAGTGCAATACAAAGTAGCGCAACGATCGCAGTCACTGGGGACTGGCGCCATTGTATTTTGGGTGCACTGCTGGTGGCGGGACGCCCTGCGCGGGCCTCAATTTTCACCTCGCCAGAACGCCAGGCACGATAAAGACTGTCCACCAAATCCACGTGACTTTGCTCAAACACGGTCAATACTTGTTGACCTGACTCCTCATAAATTTGATGTGGCACGCCTCGGGACCGAAGCAGAGCAGTCAGCGGCAGCAGGTCTTCGCCCAGAGGCGCCTGCAATACGGTGAAAGTTTGCGGCATCAGTCGACCAGAGCGTTGCCCCAGCGCAGCTTATCGCGGCAACTGGCATAAAAACTGTGACCCACCGGGTGTAACAGGGTAAGCCTGTGGGGCTTTTTACGAATAACCACGGAATCGCCGGGTCTGGCTGTCATATTCACCTGACCATCACAGGTTACGGGGGGGTGTATGCTGTTTCGCTGCAGTATATCCACTCGAATCTCAGAGTTACCGTCAACAACAATGGGACGACTGCTCAATGCATGGGGGAACATCGGCACCAGCACAATAGCGTCTAGCGACGGGTGCATGATCGGCCCGCCCCCTGACAGGGAATAAGCGGTAGAACCGGTGGGTGTGGAGACAATCAAACCATCGGCGCGCTGACGATAAACAAACGTATTATCAATGGTCAGCTCGATTTCGATCATCTGCGCAGAGGTTCCGGAGTTAACGACCACATCATTAAGCGCATCTGCCTGTGCCACAATCTGGCCTTCACGCTCTACATGCGCGTCCAGCAAAAAGCGACTCTCGGTGGCAAAGTCACCGTCGAGAACTCGAGGAATTTGTTCTGCAATCTGGTCTGGAGTGATGTCAGTCAGAAAGCCCAATCGGCCACGGTTCACTCCCAGTACCGGAGTGTCATACTTTGCCAGAGTACGTGCAGCACTCAATAACGAGCCATCACCTCCAGCGACGATCACCAGGTCAGAATCCTGCCCAATATCATCGCGGTTACCCAGGCGTACGTCGGCCCCTGGCACCAGTTCCCCAAGGCAATCCTCTAAAATTACCTCATGCCCGCGATGCTCAAGCAGGGTAAGCAATTCCTGTAGCACAACATCCAGC
Organism: Halioglobus sp.; assembly: GCA_039986455.1. GTDB lineage: Bacteria > Pseudomonadota > Gammaproteobacteria > Pseudomonadales > Halieaceae > Halioglobus. Next base: position 6,530 of record JBDWQQ010000068.1, read on the forward strand.
CCGTTTTGCTGGCTGCGCCCAACCAAACCAATCTTCTTGAAGGAACCAGGCATGAGTGCGCCCATTGATGAAAAAGGACTGGTATTATAACCACGTGAACGCCTCAGCAGAAAACTCCTTACTTTGCCTCAATACTCCGGCCGTCCGTGATCTAGCCTGGTCCTGTTTTTCGGCGCCTTTGTTGCTTAGCTCGCAGCTAGGGGAGCACACCGTTGTGCAAAACGCGGGCTTTGCCCTGACCGAGAAGCGTATGAGCTGGTTGGAGTCACTGGACCTGGACCCCAAACCTTTAGCCAATCATCTGGCAAAAAGCAGCACGCGCCGATTGGGTTTGTACTTTGAGACACTGTGGCACTTCTTTCTGGAGCAGGATTCTGAAATTGACCTTCTTGCGCACAACCTCGCCGTACGCGACAGTAAACGCACTCTGGGCGAGTTCGACTGTATTTACTTTTGCCACCGCCGCCAACGGAATGTTCACCTTGAACTGGCCGTCAAATTTTATCTTTCCGCGCCAGCAGCAACCGGCAGCGAGCAGCACAATTGGCTGGGACCCAATTCAAAGGATCGATTGGATTTGAAGCTGCAACGCATGATGAGCCATCAAATCCGTCTGGCACACACCCCCGAGGGCAGTGCTGCCCTGGCTGAGCTTGGAGTCAGTGACCCTCTGCTTGAGATTGAGATAAAAGGTCGCCTATTCAATCAATGGCGAGCCCCAGCACCTCCCCCACCGGGCTACAACCTGGCGCTTAATATGCCAAACTGGCGCAGACTCAACGAACTCAGCAAATTAGACGAAGGCAACAATGCGCGATATCTGCCACTGGAAAGATCCCAATGGCTATCTCCCGTTGCTGGATGCAGTGACGCCACACTCTCCAAAGCTGAGCTGATACGCCATGGGCTGGTAACATTGGGCAACGACCCCAGGCCGATTCAAATCGCCTTAGTCGATATCAACGGCAACGAACAGGAACGCTTTTTCCTCGTGTCAGACGACTGGCCTTCACACTATGTATAAACGGACTTTACTGACAGCGATATCCGCATGGTTCCTCATCACGCTGACCGCCTGCGCTGGAACGTCGGTTGCAGACATTGGCGATCCTCAGTTGCTGCCGGTTAACAAAATCGACCCTGCTAAAATGCCTGCCCCATCAGACACACTCAAGGTAGCATCGCTCAACATTGCCCATGGCCGTGGTGACGGACTCAATCAGTTATTGGTTTCGACGAACACCATTCGTGGCAACCTCGATAAAATTGCCAGTTTTATGCAGGACAATGAGATTCACGTGGCAGCCCTGCAAGAAGTCGATGCTCCCTCTCTGTGGAGCGGCAACTTTGATCACGCTGACTATGTTGCACAGCAAGCGGGCTATGGCTGGTGGATTCAAGCGAGTCATGCCTCTCTGGGAATAGCCGACTATGGCACAGCTGTACTGTCGACAGCGCCGATATCTGCGGCCGCAAGGCTGGATTTCACTCCTTCTCCGCCCACTGCCGGCAAAGGATTTACTGTGGCCGAGGTACAGTGGCAACGCCCTGACCAATCCATAATCGTTATCGACGTGGTTTCACTGCACATGGATTTTTCCCGCAAGTCGGTGCGAGAGCGGCAGAGCGAAGAACTGGATAACACCTTAAAAAACAGAACCAACCCCCTGATATTGATGGGAGACTTCAACTCAGAAACACTGGCGGATCGGCTGGTAAAAAACGCCGCAGAAAATAAACGGCTTCTGCACGCCTGGACGGGTAACGACGAACCGCACTATAGCTACAAGAAAAAACGCCTGGACTGGATTATAATTTCCGGAGAGTTGGAGTTTCTCGACTACTCGACTGCTACTGATATATTGTCTGATCACCGCGCCGTTGTAGCCAGCCTGCGCTTTCGTGAATAACAAACAGGGGAACACGTGACTCAATCTCTTCGTCTTTCGTTACGCTCTGGTTTTTTACTCATAATTCTTCTGCTGGGTGCTTGTGCAGCAACACCGCAGCAGCAGCCCTGCCCCGCAGATCGACAGGACCTTAGAGATTGCCCTCCTCCAGAGGCGGTGCGTGACCTGGTGTTGGAAGGCCATTACCGACAGCGCTCCGAAGCCGATATTGATGCGCTTAATATCGACCCTGTAAAACTTGGAATGACCGCTGAGGTTCCAGCCAATGCTGCCCTTGGGAAAATCATCGGCAGCAGCTATGAAGACTCCATCAACTCATTGGCCGCAAAGATCTGGATGGTTGATAACGCCGACCACACAGTGGACGCAGTTTACTATATCTTCAAACGCGACCTGGTGGGTTACGCTTTTTTAGGTGCCTTGTGTGAAGCTGTCGCCCGTGGGGTAGACATACGGATAATGGTCGATTCACTGGGTTCTTTTCATCGCAGCCACTCGGAACTTAAAGCGCTGAAAAACTGTGCAATTGATGGCGGATTCATACGCAACGAGGACGGTGAGGTAACGGTCAATAAGGCCCGAGTTCAGGCGCTTGTATTCGGCGCGGCGTCTAAAAATGTCGCCAACATCAATCGTCGGTCCCATGACAAACTGCTAGTGACCGATGGTAGCTGGCCGGAAAAAGCCTGGGTAATGACCGGTGGGCGCAATATCTCAACTGCCTACTACGGCTTAATGGCGGACGGAAGCAAAGACCCGACCGCCTACAAAGACCTTGAAATCGTTTTAAGGGCGCAGCCCGGCGTCAAAGATTCTGAGTCAGTGGGTGCCATCAGTGGCCAATATGTAAGCATACTGTTCGCAGTGCCGGGCAACAAAAGGCTTAAGTCGCGGCTTGCACACAGCAAAGAGCAGGAAAAAATGCGAGATCATCTTGCCACTCTGCGCGCCATGCCTGACTTCAAAAAAGCTTACGAGCACATGGAAGAGTATCTGCAGGAAGATCTCTATCCGGCAAAAACCCGAATTGCCCACGAACTAGGCAACATCATCAACAAAAAAGTCGTCAGCGACTACGACAAAAATCTAGAAAAAAATCCAAATTCTATTGTCTACATGACTCGTCGTTTAGGTGAGATGGAACCCGAGAACCGCACTATTCGGATTGTCTCTCCTTATCTTTTCGTCCCCAAATACGAACGAGAAGACGGCACCGTCTACGAAGATGGTTCAGAAAACCTTTACTCCTGGCTCGATAAACATCCGGATAACCGCGTCGAGATCGTCACTAACTCCATCATGACCAGCGACAACTTTTTCGCCCAGGCCATCATCGATATGGATACAGCACCGCGCCTATTACTCGACCATGACACCCAGGCTCAATGGAGCAAAAAGCTCGAGAAAAGCGAACTCAACCCTGAGCTTGTTGAAAGCCAAAAATGGAAAAAACTGGTGAATAACCCACGGGTACGAATTTATCAGACTGGACGAGGAGACGCCGACGTATTGGGAGGCGATGTTGCCTACGGCAAGCTTCACGCCAAATTTTTCCTAGCCGACAGGTGGGGTTTCGTGGGCACCACTAATCTGGATTACCGCTCTCGTCTTTACAATAACGAAATGGGATTCTTTTTCGCCGGTGAAGAACTGCTCCAAGTTCTATTACAGGAATTCGAAATGCTCAAATCTCAGTCCTATCTTTGGGGCAGCCCTGAATGGCTGGAAATGCGCGCTAACGTGCGGGCGCTTGGCGGCCTAAAAGGCCATACGTCCACCAAGCAACGCACGACGTTTACACGCTTGCGCACCACCGGCCTTCACTGGCAGTTCTAGCTAAGCCAGCTGTAGCCTCTACGTCCCTGCAGTCCGCCGGTATGAATTGCCAGAATGGAATCATTTCGACTCCATTGCCCGGAGGCCACTTGAGAGTGGATGGCCAGAAGCATTTTTCCGGTATACACCGGTTCCAATGGCACCTGATGGGCTTGCTCGAAGTTCGTGATAAATGTCCGCAGGCTATCGTTAACTCGCGCAAAACCTCCACAGTGATAATCATGAAGTACATGCCAGGGCAGCTTGGCCGAGAGACCTGATTCGGCGAGCGCACCCACAATGCGCTCCTCTAGATCTTTCGCCCCTTTAAGCGCTGAAACTCCAACCAACTCCTGAGCACAATCAAGGCCTGCGGCCAAACCAGCCAGTGTTGTGCCTGTACCAACCGACACTACCACTCGACGCCAGCGCCTACCCTGCTCATTGATCAGCTGTGCGATATCAACACAACCCTGAACTCCAGCCGGATTGGCGGCACCTTCCGGTACGAGAATACACGGCGAAAATTGCTGCTCGAGCGCTCGCTGATAGTCGGGGTCACTGCGCCTGCGGTACTCTTCTCGTGACACAGCGATTAATTTCATACCCAGCCGTCTGGCATCCGAGAGCATGGCGGTTTCGCGCTCACCGCCTCTGACAATAGCAATCGTTTCGATACCCAACTCTGCGCCAACAGCGGCCAGGGCATGCAGATGATTAGACCAGGATCCACCAAAACTGACGATCCGTGATACGCCGCTTGCCTTGGCATTCGCTAGGTTAGCTCGCAACTTGAATACCTTGTTACCCGGCGCTTCGCCACCCTGCAAATCAAGGCGCAACAGGTGAACCTGGTCAAGGGTTTGTCCAAGTTCTGGTACCCTTTCAGAGGAGTAAAGCGAGGTTGTGTAAATCGTAGACATAGGTAGTATTGTGCCACGCTTGAAAACGGATTATTCAAATCAGGAGACTTTGACATGATCAAGAAACTATTTGTTGGCACAGCGATGCTAGCACTGCTGGCAGGCTGCAGCAGCACTCCGGAAGTTCAGACTGGCGAAGATGCCGAAGTCATCGGAGACAACCTACACCGTATCGATAACAGTAAAGCTGACGTGGCTTATATCGATCCCGATGCAGATTTTAGTAAGTACACAAAAGTGATGGTCCTGCCTCTTGGTGTAGACAAAATTGAAGTCATTCAACCAGACAAAAATACTAGTTCGATCAACAGAACCGGTCGGGACTGGGAGCTTACAGATGCCGACAAAACAATGTTACAAGAAGCTTTCAAAAGTGCGATGGAAAAACATTTGCAAGAAAAAGGGGATTTCCCTCTGGTCAACGAAATAGGCGACGATGTATTGCAAATTAGCGCTATGATTACTGCAATTGCGCCCTCTGCTACTAAAGATGACAACCGTTCTCGCGGAGCCGGTCGGAACTACGTGATCACAGAGGGATCTGGCGCCATGGCGGTAGCCGTGGCTATCGGAGACTCGGAGACGGGAGAGGTCCTGGCTCTAATCAAAGATAGTCGAGCAAGCAATGGGCACTGGGGACTTAATAACAGCGTTTCCAATAAAGCTGACGTGCAGCGTATGTTTAACAGTTGGGCTATGCAGATCAACTCCAGCCTCGCCAAAGTAACCGGTAAAGAGGAATAAAACTGAACGCAGGGGCATGCGATTACACTCTTTGCGGGCCCCTGCTACTTTTTTAAGACACCCTACAGACCTGTCTTGGCCTATGCCAAACCCACATTGTTCTTCTTAAGCACCTGCTCTGCCCGGTAGCTTGAGCGCACAAACACTCCCGACACTACTTCCAGAAAACCCTTGGCCAGGCCCCACTGGCGATATTTTTCAAACTCCTCCGGGGACACATAGCGGTCAATGGGATAGTGGTTTGCTGTGGGCTGCAGGTACTGCCCGAAGGTAAGAATATCCACCGATGCCTCGCGCAAATCGTCCATGCACTCGATAATTTCCTCTTCCGTTTCACCGAGTCCCAACATCAGGCTGGTCTTGGTTAAGACGTCCGGGCGATAACGCTTGGCATGCGCCAATACTTCCAGGGTTTGCTCATAGGTTGCTCGTGGGTCGCGCACAGGATGAGTCAGCCGCTTAACCGTTTCGACGTTCTGGGCAAAAACTTCGATCCCCGAATCTACGACCGTTTCAACGTCTGCCAACACGCCGAGAAAATCAGGGGTGAGAGCTTCCACTGCTGTTTCAGGGTTTTCCTCTTTGACCTTGCGCACGCAGGCGGCGTATTGCCCTGCTCCACCGTCGGCCAAATCATCCCGGTTAACCGAGGTAAGCACCACATACTTAAGATTCATCAGCTGCACCGACCGAGCGGTGTTCGCGGGCTCTTCCGGGTCCAGCCACCCTTTTGGATTACCCGTGTTAACAGCGCAAAAGCGACACGCTCGCGTGCATACATCCCCTAACAACATGATCGTCGCAGTGCCCGAACTCCAGCACTCACTCATATTGGGGCATTTAGCTTCCTCACAGACCGTAGCCAAGCCGTGCTCACGCACAATACTGTTGACCCTTTCAAAGGTTTTTCCACCCTGCACCTTGATGCGGAGCCAGTCTGGTTTGCGCAACCGCTCTGCGGGAGCGGCCGCCGATTTAATACCATCTTTAATGGCGGTAATACCACGGTCATTAACGAACTTTTCGCCGCTGCTGACTTGAATAGCCGGAATGAGGTCCTTATCGGACATGAAAACGCTCTACGTAACAGAAATTGAGCGCACATTATAGCGAAGCCAGAGACAGCCGGCGATTACCGTTTTATTGAGCCAGAACAAGGTCGAGCGTAAGGGAGTCAGCCTAAAATTCAGCTTGTTACGATCGAGACGACATCAATGGACCAGCAAATTGATAGGTGGCCCGGCAGACTGGACGCAATGCAAAGTGCCAGCGGTCTTCTCCTGGTGCTGTTTATCTGGGGCCATATGTTTTTTGAGTCCAGCATTCTTCTGGGCAAGGACGCTATGTATTGGGTGACCCGCCTGTTTGAGGGTGCCCATGTGTTCGATAGACCGTATCCGGTGCTGGTTTCGGCGGTTGCGGGTTTGGTGTTATTGCTATTAGCGCTACACGCACTGCTTGCACTGAGAAAATTCCCGGCGGATTACCGGCAGCACCAGAGACTCAATCAACACGTTGGGGCAATGCGACACTTGGATACCACCCTTTGGTATGTGCAGGTCATTACCGGTTTCGTATTGTTCTTTTTGGCCTCCACGCACTTACTGGTGATCATGACCCAACCTGACAATA
>JBDWQQ010000069.1:0-83031 GCA_039986455.1 Halioglobus sp.
GGCCGGCCAGAAATACCGCGATGGCTGCAAGATGCAGCAGGGATTTTTTGCTAATAGTCGTTTTCACAGGAGAGAGTTTGGCAGCCCCGGGGTTGTGGGTACATGGCCAAAAACGTCAGAAATTACCAAGCGTTGGCGCCTGGGGTCATGGTCTGTATTTGTTAGAGTTTTTCCAGGAAGGATTGATATTCCAAGGTGGTGATACGACGTCGGAATTCGTCGATCTCCTGCTCTTTGCTCAGCGTGAAAATTCGCTGCATTTCGCTGCCCAGAGCGTTGCGGATAAAGTCTGACTCTTTGAACATGCGCACCGCGTCGGGCATGTACACCGGCAGGGACGCCTCTTCCTGAGCGTAGCCGTCACCGGTGATCGGATCCCCCGGCGATAGGTTCTCATTGATACCTTCCAGCATCCCCGACAGAATTGCCGCGAACAACAGATAAGGATTGGCGTCAGCGCCAGCCACCCTGTGCTCTAGTCGCCTGGACACCGGGCTACTGGCGGGTACTCGAATCGCGACTGTTCTGTTCTCGTAACCCCAGCTGGGGAAGGTGGGTGCGTGGCAGCCTTTTTGGAAGCGGCGATAGGCATTGTAGGTGGGTGCAAAGATAGCGACCGATTCTGCCATGTAGGTTAAGCATCCACCGATAGCCTGATGCAGCAGTGGGGTGCCTTTATCGGTGCCATCGTCAAATATGTTGACGCCTTTCTCGTCCAGCACGCTGCAGTGAACGTGCATGCCGTTGCCCGCTTCATTTTCGAAGGGCTTGGCCATGAAGCTGGCGATTAATCCATGCTTGGCGGCCACGCCTTTGATCAGGCGCTTCATCATGATGATTTGCCGGGCAGCTTTTACCGGATCATCGACGTGCTGCATATTAATTTCGTACTGCGAAGGTGCTGATTCCTTCACTACCCCGTCAAAGGGCAAGTCCTGGATTTCACAGGCCACCCTCAAGTCTTCCATCATTTGGCGGTGATGGTTGAGTACGTCCAGGCCATAAGTATTGCCGCCCACTGGGCCGCCGCTGGCAGGCGAGGGGCAGGTGTGCGCAGGAATGTCGCGATCCCAGGTTACCAGGCTGAACTCCAGTTCAGCTGCCACTACCGGTCGCCATCCAACCTCTTGAAAACGGCTGAGTACTTGCATCAGCGTGTGGCGAGGATCTCCCAGATAGGGAGCGCCGTCACCGTCGAACATCGACAGCATGATTTGGCCATGCTGGCCTTCAGGAGACCAGGGCGTTGGCAGCAATGAGCCTTCCACAGGCAGGCAAATGCCATCGGCATCGCCAGTGGCGAACACCAATTCCTCAACATCTCGCCCCCAAATATCGAGGCTGAGCGCAGTTTTAGGGAGTTTCAGCTCGCCGCCGAAGATTTTACCCAGCTTGTGTCTTGGTACCCACTTGCCGCGCATAACCCCATTACAATCGGGCAGTAAGGCCTCGATTGTGGTGATTTCAGGGTGCGCTCGCAGGAACCAATCGGCTTCTACCGACATCTTGCCTGTCCATGACTATGTTAGCGGCTACTATCAGTCGCCGGCACTAATTAGGCAATGCCCCCGATGGGGCAGTAAATGGCTGAAATTGATGGAAAAATCGGGGCCTAGCTTGGCCCCATATAGATCTTTAATGGGTCTTCGCCGGCGGACGCGCCCAGACAGGACATCGAGTTGAGGAATAGCGAAAAGAGATCGGTTTGCGAACAAACGTCGAGTTTTCGGTAGATGCTCTTACGATGGCGACGGACGGTCTCTACGGCGATTTCCAATCGTGTCGCCGAAGTATCTGTGCCATAGCCGCGCAGCATCAGTTCGAGCACATCTTTCTCGCGAGGAGACAGCAGGGACTCGCCAAAGGTGCGAAACGCGAGGTCGATCTGGTGGTCGATGCCCGGCTGAATCAGGTTGGTAACAGCAAAGTCGTCATGCTCGGTGTGTGATTTAAGGAGCTCTGATACCGGTTCTGCCAGCAGGTAGAGGCTCTCGTACTCCTCGTCGCTGAAGGAACCGTGCTGGGGTAACCGCATCATACTCAGATTAATGACATTGCCACCGTGCAGGCGAGCGAGATACACAGACTCATCAACAGTACCCGTATCGGCGTAGTATTGCTGGTAGTACTCGGTTTGCTCAAGCTTCCCCAGAGTCACTCTGGAGAGTCGGTACAACTTGGATTTGGGTTGCTGCATGGAGGCTTGATAGAACGGGTCCTCCCGATAGGGTCCTTCCAGATAGGTGTCTATTTGAGATGCGATGGCAGAGGCAGGTATCTGGTGGTAGAGCACTCTGGGAGGCAGATCCCGGTGATAAAGCCATATCTGCGGGTAATCGATAGGCACCTGACCATTGACGGCCTCGATGAGTCGCGGGAAGAATTCGTCACTACCCAGCGCAGCAATTGCTTTCGAGATATCTCGATTCCACTTACTCAGCCGGTTGATGTCGTTCATCGCCACTTGTTCTTTTATTAGTGCATCCCCAGTCCCATAGTGGGCAGACCGCCGCATGATGTCAAACAGGTGGAGCCGTCTGGGGTTTTCAGCGCCCGGGCCATGGCGAGGTGCTCTTACGAGGGTGTTCTGCCAGCAGGCGGCCTTCCTATATACTGTGGGAAGATTTTGCAGAGGTAGCAGCTTGCCAACCCCTAAAGACAGCGCACATTGGTTTAACGATACGGTTCCCATGGAGTTTACTCGGGCACTGCTGGTTCAGGCGCGTGCCTATGGGAAAGACGTAGACAGTATGTTGCGTGCAGCGCGTTTTCCCTTCGACCCCTTACGCCAGAGCGCCCAGACAGCGTTCGTGTCCCGTGAGCAGTACAGTCGACTGTGTGTCGAGTTGGTGCGTGCTCTGGGTGATGAGTCTGGGGGGGTGATGCCTGACGTGCAAACACCGGTGGGAACTACGCGCCTAATATTACTCAGCATGCTCAATAGCTCAAACCTCGGAGCAGCTGTCCGTCGAGCGATCGAATTTAACGCGACTTGCCGTGTTCGGCAGGGAGCGGAAGTCATCAACCGCCTGCAAGTCGATGCTGATGGTAAGGAAGCGACGCTTAATTATCTGAGTGATGATGACCTGCCGAATGTGCAGCACAGCGTGCTCTGTAATCTGGCTATCTGGTTGCGTTTTTGTGGCTGGCTTATTGGCCAGCATATCGACATCAGTAGCGCTACCTGTGCTGGGCCGGAGCCAGAGCTTACCGCCGGTGTGCGGCATTTCTTCCCTTGCCCGGTAGAGTACGATCAGCCCACCAACTCGGTCAGCTTCAGTGCCAGGCACCTGGAGGCTGAGCTCCTGCGCGATGAAGCGCAACTGCAGGAGTTTTTAAAACTTGCCCCGTATCATGTGATTATTGAGCCTCAGGCCAGCACGTTCAGTGTGACGCACCGCATCAGGCGAATTTTAGGCGATGATTTTCGAGCGGAAATGCCCAGTTTTGAAGAGCTCACTGATCTTTTGAATATGTCTGCTCGCACCCTGCGACGACGGCTGGAAAAGGAGGGCACCTCCTACCAGCGCATTAAAGATAACGCCCGAAGGGACGCCGCCATTTCCCTGCTAAGTCGAGAGGGGCTGACCGTGAGTGAAGTTGCCGAGAGAGTGGGGTTCTCCGATCCCTCTGCCTTCCACCGCTCATTCAAAAAATGGACGGGACTCTCCCCGGGCTCCTACCGCTAAGTCTTTGCAGCGACCGCGCGAAGCAAAGCGGCGCTGTGAGAGTTGCCGTTGAGAGTGGTCTAGTCGCCCCAGTCCAGAGGTTCTGTGCGCCAGTGATTATTCCAGGCGCGATACACTTTGTCAGAATAGACGCGTCTGCCCACAGAGCCGTTGTATCTTGCCAGGCCCTTGTGTAAGTCCCCTTTTTCTCTTTGCAAATAGAATTGCAGGATCCTGCAACCGTAAGCGAAGTTGGTTTTGTTCAGGGTCAGGTTGTCATCCGGGCGTCCGATTTCATCTTTCCAGAACGGCATAACCTGCATCATTCCCTGGGCGCCCACCCTGGAAATTGCAAACCGATCGAAATGGCTCTCCACCTCAATCACGGATAACACCAACTCGGGAGGTAAATCCGCCTGTATCGCGGCGGCGTGAATGTCCTGTAGCAGTTCCAGGCGATGCTTGGGGTCTTTTACATAACGAGAGAGTCGCGCTGACATATCCACCAGCCAAACCTCGGCATCGTAACGATCATCAAAGCTATCGGCGTCTGAGATGGTCGTTTCCAGGAAGCTGCGTAATGCTTCCCGTTCCTGTGCGTCTTCAGGCTGGCCGAGCGCATGGCTGGTCAGGATGAGACAGGTCAGGGTGGTCAGTATGCTGCGCACGAAGTTCAGCCCCGCAGTTGTTCCTGCACGAAGCTGACAATATTCTCCTGCGGGATAAGCTGAGAGTCATCGTCTTTGCGTCCCTTGTACTCGATATTGCCCTCGGCCAGGGCACGGTCGCCGATGACAATGCGATGAGGGATACCGATCAGTTCCATATCGGCAAACTTAACGCCCGGGCGTTCATTACGATCATCTAGCAGGACATCGACGCCTGCAGACTTGAGTTCCGCATACAGCGCTTCGGCACAGCTCGCTACCGCCTCAGACTTCTGCATATTCAGTGGCACGATGGCGAGCTGGAATGGAGCCATTGCCTCGGGCCATATAATGCCCTTGTCATCATGATTTTGCTCGATCGCAGAAGCCACTACCCGGCTGACGCCGATGCCATAGCAGCCCATGGTCATGGTGACGCTCTTGCCGTTTTCATTGAGCACTTGCGCCTTCATTGCTTCGCTGTACTTGGTGCCCAGCTGAAATATGTGGCCTACTTCTATGCCGCGTTTGATCTGTAGTTTGCCCTGACCGTCGGGGCTGGGGTCGCCTTCAACCACTTCCCTGAGGTCCTCCACCCGATTGATCGGGCAATCACGTTCCCAGTTGACGTCAGTCAGGTGGAACTCATCCTTGTTGGCGCCGCAGCTGAAGTTTGCGAGCACAGCCGCGCTGCGATCAACGACGACATCGATATCAAGGCCGACTGGGCCCAAGGAGCCGAACCCTGCGCCCAGTGCCTTGCGCACGTCGGCCTCTTCGGCCATTTGCAGTGGGTTTGCAATCCCGGCAAGCTTTTCTGCCTTGATACCATTGAGTTGGTGATCGCCGCGCAGCACCAGTGCGACCAGGGTGCCTTCCTCCTCACCCTTCACCACCAGTGTCTTTATAGAGGTTGCAGTAGCAATGGAGAGGAAAGTGGCTAGATCGTCGATGGTCTTCACGCCAGGTGTGGCGACTTCCGCCATCGCGGCTTCAGGCTCCGGGCGCTCGATGGCGGGGCTGACAGCCTCGGCCATCTCAACATTGGCGGCGTAGTCGCTACTGTCCGAAAAGGCGATGTCGTCTTCACCTGAGTTGGCCAAAACGTGGAATTCGTGCGAGGCGCTGCCTCCTATGCTGCCGGTATCTGCAATGACCGGACGAAAATCGAGGCCCAGCCGCGTGAAAATTGTTGAATAGGCCTGATGCATGACCTGGTAGGTCGACTCAAGTGAAGCCTGGTCGGCATGAAAGGAGTACGCGTCCTTCATCAGGAACTCACGTGAGCGCATAATGCCAAAACGGGGGCGAATCTCATCTCGGACCTTGGTTTGAATCTGGTACATATTCAATGGCAGCTGTTTGTAGCTCTTCACTTCATTGCGAACCAGGTCGGTAATGACCTCTTCGTGAGTCGGCCCCAGGCAGAAGTCGCGTTGGTGGCGGTCGTGTATTCGGAGCAGTTCTGGTCCGTATTGTTCCCAGCGACCCGATTCTTCCCACAATTCAGCAGGCTGAACGACGGGCATGCTGACTTCCTGTGCCCCCGCTGCATCCATTTCTTCGCGCACCACGTTTTCCACTTTTCGCAATACTCGAAGGCCAAGGGGTAGCCAGCTATAAAGTCCGGCAGCGAGCTTACGAATGAGTCCAGCGCGAAGCATCAGTTGGTGACTGATGACCTCAGCGTCTGCAGGCGTTTCTTTCTGGGTCGCAATTAAGAAGTTACTGGTGCGCATGGCGATAAATTTATCCGGGATAAATAACAAGGGCGCCTATTCTAGAGCCGATAACCTCGGGGGTAAACGCTGATGATTGGCATGATTAAATTGCCCTGAACCGCAAAAATACGCGCCGAGACTTAAAAAATAGGGTTTTTTTTGCCCTCGACCTCGAAAAACACTTGTATTGCAGTGTTTCATGGATTAATACTATGCCCGTGGCTTGATGAGTCGCTCAGCCGGTAGCGATGCGGAGCACTGAGACACACACTCGATTCATAATCACTATTAGGGAAGGTCGAAAATAACATGGCGACTAAGAAAGCAGCGAAGAAGAAGGCTCCGGCCAAGAAGAAGGCAGCAGCCAAGAAAGCACCAGCCAAGAAGAAGGTAGCCGCTAAAAAAGCAGCTCCCGTCAAGAAGGCTACCGCGATCAAAGACAAAATGACCAAGAGCCAGATTGTTGCCAGCCTTGCTGACAGTACTGATCTGAGCAAGAAGCAGGTCAATGCTGTTCTGGATGAGCTAAACACCCTGATCGAGCGCAGCATTAAGAAGCGTGCGGTTGGAGAGTTCACTATTCCAGGCGTTATGAAAATCACCACTGTGAAGAAGCCCGCTCGCAAGGCGCGCAAAGGCATTAATCCTTTCACGGGTGAAGAGACTACCTTCAAGGCGAAGCCAGCAAGCATTGCTGTAAAGGTTCGTCCTCTGAAGAAGCTGAAGGAATACGCCGCTTCCTAAGCGACGTACCCTGATTAATCGTTCCGTCTAACCGGCGGGGCGATTAATCGCTACAATTTTTCGTTAGCGCCGCAAGGTGCCAGTGTACTTTTCCCTCTAAATATCACACCCTCCTGAACTTGGACTCTACCCTCGCTTAGGGTAAAATCCGCGCCTCAATTTTATCTACCTAACTGATTTTTGGTGGTTAATGCCATGCCAATCTATGAGTACCAGTGCCAGAAGTGCGGCAATGAGCTGGAAGCGCTGCAAAAGATCAGCGATGACCCGCTGACAGATTGCCCGGAATGCGGAGCCCAGGAGCTGAAAAAGAAAATTTCTGCCGCCGCTTTTCGCCTCAAGGGTGGCGGTTGGTACGAGACTGACTTTAAGACCGGCAATAAGAAGAACCTTCACGGAGCTTCCGATTCGTCGTCTACCAGCGACAAGACGCCGGCATCAGGCGGTAGCGACAGCAAGAAAACAGCTTAAGTTCCGGTTTACGAGCCGGCCAGCCCTTTATACGGATACCTATTATGCGCACTCACTACTGTGGCGTTCTGAACACGGCCAATATCGACGAGACAGTCACTATCTGTGGGTGGGTGGATCGCCGTCGCGACCACGGTGGAGTCATTTTCCTGGACATGCGGGATCGGGATGGCATCGTGCAGGTTGTTTTCGACCCAGACACAGAGGAACACTTTCAGCGCGCTGACCGGGTGCGTAGCGAATACGTATTGAAGATTACCGGCAGAGTTCGCGCGCGCAGCGAAGGTTCGGTTAATCCGGCGATGGCAACAGGTGAGATCGAGATTCTGGGCAAAGAGTTGGAGATTCTTAATGCAGCTGCCACGCCTCCTTTTCAGCTGGATGAGCATACGGCTGTCGGTGAGGAAGTGCGCCTGAAGTACCGTTATATGGATTTGCGTCGTCAGGAAATGCAGGACCGCCTGATTACCCGCTCAAAAATCACCTCATCTGTACGGAATTTCCTCGATAACGAAGGCTTTCTGGATATTGAGACCCCTATTTTGACCCGTGCTACCCCCGAAGGCGCGCGTGATTACCTGGTACCCAGTCGTACTCACCCCGGTCAGTTTTTTGCGCTGCCGCAGTCGCCACAGTTGTTCAAGCAACTGCTGATGGTCTCGGGGTTCGATCGATACTATCAAGTGGCCAAATGCTTCCGGGACGAAGATTTACGAGCTGATCGTCAGCCTGAATTTACCCAGATTGATATTGAAACGTCGTTCCTGGGTGAAGATGAGATCATGGCGATTACCGAGCGCATGGTCAGAGAGCTGTTTCAATCGACACTGGGCGTTGATCTTCCCGAATTCCCCCACATGCCGTATTCGGAGGCGATGGAGCGGTTCGGCTCGGACAAGCCTGACCTGCGTATCGATATGGAACTGGTCAGCGTGGATGACCTGATGCAGCAGGTAGACTTCAAAGTGTTCCGGGGACCAGCCGATGATGCCGATGGCCGGGTTGCGGCCTTGAAGGTCACCGGTGGCGCTACCATCAGCCGTAAAGAAATTGATGACTACACTAAATACGTCTCTATATTCGGCGCCCGGGGCCTTGCCTGGATTAAGGTGAATGATCTGGCCAGCGGTGTCGAGGGGTTGCAGTCTCCTATTCTTAAGTTTATGCCTGATGAAGTGGTCATGCAGATGATGGAGCGGTTGGGAGCTGTTGACGGCGATATCATTTTCTTTGGTGCTGATAAAACCCGCGTGGTGAACGAGTCCCTTGGGGCGCTGCGGATCAAGGTGGCAGAAGACCAGGGAATGGTTCGCGAAGGGTGGGCGCCCCTGTGGGTGGTTGATTTCCCGATGTTCGAAGACGATGGCAATGGTGGTTTGACGCCGCTGCATCACCCCTTTACGGCTCCTTCCTGTTCAGTGGAAGAGTTGGTGGCTAATCCGGCTGCTGCTCTATCGCGTGCTTACGATATGGTTCTCAATGGTTGCGAGTTGGGTGGCGGCAGTATTCGTATTCATCAGCGTGATATGCAGGAAGCCGTATTCCGCATACTCGATATTAGCGATGAGGAAGCGGATGAGAAGTTCGGCTTCCTCCTTCAGGCACTTCAGTACGGCGCTCCGCCGCACGGTGGACTGGCCTTTGGGCTTGACCGGATCGTCATGTTAATCACCGATTGTGCTTCTATCCGGGACGTTATTGCGTTTCCCAAGACGCAGACCGCACATTGTGTGATGACTGATGCTCCCGGAGATGTCAACGCCGCGCAGTTGCGTGAACTGAACATTCGCTTGCGTCAGAGCCGAGAAGAAGCCAAAGCCGCAGATCAGGAATAGTTTAAAACGCCCCCACAGTCATAATAATAAAGAAGGACTACTGACCCCGACTCTAAATTTGTACATAATGAGTTAACGGGGTACGGGGCGCGAAATCATAATGTCGCTTATTTTGGGAATCGATCCAGGTTCCCGCAAAACCGGTTTCGGCATCATTAATTATGTGTCTGGCCGCAGTGAGTATGTCACCAGTGGTGTCATTCGGCTGCCCGAAGGCGATTTGGCGCCGCGGCTTAGGATAATTTTTGATAGCGTTTCTGGGCTGGTCGAGCAGTACTGTCCCCAGGAACTGGCTATTGAGCAGGTCTTTATGGCTAAAAGCGCGGGCTCTGCGCTCAAGCTGGGCCAGGCGCGCGGTGCAGCCATTGTGGCCTGTGCCAGTCGGGATATGGACGTGGCCGAGTATTCTGCAAGGCAGATCAAGCAATCGGTTGTCGGTACCGGGGCTGCAGAAAAAGAACAGGTTCAACACATGGTTAAGGTGCTCCTCAAACTGCCCGGTATGCCTCAGGAAGATGCGGCGGATGCTCTGGCGGCGGCATTGTGCCACGCCCACACACAACAAAGTATGATCAACATGGCGGGCGCGACATCGGTGCGCCGCCGACGGATTCGATAAATGATAGGTAGAATTCGGGGTAACCTGGTCCACAAGCAACCACCGGTCATATTGGTCGAGGTCGGCGGTGTGGGCTACGAAATTCAGGTCCCCATGACCACGCTGTTCCAGCTGCCTGAATTGGGCTCCGAAGTATCCCTGGTAACCCACTTTGTTGTGCGTGAAGACGCCCAGTTACTCTACGGCTTTGTTGAAGAGCGTGACCGTTCGCTATTTCGCCAGTTGATTAAGGTCAGCGGAGTAGGCCCTAAGCTGGCGTTGACCATTCTCTCTGGTATGGACTCCACCAGCTTTGTCCGCTGCGTGCAGCGCGATGATATCTCCTCTCTTGTTGCGTTGCCCGGCGTTGGCAAGAAAACGGCAGAGCGATTGTTAGTGGAAATGCGCGATAAGCTCAAGGACTGGTTGGGTCAGTTGGAGCAGGACCTGCCGATACCGGGTTCTGCCGGTGTTGAATCACCCTCTGATCGGGTGGCTGACGCTGAGGGCGCACTGATTGCACTGGGATACAAACCTGCGGAGGCGGCCAAGGTCGTTGCCTCGGTCAATGATGACTCGGTAGCCGATAGTGAAGAATTGATTCGCCGTGCCCTGAAGTCGATGGTAAGCGGATGATTGAAACAGACCGCCTCATAGCCCCAGACCCGGTAAGCCCTCGGGAAGATGCCCTCGACCGGGCAATTCGACCCAAGTCTCTCGACGAGTATGTTGGCCAAAAGGCCGTGCGTGAGCAGATGTCGATATTTCTGCAGGCAGCGAAGGGTCGAGACGAGCCGTTGGACCACACCCTGATATTTGGCCCGCCGGGCCTGGGCAAAACGACACTGGCCAGCATTATCGCGAACGAAATGGGGGTGTCATTAAAGACCACCTCCGGCCCCGTCCTTGAAAAGGCCGGTGATATTGCAGCATTGATGACAAATCTGGAGCCGGGCGATGTATTGTTCATCGATGAAATCCATCGTTTGAGCCCCTTTGTTGAAGAAGTACTTTATCCGGCGATGGAGGACTACCAGCTGGATATTATGATCGGAGAGGGGCCAGCCGCTCGTTCGATTAAGCTGGATCTGCCGCCTTTCACACTGGTGGGCGCGACGACCCGCGCCGGGCTGCTGACATCACCGCTGCGTGATCGCTTTGGCATTGTCCAGCGGTTGGAATTTTATGAAGTGGCCGATCTTGCGCATATTGTGGAGCGCTCGGCCAAGATCCTGGAGATAGGGATCGACAGTAAAGGGGCTAGCGAGATTGCTCGCCGCGCTCGCGGTACTCCGCGCATAGCCAATCGGCTTTTGCGTCGGGTTAGAGACTACGCCGAAGTGAAGGCAGATGGCCATATCACCGATTCAGTCGCTGATCGTGCGCTGGATATGCTGAGCGTGGATCAACAGGGCTTTGATCACCAGGATAGGCGTCTTATGCTGGCCCTGATCGAGAAGTTTGACGGTGGCCCAGTGGGAGTAGACAGCCTGGCGGCCGCGATTTCCGAGGAGCGGGGCACAATAGAAGATGTACTGGAGCCCTATTTGATTCAGCAGGGTTTCATGGTGCGCACCCCGCGAGGAAGAATGGTCACCCGCAACGCCTATTTGCATTTTGGCCTGCCCCAACCTTCCGCCACAGATAGTGGTAATCTCTCTCTTAAGCTGGATGGCGAAGAAAGCTGATGGCCGCTCAGGAATTTTCCCTGCCGCTGCGTGTCTACATTGAAGATACTGATGCGGGCGGTATTGTTTACTACGTCAACTACCTGAAGTTTATGGAGCGCGCTCGCACAGAATTCATGCGCAATCTGGGGTTTGGCAAAGACTTTATTTTTAACCATGACTTGATGTTTGTGGTGCGAGATGCGGCCGTAAAATACCTGAAACCTGCGCAGCTTGATGACGAACTGGAAGCCACGGCGCGGATTAAGGTGCTCGGTGGAGCATCCATCACCTTTGAACAGGCCGTGCGTCGAGGTGACGAAGATTTGGCGCGAGGTGAACTGACCATCGCCTGCGTGGATCGCAGTGGGGTAAGCCCGCGGCGCATACCCAAAGACATGAAAGACCGGTTAACGCCGGCACAATAACAACGCAATCGAGGGGACTTGAATTGGAAGAGCAGTTAAGCCTGATAGATCTGGTGATCAACGCCAGTTTTACCGTGCAGCTGGTAATGCTGATCCTGGTCGGGGCATCGATACTGTCCTGGTACATGATTGTGCAGCGATTCCTTTACCTGCGCAGCGCGCGGGAGGAAATGTACAGCTTTGAAGAGCGCTTTTGGTCGGGTATCGATCTTTCTCAGCTCTATCGGGAAGGCAACGAAAAAGCGTCGGATGGCAAAGCAATCCTGGGAATGGAAAGTATTTTCCGTGCCGGCTTTAAGGAGTTTTCGCGTCTGGCCCAACAGTCAGAGATGGACTCCGAGGCAATTTTGGAAGGCTCCCGAAGGGCGATGCGGGTTGCCGTTATGCGTGAGGAAGAACGTTTGGAAAGGCATCTGGCTTTCCTTGCGTCGGTAGGCTCCACCAGCCCGTACATTGGCTTGTTCGGTACGGTCTGGGGGATTATGCATTCCTTCCGCGGGCTGGCTAACTCTACCCAGGCTACGCTGGCAACGGTAGCGCCAGGTATTTCCGAGGCGCTCGTGGCTACGGCAATGGGCCTGTTTGCGGCTATTCCGGCCGTTCTGGCTTACAACCGTTTTTCTGCCAAGGTAGAAGTCTTCGGTAACCGCTACGACACCTTCGTGGATGAGTTCTCCAGTATCCTTTACCGTCAGGCTTATGCCCTGCGGGCCAAGGACAAGCGGTAGTTAGCGGTGAGCAGGAGTCGCGGCAAGCGCAAGCCTATGGCGGAGATCAATGTAGTGCCCTACATCGATGTGATGCTGGTGCTGTTGATTATCTTTATGGCCACGGCGCCAATGCTCATGCAGGGCGTGAAGGTAGATTTACCCGAGGCGAGCAGTGACCCGGTTGAGAATCAGGACAGTGAGCCGCTGATTGTTTCCGTTAATGCCGGGGGAGAGTTATTCCTCAATCTTGGTAACGAAAAACAGGTGCTGGCCCTGGCCACGATTAAAGACAGGGTGTCAAAGGTCATGAAGCGCAGTCCGAACAAGCCCGTGCTTATCTGGGGTGACGAGGCTGTACCGTATGGTGAGGTGGTCACTGTTATGGTTGCTTTGCAGCAGGCGGGCGCCCCCAGTGTGGGCCTGGTCACCGAGAACCCCTAGTGAGTTCTGACTCTGTCTATGCCAAACCCGTCGCACCGCGCATTATTGTGCGTCCTGCGATGGTCTCCCTAACATTGCATGCACTGTTGCTGGGGGCATTGACCGTAAACTGGGCAAGCTCCGAGTCCGAGGTGGTTAAGGTAAAGCCAGTCCCCAAAGTCATTAATGCGCGATTGGTTGATGTCAGCGAGTTTCAACCGAAACCCAAGCCCAAGCCCCGGGCGAAGCCCAAACCCAAAACGACGCCCAAAGTGGCGGTATCCAAGCCCAAGCCAAAGCCCGTGGCGAAGCCTAAACCAAAGCCGGTGGCCAAAGCGCCAGCAAAGCCCGCGCCCAAGCCCAAAGCCGAGCCCAAGCCAGAGCCGCGGATTACCGAGGAAGAGCTTGCCGCCATTACCCGGGCTGATATGGCGCGGGCTATGGCGGCTGAAGATGAAGTTCTAGAGGCGACCGCCACGGCGGACGAAATGGCAGCGAGCTACGCCTCCCTGATTCAGCAAACCGTGGTTAATTACTGGAGCCGACCTCCCAGTGCCCGCAATGGCATGGAAGCGCTGTTGCAAATACAATTGATTCCGACCGGGGACGTGGTGAACGTCAGCGTGCTCAAGAGCAGCGGTAACTCGGCGTTTGATCGCTCGGCGGTCAATGCTGTAGAAAAAGCCGGTAGCTTCCCTGAACTGCAAAAGCTGCCTAATCGAGAATTTGAGAAAACATTCAGGCGCTTCCGCCTGTTATTCAGACCAGAGGATTTACGTTACTGATGAAACGGCTGATATTGGCCCTAGTGCCCCTTCTTCTTTCCGTGGTGGTGCTGAGCGCGCGGGCAGAGCTGACTATCGAAATCACCCAGGGCATGGATAACCCCACTGCTATTGCCGTCGTGCCGTTTGCCTGGCAGGGGCCGGGTACCGCACCTGAAGATATTGCCTGGGTGGTGGATTCAGACCTGGCGCGCAGCGGCCAGTTTTCGCCAGTATCACGCTCTGACATGTTAGGCCGGCCCAGCACGCAAAATGATATTTTTTACCGAGATTGGCGGGCGATTGAAACTGAGTATCTGCTGATAGGCCGGGTTTCGGCCGAGGGTACCCAGATGCGCATAGAGTATGAGCTCTACGATGTGCTTCGCCAGAAGCAAGCGCATAAGGGCGTTGAGGTCGGTCCAGTCAATGAGGCGCGTATGCTCGGCCACCGGGTATCAGATGCGATTTACCAGAAACTGACCGGCATCCGCGGCGCTTTTGCCACCCGCCTTCTCTATGTTTCCGTGACGCGCGTTCCCGGCGCTAATGATTATTATCGTTTAACGCTGGCTGACTCTGATGGCGCACGACCCATTGTACTGCTGGAATCGCGGGAACCGGTGATGGCGCCCGGATGGTCCCCGGACGGCACCCAGATATCCTATGTCTCGTTTGAGTCTGGGCGCCCGGCAATTTATCGTCAGAATTTGTCCACTGGAGCCAGGGAGCAGTTGACTAATTTCAAAGGCCTGAATGGTGCACCGGCTTGGTCCCCCGACGGCAATACGATGGCGATGGTGCTATCCAAGGATGGCAGTCCTGATATTTATCTGATGAATTTGAGCACCAAAAAATTGACACGGGTGACCCGGCATTACGCGATAGATACCGAACCCACCTGGATGCCCGATGGTCGCTCCCTGTTGTTTACGTCAGATAGAGGAGGGCGCCCGCAGATTTACCGATACGACCTGCGCACTGGAAGCACTGAAAGGGTAACCTTTGAGGGCGGCTACAACGCTCGCGCCCGGGTTGCCCAAGACGGTCGCAATGTGGTTTTGGTGCATCAGCAAAACGGTCAATTTCATATCGCGCTGCTGGATCTTGTGACTAATCGGTTGCAGGTTTTAACTTCCACCCAATTGGATGAAAGTCCCAGTATCGCACCCAATGGCTCTATGGTATTGTACGCTACGAAACACGCGGGTCGCGGCATTCTGGCGGCGGTCTCAGTGGATGGGGGCGTGAAATTCCGGTTGCCATCGCGAGATGGCGATGTGCGAGAGCCGGCTTGGTCACCCTACATGAGTCGTTGATCGGGCTCACAATAAAAGTTTAAACAACCACGTATTTGAAGGAAGGGTATTATGAAGCATCTACCTGTTGCCGGTAAGGCGATCACTTTACTGTTCACCGCCTCGCTTTTGGCAGCCTGTTCTGGCAGCTCAAAGAAGGAAGAGGAAGAAGCAGCTGCGGCCGCAGCGGCAGCAGCAGCTGCCGCCCAGCAAGAGCAGCAGGCAGCCGCCTCTGCAGCTGCGGCAGAGCAACAGCGTCTGCGTGACGCTGCAGCCGCCTACGGCAATGTGTTTTATTTTGACTACGACAGCTATAACCTGACGCCTGATGCAGTAAGTGCGCTCGACGCTCACATTTCTGCGCTGCAGGGCAGTGAAGCGACTGTGCGTCTTGAGGGCCACACTGACGAACGCGGTACTCGCGAGTACAACATGGCTCTGGGCGAACGCCGTGCCAACGCGGTCCGTGACTACATGGTGGTGAATGGTGTTTCCAGCTATCGCATCGAGACTGTCAGCTACGGAGAAGAGCGCCCGATTGCTTATGGTTCTGGTGAGTCCAACTGGTCTCAAAACCGTCGCGTAGAACTGAAGTAATACGCCTATGGTAACCATGAGCAAATTGCTTGTGACGTGCGGGCTGGTCCTAGTGACTGGCCCGTTGTCATTCCAGGCCCTGGCTCAGGATTACGTGGATGTGGAAGCTGAGCGTAGCGGTCGCACGACCCCGTCAGAACCGGCCAGTCCCGCACCGAGCACGACTGATCCTTACGCCAGACCTTCAGACCCTTACTCCGCTCCAGCAAGCACTGATCCTTACAGCGTGCAGCCCAGCCAGTCGTATCCTGCGACCAGCTATGGCTTGAACAATGCTCCGGCGGGTCCTGCGGTTGCTGCGCCCTCGGGCACTGCGCCGGCATCGGTGGCAACAGGAGGCCAGAACATGGGCACCCTGTATATACAGATGCAGCAGTTGCAGCAGGAAGTAATGCGTTTGAATGGCATTGTGGAAGAGCAGGCCAATGAGGTGCGCAAACTCAAATCGCAGAGCCTTGAACGCTACGTCGATCTCGACAAGCGATTAAGTGCTATGGGCGCCGGAGCGGTGGTAGCCGCTGGCGGTGGTGGGTCTTCGTCCGCTGCGCCTCCATCTGTGTCTACAGGTTCAAGCAAAGCTTCTGAGCTCCCCGGTGAGGGCGATGCCTATCGCGGTGCGTACTCTATGGTTCGTGGTCAGCAGTTTGACCAGGCCGTGGATGCTTTTCAGCAGTTCCTTCGCAATTATCCCGACGGTAAATACGCAGCCAATGCACATTATTGGTTGGGAGAGCTATATCTAGTTATTGATCCACCGGATCTGGAAGCTTCACGACAAGCGTTCACCCTGCTACTGAATCAGTACCCGGATAACCCGAAGGCACCCGACGCCATGTACAAACTGGGCAAAGTCCAGTTCCTCAAAGGCAATCGGGAAAAGTCCAAGGAATACCTGGATCGGGTGATCAGTAAGTACGGCAATACCAATAGCTCCGCTGTGAAGCTCGCTAGGGACTTTCTCGCCGAGAACTTCTAGGCGAGAACTTCTAGGCGAGGGCAGGATACATGTCGGCTACTTTGACTCACAGCGATGATGCCCTTCGCATCACAGAAATCTTTTACTCCCTGCAGGGAGAAGCGCGCACGGTGGGCTTGCCCACCGTTTTTGTGCGCCTTACCGGTTGCCCTCTGCGCTGCGTCTACTGCGATACAGACTACGCCTTCAGCGGCGGCGAACTGTTCAGCATTGATGATGTGGTTGCTAAAGTGGCTGGCTATCAACCGCGCTTTGTCACCGTCACTGGTGGTGAGCCTTTAGCGCAGCCTAATTGTCTGCCCCTGCTATCCCAACTTTGCGATGCTGGGTATGAAGTTTCTCTGGAGACCGGCGGCGCAATGAGCGTTGCCGAGGTGGATCCTCGTGTTATTAAGGTCGTGGACCTGAAAACACCGGCCTCTGCGGAGATGGGGCGCAATGACTACGACAATATCCCACTGCTGATGCCCGATGATCAGGTGAAGTTTGTGATCTGTGACCGGGAGGATTACGAGTGGGCTCGATTTAAATTGGACGAGTACCAGCTTCCAGGCAGAGTCTCTGATGTCTTGTTTTCCCCCAGCCATGGGCAGTTATCGGGGCGAGATTTGGCGGAGTGGATTTTGGAAGATAATTTGCCAGTGCGCCTGCAACTGCAATTGCACAAAATTCTCTGGAACGATCAACCAGGGCATTGAATGATGAATGAAAGACGCGCCGTAATATTGGTATCGGGGGGGCTCGATTCCACCACAGTGCTGGCAATGGCCAGGTCCCAGGGGTATGCCTGCTACACACTTAGCTTTGATTACGGCCAACGTCATCGGGCGGAGCTATTTGCCGCTGAGCAGGTGTCAGAAAGGCTGGGTGACGTAGAGCACAAGGTAGTGAATCTAAATCTCGACAGTATTGGTGGCTCTGCACTCACCGATGCCGATATCGCAGTGCCTGAGGAAGAGACCGAAGGCATCCCAGTGACCTATGTCCCCGCGAGAAACACCGTATTTCTATCTATTGCGTTGGGCTGGGCAGAGGTGTTGGGGGCCCAAGATATATTCATCGGTGTAAACGCCGTTGATTATTCGGGTTACCCGGATTGCCGACCCGAATACATCAGTGCGTTTGAGGTCATGGCCAACCTGGCTACGCGGGCTGGGGTAGAGGGAAGTAAACTAAGTATCCATACGCCGCTAATGAAAATGACCAAAGGCGACATTATCGCAGCGGGTATGGCCCTGGGGGTGGACTACTCGCTGACAGTGTCTTGCTACCAGGCGACAGATGATGGGCTGGCCTGTGGCAAGTGTGATGCCTGCCGCTTGCGCTCTCAGGGCTTCCATGACGCTGGGGTCACAGATCCCACTCGATACGCCTAAGCTACTGATTCCGATCAAGTTTTGCCGGGCAAAAAAAATACGCTGAAGTCTTGAGTTTTCAATTCAAATCCGTAAGATACGCACTCCTTCTGAGGGCCGTTAGCTCAGTTGGTAGAGCAGTTGGCTTTTAACCAATTGGTCGCTGGTTCGAATCCAGCACGGCCCACCATTTCAAAGGAAAAGGCCGGCATATTTGCCGGCCTTTTTTTGTTCAGGCTGTTTCATTTTCTTTGATTCAAGGCCTAGTCACCAACATTCCAAAAAACTCTTTGCGAGTGATCGTTTGCCGGCAGCTACGAATACAGGCCCGTGTATTTATGGCATATACGCAGGCATCGCGAGAGCAGGGCAGTGGTTATGGTTGCCGCCTCTAAGATATACTTAAACGCTACCAAAACGGTGTCCGAATGCTCGGCCCGGGTGTCTCAAGTAAAACGCGGCGAGCGGAGCAGTTAGGCAAGTGGAAGCAAGTTCTATATCTGGAATTCACGATGAGCGGCCAGCTCGGACCATTTGCGTCCTGGGTATGCATCGCAGTGGTACCAGTTGCCTCACGGGCTCTCTTCAGGAGGCTGGAGTACAGCTGGGCGACTGTCACACCTGGAATCCATTTAACTTGAAAGGAAACCGTGAAAATCAAGCCTTTGTGGATATGCACGACGTTATTCTGGAGGCCAATGGCGGAAGCTGGGACCATCCTCCGAAGAAAGTGACCTGGAGTGAACAACACTTTTCCATGGGCCGTGAATTGCTTGCTGCCCATGCCCATCTGCCGGTTATGGGGTTTAAAGATCCGCGCACGCTACTGGTGCTCGATGGATGGCGTCAACTTGAGCCAGAGATGGACTTCGTCGGTATTTTTCGTCACCCCAACGCGGTTGCAGCATCACTTGCCAGGCGCAGCAGTATGGACCGCAAAGAAGCGCTTGCGCTGTGGTACCAATACAATAAGCGTTTGCTAAGCGCATTTCGAAGTAAGTCATTTCCGGTACTCTGCTTCGATGATCCGGAAGCGCAGTTTAAGCAGCACCTCGATAGCGTCATCAAGACTTTGAAACTTGAGCCGGCGTCTGGAGACTACTTTTACGATGGCGGCCTTAAAAATTTCGATGATCAACCCTCTAACCGTCTACCATTGAAAGTACGTCACCTGTATAAACGCCTCAAAGCAATCAGCGTCTAATCGCCAGAGCCCATGTCAGAGTCCCAAACCCAATTATCTGATCACACGCCGTTGGTAGTGGATCTCGATGGGACACTATTACTAACGGATATACTGCACGAGTCGTGCTTACAGCTCCTAAAGAATCGTCCTGGGTTGGTCCCTGCACTACCCCTGCATTTAAAGCACGGTAAGGCACAGTTAAAACAGTATGTGGCTGACCGTACTGATCTGAGTGTAGATACGCTTCCTTATAATCAGGAATTACTCACCTGGTTGTCTGAAGAGAAAAGCCGCGGTAGAGAGCTCATCCTGTGTACCGCTTCGAATGAAAAGTTTGCACACGAAATTGCTGAACACTTACAGATTTTCGATGCTGTGATGGCTAGC
Organism: Halioglobus sp.; assembly: GCA_039986455.1. Lineage (GTDB taxonomy): Bacteria > Pseudomonadota > Gammaproteobacteria > Pseudomonadales > Halieaceae > Halioglobus. The sequence goes on from JBDWQQ010000069.1 coordinate 19,473, forward strand.
ACTGCTAGCGTTAATCTGGGTGGATCCAATAAGTCAGAGGCGCTGGCGCAGCGTTTTGGTCTCGGGAAGTACGATTATGTCGGTAACTCCCGGGCCGACTTGCCGGTATGGAAGAGCGCCAGAAATGCGATTGTGGTTAGCAGCGATACACAGCTGATAAGCGCGGTGACTGCAAACGGCGAAGTGAGTCAGCGCTTTGCCCCGGATGCCGCCGACTTTGTTCAGTGGCGAGGTTGCCTGCGCTTGCAACAATGGTTGAAGAACCTCTTGTTGTTTGCACCTGCGCTTGCGGCACATCGGATTGACGAGCCAAGCACACTGATCCTATTGCTAATGGCTTTTCTTGCGTTCAGTCTTTGTGCATCGGCCACCTATGTCATGAATGATCTGCTTGATTTGGAGAGCGATCGTTTGCATCCGCGAAAGTGCCAGCGAGCGCTGGCCAGCGGCCAGATTTCAGTGTCTGTAGCAATCAGAGTTGCGGCGGTGCTGTTACTTGTGGGTGTTAGCCTGAGCGCTCTGATTGGCCCGATGTTTCTGTTTTGTCTGCTTATCTACCTTGTTTTGACCTGCCTCTATTCCTTCTGGCTGAAGCGCGTCGCTTTGCTCGATTGCATGGTGCTTTCAGTGCTTTATACGCTCAGGATCGTGGCAGGCGCTGCCGCTGTTCAAATGGGCCTTTCTTTCTGGTTGCTGGCGTTTTCTGTTTTCCTGTTCTTGTCCCTGGCGTTCGTCAAGCGGTATGCCGAGATCGAAGTGCAGGCGCTCGCGGGTAAGGAGGCGTTGCACGGTCGGGGCTATCGCACGTCAGATGGTCCTCTCATTCAAACGCTGGGCGTAAGCGCTGGTTTTGTTGCAGTGCTGGTATTTTCAATGTACCTGAATAGCGATCAGATCCTGCTGTTGTATGCGACGCCACAGATTGTTTGGGGAGCTGTGATTGTGTTGGTCTATTGGATCAGCTGGATGTGGTTGCAGGCCCATCGAGGGCTTATGCACGACGATCCGTTGGTCTTTGCCATGAAAGATCGTGCAAGTCTCTGTTCCGGTGCTTTGTTCCTGATGGTATTGCTGCTGGGCACGGTGAGTTTTTCTTGGTAGAGCTCGACTCATGGGGACGGCTTGGCTCGCAGCAGCATCGCGTGCGGGCTTTACACGATGCTGCTGAGTTAAGGCGGGACATGCCTGAAGCCGAATCGGGTCTGCCACGGGGCATGGGTCGCAGTTACGGCGATGTTTGTCTCAACCCGGACGGCACGGTCTGGGACTGCCTGGGCCTCGATAAATTTATTGAATTTGACCCGGAGAGTGGCCTGCTGCGCTGCGAGGCGGGTGTTTTGCTCAGGGATATTCAGCTGCTTGCGGTCTCTCGGGGTTGGATGTTGCCAGTGACACCCGGTACCTGGTTCGTCACGGTCGGCGGTGCCATTGCCAACGATGTCCATGGTAAGAATCATCATCATTACGGGACTTTTGGCGATCACGTGCGATCGCTGGTGCTGCAGCGCACAGACGGACAAAGTCTACTTTGCTCGCAGGATAGCAACCGGGAATGGCTAACCGCTACCGTGGGCGGACTGGGCCTCACCGGCTTGATAGTAGAAGCCCAGCTCCAATTGCGCCCGGTGACGGGCCCCATGCTTGATGTCGACACGCAGCCCTTTAGTGGTCTGGAGCAGTTTTATCAGATGTCAGATGAGGCGAAAGCCTCGTGGGAATACGCCGTTGCATGGATTGACTGCGTGCATCCCGGGAAACGCCGTGGCGTTTTTATGCGGGCAAATCATCGGGAGGTTACCGAAGACAATCTCGACTCTGATTATCCACGCCGGTTTAGTATGCCTGTAACACCGCCGGTTTCACTGGTGAATCGATTGACGTTGAAGCCTTTCAATGCGGCTTACTACCAGCTTCACAAATGGCGCGCGGGAAAGTCTGTGAGTCATTATCAGCCGTATTTCTATCCGCTGGACACAGTAGGAGAGTGGAATCGGATGTACGGCCCCAAGGGTTTCTACCAGTACCAATGCCTGATTCCGGGCACCGACACAGAAGCCACGGTGGAAGAGCTTCTGGCGGCGATCGGCGCGGCAAACAGTGGTTCGTTTTTAGCAGTACTCAAGACCTTTGCAGCACGTCCAGCTGCTGGCTTGCTTAGCTTTCCTTCTGAAGGAACTACCCTGGCTCTGGATTTCCCGAATCAGGGCAGCAAAACACTTAAGCTGTTCGAACAACTGGACTCTATTGTAAGGTCAGTTGGGGGTAGGCTATACGCTGCCAAAGACGCAAGAATGCCAAGGAGTCTGTTTGAGAGTGGGTATCCGATGCTCGAGGAGTTTTTGACTTATCGCGACCCGGGTATCAGTTCCGGGCTCTCTCGTCGGCTACTGGATAACTAAACTTACGGTATGAATTTGAGAAAGATACTAGTGATAGGCGCCACCTCTGCCATCGCCACCGAATGTCTGCGGCGCTGGTCTGAGCAGCCCGTGGAGTTGGTGTTGGTGGGGCGCAGCGATGGCCGCTTGCAGCGCCTTGCGAGGGATCTCGGTGTGCGCAGCCCATCATCGAAAATACACACCGCGGTTTTGGATTTCATGGACCCCGTGAGCATACAGTCATTCGTTGCTGATCAGCGTCAACAGGGGCCTATTGATCTTGCAATGATAGCTCATGGCTCACTGCCCGAGCAGGAAGAATGCCAGGCTGACTTAACCTGCGTAGATCAGGCGCTTGCGCTCAATGGCATTTCGCCATCATTGTTTGCCGAGGCGATTGCGACTGCAATGATTGATCAAGGCGCGGGAACTCTGGCTATTGTAGGTTCAGTCGCGGGGGATCGCGGGCGCAAGTCCAACTACATATACGGTGCGGCCAAAGGCATGTTGGATCGTTACGCCGAGGGTCTTCAGCATCGGTTATTCAATAGCGGTGTCGCGCTTTGTTTGATCAAGCCGGGGCCCACGCTTAGCCCGATGACGGCGCATCTGGCAGGTAGCGGGCTTCCCCTGGCCGATATCTCAGATGTGGCTGACACTATCGTTAAGGGTGTGGATAAGCGCAAAGCGGTGATTTACGCCCCGGGTAAGTGGGCGCTGATCATGTGGGTGATTCGTCACTTGCCAAGGTTTGTTTTCAACAGGCTTGATATCTGATGCCTGACCTTGAACAGATGGATGTTGTGACCCCTGAAGAGAGTCGAGTGGTGTTGCCAGGAGGCGCCGGGCTAGTGGGCCAAAATCTGGTGGTGCGACTCAAGGCCCGAGGGTATCGCCACATTACGGTACTCGATAAGCACAAGGCTAACCTGGCGGTATTGGCAGCGCTGCATCCCGATGTGCTGGCCGTAGAGGTCGACCTTTCTCAACCCGGTAACTGGCAACAGCATATTCGTGATGCAGATGTTCTTGTTATGTTGCAAGCGCAGATTGGCGGACTGAAGCCGGAGGAATTTGAGAGCAACAACGTGTCAGCTACCCAGTTGATTTTGGAGGCGATTGACATGGACAGGCCTCCTTATCTGGTGCATATCAGCTCCTCTGTGGTTGAGTCGGTAGCGGACGACTTCTACTCTCAAAGCAAGCGAGCGCAGGAAGCATTGGTGCTCGCGAGTGATATAGACTGCCCGGTACTTCGTCCTACGTTGATGTTCGGCTGGTTTGACCGTAAGCATTTTGGTTGGCTGTCACGGTTTATGAAGCGGGTGCCTGTCTTTCCCGTTCCAGGCCGCGGTAATTATAGTCGTCAGCCGCTTTATGTAGGTGACTTCTGCGACATCATCTTGAGTTGTATCGAGAGCAGACGGCCGGCTGGTGTTTACAATATCTCAGGACAGGAGCGCCTCGACTATATCGAGATCATTCGTGAAATTCGCGGTGTCATTAACGCTCGTTCAGTGATCGTGCATATTCCTTATCGATTGTTTCATCTATTGCTCAGTATCTGGAGCTGGTTTGATAGCAATCCTCCGTTTACAACCCAGCAGCTTGAAGCTCTCATTGCCGACGATGATTTTGAAGTGATTGATTGGCCCTCAATTTTCGACGTGTCGGCTACCCCGTTCAGTGAAGCAGTGGATGAGACTTTTAATCACCCGTCCTACAGCCAGGTTGTTCTGGAGTTTTAACAATGACTAAACGTGTTGCGATTCTTGGTGCGGGCCCCATGGGGCTGGCGGCCGCCTACGAACTTGTCAATCAGGGCTATCAGCCAGTGATTTTTGAGGCAGACGACAGAGTAGGTGGAATGACGGCTGCGTTTGATTTTTCTGGCATGACCATTGAGCGCTACTATCACTTTCACTGTACCTCCGATTCCGGATTCCTGCAGATGCTGCAAGAGTTAGGCATAGCCGAGAAAATGCAGTGGAGAGAGACGAAAATGGCCTATTGGTACCGGGGTAAGCTCCAGCCTTGGGGGAATCCAGTTGCCTTGTTGCAATTTGATGGCCTCGGCCTGATAGCGAAGATTCGCTATGGCCTGTTTGCCTTCCTTTGCACTAAACGGGACGATTGGCGGCCGCTGGATAACGTTAATGCGAAAGAGTGGGTCATGCGTTGGGTGGGCTCTCAGGCCTACGAGGTTATGTGGGAGCGTTTGTTCGCCTATAAATTCCACAACTTTACTGACAACCTTTCTGCTGCCTGGATTTGGAGTCGGATACGCCGTTTGGGACGCTCCCGTTACAACTTGTTTAAAGAAAAGCTGGGATATCTTGAGGGGGGTTCTCAAACTTTACTAGATGCCGTCGTTGCCCATATTGAAGCCAATGGTGGCGAGATTCGTCTGCAATCTGCTGTCTCTAAAGTTCATATCAGCGATGACGCGATCCAAGGCGTTGAAAGCAATGGCTTGTTGGAAGAATTCGATCGGGTCATTAGTACCATTCCCCTGCCTTTTGTGCCGCGCCTGATGCCTGATCTTCCCCCGTCGATTCTGGATGCCTATCGTTCCGTCAATAACATTGCTGTCGTTTGCGTTATTGTGAAATTGGCAAGGCCTCTATCCGATAACTTTTGGGTCAACATTAATGACCCAAACATGGATGTACCTGGGCTGGTTGAGTACACGAACCTGCAACCGTTGGACCATCATGTGGTGTATGTGCCTTACTACTTGCCGGGCGATCACCCCAGTTTTGCCCAACCCGATGAATGGTTTAATCAACGGGTATGCGATTACCTGAAGACTATGAATCCCTCGCTTGAATCTGAGGATATTATCGATGTGCGCAGCAGTCGTTATCGATATGCCCAGCCCATCTGTGAGCCGAGATTCAGTCAAAAACTGCCGCCGGTGCAGCTACCAGTTAAGGGCTTATGGGTGGCTGATACTTCTTACTATTACCCTGAGGATAGGGGGATTTCGGAGAGCATCGATTTTGGGCGGAAACTGGCATCAATGGCCACCGCGTGCTGAAGTATTTTTTTTCCGCACAGTTTGTGGGTTTCCTGTTGGTGGGCGGACTGGCTGCCTTTCTTCATTGGCTTACACGCGTCCTTCTGAGCCTGACGATGCCTTACTCCTGGGCCGTGTTTCTCTCCTATGGAGTGGGAATGAGTATCGCTTTTGCCCTAAATAGCCGATATGTTTTTCCCACATCGGATAAACCCGTTAGTAAGCAAGCCCGAGATTTTCTGGTGATTAATCTGATATTCCTACCGATCGTATGGCTGGCGTCTATTTGGCTAAACCAGTGGCTGATAGGACAGGGTGTCGAACGCTACTCCCAAGAGATTGCCCATGCCATTGCAATTACGCTGCCGGTTATGGCAACGTTCCTGCTCTACAAATTTATTGCGTTCAGGGAAAAGTACCATGGATGATAAGCATCTGGCTGAGCTTTACCGGAACCGATTTCCAGAGCAGGAATTAGCCAGAAAAAATGCCATCTGGAAAGTACTATGTGCTCACTATTTTCAGCAATTCGTGGCGCCCTCCGATACCGTTGTAGATGTGGCCTGTGGCTACGGTGAATTCATCAATAACATTAGCGCTGGCGAAAAAATTGGAGTGGATCTCAATCCCGAGTCAGAGCAACACCTTTCTGATGATGTGCGCTTTCTCTCACTCGGTGCTACGGAGATCGCCTCGCAACTTGAGGGTCAGGCTGATGTGGTTTTCACATCAAACTTTTTAGAGCACCTGCCTGACAAGAGCGCTCTTGAGCGTTTATTAGACGAGATACTGCTCACCCTGAAACCAGGCGGTCGTTATCTGATCATGGGCCCCAATCTTAGATACTTGCCTGGGGAGTACTGGGATTTCTACGATCATCATCTGGGCCTGACCCATGCTTCTCTCTGTGAAATTTTGGCCATAAAGGGCTTTCAGATAGAGCGATGTGTGGATCGCTTTCTTCCCTATAGTACTCAGGGCGCGCTGCCTACCCACCCCCTGCTGGTGCGCGCTTACCTAGCTTTACCAGTGGTTTGGCGGCTTTTCGGAAAGCAATTCGTGATTCTTGCTCGGAAGGCCCCAAGTAGTAAAGCCCTTTGATTTTCAGGGAGTTTTACTGCACTGGGCGAGTCACACTAAAGGTCCGCGTATGAGGGATGCAGGGATTGTCATATCCATCGGCGCTATCGTTTTGCTTTGTGCGTTGGTTGGCTTTTACTCACTGTTTTCTAATTTTCGGACCTATGATGACGAGGGCTTACTGCTGCTCAGTAGTTCACTGTATCTTGAGGGCTATGTCTTCTATCGAGACATACCCTGGATCTACGGACCAATCTATCTGGCAATCGTAGAGTTCCTGCACGGTGCATTGAGCATTCCACTGGAACATAGTGCGATACGGTTCGTCACCCTGGTTAACTGGATCCTGCTCGCTGTAGTCTCCGCTCTGCTGGTTACAAAACTAACTGCATCGCGATTATGGGGGCTTTCAGCTCTTGTGCTGTCCTTCGGATATGTCGATTCCATTGTTAATGAGCCGGGTCATCCGCAGGCAATGGTAGCTATCGGGACCATATTAATACCCTTGCTTGCCACCTATTCGTCAAGAATGTCTGTCAAGACGACCTGGTTGTTGCTGGGATTTACCGGTGGAGTTGTTCTTCATTTGAAGTTAAACGCGGGCGCTTTCGTCATTGCCGCAATGTCTGTTGTCCTGCTGTGTAGTCACAGTTTTGTAGCCTGGCGTGGAGTTATGCGCACATTGGTTGTTATTGGAACTCTGTGCTTTCCCTTTGTATTAATGTGGCCGCTGTTATCTGACCCGAATTGCCTTGCATTTGCTGCCTTGATGGGTGTCTCGGCAGCAGCGGTTAGTCTTAACATTGAGCCCAAAGTTGATCCATTTTCCCAATCGAGGACGGCGTTACTGGCCTTTAGTCTGGGTATTCTGGCTGCTTCAATGCTTGCCATATCTTATTCTGCGTTACGCGGCGCTTCTCCATTAGATATTATCGGTAGCTTGCTAGGCTACCGGGAAGGTCAGATTCAGTTCTACCATTTCTTCAGGAGTTATTCGGCGCTACAGTTGGCGCTGGCCTGCGTTTCTGCAGCAGTGGCTTGTGTAATCTTATGGACGGGCAAGCACCGGAATATTATTTGGTTACTTTGGGTCGCGAGAGTAGTTTTTATTGTTATGGCTTGCTACGCGCTGGCTGTTGATAGTCCAGCCTATGCCCATACCATGCTGGGACTTGCCGGGCCCTGGGTCTGGGTGATACTTGTGCGAAAGCGTGAAGACGGCAGTGCGCTCGCCCGTATGATGCTTGCGGCAGTAGCGGTATGGTCGCCTCTACTGGCTTTTCCAATTCCGGGAAGCCAATTGTACTTTGGTAGTCTTGCCATTTTATTGGTGGCGTTGGTGAATTTTGCTGATGTGGCCCAAATGTTGTGTGAAAAGTACACGAAATATACATATTCTCAATGGCTCCGGGCTTTACCTGCTGTCGTTCTATTTGGAGGACTGAGTTTGCTTTTAATAGAAGGTCTGAGCGTGCGCTCCCAATACCGAGACTATGCTCCACTGGCATTGCCGGGCACAGAATATATGCGCATGGAGCCACAGAGAGCAAGAGTCTTCGGCCAGCTAGTCGAAGCAATCGACGGCTCTGATGTGGTGTTAACTACCTTTCGCTTCAATAGTCTGTATTTTTGGGGCGACGCGCGTGCGCCAGTGCCAACCTATCTTTCTCATGCTCCGCTAGCGTTTACTGGCGAGGAACAGCAGGCGCAATTGAGGCAAGCACTGGATTCAGCAGAGTTCCCCAAAATTGTGACCCGCTTGCCGCTCGATAGCCTACGCCCTGAATCTGAATTGATCGCCTGGATTGATCATAATTTCGAGGCCTATCGTAAAATCGGCGGGTACACAATTTTGAGAAAATTGTCAGTGGATTCTCCGATTGAATGACGCCGTTCTAGACGGCTTACAGGATTTTTTTCAAGTACCTCTCAACTACCATTTTATTGTCGTCAAAGAACTGTTTCTGAATGACATCAATGTAGTTCATGTAGGAGTCGATGCTGTTATTGCCTAGGTCGAAAGCCCGATCATTATCACTGGTCAGCACTTCCTCCATGATTAGCACTCCCAGTTTTCCATTAAAATGTATGCCATCGCGAAACCAAGCGCCTTCCTCTATGTCTCCCTTCGGAAGGGGTTCGTCAACAACGCCCACCATGTGGCCAAAACCCCAGAGAGGAAATGGCTCCCTTTTGTATTGGTTGGCAAATCTTTGATTAATATCTTTGATGTCCTGGTGGAACTCTCGCCAGTTAGACTTTGGAGCGATGGTTTTTCTCAGTCCGGTTAAGAAAATATGCTCTGGCGTTACAAACAACTTAGTGTTGATTCTCTGTTGCTGGCAAAATTCGATGATGGCTGCGAATGTAGTCAAATTCTCGCTATACACGGAGGGATCACTGCCGATCAGGCGAGCCATGTTCTTTCCAACTGACACATAGCCTGATTCACCGCGCCAGATGCGCGACTTGTTTTCCCAGTGCCCTTCGGGGAAGTACCATGTATTTATAGGTTTTCTGCGATTAATTGTTTCGATGCTGCGCGTTAGCGTAGAAGCTGTCAGCGTGGTGCTGAACAGGTCTTGTATCCCCTGTTGATAGAAATCGATGCTATTTTTCCGGGCTAGCCGCTTTTCAGAGAAACCTATACCAACTTTATAATCGCTAGAAATAAAGGTCTCATATTCCAGTCCTATAACGAGGTCGCTCAGTGGGCCGTTGGCATGGGCGTGCTCGATTGTGCGAAGCATCTCGTAGAGAGTAAGCCCTGCCATAGAAAGGTTGAAAGGTCTTTTTTCTAGCCAAAGTTTGTGCTTTGGCGGAATGGATCCGCTGCGTGAGCTCCCAATAATCGCCGCTTCAGCACCGCGCTGGTTAACTTGCCAAGGTTTTGACAGGCGCATAGTCATGCCCTGGCCAATTCTGCTCATACGCTGGGTATCTGCGGAGCTGAAGCGATAGACGTTATATGGGTCGACCCATGTGTTGAAAAGAATGGTCGCTGCAGCGAGTGAGACGAACCAACAGAGGCTTTTCTTGATGTACAGATTCATGGATGCAGTGCCTGAAACAGGTTAAAAGTGTTCAATATTGGCCTCTGGGGGATGCTATTATGAGCTGTCATCAGGTTGACGTCACCTGCTGCTACCTCCTGTTGTGAGACAATAATTACAATAAGTCATGCTTTTTAATTCGATAGAGTTCCTGTTTTTATACCTGCCGATTGTGGTGGTCGTCTTTTATTGGCTCCAACGTCTGGGAAATCTGCGTCTACTAATGAGCTGGTTGGTCGTTGCGTCGTTGTTCTTCTACGCTTGGTGGAATCCAGCGTATCTACTGTTATTGCTTTTTTCTGCATCAGTCAACTACAGCTTGGGCTTATTGTTGACGCGGTCTAAACGTGGCGGATTTTGGTTGGGGCTGGGCATTTTATTTAACCTCGGCTTACTTGCCTACTTTAAGTACGCAGAGTTCTTCCTCGGTAACATTAATACAGCCTTCGAATTGGGCTGGAATGTGCGCCATATCATTCTGCCTCTCGCAATCTCGTTCTATACCTTTCAGCAAATAACCTATCTGGTCGACACTCGCAGGGGGCTTACAGAAGCCCATGGTTTCCTTGAGTACTGCTTGTTTGTTAGCTTCTTTCCGCAGCTGATTGCTGGGCCGATCGTACACCACAGTGAGATGTTTAATCAGTTTAAACATCTGCATCGGTCTACGGATACTTTTCGCAATATCACTATTGGTCTATCGATTTTGGTGATTGGCTTGTTTAAGAAGGTCGTGATTGCTGACAGCTTTGCGGGAATCGCGACTCCGGTCTTTAACCTGGCGGCCGCCGGCCAGGCAGATTTGGGTGCGATCGATGTTGTTGCAGGTAGTATGGCGTATGCGCTGCAGCTCTATTTTGATTTTTCGGGCTATAGCGACATGGCTATCGGTCTAGCCTGTCTGTTTGGCCTAAAACTACCGGTAAATTTCTTTTCGCCCTATAGGGCGCAAAACATCAGCGACTTCTGGCGTATGTGGCACGCTACACTGTCACGTTTTTTACGTGATTATGTCTATATGCCATTGGGCGGATTTTTGTGCAGCCCCCGGCGGCAGCGTTACAATCTATTTTTGACCATGGTCGCCGGCGGTGTATGGCATGGTGCAGGCTGGACCTTCGTTCTTTACGGGATATGCCATGGCTTGTATGTAGTCATTCACCAAGTGTGGCGAGTACGTGTTTCAGGGCCTCTCGGACTCGTAAATATGAGTGGCTATAAAGTACTGGCGCAAGTGCTTACTTTCCTGGTGGTAGTCCTGAGTTTGGTGTTGTTTCGCGCCGATAGCGTCGGCACCGCCGGCAATCTCTACAGTATGATTGTCCAGCCCACAGGCTGGCTGTTCGACTATCAGCTTATGGCGTTGATTGAGCGCACTAATCTTTTGCGAGGGGTAGATGCCATAGCGCCATCTATCCCGGCGGTAATGTTGGTTTATAGCCTGATTTTTCTCGCTTGCATGGTTTGTTGGCTGCTGCCCAGCACCTTTCAATTGTTTAAACATCATGACGTTACTATCGACCGTACCGATGTTGCCCGCCCCACGTTGGTCAAGCTTCAGTGGGAACCCAATGGGTTCTGGGCGTGCCTTGTAGCGTTTTTGGCCGTGGCTTGCTGTCTGAATTTGTCATCTGTCAGTGAGTTTCTCTACTTTCAGTTCTAGTTCTAGTTCTAGTTCTAGTTCTCGTTCTAGTTCTAGTTCTAGTTCTAGTTCGAGTGCTAGCTAGAGTTGTAGGAACTTGTGTGTTGCTTAATGGCGCGGCGGGTATTGTAATAGGCGAGGTAATCTCGGAGTCGTATAGCGTATTATGTTGGGAAGTTTCCGCTATCTTTTAGCCTTGTTAGTGACACTAAGCCATCTGTGGACCAGTCTGGCCGGGTGGTCCGGCGTGGCTGCGGTGTTTGGTTTTTATGTGATCAGTGGCTACCTGATGACGAGCGTTATTAACCGTACCTATGGTTTCTCCGCCTCAGGGCTTGGTCGTTATGCGCTTAATCGATTTTTACGCATTTTTCCGACCTATTGGGTCGTCATGCTTTTCGCATTAATCGTTGTCGCTGCGATTCCTCGTGAGGCCTTCCTCACCAACTATAAGTTATCAATGCCTTTGTCCGTAACGGATTGGTTAGCGAACGTATTTATTGTGGGGCTACTAGATGGGCCTTACAAGGTTCTGGTGCCCCCGGCATGGACATTGGATATTGAAATATTTTTCTATGCGCTGATGGGCCTCGGGTTGTCACGCAGTCGCCCGGTTGTGTTGGTTTGGTTTGTTGGAAGCTTACTGTATACATTGTGGCTTCTGTTCAACGGTGCTGAATTTGTTGACCGTTATGCCAGTTATGCTGCAGCTTCTCTTCCATTTTCTGCCGGTGCTGCGATCTACATGTATCGAGGTGCGCTAGCACGTTTCCTTTGCCTGCCCCTACCGGCTTCAGCGGGCCTGTTTTTCCTAGCGTTGGTAGCCTCGAGGATGGGCTGGCTAGGCGATCCATTAGTGACGGGTTTTTACATTCTATTGCTTTGCAGTGTGCTCTTGCTGATTTCTCTGATCAACCAGGATGTGAGTACCTTAGATTACCGCTGGCAAAAAATTGATCGTTTGTTGGGCGATCTCGCGTATCCCATATTTCTTTGTCATTGGCAGGTGGCCGCTGTTGTCCTCTATTTTTTTTGGTCCGGAGAGAAACCCGAAGGTGGAGGTCTGTGGCTCAGTAGTATTGTGTTTATTCATGCCATTTCCTTTGCGATATATTTTACCGTGGATAAGCGAATCAACCTTATTAGAGACCGAATCCGCGGGCAAAATGCTAGTATCTGAACGGGCGTGTTTGACGAAACCTCGCAAGAATCGAGATATGATCGACAGAATTATAGAATTGTCTGCAATGAACCGAATATCCCGCACGGACGTGTTGGAGAAGGAGCTTTTGACGCTGCGCGTTGATCACGGTGAGATTTTGCGCGCGAACCGCAGTCATTTGAAACCCGACCGTCCGGACTACCCAAATATATTTCCACAAGAGACGGGGCTGCCCGAGATTTGCGTAGAGGAGTTCGGCTCGGGTCAGTTGGCCGCGGGTTTGTTGTACCACGGCGGGCTGCTGGTACGTGGTCTTTACAGCACGGAGCAAGTCGAGCGCTTGCGAGCCTTATCCGAGGACCAAGAAGAAGCTAATCGAGCAGATAACGCTCCGCTGGGATGTACAGATCATACTCTCTTTGAGTTGCTAGAAGCGTATAGGGAGTGTGGCATGCTGGATGTCGTGAGAGAGTATCTCGATGACGAGCCATTGCTGTTTGGCGAGCGTACGAAGTTGCGACATCATCGGGCCGAGCGGGATAGATTTGCGGCCATACCATGGCATCAAGACGTGAATTTTTTCGGCAAAAAATCTTATGGCGTCAATTGCTGGGCGGCCGTCACATCTTGCGGGTTAGAAAATCCGGGGCTAAACATCATACCTCGGCGCACGGAAGAGCGTATTGGCTGGAACGAGGGCGATGGCATAGCGCCTTTAGATTATGGCCGAGCAATGCCTGAGGAAATGCTGGTCGACGCAACTAGCCGGCACGCTCCGGTAGATATTCAGCTCGAGCCGGGCGATGCTGTTTTCATCGATGAAATGTCGGTGCATCAAACTGCACTAAAGCCGTGGCGCTTACGCGAGCAAATTGTCACTATCAGTTGGTTCTTTAGAGCTAGTGGCTTCCCGGCCTGGGGAACGCCACTCGCGGTATAGGTTCTGCCGTTGTCAAACAGGCCGTCCCTAGAATTCGCTGTCCCGTGGACCTATAATCGAGCGTTGGGTTTCGAACATCAGTGCTCAGCACGAGTTCTGGTTGAAAACGCTATTTTTTACATAATTTTGAGACGAAATGAAGGCTTTCCTGGACTCATCCGCTCTGCTATCCGATCCTGCAGCGCTTAAAGAGCGCTTCAACCGTGATGGCTATGTGTATCTTTCCGGCTTGGTGGATACCGAGTTGTTGTTGGAGCTGAGGCGTCAGATTATTGCAATCTGCGCTGACGCTGGTTGGCTGAAGCCGGGTGCAGAGCCCATGACCGCGACTACCTGGACTGTACCCAAGGTAGAAGGAGAGGAAGAGTACTTTGAGGTCTACGACCGCATCCAGCGGCTGCAAGATTTTCACGGTCTCGCCCATGACCCGGCGGTTATGACGTTAATGCGAGCATTGCTGGGAGAGACCGCATTCCCCCATCCCCTTTCTATTGCGCGCCTGGTATTTCCGGAGAGCCAAGACTGGAGCACGCCACCGCATCAGGATTATGTCAATAATCAGGGTACTGAGAACCTATTTGCCTGCTGGATACCGCTTGCCGATTGCCCTATGTCGATGGGCGCGCTTTCGATGCTTGAAGGTTCCCATAAACTGGGCCTTCTCCCCGTGGAGTACTCCCTGGGAGCAGGGCATAGGCAGGCTAGCATTCCCTCACAGAAAGAGCCGTTGCATTGGTTGGCCAATGACTTCAAGCTCGGTGATGTCATTGCCTTTCACAGTCTGGCTATTCATCGCGCTTTACCCAATGACACCCCGCGCATGCGTATCTCTGTGGACTACCGATATCAAGCGGAGGGTGATGACATCACTGAGCGTTGCCTGCGTCCGCACTTTGAGCGCGAGGACTGGTCTGAAATCTACAGCGGGTGGAACCGCGAAGAGCTGAAGTATTACTGGCGTGACAAGGAAGTGACCACTGTTCCCTTTGACGACAGTCTTGGAAGTTTGCCCGATGATCATCTCAGTACTGCTGTTAAATTGCAGCGTGGCTTTAATAAGGCACGCGAAGAACTAGCGAAAAAATATGACGTTCCCCCAGGAAATGAGGGCGCCTAGTTTGCAATTACCTTTATTAGTTGCCGGGCGAACCGCGGAGAGAAATAGATGAGCCTATTAGCGGATGCCTATCCAGAGCGTCAATTGTTGGACTACGGCCGCATACGCAAGCAGTTTATAGAAGGGCATGAGGCCTATGTTGAGGCTGATCCTTTCCCGCATAGTGTGTTCGATAATTTTGTCGCTCCGGACGTTACAGACGCGGTAATTAAAGGCTTTCCTTCCCCTGGTGCCGATATTAACTGGCGCCAGTTGCTGGCAACCGGTAGTGATGGAGAGAAAGTCCAGTTCAATAAGCAGGGTATGCCTCATCTTTTTAAGATTCCCGCTATAGCGCGCCAGTTGATATGGGAGTTCAACTCCAGCACGTTCATTCGCTGCCTGGAAAAATTGACAGGGATAGAAAACCTTATTCCCGACCCTTCTTTGCGCGGTGGCGGTCTTCACCAGATTTTACCGGGTGGTCTACTTGGCGTTCACGCCGACTTTACTCATCATGTGGACTACGACCTTAAGAGGCGTGTTAACTTATTGTTGTACCTCAACAAGGATTGGGAAGATGCCTACGAAGGGCATTTGGAACTATGGAGCCGGGATGCCACTCGCTGCGTGAAGCGTCTTCGGCCATCCGTGGGTCGGTGCGTAGTATTTAACACCGATGCGGACTCGTTTCATGGGCATCCGCGCGCGCTGAAGTGCCCTGCAGACATTTCGCGTAAGTCCATTGCGATTTATTACTATACGCTGGGTCGCGACGATAAAGAGGTTGAGCCTACGTCGCGCACAGACTGGCAGGTTCTGCCGGACGTAGAATTGCCTCCCCTACAGTGAAGTAAGGCCAAGAGTGAGAATCCAGTTCAATGACCGAATCACCAATAATTGATTACGACCGATTGCATGCCGAGTCGGATGCCATGGCAGAAAGATTCAGCCATGCGGAGCCATTCCCGCATATTGTAATCGATGATTTCATCTCTCCGGAATTTGTAGAGCGCCTTAATGGCGAGTTCCCGGATTTGGCCGCCAAGAAGAAAGCGGGTTCAAAGCATATTCCGGTATATTTAGAGGACGGAAGCGAGGCGCAACAGGGTAAAGAATGGCTGTCGCGCGAGCTATTGGTGCCGCACGTTTACCGTCGGTTGTACTGGGAATTGAACAACAATCCCTTTGTCGGTTTGTTGGAGAAAGTCACTGATATCTCTGGTCTGCTCGCCGACCCTCATATGGCTGGGGGAGGGGTTCATAATACGAGTAATGGGGGCTATTTGAAGGTGCACGCAGACTTCAATAAGCATCCGCAGTATGGTCTGGACAGGCGCCTAAACCTGCTAATTTACCTCAATGAGGACTGGCCGCCAGAATATGGCGGTGATCTGGAACTTTGGAGTGAGGATATGGGCAACATGGTGAAGAAGATCGCCCCGATTGCCGGCCGCTGCGTCATTTTCAAAACCACGACAACTTCTTTTCACGGTCATCCTCACCCACTGACATGCCCGCCGGATCGCGGGCGTCGCTCTATCGCCTTGTACTATTATTCTAACGGTAGACCCCAGGAAGAGGGGGATCAGGAGCACGGCACCCTGTGGCAGAGCACTCCAGCATAGATCAATTTACGCTGACACCCTGATTATTCTTCAGCTGGGCGTTGGCGGGGGCCGTCCTCTCTGGACTTTTTACCATCGGCTCCATGATTAGCCTTCCATTTCAGTCGTTTCGCTTGATTACGGGCTTCAAGATATTCGCTGTTGTAGATATACAGTTGGCGTAGCTTGTGTTGTTCTTGCTCGTCTCCGTGAAATAGAATATCCATCAGCGGATGCTCCAATTCGCTGTCCGCGCCGCCAGGCTTGCGTAACACGCCCAGACCAAATCCGTGGTGGAACGCAAACGTATCATACTGTGCTTCCAGCTCCGCCCAGTATTTCCACACGCCGAAATCCGATTGACGTGCGTCGATATCATGAAACAGGATGATGCCGCCGGGCCGGACCTTGGGGTACCAGTTGGTGAAGTCTTCCTGAACCGCTTCATAGGTGTGAAGGCCGTCGATGTGAAGCAGATCTATGGAGTCGTCTTCGAAATGATGCACTGCGTCATTGAAGAGCATCCGCATCAGGTAGCTTATACCGCGATAATTGGTTCTTGCGTGGTGGCGTACCTCTTCGAAAATCGATTCATCGTAATCGCCGGTGTGATCATCGCCACCCCAGGTATCAACTGCGTAGCACAAACCATCTACATTATTTTCGATCATCGATTGGCAAAAAACGAAGTAGCTCATGCCGTTGTAGGCGCCTAGTTCTACCAGTCGTTTCGGTCGCACGGCTTCAACGAGGTCATAGCCAAAAGAAATATGATCTACCCAGGTGCTGAACGAGCGGCGTAGGGGTTGGAATCCGCGCATGGAGGGCGGTAAGTAAATACGTGCGATGACAGTTCTCCTAGAGGTTGCCTGAGGGGGGTAGTCTACCCTGTTAAATCGGGGGACTCCAACGTGAACTGTTGGTACCCGAGACCTATTCTTCCAGCACGCCTAGGGCTTGTGTAGTGCCGTGATGCATGAACTTCATTGCGCTGTCAGGCAGACTGCCCAGATACACAGGGCGCTGGGTTGGCGATTTATAGGGCTCGCCGCGCAGCGCCGCATATTGGTTAAAGTGATCGTCCATGGCCTTAATTCTTTTCTCGCCTTTTGTGCCGGTAGTGATGCCGCCGTGGAACTGATGAAAGCTGCCTTCGCCCATTAGAATGACCAGAAGCGTATCTGGTAGCTCAACTGCTCGTTTGTAAAAGTCCAGGTTAACCTGGCCGCCGCCAGTTTCAGTAAAGGCCGGGTCGAAGCCACCCAAAATGCGCCAGGTGTCTGCAGGCACCGCGAGGCAGTTACTCTCGCCTATTGGCTTAAAATAGCCCCCGCAGCTAGTGCCGCTCAGACAGGAAATTTCAAACAGCCGATATCCGTCGCTGGGCCAATTGATGGACGCTAGAAGCTCCGCTTCGACTTCTTGGCAGTAGCCTTCAAGCATAGATCTCTGCTGCAACATTGGGCCCAAGTGGTACCCCGGAATAGCGACTAATGTCTGTGGATGCAGTCGCGTCGCAGCCAGCATGTAGCTGACCACTGAGGGGCTCAGCATTCGTGCACCGTCTACCATGATGCTGATATGTGTGCCCTGGGCTTTCTCGGCTCCAAAGTTGACTGCTGGCACGGGCGTGGGCCGAGTTTCCTCGCGATAAAAATAACGTACATTGCTGCCGTACTGACAGGCACGTTCCTCGCCTAACACAGCGTCTGAGGAATTTTCCACGACGATAACTTCGTAGTCGGCTTCTGTCACTCCACGCTGGTACTGTGCACTCAGCGACAATAGAGTTTTCTCGGCCTGGTCGGGCATTTTGTAAACAATCACAACGAAGCTGACCATTGCCCGCGGGGCTTCAGTATATCTCGCCGGTATAGCAACCTCTGGGTCAAAGCGGTCGACGGGGATGGGTGCGTTGGGCAGCTTGGGCGTTAGCGGCTTTAGGGGGGCTTCGCTGGCTTGCGCTTGCGCTTGCGGTTCTGTGGCTTCCATCGGTTGGTCTGGCTGCTTTTGGTCGGCTTTACTGAAAAGCCGCTGGACTATTTTGCGCATCTGAGAATTTCCAAAAAAGTTGACGATTGCATTGATCCTGCTGTCAACGCTGCACGCCTAATAAGCAAAGTATACCTCACAACGTTCAGTCCGTAGGGGCTGTCACTTCGCCGTCAATCAGCGTTAATTTTAGCGTGCAGTTGAGAGACTATATCCTGATTATTGAGCATAAAGTTACCACGTATCTCGTCGATACTATTGAGGTATTGCTCTATGTTGTCGCGATTCAGGTTCTTTCCGAATTCGGAATGAATATCCCATACGCCTTTCATGATGCCTTTAGCCATCTTCGATCGATAGTGTACTCCATCATCGAACCAAGCCCGCTCTATATTTCGCGCCAGATATATGGGCTCGTCGACGACCTGCGCTTCATCGCCAAAACCTCGGAGTGTAAATGGAGCTTTGCCATATTCTTTGGCAAGTCGCTCATTAATGGCAATCAAGCGGCGATGCGTATCTCGCCATAACTCCTCTGACGTCATGCCAAACCAGAGGTCTACAACAAATACGTGTGTGGGTGTGAGGAAAAGTCGTGTATCTATATTATTGGAGTAACAAAAGCGGAGTAAGTCCTCGTAGATCGCCAGATTCGTGTCAGCCTCGAAAGGAGTAATGTGTCTTGTTTCGAGTGTATTTTTCGCAGAAAAAATATAGCCGCCGCGGCCTGTCAACTGATTAGTGGTTGAGCGCCAAGTGCCGCTGGAGAAGTACTTTCTGACTCGTGGTCCAGGTGGGGAGAGAGCTGCCAGACTCTCTCCTGTAATGTCTAGAGAAAGCAACGAGGCCAGCAGGTCTTTCAGGTACTGGCCGATGTAAGCGGCGTCGTAAAAGCCGCCAGCGGAAGACACCAACCGACCTTTTTTGAATCCGGGACGTGAATTTGGTAGAGGACTGACAATTGCCTGGAAGTCGAGGCCGATCATTAGCTTGCTCAGGGGATGATTAGCATGGGCGTGTCGGACCGAGCGATTTATCTCTTCCAGGGTTATACCTGGAAGCGAGAAGTTGTAGCCTACCAATTCACGCCATTGCTTATGTTTCGGGATGATAGTGCCACTGCGGGATGAGCCAATGATAATTGCGTCAGGCTTCTTTTCAAGTACGTGATAAGGCTTGGAAAAACGCATGTTATCAAACTGATCAACGCGATTTAACTTGGCATCTCCCGCCCCCCGATAGTGATAGAGCAGGAGCGAGTCGGCATAATAATTGAAGGTGGCAGAGGTACAGATTACTAATAGTAAGGTACCTCCTACATAAGCCAGATATCTCGTCATGGTGTCAGAACTGGAAGTAAATGAATCGAGTGATTGATGACAGGCTCATCAGTGAAAATGCCAGAAGTAATGCAGTGACCACGGCGTAAGCCAAGGTTGGTTGCCAGATCAGGGTTGAGGGTTTGATAGGGTCATTATCGGGGGCGATAACAGGGTCGTATTTGATCAGCAGTTCCTGCGTATTCGGGAGTGCCCAGCAGATGATGGCAGCGACTAGCATAGTAATAGAAATCGTGCTGTAGGTGCCGGTTGGAGCCCTAACGAAGGACAATAGTCGCTGTAGCACCCCATCTTCAAGCATTCCCTCTAGAACGAGAGGTTGGCTGAAGTTAATATCAAGAAAAGCGGATTGAATGATTGCCCAACTGCTGGGTAGGTCGTCTGCCCTGAACACGATCAGAGCGATAGTCCACGCAGTGAATGTTAGCAAGATGAACAATGGCTGAAGTAATGCTGCCTTAAAAAACTCTTCTAAGCCCGCACGGCGTGTAAGCGCACGCCAAAAATGGTTTAGGCACAAAAACATCCCGTGCAGCGCGCCCCAGACAACGAAAGTCCACGCTGCCCCATGCCAGAGCCCGCCTAATACCATGGTTATCACAAGATTGCGGTACCGCTTTACGGCACCTAGTCGATTTCCTCCAAGGCTGAAATAGAGATAATCTCTTAAAAATCGAGATAGGGTCATGTGCCAGCGTTGCCACATCTCGATAATACTGCGTGATTTGTAAGGCGACCTGAAGTTTTCGGGCAGCTTGATTCCAAATAATCGAGCACTACCTATAGCGATATCACTATAGCCGGAAAAATCAAAGTAAATCTGAAAGCTGAAGGCAAAACCTGCCAGTAGCGCATCAATAGTATTCAGCTGAACGTTTGGGGAGGATGCACTAAACAGTGGGTCTGCAATCAGGGCAAGTGAGTCCGCCATTACCACCTTCTTGAAAAGCCCGACCGCGATAAACGTGATTCCAACGGCAAAATCTGTGGAGATATCGGCGCGAAGCCGTTGTGTATTGAACTGAGGCATCATCTCTTTGTGATGAACGATTGGACCTGCTATCAGTTGAGGGAAGAAAAGTACGAATAGCATGTAGTGGCGAAACTGATATTCCTTGCAGTCTTTCCTTGAGACATCAACCAGGTAGGCGATTTGCTGAAAGGTAAAGAACGAAATTGCGAGCGGGAGCGTGATCTCTGGTATTGGTATCAGCCAAATGCCGATAGCGTTAAGGCCTTCGATAAAAAAACCTGTGTACTTGAAGTATCCGAGTAGGCCCAGGTTGAAACATACCCCTAGCAATAGCCAAGGGAGCGCTTTACCGAGGCCCGGTCGAGCAAGTTTTTTTCCCAGCAAGAAATTGACGATAATTGAACTGAGGATCAGTAGCAAATACTCTGGTTTCCAGCTTGCATAGAAGAATAGCGAGGCGAAAACAAGCCATGTTATCTGGCGCTCAGTGCTAGAAGCACGCGACAGTATCTGGAAGACAAGTACAGTGATTGGTAGGAAAAAAAACAGGTATTCTGCAGAGTTAAACAGCATCTTTACTAGGCTACCCCGGAAGAGCGCAGCCAGTATAACCTAATAGATGCTAGCGGCAAGCGAGGCTCCTCAGCGACGACTGCTGTTGGCCGAGTTTTCGCTGCGCGAGGCAACGCAGATGATGGAAGAGCCGGCTATCGCTCCTGGTACCAGTCGTGATTCCAGAGAAGTAAAAAACCCTATTACTCGATGGCAGAAGGCTTTGAAGCTTCCGCGCTTAATAGCTTTGAATTCATTGCTTTTGTCGATTTTCAAAAGCTTGAAAAGCAGCGAAGACAAATATACCCAGTTAAAAAAGTAGGCGTTTCTGTCAGGTCTGTATCCTGCCGCCATAAGATCGCTCGCTAATCCGGGCCGGTCGAAGCGTAAGTGATGGCCCCAGTACCGGTCGTACTCTGACCAGATCTCCATGCGTGCTGGAACTGTCACCAGCACAGTGTGGCAATTGGGTAACTCACGATAGATTCTTTGCAAAAAATTTCGGCGCTCCCGCATATGCTCTAAAACGTCGAGTAATAGTACTATCCCGATGTCATTTTTTAGGGCTACATCAAGGTCGAACAAGCTTGTTTCGGTGCGTATATCGGCGTCAAGTCCTGACATGACCGGAGCAGGCCCAAGTTCTACGCCGTTTACAGTTAGGCCTCGCGAACGAAGATCATTGACCACAATGCCGGTGCCGCAGCCAACGTCCATTATAAGATCGCCTTTTTTTAGCCTCGGCCTTAACCATCGATAAATTAGGTCATTACGCGCGATGTGCCAAAAATGATATTCTATGCCGGCCGGGTAAGCCTTGGAATATCCCGATAAGTCAAAGGTTTCAGACATGGTTGTTTAGTTCCGTGAAAGCCACCGACTGGGCGGCGGCCATCTGGCAAATGTATTGGTCTACGTAGGTTCGAGAATATCAAAGTAACTGAAAACTAGCTTTGGGTTCTCCTACATTGTTTTCGTTCGTCAGAATAGTATCCATTCGAAGTGATTTCCATCGGAAATTGCATTGCGGGCTTCTTCTGCCTTGCTACTGACTGCCAGATTCACGGTGAGGCTGTATAATCCAGGTTGGCCTCTCTTTCATCGATCCTAAAGGCCAACGGGGTGCTATGTTGATACAGAATCTGTGGCGGTATTGTTATCCGGCGTCGGCGGCAGTTTTACTGCTGGCGCTGCTCTGGCATCACTGGCAGATTATTGTCGCGCCGGTGCCTTTGGATTTGTATGAGGGCACGATGCTGCTGGTGACCGGGATTTTTGCAGAAGGGGGCAACCCCTACACTCGAGAATTTCAACCTTACGCGGCTGATGTTTATCCACCACTTTACAACCTTTTGGTGGCGCCCCTCAGTCATGTATTTGGTAATAACTTTCAGTTGCACCGTTCCGTATCGGCAGTGCTTATCGCGGTTTCGGTATTAATGGTGGGGCTAGCCACGTGCAAAAAAAGCACGTCGCGACAGCAAGGCTTTGTCGCCGGCGTCATGTTTTATGCTGCGCTGTTATTTTACGCTACGCCTGTTTCCAGTACGAATGCCCTTGGCGTGGCGGTATTTTTGGCGGGCTTGATTGTCCCTTGGTGGCGCGGGTTTTCTAATTATAGCCTGTTGTTTGCATTGTGTTGTGGCGTTTCGGCTTTTTACGCCAAGCAGTATTTTATTCTAAATATGGCAATACTTTGCCTTTACCTTTTTCTCTACGTATCAATGCGGCGTGCTTTGATTCTTGGTGCGATATTTGCCCTAGTTCTATTGCTGAGCCTGTTTCTAACGCACCAATCCAGCCCCTATTATTTGGACAATACGCTGTTTGCACCGTCCGCGGCGATTAGTGGTTTACAGCGTTGGGACATTCTCTTTATGCAGCTGCGCTTGTACTTGCAAACGTATGCAGGGTTACTAATTTTTTTGCTCTTGGCTTCAATAGGCTGTGTGCGTCATTCAGGTTTTCGCGACGTTTCGGTAAAAGGAATTTGGCCACCTAATTTCACTAACTGGTCGGGTGGGTTATTGAGTTACCGGGCTGATTTCTTCGTCTTTAGTTTGTTCTGGGCCACATTAGTGATCGTATTTTGGCTGGGCCGCAACCCCGGTAATTATATGACCTATCTGTTCCAGTTAATGTCACCGTTCTTGTTAATTTGGGGTCTTACTTTGGTAGCTGAAGCTTCAGGAAAGCTGCGTTTGGCATTGCCGCTGTTGTTGCTGAGTCTCTATCAGAGCTGGGCCATCCTCCACAAAGATTTCAGCACCGATATAGATGCTTGGTCGAAGGTTGATCGGATGATTGCCGCCAGTGATGAGGTGTTAGCTAGTCAGATGCTTGTTGCCACGCTACTCAAGCACGATAAGAAAGTATATCAGGACGGACACACTTTTTACTTTCCACTGGCGGCCAGCAAGCCTCAATCGATGCGCAAGAAGCAAGAGAAGGACCAAGTGACTGCGGTGTGGGCTGACTATATCAATGAGCTTTATGGAAAAATTCAGCGTCAAGAGTTCGATCTCATTTTGGTGTCGCCTTGGGAAATGCGAGGTATTTTTTTAAGAAACCCGCCTCTGCATCAAGACATCAGCGGCAAAAAGTTTCTTGCCCGTTATTATACGGTAGACGAGAGAATCAAGTTGTCGATGACTGACCGTCACGGAGGGGGAACTTACGATATCGCCGTTTGGCGACCCAGACAGTAGGCAGTGCGGGTTTTATCTCGGCTCTCGGTTGCGAGGGGCATGTAAGGCTGCGGTTAGCATGCCCGATAAATGAAATGGTATTCCGCCAAATCATTAGGCATGCATAGCTCAATGACCTCCCAGCCAGTGTCCTCTAGACACTCAAGGGCATGTCCCCGTGAATAGACAGCCCATTGCAGTGGGTTACCCGGAATGTATCCTGAGAGGGCGCGTCCGCTAAGGATGTACTCGCACTAATCGCTTTTTGCCGCCCCGGCGCAAGTTATTTGGGACTGATACTTTAGGTAGTGTGCTCACTTGTTCTCCATCGTTTCGCTGGAACCTGATCTTGGCTCAGGTGAAACTAAAAGCGGTTTTGGTAGTGGTCTATTGGGAGGATTGTACAGGCCCAGAGAGACCGCCTCTAATACTATGCCATTGGTTTCTTTCATCGGACGCGTCCAAGCCCAGTATTTCCCTTGATTGAAGTTCTGCACGCGTTTTTCGACATAAGGCTGTAGTGCGGCAGAGTATATTTTGTAGGAACTCATGCTGTAGGTGGCGGCTAATGCAGAAGCTAACAGTATTATTTTCCAGTGAGTGATTCGCATCCGGGATGCCAAGGTGACCCAGACCGTTGCGAGCATGAGTACGGACGGAAAGCTGTAACGCGATGACAGCGCGTAATCTACGGTTGAGTAAGGCGCTCGTCCGAGCACCATGGCAGCTACCGACAATAGGATAAACCAGCAATACAGTTCCAGGCGCAGATCTGTTTTGTGGCGGGCCTGAATTGAACAAATCAGAACAGCAATTAGCATCAGTGCTCCAGCTAAAGCCGGAAACCCGACGCTCTTTTCGCTGACTGCGTTGCCCAATAGAGTGAGGGTGTAAAGTATATGGTGCCCTGGCGTGATGAAAAATTGCTGCAGCATTGCCCACAGCGTATTGGGCGTTTCCAGGCCCATTCTCCAGACTGCTAGCACGCCAGCGGCGATCGCAACCCAGGTGACTGCATATAGCCACGAAGCAGAGCGCCGTACGAAAGCTTGATGCAGAAGGCTAGCCAATCCCACGACCCACACTACTTGACCTGATGCCAGAGTGAAGGTGGCGAGGATGGCGAATAGGCAAGCCAGACCAAACCTCTGAGGATTCACGCTATCCAGGCAATGGAGGCTGGCAAAGCCGTATAAGAAAACATAAAAATAGGCGAACGCGGCCATGCTCCATAGCGTAATACCGTAGCTCCGCAGTTGCAGAAGCAGCAGCGCGGCCGGTAATAGAATGAGCAATCGAGGCAGGTTTTTCGGCGTCGCAAAGTAAAGCAGGGCCAGCAGAAGAGGTAGAGCGAGATTGGCTAGAAAGGTTAATATGCGAAAGTTGATTTCACCCGTACTCAAGTAGGTGGCCAGGTAGAGCACCCGCGAGGCTAACGTGCGATGGTCGTTGTGCTGGGCATACAGCGCTTCGAAGCTGGTGCTGACATCATCAGATTTGATGACCTCGGACAGGACCTGCAATACATCATAAATGTCGTCCCCCAGAGGAACGTTCAGCGCATGCTGGTAAAGGAAAAAGAAGTAGTGGACTAGAGCCGCAACGATCAACAGAAGCGGTAGCCAAAAACTAGCAGTGCGTGCAGATGCTTTAGTCTGCATTGACTGCAGTTTCGCTTTTGCTTTGTGTTCTGGCGTGTGCCAGCAGTGCGTAGTCCAGTCCCAGGCGATCTTGCAGTACAGCCAGTGTTGCGTCGGACAATTGATGTTTCGATAGCGGCTCGGCGGTTTTGAACTGGCGTGTGACTGGCACCTGTTGGTCGATATCAAGGTCAGACAGAATGTGTCGAAAGTCGCTGTCGAAACTCTCGGTCAGGCCCACGTGATCGAATTCTCGCAAATGAGAAGTTGCCATTGCCAGTAACTCTTCTTCGTTTAAGTCGTTCAGCGCCAGTCGATCGTCGCGCCAATACATGCGCGCTAATTGCCAGGTCTGCTGGTTGTCCAGCATTTCACAGACCTCGGGTAAGGTGGAGTTTAAAAAAGCTTCAAGCCCGAGGGTTTTGGCCGCTCGCGCCACAGCAAACTGCTTCTGCATGTCAGCGTGCATGCAAAACTTATACAGAGATAGCACCCTGTCCACCGGATCCCTCAGGAAGGTGAAGGAATACGATTTTTTAACTAGGAATGCTATATCGCTGTATCCGAAATGACCGGACGCGAACTGGTAGCGTCGTAATTTTCGCTCAAATAATGCGCGCTCCTTGGGGAAATTCAGGAAATCGCCATGTGAGCAGATAAGGTCCGGTGGAAGACGCTGTTGGAAAAAGTGGACTATAGATGTGCCTGCCGTCTTTGCTATGTGTAAAAACAGCACTGGGCGTTCAAGTTTTACGGGTTCTGGAACTGGCCGGGCATTTGGCATTGAATAATGTTTCTTCCGGCGTGCAAAATGCCAGGTTGCGGATTACGATAGGTAGTCATTCTAAAGTTGGTTGCAGGCAGAGTCTAGCCTGCGCTTCGTTCCAACCGCCTACTGCGTCTCGATAACGAGCAATTACGAATATATGAAAGAGCGTTCTCATCTGGGCTTAAAGCAGTATGCGCTTTTTTGCGCCTCGGCAGTCTCAGTTGTCGCCGCTTCGCTGTTGTTCATCTGGACGCTGCTATTCTGGTCTCGTTGGCACCCGCACCTTCCCTGGCGAGATGTATTTGTCATTCTCGACGATTTACGACCGATACTGTCCAGCGACGGGAGCTGGAATGATTGGCTGTTTTTATTTGAGGCGCACTATTCTGCCCACCGTATTGCGCTTCCGCGCTTACTTGTTTATTGGGATTTGACGCTGTTGTCCGGGCGCGGGCACTTGCTTTATGCCTCGGCATGGGCGGGATTGCTCGTCATTGTCGCACTATACGTTCGATCGGTCCGCGTCTATTTCCGCACAGATCCGGTAATCGCCTGGTTCTGCTGCGGGATCCTGGGGGTTTTACTGTTTGCGCCTGCCCATGCCTGGAATTTAGTCAATGCGGTCAATAGTAGCTGGCATCTTTCGTTTGCCCTTGGTGCTCTGGCTTTTCACCTTTTGGTCAGAAAACCTGGGAATGCCTCCGCGGTTGACTGGCTAATGGCGTATGCACTGGCCACAGTGGCGGCCTTTACTACCTTTGCCGGCGTAATAGTTTGGATGCTATTACCTGTTATTGCCTTGAATGCCGGGCGGCGGAGGCTTTTTTTGACGGTGATTTTCAGCGCTTTCCTGACCATGATGTATATCAATGGCATAGCATCCGATGCAGAAATTGCTGCTGCCTGGGACGCTGGAGATCCCGCCGTAATTGCAAGCATACAGGAGGCAGGCCGCGCAGCGCTTGAGCAGAGTTCTTTCATTAGTATCGCGCAGGGTGCTTCAAGAGTGCTGTGCTGGCCGATGAGCGGATTACAACCGGATATGGCGGCAGTGTTGTTCGCGCTTTCAATCGTTGTACTAGCTGTGGGATGGTTTCAGTTTCTCAGCGCCGCACGCGCAGGCCATCGTCTTGATCCTTGGGTTGAATGGTGCCTGTTGTTAGCCACGATGGCACTCGGAGTGGCAGTGGCCATCCAGCTGGGTCGTATGATCGAGCAGCCCAACCACGCGCATGGCCCAAGTTATGAGCGTTACAACACCATTGTAGCCGTATACTGGTTGGGGGTTCTCAGCCTGTTTCTGACCCTAACCCCACTAATGCATACACTAGGCAAAGGCGTCACGATGCTGGCCACTCTGTTAATAGTGTTTTGGTTGTTGTTACCTGGCGGCGCTTATCTGCAGGAGGAGGTGGGTAGCCTGGAAACCGCAGCGCGGCTCTATGCTGAAGGTGAAACGCCTGAGTTGAGAGATAAAAACAACGGTCACCTGTTGCGCTTCAAGCCTGAGTACGTTTTTAGTTTTGATCCGCTTTTTGAAGACCGGGAACTGGCTTATCGCAGACCAGTGGAGCTGCCGGCTTCGCTTGAACGTCTGCCGATGTGCCTTGACGATGTCCTGACCGTCCGGCGAGTTGAAAGCCTGAAGCCCGGCTTTGAACAGATAACAGTGACTGTGAATGGGTTGGCTGCAGTGCTGACGCGTGATGTTCTGCTGTCGCGTAATGGAAATTTGTTGGGGCGATTGTCTTCCCGTCACCAGGGTGATTACTCGCCCTTACAGCTGCTCGATCCTTCAGCCAACTTTTGGACGGGCTATGTTGACCGCAACGCATTACTGAATGGACATGTGCAGCTAACACTGAATATGATCGCAGGGACTTCGAGAAATTGTATGGTGGAGACGAAAAAGCTCATGGAATCAGTGGGTTCACCGCAAAATTTGCCAGGAGTGCCTGGCGATGTATGAGTATGACGAGGATTTCTATCGGTATATCAGTCAGGGTGCGGTGAATTCGGCGCGCAAGGTGTTGCCGGCCTTACTGGCAACACTGCCAGAACCTGTTGAATCCGTGCTGGACGTGGGTTGTGGTGCGGGGGCCTGGCTTTCAGTTTGGAAGGCGATGGGTGCAAAAGTTGTCGGGCTTGACGGCAATTACCTGAATCCAGATCAATTGATGATCGATGCTGGGGAATTCATGCCTCTTGACCTAAGTGCCGGGTTCGATCTGAATCGGCGCTTTGACTTAGTACAGACTCTGGAAGTGGCCGAACATCTGCCGGAATCGGCAGCAGCCAGCTTTGTGGCCAGCCTTTGCCGGCATTCAGATCTGGTAATGTTCTCTGCAGCGCCGCCAGGGCAGGGCGGAGAAAATCATGTTAACGAGCAACCCTACGATTATTGGCGCAAGCTGTTCCAAGAACAGGGTTACGATATGTACGACCCGATAAGAGCCTCTTTGCAGGGGGTGCTGGAAGTCATGCCCTGGTACCGGTATAACACGTTCCTCTATGTTAAGAGAAACGAGGCTACTGACACGGTGGCAGATGCTCTCTTTCCTTACCGTATCGGCGAACAGCAGGCAGCGCCGGATATCTCCCCGGCTCTTTATCAAATCCGGAAAAAATTGATTCGGCTTTTACCTTCATCGATTAGTACCCTGTTGGCAATCCTCAAAAAGACCTTGTTTGGGTTATCATTGAAAGTGAAACGCAGGTAAGCATGAACTGATTGGTGTGGCGAGATAATCGAGAAATAATAATGATACTGTTTTACAAGTCGACACAATTTGAATCAGGTTGGAATAGTTGATGAATACGTTCGCCGACCCTGTGATCGCGATTGTTCTCCCGTGCTATAACGAGGAGCAAATTCTCCCGCTAACCGCCCAGAGGCTTGAGCAAGAGCTGCGACGCTTGGTCGACAGCGGTCTCGTCGCCTCATCTTCTAAGATAGTTTTTGTTGACGATGGGAGTAATGACAGCACCTGGTCCTTGATTGAACAGTTGTCTGAGGAGAACAGTGTCTTTACCGGGATCAAGTTGGCCAGGAACTATGGACATCAGTATGCACTTTACGCAGGACTGATGGAGACTGAAGCTGATGCGCTGATCAGTCTTGATGCCGACTTGCAGGATGATATTGCCGTTATCGAAAAGATGGTGATGTCCTTTCGCGACGGTAATGAAATTGTTTACGGCGTTCGTAACAATCGCCAAAGTGATACGCGTTTCAAGCGCTATACTGCGGCCGCTCACTACTGGCTGTTATCCAAGATGGGAATAGAAACCGTGGCCGATCACGCGGATTTTCGGTTGATGAGCCGCAGGGCAGTAAGCTTTCTGGGTGAATACCGCGAGGCGAATCTTTATCTCAGGGGTATTGTCCCCTTGTTGGGCCTGCGTTCTGACAAGGTCTATTTCACTCGGGGGGTTCGCATGGCTGGGGAGTCGAAGTACCCCTTTGCGCGTATGTTGAGCCTTTCTTTACAGGGACTGACTTCGTTTTCTATTGTTCCACTGCGCGTTATCTCTGCATTGGGCATGTTAGTGTTTTTTATTGCCCTGGCACTGGGTGGTTGGGCGTTAGCTTCTGCGCTCTTCGGTCCTGGGACCGTGCCGGGTTGGGCATCCACTGTTATACCGATTTATCTGTTGGGTGGTTTGCAGTTGCTGGCTATTGGAGTAGCCGGGGAATATGTGGGCAAAACCTTTATCGAGAGTAAGGGTCGCCCCTTGTATCAGGTGGAACAGCGCTTGGATGTGAAGGAGACTGACTAGCCTCCGCGCACATCCAGCGAAAATGGAACCTTACCTAGTTTGATCGGTTGAGCCACTTTTGGACCTTTGCGAAATCTTCAGGGTTGCTATGGCGATAACTTTCCATCAGTTGCGTTACTGTGTTTAGGTAGGAAGCGCTATTCGAGCTGTTTAGTGTGACCAGGTTGATTTTCGAATCGCACTCACCCGCGGAAAGACAATGCATTAGTTGCCGTCCGGCTTGGCTTGTGTAGTGGACTCCATCCTGAAAAAAGCGGCTATCGCTGTCTATTTTTTCCAATACTAGATCCGGGCTCCTTTCCAGTGCCAAGACCCGCGCGCTGTTCGCATAGTGAGAGCTGGTACGTATGACCTGCCGCTGCCAAGCGATGTACTGTGGCCACTTTCCCGCCATATCTACGGTGGCCATGATGCTGGCATGAAAGGGTGAGATCAGAACCAGCGTCTGAATGTCGTGGTCATCGCAGAATTTCAGCAGGGCGTTTAACTCTGTCATATCGAGCTGATCTGTTTTTTGGGTAAAGTCCTGATATTTTTGACGCACCAGCATTGAAAAAAACCAGGAACCGCTTTTTTGAGTACTCAGTTCAGCTTCCCAGGTGCCATCGTGCTTGTAGCTGCGCTGACTCTCTGCCTCGCCGTATCGTGTTTTCCAGGAATTGATTAGCGCATCTACCGATAAAAGGCTTCTCCAGTTGTCTTCAAAGCGCTGAAAACGATGGGCGAGACTTTGCCCGATTGTCGGTTGTACTTTTCGGAGGCGTTCTTCTTCAAAGTGCTCGGCAATCTCGGAGTGGCCCTGGCGGAACATGTAGTAATCGACGCCAATAACAACTGTCTTAAGCGGTTGAATGGCTTGTGCGTGTTCTACTAATAAACGCATCTCGCGGAGGGTCACTCCCGGAAGAGCAGCATTGTAAGACGCTTCATTCCCTTCCGTTAGAAAAGCTGGAGGGAGTCGAGCAGACCGCGAACTACCCACAATGAGGTGTTCAGCGCGCTGAGATTCCATAGCGTAGGGCTTGTGTAGACGCAGGTGGTAGAAGAGGTCTGGATCTAGCTCATTATCATCAATGGACGGGTATAAATCATAAGGATCGGCAAGGAAGCAGAACGCTGCTACGACAATGACGAGTAGTGCGGTACAGAGGGCGCTGATTAAAAAGTAGGTGCGGTACATAGGGTGTGTCAGTCACGTCGTGTTGACATAGATTGCGTTCAATCGATGGTAGCACAGGGTGACAGCCCCAGCCCGTATAGTGTCTAATGTTTGCGAGACGCCTGTAACGAATCAGGTGTAGTAAACTGGTTGACTGCGGGGATTAGTCAAACTCAATGCTGTTCAACTCCATAGGTTTTCTATTCTTTTTTCTGCCTGCCGTATGGATCGGTTACTGGCTGCTTCAGCGCCTCGCCAGGCCTCGGCTGGTGATGGCTTGGCTGACACTTGCGTCATTTTTCTTTTATGGCTGGTGGAATCCAATCTATCTTTGGCTTTTAGCGCTTTCTATCGCTGTAAATTTCACCCTAGGGCTTCTTCTGTCGCATAGGCAGGGACTGCAGAAGAAAATTTTTCTGGGGATTGGCATAGCTTTTAACATTGGCCTGCTAGCCTATTTTAAATACGGAAACTTCTTTATCGAAAATATTGCCGTATTGAATAACGTTAGCTTTAACTTCAGCCATATAGTCTTGCCGTTGGCGATATCATTTTATACCTTTCAGCAAATCACGTATCTCGTTGATACCAGCAAAGGCCTGACCGCTTCGCACGGCTTTCTGGAATATTGCCTCTTTGTCAGTTTTTTCCCGCAACTGATCGCAGGACCTATTGTGCATCATCAGGAGATGCTCGGTCAGTTTAAACACCTGGGCGAGCCGCGGGATCATTGGCGGAACCTAACGGTTGGCCTGTCTATCCTGGTGATCGGCTTATTTAAAAAAGTGGTAATCGCTGACAGCTTTGCCTTGTTTGCTACGCCTGTATTCACTATGGCCAACAACGGCGTAGAACTATCCTTGTTGGAGTCGCTTGCGGGGACTTTCAGCTATGCGATGCAGTTGTACTTTGACTTTTCAGGTTATAGCGATATGGCTATCGGCCTGGCCTGCATGTTTGGTCTTAAACTGCCGGTTAATTTTTATTCCCCCTATCGTGCGCAAAATATCAGCGATTTCTGGCGCATGTGGCATGCGACGCTGTCGCGCTTCTTGCGAGATTACGTTTATACCCCTCTTGGCGGCTTTTTATGCAGTCCGCGTCGGCAGCGATTCAATTTGTTTATGACCATGTTTGTTGGAGGCGTATGGCATGGTGCCGGATGGACGTTCTTTCTGTACGGCGTGTTTCATGGGTCCTACGTAGTGTTACATCAGTTGTGGCGCATTAATGTATCGGGCCCTCTGGGCCTGGTTAGAAAGGGGTGGTACAAAGCACTGGCTCAGTTATTCACGTTTCTGGTAGTGGTATTTACTCTGGTGCTATTTCGGGCCGAGACTGTTGATGGTGCTGTGGATGTTTATCGGGGGTTATTGCATGTTGGGCAGTGGAGTTTTTCCCCCCTTTACCTGGGGCAGCTTCAGGATAGTAATTTTTTCACCATTGCGGCCATATTGGGATTGCCGTCAGATGCTGTGACTCTTGTTTTTAGTAGCCTGGTGCTCGCTGTTGCCGCTTGCTGGCTTTTACCCAGTACATGGCAGCTATTTCAGTCTTATGATGTGGCCTTCGACAAGCCACCTACCGGGCGACCTGCGGTGCTCTCTTTCAGCTGGCAGCCGGGGCCGGTTTGGGCGCTCTTTGTTGCTCTTCTTTTTGTGGCAAGTTGCCTCAACCTGACTCAGGTCAGCGAGTTTCTCTATTTTCAGTTCTAGTAGCCCTCTAGAGCTCCACAGGGGTCATGCTGCTTTGCTGGCCGAGATAATCCCGTATCCCATGATGCTTTCCTGCCAGAATGATTCCAATACGTCACAGGATGCCAAGAAGCTATCGCAGGCTTGCTCTCCAATGTGTTGCTCCACCTGACTGCGATTGGCCCGCGCGTTTTCACGCCAGTGGCCAAAGGTCGCTAGTGTTTCAATGGAAATATCCCTTGCGTGCTCTAACTGTAACTGGTTGCCTTCCAGCTGACTTTGGTAGAACGCCAGTGTTTCCATTTTGGCGCGGCCGAAGGCATCCTTGAGAATGAGGAACTCGTCCCGGCGTGCTATGACCTCTGGCAGGCTAAGCTTGGCTCGCAGCATGACATCGCACAACACCATCCGACCCCCGGGCTTTAATACACGGGCGCACTCTCGCAGTAGCGCAGCTTTGTCATCCATCAGGTGAGACGATTCCATCACCCACACTCGATCAAAGCTGCCGTCTTCAAATTGCAATTGTGTACCGTCACCGAGTTGAAACTTTGCGGTGGCGAACAAGCCTAGAGATTCTGAAAGCGCTGATGCGCGGTCTATGCAGGCACTGCTGGGAGATATGCCCATTACCTGACACTTAAACTCGTGGGCAACACGACAGCCAGCCTTGCCAGTGCCACAACCGATATCCAAAACATCCATACCGGCTTCCAATTGAGCCAGCGATAGCATTTCATCCGTCAGTGCGTCAGTGGCATTGGTGAGTGGTTCACCGCCGGTACGAAAATAACCGTAGTGCAGATCCTCCCCAAGTAAGTGGTCCCACGCCTCTACGACCGTATTGTAGTGTTTGGTGGGGTCACCGCTGCTGTCTGTGGGGGTTATGTTGTTAGCCATTTTGAATGTGTTTGTCGCCTTGCTCAGCAGGTAATGCCGCCATCCACGACCAGTACTTGACCGGTAATGAAGCTTGCTTGTTCGCTGCATAGGAAAAGAATCAGGCCAGTAACGTCATGAGGGTCGCCTAATCTGCCCAGTGGTGTACGTTTCACGATTTGTCGGCTCTGGGAGCTATTCAGCTCTTCGGTCATTTCAGTGGTCAGGTAACCGGGTGCTACTGAGTTGACGGTAATATTGCGCGCGCCTAATTCACGAGCCAGCGCTCTTGTAAAACCGTCCAATCCCGCCTTCGTCGCCCCATAAACTGAGAGGCCCCGGTAGCCCGACAGACCAATAATGGAAGAAATATTGATAATTCGGCCACGCTGTAGAGAAAGCATACTGCGCGTAACCTGTCTTGTAAGCCTGAAAGTCCCTTTCAGGTTGAGGTCCACGAGCGTATCGATAGCATCATCGTCGATTAAGGGGAGGAGGCTAGTATGAGCTATGCCTGCGTTATTGATGAGTATTTCGATAGGTCCAAGCTTGTCTTCGACCTGGCCGACGAAGTTCTTGCAAGCAGCATTGTCAGTCATGTCCATTTCCGCAAATAGGAACCGATCCGGATACTCCTGCTGCCATGCATCAGTTTTTTCTGTGCCTCGACGACTGAAACTGGCTACGCTGTAGCCATCATCGAGAAAGGCTTGCACAATGGCGGCTCCCAGCCCTTTACTACCGCCACTCACCGCAACGACTTTCATGCTGTCTCGCTTCCCCTTCGGGTCAACTTGAAGTTATTGGTATCGATACTATCAACAATCGTCATACTGCGCGGCATACTGTGCCTGGGCAGGTTCCGGCAAGCTGTGCGTATTTCATCCTCAACCGTTTCGGCATCGAATCCGTCGTTGAGTACCAAATCTACGGCCACAATCTGGCCCATTATGGGGTTGCCCTGGCCATACACTCGCGCCAGTTTTACTCCCGGTAGCGCCGCCACTATGTTCTCTACCTCAAGCGGGTGGACTTTGACACCGCCCACATTAATGACCTCAGACTCCCTCCCCATAAACAGTATGCGGTCTTGTTCGACCTTCACCAGGTCGCCGGTCATCAACCAGCCGTCTGCCGTTCTGGGTTTCGAACCGGGCGCCTTTAGGTAGCCGAGCATGCCGTGCTGGGTCTTAACCTGAAGCTTGTCCTCCACGATACGAAATTGCACCGTTGCGTGGTCCGGACGCCGCAGTATTGATGCGGGCAGGCCGGCCTTGCCGTCGCTGACTGACACACAGGAGCCGGCTTCGGTTAGCGCATAGATATGCACGATACGTGCTAGCGGAAAAAGCGCCCCAAGCTGATCCAGTAGATGAGCGGAAACGGGCTCGCTGCCTAGCGTTATATGCTTGAGGTTTGGAAGCTTTTGTTCGCGTGAAAGGATTGCGAGCGCAAAGCGCCAGAAAGTGGGGGTGGAGCTGACATGACTCACCTTTTGGGAGACCATCGCCGTCACTGCATCTGCTACCCGTGTAGAGTCGGCGAGTACCAGACAACTCTGACTGGATAAGATGTGCGCCAACATCTGGACTCCTGCGAAGTGATTTAATTTGTAAGCCAACAACCAGCGCTCATTGTCGAGAGATCGACGGTCTCTGACTTGTGCCAATAAATCAGACCAACGATAACGCACACACCGAGGTTTTCCCGTAGTGCCAGAGGTGAAAATCAATAACTCGGCGTCGAGCTCGGGTAGTTTTGAGCACTTAACGTCTTCAGCAAAATCGTAAGAGCTAGCCGCTGGCATAGTGAGCTGCTGGCAACTTAGATTATTGTTTAGTGGTGCATCGATATAAAGCAGATCTATATCAAGCTCGGAGGTCAGTTCTTTGATCTGCTCCTCGCTGTAGTCGCGATTCATTATGGCCAGAGGTAGGCCAGCTACTGCTGCGGCTAGTATCAGTAAGACCAGTTCTGCGGAATCGGGTAGTTGGCACGCAATACGGGAGGCACCGGATTGGCTTAGTGTCAGAGCAAGTTGTCTCGCTGCTTCATGCGTTTGAGCGTAATTCCATCGGATCTCGCTGGTTATCAGAAACGGCCGCTGGTCAGTGTGTTGGAGCGCGGTATTAAGCCTGGACGCGATCACGCTAGGTCAGCTGTAAAAGTCGACGATGTCCTGCACGGTCTGGGGCAGTATGCCACTGGTGTAGGGATCCTTGCCGTACTTTTTTTCCAGTACCGCCGAGAGTTCGGCCACGCACAATGAATCGAGGCCTAGACCGTCATCGTAAAGTTCAGCGTCGAGGCCAAATGCGTCCTCGCGAAAACCCTGATGCTTGCGGATGGTTGTGATTATTTCGATGATGTCGCTGCTGATGTCCACGGAGGTAATCTGGCCCTTTGATGCCTACAAAATAGCGGGGACAATGTATCATCCCGGCTTAATAATTGGTACTGTTTCGCCTCTCACGTTTCTTCTATTGAGCTCCCATGAACCTGGCCTCCACACCCAAAGTTACCGTCATCGTTATCGGCTATAAAATGGCGGGACAATTGGAAAACACCTTGCGGTCGCTATATGCGGACTACCAGAGTGGAGTCGAAGAAGATGATTATGAGGTGATTGTGATGGAGAACAACTCCGTCGCCAATCTTCCAGATTCCGTTGTGCAGAACCTGCCATCGAACTTTCGCTATGTGTTGCGTGAGGAAACTGCCGCTACTCCGGTTTATGCAGTAAACGAGGCATTTACTTTGAGCCGTGCACCGCTGATTTGTTTGATGATAGATGGTGCAAGAATGGTCAGTCCCGGGATTATTCGCAGCGCTTTAATGGCGAACTCGATCACCCCCGGAGCCATTGTGGCGGTGCCCGGTTATCACCTTGGAAATGATGAGCAGCACATGGCGGACGAGGTCGATGACCCACTGGCGCGCGAACAGCAGTTACTGGCTTCAGTGAACTGGCAGAAAGACGGCTACGAGCTGTTTCGTATTTCGACTTTCAGTGGAGCCAATCGGCGTGGCTACTTGCAGCCCATCATGGAATGTAACTGTATTTTCGCCTCCGCTGAAAATTTTGCGGCAATAGGTTACGCCAATACCGACTTTCAGTTGCCCGGAGGCGGCAGCATTAATCTCCATATGTACCGTAGTCTGGGTATGCTGCCGGATACTCGCCTTTTCGTGACGCCTGGTGAGGGCTCCTTTCATCAATACCATGGAGGTGTGACGACCTCATCCTATGAGGAGCGCGAGGCTGAAATTGAGAGGCATCGTATACAGTTGCATAGCTACTGGCCCGATGGCTTTCACAGCTTACGACGAGACCCAGAGTTGATTGGTAAAGTACCACCGCAGGCGGTTGGTTTTCTGCAACAATCACTGGAGTTTTCCGAAAAGCGCTCGAAGCGGCTGG
This sequence comes from Halioglobus sp., assembly GCA_039986455.1. Lineage (GTDB taxonomy): Bacteria > Pseudomonadota > Gammaproteobacteria > Pseudomonadales > Halieaceae > Halioglobus. Next base: position 56,336 of record JBDWQQ010000069.1, read on the forward strand.
CGCATCAGGGTAAGCCGCTCTGGCCTGATGATCCGGTCTAACCGGTGATAGCTGTATGCCAGATTTGAGTGTCTTTACACGCTCAGTTAGCGCATTGGCGCAAAGTGCCCTCACTGGATATAATGGGAGTAGAAGTGGTTGAAATTATAAGAGCAATGCCCATCAACAATTGGGTATAAAGAGTTAGTATCCTGGCGAGATGACGCACTATTTGCCCCGTGATAGCAAGATCAGGGGCGAGGGAGCGGACTTCCGAGCAAACTTAGCCTTTTTCTAACGCCCATGGAGGTGGCGTTGGTTGCAGGGTGATTGGACTAGCGTGAGCTTCTTTGGGTTGAAATCATTGTGGGACCGATAGTCCAAAGGAATGTCGTCGGAAAATCCGTAGGTCTTCAATTGAGTTGAAGGCCCCGTAGTTTGAGCTGACATTCGAATGCTAACGCAAATACGAAAGCTGATAACTTCCAGAGATACCACGTCTCTCGGCGGCATCGTCGATTCCGGCCCCATCGTGAGTATCGTCGTGATCGTTTACGACATGCCGCGACAGGCGGAAAATACCCTCCATTCATTAAGCGCCGATTATCAACGGGGTGTTAGCGCATCTGATTACGAAGTGATCGTCGTAGAGAACGAATCCAGCAACAACTTAGATGCTAGTTTTGTCTCCAACCTCCCCAAGAATTTTAGCTACCATTTGCGTGCAGAGCGTGAGCCTACACCCGTACATGCCATTAACCACGGCGTAGGCATCAGCCTGGGCCAGTATGTGTGCGTTATGATAGATGGCGCGAGAATGGTCACACCGGGCTTGGTTAAGAATATTATTCGCGGCCATCGTTTGGACGAGCGGGCGGTCGTTACGGTCCCTGGCTACCACGTAGGTGAGCAGGTCCAGCAGGAAGCGGTAGATGATGGTTATGGCACGGAGCAGGATCAAGCACTGATCAGCTCTGTCGATTGGAAAAACGACGGATATCGCCTTTTTGATATTGCCTGCTTCAGTGGGTCCTGTGACGAAGGTTTCTTCCGGCCGGGTAGCGAAAGTAACTGTATTAGTATTCCCAGGGCTATCTGGGCTTCCCTTGGCGGTCTCGATACCCGTTTTAATCTTCGAGGCGGTGGCTTGGTTAATCTCGACTTGTACAGCCGAGTTCTCCAGTACACTGGCGTCTTGCATGTGTTGTTGCTTGGCGAAGGCACGTTCCATCAATTTCACGGTGGAGTGACCACTGGCGGCGAAGCGAGAGAGGTGCGAGCAGCGCTGATTGCTGAAATGGACGTTCAGTATGAGTCTATCCGCGGTCGGGCGTATGAGAGGCCCTCGACAACTCCGGTATTCCTTGGCGAGATACCTGTGCAGGCGCTGAAGTTTGTCCACTCCTCGGCTGAGCCTTTATTGGACGCACAACCCGAGGCCTTGCCAGCGCCTATTCCTATCCTGAGCGCAAAAAGCGCTAAGAGCTAGTTTGATCAGGGAGCGTGCTGCTCCCTGTTTTGTCTGTTGATACACCACTTCGCAGGAGGACATGCCCAATGTCTGTCACTCGAATTTTTCTATTCATGCTCGGTTTGACGGTCGGTTCGTTATCGCACGCACAATCCGTCGGCCCTGGCGATTCCGCCCCGGACTTTTCCTTGCAGGCTTCGGACGGCAAGACCTACACATTGTCGGACTATGCCGGTAAACAGGTGGTGGTCATCGCCTGGTTCCCCAAAGCCTATACGAGCGGCTGTACCGTTGAGTGCAAGTCATTGGCTGAAAATGGGCACCTTATCCGCGAATATGATGTCAGCTATTTTATGGCCAGTGTAGACCCGCTGGAGGACAACATTGGGTTTGCCCAAGAGACCGGGGCAGACTTCCCGTTACTGAGTGATCCCACCAAGGAGGCGGCCAAGGCCTTTGGTGTATTGCACTTGATGGGATTTGCCAAGCGCCATACGTTCTACATTGGCAAGGACGGCACCATCCTCAAGATTGATGACAACGTCAACCCCAAGACTTCTGCAGAGGATATGGCCACAACATTGGGTGAGTTGGGGGTCGCCCGACGCTAGTGCCGGGTTGCCATGTTGGACTGGTGGGCCAAAAATTTAGAGGGGTCATTGCGGCATGGCTTGCCCTCGGTCACTCTGAGGGCCAAGTTGGGAGCAGGGCACTATGACATTTCATCAGGACACTGAAAAAAACGATAAAGAGTTAGTCGAAGCGATTAACGACGAGGCGGGAGAGTTAATTCACCTGCTTCGCTGTAGCCATGCTCCCGATGATGTCTTAACTGAAGCGACAGGGCACATTCAAGCTGCGATGGCGTCGCTGGCACCTTATCTTCGGCAGGGAGAGGGTTGGTCCACGATCTCGATTGCAAGCGACACACCCGGCGTGGGTTGGATGGACGATGACCTCACTCGCTGTATGCCCTATAGCCCTGTTACTGGAACCCGAAACCCGATAGCACCCCCCATAAAAATGTGGCGAGACGGTAATGAGGTAAGGGGAGAGGCGGTATTTTCCCCCACCTACGCCGGCCCGCCGGACTGCGTTCATGGCGGCATTATTGCTGCGGTGTTTGATGAGCTGCTGTCCATGGCCAATGTCATCTCGGGTTCAGCGGGCTTTACCGGCACATTGACGATAAAATACCACCGGCACACGCCTCTGGATCGTCCGATTGAATTATGGTCAGTCACTGAAAAAAACAGTGGCCGAAAGCAATTTAGTCGCGGTGAAATGAGGGTCGATGGTGAGGTAACCGCCAGTGCTGAGGGTTTATTCATCCGCCCGGCCTCACAAATGGATGCTTGACTGAGCGCAGTACTCTAAGCCATGAGCGAGTCAAAAGTTTCCCACCGAGCTGGGCCGCAAGAGTCAGCGCGCCTGATGCGATTGGCCACCTATGCCTCGGTTTCCGTGGCGCTGGTTCTCATCGCTGCGAAGTTGGTGGCCTGGCAGCTATCGGGTTCAGTGAGCTTACTCGCCACGCTAGTCGACTCTGGTCTGGACGCGCTGGCATCGTTGGTTAACTTGTTGGCCGTGCGTCACGCCCTGTCTCCGGCTGATAACGAGCATCGCTTCGGGCACGGCAAGGCCGAGGCCTTGGCGGGACTGGGGCAAGCGGCATTGATTACCGGCTCTTCTTTTTTCCTCATGTATGAGTCGATACAGAGAATACTGGTCCCGGTGGTCATCGAGTCCTTTCACATTGGAATGTGGGTCATGGCGTTTTCCATTGTGATGACCCTGCTATTGCTGTCATTTCAGCGTCATGTCATCGCTCGCACTGATTCCACGGCCATCCGGGCTGATGCTTTGCACTACCGTACCGACTTGTTGGTCAATGCCAGTGTGTTATTGGCTCTGGTGCTTTCGTTCTGGGGTTGGCCTGGGTTCGACGCAATTTTTGCTCTGCTGATCGCGTTTTACATTCTCTACAGTGCCTGGGAGATTATCAGTCACGCGTTTGACCACCTGATGGACCGAGAGCTGCCAGATGAAGATCGTGAGGTAATCGAGCGCTCTGTGCTTGCGCATCCGGAAGTGAGGGGTGTTCACGATCTGCGCACCCGGCGTTCAGGCACGGCTGTCTTTGTACAGATGCACGTTGAACTTGATGATGATCTTAGCCTCTTGGAGGCCCATCGCATTGCCGACGAGGTTGAAACTGACGTTGTCCGCGCCTACCCCGGTGCCGAAGTGATTATTCATCCCGACCCGCTTTCTGTGATTGGTATTGAATGCCGTCAGGAATTCTAGTCCCCGATCAGAAGTCGTAGCTCAGCCGCGCGAACACATTGGTTCCGGTTCCGGGCAGTCTGTCTCGTAGTGCGATGTCCGGGTTTTGTGCCCGGTTGTAACCTGCCATGTGGTCACGGTACTCCTTGTCCAGCAAGTTACTTACCCCAGCTGCCAGTTGCAGTTGTTCGGTTGCCTGCCAGGTCATGTCCAGATTTAACAGTCCGTAACCCGCGGTTTCTAGCTCACGGTTGGTTTCGCTGACCTGATTTTGTGCGCTGTACAGAACGCTCTCGATACCTGCGCTCCAGTTGTTACCAACATAGTCGAGCCTTATGGAAGTATTGGCTGGTGCGATGCGATAGAGTTCATCTTCGATATCGTCACGCTTGCCGCGTACATAATTGACGATGCCCGAAACTGACCAGCTGCGAGCAATTTGCCACGACCAATCCATATCAAAGCCATACAGCGTTGCATCCACATTATTAAATTGCAGTGGATCAGAATTGTTGGTGCCGTTCATCGAATTCATCATTCGCACCATCATTACCGCGGGAGCGACCTCACTGGGTGTGCCCTGAATATAATCACTCACGTTGTTGTAGAAGAATCGCGGGGCCAGCGTGAAAGCACTGTTGCTGAAGTCCAGACCAAATTCCAGCTGACGTGCTGTTTCGGTCTTCAGCTCAATGTTGCCAGTATAGGTATTGCCATCGGCGAGCCCCGCGGTAGCTTCCAGAGGCAGCCAAAGGTAGCGCTCCTGGTAACTAGGTGCGCGGTTTTTCTGGGCGAAGCCTGCGTACCAGCTAGTACTGGGTGACGCTTTGTAGGAAGCCTTGGTCACCAGGTCGAAGTTGTAATCAGTTTGTTCCCGATCGGCATTATTAAACGCGTCTCGAAGAAGCGCCGCCGGTGGCATCATATTGGCCGGTGTGCCATCGACTTCGTCGGCATCCGTTTTTACCTGGTTGTAACGCAGCCCAAACTCGCCACTCCATTGCTGGTTAAAGTCGTGCTCTCGCTCCAGAAACACACCAAGCACGTCCCGTTCGGCCTCGTTGAAGTTCACAACGAAGAACATCGGATTGTTGGGGTTATCGATATCTGAGTTATGGGTTGCGCTGAATCCGTCGAAACCAAAGTTCCAGTTGCCCTGCGAATCGAACATTGTACTGATCAGCCTAAAGCCATTGTTGTCGCTATCAGCCTGATTTCTGCGCCAGCGACTCTCGTCTGTGGGAGCACTGCGAAGGTGATAGTTGGTCATGCTATGGTCCAACTCAGAGGCGAAAAGGGTGGCTGAAACTTCCAGTTGGTCCGAGCGTTCAAATCGATAGCTCAGGTCGTAAAGGTCACCGCCAAAATTCTCGATATCCATGGGTAGCGCCGGTGTGCCCGACTCTCCCGTGTCGTTGTAACCGTAATCCAGTTGCAGGCTGTGCTCGCCCATTTTTAGGCCATAGCCAACATCATAACGTTGCCGCTCGTACTCCGTTGGAGTGATGTCCCCGCTGGGAAACTGGGCGTCGTCACCCGATTCAACGACTCCGGAGAGCTTGAATTTGTGCATATTGTTGGCGGCGTAGGCAGCGCCACTTAGCTGGGTACCGTCGTTTACTGATTGCAGGCTGCCCATTAGCCTGCCGCTGAGGGCGAAGTCGTTGCTTGTTGTGAAGTCGCCTCGATGAGTGCGAGCGTCAATGGCCCCTCCAATAGATTCCTGGGCGACGCTAACCGGCGCAATACCGCGATACACCTCAAGCGACTCCAGTTCTCCGTTACGGGCATAGGAAAGAGGAGGGTCCATCCAGTTCGGACCAGAAGGCGCTAACTGGGTGCCATCCAATGAGGTGGCAATACGCGGCCCATACATGCCCCTGTATTGCGGAATACCAGAGATAGGGCCATTGCTGTTGACGTTGGCGCCTGGCGCCCGCTTCAGTAGTTGGGCCACATCTGCTGAGACCACCAGAGCGTCGGTAATGTCTATCGTTCGCGTATCGTGGCTTGCGTTGACCACTAACTCTTCGATGTGGTCAGCGTGTGTATTCAATGAGCTAAGGGTAATAGTGAGGCCAAGATAAAGTGCGGTGCGGTGCATCGAAGTTCCGATTAGTAGGCTGAAATAAGCCGCAGCAGTATATAGATGCGGGTTGTAGATGGCCTGAGTCATGATGTCGCACCTTGTGGTGCGTCAGGTAGGTCGGTTCAAATAGGCTGACCAGAAGCTCTCTTGGCAGATGTTAGTGTCCGTACTATTTGTAACTATCTGTTTTTATTGAAAATAACAATCACCATGCGGAACAGTCTGTTAATAATTCACACACAATAGACAAGGGAATTTCGTATATTGGGACGCAGGGAAGAGCCCGCACACATCATTATTTTAAAAACCCGGGAGTTCACACATGTTTACACGCCGCAACCGCAAGTTGTTACCCGCAGCCGTACTGCTCGCTTCGGGACTCGCTACCAGTAACGTCATGGCGCAGCTTGAAGAGGTGATTGTCACCGCCCAGAAGCGCGAGCAGTCACTGCAAGATACGCCAATTTCAGTGACCGCTTTCGACACCTCGGCCATTGACGCTCAGGGCATCGCCAATATTAAGGATCTGGCCTCCTTCGTCCCTAACCTGCAAATTGTGGAATCACCCGGCGGTACCAGTGGGGCAACAATTTCGATCCGCGGTGCGGTTACGATTAATCCTGCGGTTACTTGGGAACCCACCGTTGGTATGTACCTGGATGGCGTGTTCCTTGGTAAGAATCTGGGTGGAATATTTGAAATAGCTGAGCTAGAACGTGTTGAGGTGTTACGCGGTCCTCAGGGCACGCTATATGGCAAGAACACAGTGGGTGGCGCCATCAATTTGATCACGCGCTTGCCGGCAGAGGATTTTGGTGGCCGGGTAGACCTATCCGTGGGTAACGAGGGTTACCAGCAGGCAAAGCTGCGCCTGGATACAGGCTCTATGGGAGGCTTCCGGGCATCTCTGGCTTACGCCAAAGCCGAGCGGGATGGATTTTACGACAACGTTGATAGCGATCCCGCGGGCGGTAGTAATCCTTTTGTAAACCCTACATCAAGCGATGAATTCAATAATCTTGATAGTGAGGTTTGGCGAATAGACGCCTTGTGGGATATTACTGACAGCTTCCGGGCACGCTATTCCTATGACTCCAGTGAGCGTGACCAGGAGCCTTCCAAGGCCCAGTTGACCGATGTAAATCAGTTTCTGTTCGACGTTCAGGGTCTCGGCTTCCTGGGTGACCTTATGAGTCTCTATCAAGTGTCCGAGGATAAAAACGCCTCCAGTATCAGCAATGACTTTGCGCAGTATGAAGTGTCTGAGACCGACGGCCATGCGCTGACCCTCGACTGGGATGCAGGCACGTGGGGCTTTATGGGAGATGTGGCCCTTAAATCAATCACCTCATATCGTGAACTCGATTACGGCGACTTTATCGATATCGATGGTACCAATATGGATGTGTTCCATTCGTCTCGTGATATTGCCTATGAGCAGACCAGTCAGGAGCTGCAGCTGCTGGGTACAACGGACACGATCAATTATGTGATGGGTGTTTACTACTTCGACGAGGAAGCGGATGTTGTTAACCCGATTACTTTCTTTGGCTTGTTCGGGTCCCCTACGGACAATAACACCTATGGGCTTGATAACGATTCCCTGGCTTTTTACGGGCAGGCCGACTGGTCGCCTGCTTCTGTGCAACAGCTGACTCTGACACTTGGCATGCGCTATACAGAAGAGGAGCGTTCCCAGTATATTGACCGTCCCAATAGTTCCTCCGGTGGCGTCGGGGCATTTTCTGAAGAAGACTCAGATACCTGGGACAACACTTCCGGGACGTTCGCCGCTGCATGGGATCTGAATGACGATATCAACTTCTACGCGCGTTTTGCCCAAGGTTGGAAGTCCGGTGGGTTTAATGGTGAGGCGCCTACGAGTGACGCTTTCCATCAGGGCTACGACGAGGAGACCGTTATGTCCTATGAGCTTGGTATGAAGTCACGATTGGCGGATGATCATATTCAACTAAATATTGCCGCCTTCCAGAACGATATAGAAGATATGCAGGTCTCGGTGTTCCTGGAGGGTTCCGGTGGCGCCGCTTCTAATGTTGAAAATGCTGGTGAGGCTACTTTTCAGGGAGTTGAGGTCGAGTTCATTTGGCAGGTTGTAGACGCCCTGCGTTTTTCAGTTAATTACGGCTATCTTGATGGCGAATACAATGAGTTTATAGAGAACGGCGTTGATTTAAAGGACTTCAAGGATTTGCCGTTTGCGCCCGAAAATACTGCCAACGTTGCCCTAGATTGGGTTGTTTGTAATTGCAGCTGGGGTAGCCTAGATTTTCACGTCGACTGGAACTATAACGATGAATACGTTCCCTATATTGAACCAACGCAGAATGCCACTAGCCAGATCGACGACTTTGAAACGATCAACGCCAGCCTGATTCTGAGCGAAGTTAAAGTTGGTTCTGATATGAGCATGCAGTTTGGCCTCTGGGGTAAAAACATTACCGATGAAGAATACCGCCAGCACACCATTCCCTTTGGTTTCTGGACGGCATCGTACTTTGGTGCTCCTGCCACCTATGGATTTGATGCTCGATTGAACTTCTAGGTTTCTATACCGCACAGCAAAGGCCGGGCATTGCCCGGCTTTTGTTTTTCTGAAGTGAGGCCAATGAGGGAAATTTGTCGCCTGCATGACATCTATCAGCTTTGGTAGCTGCTACACTTCATCTCCCTTCAAAATGTACAAAGGTAGAACTATGGATCTGGGAATCAGTGATCGTGTGGCGCCGCTGTTGGCTGAAGTTAAAGACTTCATTGATAACGAAGTACTGCCGATAGAGCATGAGTTTATTCAGGAAATCGACGTGGGCGACCGCTGGGACTTCACCGAGCGTCAAACGGAGATTATGTCGAGTATCAAGGAGAAATCACGAGCCCGTGGCCTGTGGAACTTCTTTCTGACCGATGGAGATAGCGGCTCAGGGCTCAACACCATTGAATACGCCTATCTCGCTGAGGAAATGGGCAAGTCGCACCTGGCAGCTGAAGCGTTCAATTGTTCGGCGCCCGACACTGGAAATATGGAAGTGCTGCATAAGTACGGCACTGAAGCACAGAAGAAGCAGTGGCTAGAGCCATTGATGAATGGTGAGATCCGCTCTGCCTATGCCATGACGGAGCCAGGTGTGGCCTCGTCCGATGCGACAAATATCTGCACCGAGGCCGTACTTGATGGTGACGAGTGGGTGATTAATGGCGAGAAGCACTACGTGTCTGGTGCTGGCGATCCTCGCTGTAAAATTATGATTGTCATGGTTAAAACAGATCCCACCGCAGCCAAGCACGTGCAGCAATCGCAAATATTGGTGCCGACTGACGCCCCCGGGTTCTCCAACCTCCGTCCCATGCATGTGTTTGCCATGGACGATGCACCCCACGGTCACATGCATCAGAAGTTCGATAACGTTCGAGTGCCCAAGGACAATATCATCCTGGGCCCCGGTCGCGGCTTTGAAATATCGCAGGGGCGTCTGGGCCCAGGGCGTATCCACCACTGCATGCGCGCTATTGGTGCTGCAGAGAAGGCGCTTGAGCTGTTGTGTCAGCGCTCTGTTTCACGCCAGGCATTTGGTAAGCACTTGGCGCGCCTGGGAGGCAATATCGACATTATTGCCAACGCGCGAATGGACATTGAACAGGCGAGACTGCTCACCCTGAAGACGGCCTGGATGATGGACAATGTAGACCCTAAAGAAGCGCGAGTTTGGATCTCCATGATCAAAACCGCCGTCCCCAATATGTCGATCCGCATTGTCGATCAGGCGATTCAGATGTTCGGCGCGCTGGGTATTTCCCAGGATACGCCACTGGCGGGTATGTATATGGCGCAGCGGACGCTGCGGCTGGCCGATGGTCCCGATGAGGTGCACCGAATGGTGGTGGGTCGCAATGAACTTAAGCCCTATATGGCTGAAGCTGCGTCCAACGTGAACGCCACGTTCAGAGACGGCTGATTAGCGGAGTCTTTTCTCAATCAGCTGGTGGAAGCGGGCAGCCGCTTCTTCCAGCCCACCAAATATCAGGTAGTCATTGGTGCCTGACGACATACCTTTCTGGGCGCCGGTTGCTGCAAAGAGGTCCTCGGCGGCAAACACCCCCTCATCGATTAGCTTGAATGAACGTTGAAAGTGATCCCTCTCTTCATCATTGGCAGGGGGGTGCGGAGTGAGCATGGTGTGTACAAAAACTGTGCTGTCTGCCGATTCAGGGAACAGGCAAATCAGACTAGTGTAGTCGGGCTGAAACACAATCACTGAGTTGGGGAAAGTGGTGTAGGAAAAAGTCGCCACTTTTCGTATTTCGTCCGGCGATGAAATTTCAGTGTCTACTGCCTCGGCGATTTCATTGCGGGCGACACAGTTACGCATGTGATCACCAACAAAAGCAGACTCCGCCAAAGCGTCGGGAAAAAAGGGCCCTACGGTGTTCTTATGCAGACGTGTGACATGATAGCCATCCAGAAATGCGTCCTGAATCAATTTCCAGTTTGCCGGTACCTCGCGCACGCTGTGTTCACAGTACTGAAAATCAGCGAGACCGAAAAAGTCCAGATCTTCATCCAGCCCAGCAAGGTGGGAATCGATATCCATGCTCCCTCCCGGCGTGGGTTGTAGCCAAATAAGCCCGCCGCGTACCGCTGTGGGAACCTCAACCAGCCCCAGGTCCTCGGTATCAAGGCCCAGAAAGCTCTCTGGTCTCGGAATATGACGCAGGGCCCCGTCCAAGCCGTAGGTCCACTGATGATAGGGGCAAACAAAAGAGCGCAGGCAAGCCTGACCTTGCTCCTGAATAAGGCGCATCCCCCGGTGTCGACACACGTTCATGAATGTATTGATATTGCCGTCTTGATCACGAACGGTGATTAGCGGCAGGCCAAGCCAGTCCTGTACAAGGGCGTCCCCAGGCTGCGATATTTGGGACTCGTGGCCCAGCACCAGTGGACGTTGTAGGAACAACTTTTCTCTTTCCAGCGCGAATCGCGAAGGATCGGTGTAGTGGGTGACGGGAACCCGCTCTGCGAGCGCCGGTGGATCGCCGGCAAGGCCAGCGTATCGGTTCGCTAGATGACGCACCATGCCCCTGGGACTTGTTGTATCCATCACTTTTTTCTTAAGCATCTTATGATTCGGCTAGCATAGCAGCGCGAGCGTTGGCAGCAAAATGCTTGCAAGCCCAATGGTCATGGACTAGTTTCAGGCGTGCATAACTGGGACATAGGGGAGATGATGCAGGGATTCGAGTTTAATACCGTCGGTAAGATAATTAGCGGCTATGGTAGTGCGCTGGAACTGGCGGAACAGTCGCGGCGTTTGGCCGTAAAGAAACCGTTGTTTATTACTGACCCCGGGCTGGTAGAAATTGGCCTGGTGCAACCGATCATCAAATCATTGACTGCAGATGGCTTGGTCCCCGTGATTTTTGATCAGGTACGCGAAGACCCCCCGGAGGCCACGGTGCTGGCCGCGGCTGAGTTGGGTCGAGTAGAGGGTGCAGATGGGGTTATCGCTGTCGGTGGCGGAAGCTCCATGGATGTAGCCAAGGTCGCGGCAACGCTACTGGGAGGAGGCCAGGCCTTATCTGAGCTTTATGGCGTTGGGCAGGTAAAGGGTGCGCGTCTGCCACTCATTCTGGTTCCTACCACCGCGGGTACCGGCTCTGAAGTCACCCCGGTGGCAGTTATTACCACCGGTGAAACAACCAAAGCCGGCGTTTCTTCGCCGGTGCTCTTGCCCGACATAGCAGTGCTGGATGCCCAGTTGACGCTTGGTTTACCGGCGATAATCACCGCGATGACCGGCGTGGATGCCATGGTACACGCGATAGAAGCCTACACCTCCAGACATCAGAAGAACCCCATCTCAGACAACCTGGCGCGAAAGGCCCTGGAATTGTTAGCGAAGAATATTCGTACGGCTGTGCAAGATGGTAGTGATGTAGAAGCACGAGAGGCCATGCTTCTAGGCGCGTGTCTGGCGGGGCAGGCATTTGCTAATGCGCCGGTAGCGGCTGTCCATGCCTTGGCCTACCCACTAGGGGGGCGATATCACATTCCCCATGGACTGAGTAATTCGCTGGTTTTGCCCGCGGTGATGGATTTCAATCTGTCAGCGGCCGCAGGGGCCTATGCGGAACTGGCTGAGTTGGTGGTGCCAGGGATAAAAATTGAAGGAGAGGAGGCGAGAGCAACTGCATTGATTGCCGCGCTGCGACAGTTGATCGATGATCTCAAGTTGCCAGCAACGCTGTCAGCGGCAGGCGTTTCTGCTGCGGGTTTGGAAACGTTGGCGCAAGACGCGATGGAACAGCAACGGTTACTGGTGAATAACCCCAGGGACGTGAACTACGCCGATGCGCTGGGAATATATCGGGCGGCTTATGGGGAGCTAAAATGAGTAAAGTGTTAGCGCCGTCCCGGGATGATTATCCAGTGTTTTATCCCATTTCTACACGCTGGGCAGACAACGATGTGTACGGTCATATCAATAATGTCGCCTATTACTCTTACTTTGATACCGCTGCAAACTGTTACTTGATTGAACACGGGGGCCTGGATATCAGCGATAGTTCGGTGGTGGGTTATGTGGTCAGTTCAGGCTGTTCTTACCATGCGCCGTTAGCTTACCCGGATGATTTGGAAGCAGGTGTGCGTGTGGACCGATTGGGAAATAGCTCGGTGCAGTACGGTATCGCGATATTTCGCAAGGGCGACGCTGTTGCGGCCGCTCACGGGCATTTCGTGCATGTGTTTGTAGAGAAAGCGACCGACAAAGCGGTACCTATTCCTCAAGGGATTCGCCAGGCGCTGGAGAAAATCGTGGTTGCTGATAAATAGGTCGGCCTGGCAATTAGTTCGCGGCAGAATCCTTGTTAACACTCCGGCTTGCCCGTTCCGCCATATCAACCGCCTGCAGAATTTTCATACGAAGCTGTGGATTGTAGTCAGGCCGTTGTCTTAAAAAATCATGTACGACCTCCACTGCAGTTGGTGATCGTTGATTTCGAAGCGTAGCGTTAAGCCAGCCACTGGGGAAAAAGATATCCCCTGTCACCTGTACCTCTTCCAGTAGCTCAAGGCCTGGCAAAATGTATTTCTCTGACTGGTCTACGCGAGCAGGATGATGCAAGTATCCAAGCGCATCCAGGGCCCAGCGTTCGGTTGCTCTGTTCTCTGGGGCTGCGAGGCTTTGGAAAAAATCATCGCGAACCTTAGTGTCCATTGACAGAGTTGGCGCGACATAGTCGAAGCGTCTAAGCAGATCGGGATTTTCTATCTGCTCACGCTGGCTGGCCAGAATTTCCTTCGAATCCTGAGGTTGACGTAAAGCGAGTATCTCAGCCAATTGAATACTGTCTGTTTCTGAAAGCGGTACTGTCTCCAGAATCTTTTCGCCCGACCACAGCTTTTGGAGGTAAGTCAGACCTTCAGTTGTCATGGTTATCTCGCGAAGTGCATTGAAAAACAATCGGGACATTCCAGGATCTTCGGCACTTTCAAGTTTTTCTCGTAGCAAGTCTTCCATCGATTCCTGCACATACGCTCTTTCTGCGGCATTCAGAAAACTCGCGTGGAGCCGATAAAGCTGGGAAAGTGCCTGCTCCAGGATGAGTGCATTTTCTTCCACTGTAATTCTGGCGAGCAATATCTTTAGGTACTGATTCGCGGCAAGGTCATCCTTGGTGAGAAAGTTTTCCCATGCATCGATGAGCAGAGCGCCTCTCTCCAATTCATCGAGTTCGTTTTGATTTTTCAGTCGCTGACCCTCAACGGGGAATAAGCCATAGCCAAGTCCGTCGGAGTTTAGTTGCAGTGGCTGGTCAGGAATCGGAGTCTGGACAGTGTTGCTGGTGATGATTTTTTGGCCAGAAGCGAATGTCGCAGAAAATTGCTGGGGCCAAATACGTCCCAGTCCCTCAGAGTCTTGTTGAATGAGTTCGGTTTGTTCTTTGTCGCTAATAGTCGTGCGGAAACTAGGCCTGCCAGCGGTATTCACCCAAACTTTACTCCAGGTTTCTAAGTCTGTTGTTGAACGTGAGTCCAGAATGGCGATTAGGTCAGGCCAGGTCGCATTGGCAAAGGCGAAGTCTTTGAGGTATTGCTGCAAGCCTGTGCGAAACGTCTGCTCACCTACCGTTAACTCAAGCTGTCGCATCATGATGGGTGCTTTAAGGTAGATGATGGGCCCATACATTTGGCCGGCCTGATTAAGGTTAACCAGATTCTGGCGAATGGGGTTGCTGCCGTTGCTTCGATCGACAGAGTAAGCGCCAGGATAGTGTCGCATCAAAAAGTTGAGGTCGTGCTGAACATCGGGGAACTGGGGGTTAATAATTTTCGCCGCCATAAAATTGGCGAACACTTCCTTGGTCCACACATCATTGAACCACTTCATGGTCACCAGGTTGCCAAACCACATGTGAGCTGTTTCATGAGCTATCAGCCCCGCTCTGTTAAGTAGCTGTGACTGGGTGGGGGACTCATCCAGCAGCAGTGAGGAAGCTCGGTACTGGATCGCACCCGGGTGCTCCATGCCGCCATACTGAAAGCTTGGAATGAGCGCAAAGTCGAACTTTGCAAAGGGGTAGGGGATGCCGGTGTAGTCCTCCATCCAAACGATCGCGTCATTGTGCAATTTGAATATGGCATCGAGGTTGCGTGAGACTTTTTTATTGTCAGTCTCTCGGTGCAGAAGACTAATGTGGCGGCCGTTAATCTCTCTAGAGACTTTCTGGAACTTTCCGGCGACAAACGAAAAAAGGTATGAGCTGGTTAAGTCGCTGGTCTCAAAAATGTACAGGGCTCCGCGCTCGTTGATTTCTTTTTCTTTCAGTGGCGCATTAGAAATTGCCTCCCACTCTGCGGGCACCTGCAGAGATAGTTGGTAGCGAGCTTTCAGATCTGGTTGATCAAACAGTGGGAACGCGGTGCGTGCCCGATCAGGGACGAAAAGGCTGTACAGATAGTCCGGGTTTCGATTCAGGGAGCTTTCGCCGGCGGTGAATTTTATCTCCAGCCTATTGCGTCCCTTTGCGAGCGCATCCGGTGGAATAATCAGATGCTCATCTCTAAATTTGTAATCGATGCTTCCTTTAGCACCGTTAACAGCATGAACGTGGTTTGGCGTTTCCTTAAAGTCCAGCTGTAAAGGCTGTTGATTATCGACAAGATTGAAGTCGATAACGACTCGACCCGATATGGGAGCTGTTTTGTCCTCGGCAATGTCTAGAGAGAGTTGATAGTGAATGTTCTTGAGGTTTTTCGCGCGGTGTTCGGCGAGATTGGCGGAAACGCCGGGTTCTATAGCCACTGCCTGACTCCAGCTGTTTTCAGCGATGATAAAAGCGAGTAGAAATAGGAGCGGTTGCATGTTCGAACCTGCGGTGAATCTCCCGCTCAGTAAGCGACGAATCACAAATCTACCTTAATGAATAAACCCAACAGTCGGGGATAGCTGACCGGGGCGAGCCAACTGGCAAAGGTGACTAGTTTTGAATCGATGCCCAGAAGCAGTCGTTTCTTGCGCTTCCCAATGGCTTTTATAATTTGCGCGGCAGCCGACTCGGCGGTGGTAATCGCCATTTGCTGGAATTTTTCGTCCTTTTCCTGAGGCGAACCCTCTCCACCGCGACTCACCCGGGCGATGTTGGTTTTTATACCCCCAGGGTGAACACAACAGACGTGAATGTTGGTGTCCTGGAGTTCGATGCGAATAGAGTCGCTGTAGCCTCTTACGGCAAACTTTGAAGCATTATACGCGGACTGTGTAGGTACACCGACCATGCCGAACATGGACGACAAGTTCACCAGGTGGCCAGAAGGCGATTTGCGCAGCAATGGAAGAAAGGCCCTGGTGCCATGAACGACACCCCAGAAATTTATCCCCATCAGCCATTGAATGTCCTCATAGGGGTTTTCATCCGCAGGCCCGGTTAATCCAACGCCAGCGTTATTAATGAGAATATCAATTCGATCTCGGGAAGCAGCCACCCGATCCGCCCAGGCGTTTACCGCATCATGATCGGCCACATCCAGTGTCTGTTGGTCACAGAATACTTCTTGTTGCCGGAGCAGCTTGGCGGTTTCTGCGAGCGTCTCTGGATTGATATCCGATAGATACAGTTCGCAGCCTTCATCATTGAGCTGTAGGGCCAATGCCCTGCCTATGCCTGAGCCTGCCCCGGTGATTACCGCACACTTACCAGTAGTGTATGCCATCGAATTTCCCTTTTTAGTGGGTAGTGGGCATTATTGGCCCGTCACCCCGTTAGAGTTGTCAAAGATGTTAATGCGCGCACTGTTTTTTATCACTGTTTTTGTTTTTTCCGCCAGAAGTGTCGCCGATACAGCGGCGGTGGCGATGCCTGATCGCTGGTCTGCGGATGCTGCGCAGGCTGTGTTGATGGAAGGCGGTAACGCTGTGGATGCGGCTGTAGCTGCAACGTTTGTGCTCGCAGTTACTCTTCCTGAAGCGGGCAATATCGGTGGCGGGGGTTTCATGACTGCTTACCTCGACAATGAAGCCGTATTCCTGGATTTTCGCGAGCGTGCTCCGGCTCAAGCCCATCGGGATATGTTTCTTGATGAGGGGGGTAATTTTCAGCAGCGCATGTCGATAGTCGGTGGCAAGGCTTCGGGAGTGCCGGGAACCGTGCGGGGTATGCAAGAAGCGCATTCTCGATATGGGTCATTAACCTGGAAGCGCCTGCTGGCCCCGGCCATTGAGCTGGCCACGGAAGGTTTTGCGGTGCCCCAGGAGCTTTTTGAATTGACGGTGGAGAAAATCGAGGAAGACGCGGGCGAGACGAATTTCCATCGTTACTTTGGCCGCATGAAAAATGGCGAAGTTTTCAAACAGGCTGAGCTCGCGGCAACGCTGAAGCTGTTAGCAGAAGACCCCAATGCCTTTTACTCCGGGCTTCCGGCCAGGCAGTTGGTTGCTCAAATGGAGGCCAGCGATGGCGAAATCAGCATGGCTGACCTTGCTGCCTATGAGGCTGTTTGGCGGGAGCCTTTGCGCGATAACTGGCGAGAGTTTGAGGTTTTGTCCGCCCCTCCGCCCAGTTCGGGCGGTTTTGCGCTCGTGCAGTTGCTCAAGTTACGCGAGTTTTCAGACCCGCACTTTGACGAACTCTGGCATAACGAAGCTCGCTATGTGCATTTGATGGCCGAAATGGAAAAGCGGGTTTACGCAGACCGGGCCGAATACCTGGGAGACCCTGATCAGGTAGCAGTGCCCCTGGCAGCTCTTTTAGAAGACGAATATCTAAAAGGACGAGCTAGCGACGTTAACCCTGACGCTATCTCCCCTGTTGATGCTGTGTCTCCAGGGCTGGAATCGACGGAAACCACTCATTTCTCGATCATTGACTCAATGGGCAACGCCGTATCGCTCACAACTACCCTCAATTGGGACTTTGGCTCGGGCGTTGTGGTGGAGGGTGCGGGATACTTGCTCAACAACCAAATGGATGATTTCAGTGCCAAGGTCGGTGTGCCTAACAAATTCGGTGTGGTGGGCAGTGACCGCAATTCAATTGCACCAGGAAAACGGATGTTGTCCTCCATGTCGCCAACTATCTTACTACGCGATGGAGAGCCCGCTCTGGTGGTCGGTGCCTCCGGCGGCAGCACGATTATTACGACGGTATTTCAGGTTATCCTCAATATGGAAGATTTCGATATGCCTCTGCCTGAGGCCGTTAATGCATTGCGCTTTCATCATCAATTACCTCAGGCCTTGCTCATTCGCCATGACCAACGAGAGATACCGGTTGCGACCCGCGCAGGGCTTGAAAAGCTGGGTTACACGGTTGAGGAAAACAGCTGGGGCAATCTGGGCAGAGTTCATGCTATTTCGGCAGATGATGGCAAACTGACCGCTGCTGCCGATATCAGGGCTCGCGGTGAGGGTAGAGTGATGGAGATTCCTCCCGTCAGTGCAAACTGACTGGACAGATACGGCCTGTTCACCTAAAATCCTCCGCCAGATTTCGCATGTCCGAAGTGAACGTCGGACACTGTGTGTTCCTGTGAAAACCAGAGTTGAATTTATGTAAAAAGGCGAGATGCGTATTTCCATCTCGCCCTTTTGTGAGCGCGCGAATCACGCGTAATGAAGCTTTGGAATTCCCCTGAAGATGGAGGCTTTGCTTGTCCAGTTCCGCCATATTAGTCCTTGAAGATGGTAGTGTTTTCAAAGGCTTAGCAATCGGAGCCAGCGGCACATCCGTTGGTGAATTGGTATTTAACACCGCCATGAGCGGTTATCAGGAAATTCTCACCGATCCGTCCTATGCCCGTCAGATTGTCACCCTGACCTATCCACACATTGGTAATACCGGTACCAACGCCGAAGACGAGGAGTCCAGTAACATCTGGGCAGCAGGCCTCGTTATTCGTGACCTACCCCTCATGGCCAGCAATTACCGTAATCAGCAAGATCTTTCTGACTACCTGAGTAGCCGCAATATTGTGGGCATTGCCGATATAGACACCCGTCGATTGACACGGATATTGCGTGAGAAGGGTGCCCAGAGCGGTTGCCTGATGGCCGGAGACAGCATCGATGAAGCGGAGGCATTGGCTCAGGCCAAAGCGTTTGCCGGTTTGAAGGGCATGGATCTGGCGAAAGAAGTCACGGTAACGGAGCCCTACAGCTGGACTGAAGGCAGCTGGGAGTGGGACAAAGGCCACAACGACAAGCCAGAAAGTGAGCTGCCCTGGCATGTGGTGGCCTACGATTACGGCGTTAAGCGCAACATCCTGCGGATGTTGGTCGATCGCGGCTGCCGCCTCACTGTAGTGCCAGCTCAAACACCTGCTGCCGACGTACTGGCAATGAATCCTGACGGCGTTTTTCTCTCAAACGGCCCCGGTGACCCCGAGCCTTGCACCTATGCCATCGAGGCGATTCAGGCACTGCTGCAAACAGACATTCCGGTCTTTGGTATCTGCCTTGGCCATCAGCTGCTTGCGCTCGCCTCCGGTGCACAAACAATGAAGATGAAGTTCGGTCACCACGGTGCTAATCACCCGGTACAGAATCTTGACGATGGGACCGTGCTGATCACCAGCCAGAACCATGGCTTTGCGGCGGACGAGGACAGTTTGCCCGATAACCTGCGCGTCACCCACAAGTCACTGTTCGACGGCAGCTTGCAGGGGATACACCGCACGGACAAACCGGCCTTCAGCTTCCAGGGTCACCCTGAAGCCAGTCCGGGGCCCCATGATGCGGCACCCTTGTTTGACCATTTCATTGAGCTGATTGCAGCTCGCGCTGGGGAGTAAGCATGCCTAAGAGAACCGATATTCAGAGCATCCTGATCCTTGGTGCAGGCCCGATCGTGATTGGCCAGGCCTGTGAGTTCGATTATTCCGGTGCGCAGGCTTGTAAGGCCCTGCGCGAAGAGGGCTACCGGGTTATTTTGGTGAACTCAAACCCCGCCACTATCATGACCGACCCAACGATGGCCGACGCGACATACATCGAGCCCATCGAATGGGGCACCGTGGCCCGAATCATTGAAGAAGAGAAGCCCGATGCCCTGTTGCCCACCATGGGCGGCCAGACCGCGCTGAACTGTGCGCTGGATCTTGCGCGTCACGGTGTGCTCGACGAGCACGGCGTTGAGATGATTGGCGCGACTAAAGAAGCGATCGACATGGCAGAAGACCGCCAGTTGTTCGACAAGGCGATGAAGCGTATCGGCCTTGACACCCCGCGAGCTTCCCTTGCCCACAGCATGGAAGAGGCTTTACAGGTTCTCGATAGCATTGGTTTTCCCTGCATTATCCGTCCCTCATTCACCATGGGTGGCTCTGGCGGTGGTATCGCTTACAACCGTGACGAGTTCGAAGAAATTTGTATGCGCGGGTTGGATCTTTCGCCCACCAATGAGCTGCTAATTGATGAGTCGCTGATCGGCTGGAAGGAATACGAGATGGAGGTTGTTCGTGACAAGAACGACAACTGCATTATCGTCTGCGCGATTGAGAACTTCGACGCCATGGGCGTGCATACCGGTGATTCGATCACGGTCGCACCGGCCCAGACCCTGACCGACAAGGAATACCAGATCATGCGTAACGCCTCACTGGCGGTACTGCGAGAGATCGGTGTGGAGACGGGCGGTTCGAATGTGCAGTTTGGCCAATGCCCGAAAACAGGGCGTTTGGTCATTATCGAGATGAACCCACGGGTCTCTCGTTCTTCGGCGCTGGCATCCAAAGCCACTGGTTTCCCAATTGCCAAGGTGGCGGCGAAGCTGGCCATTGGTTACACCCTGGACGAACTGCAAAACGATATTACGGGTGGAGCGACGCCAGCGTCCTTCGAACCCGCGATCGACTACGTGGTCACTAAAATTCCGCGCTTTGCTTTTGAGAAGTTCAAGGGTGCCGATAACCGCTTGACCACACAGATGAAGTCAGTGGGCGAAGTGATGGCGATTGGCCGCACTTTTCAGGAGTCGCTGCAAAAGGCAATTCGTGGGCTGGAGGTCGGCTCCTCTGGGTTCGAACACATGATTGACGTGGACGACGAAGACCTGCGAGATGAGCTGTTGTCCGAATTGGTCAACCCGACGGCAGAGCGCATCTGGTACATCGGTGATGCTTTCAGGGCGGGTATGAGTGTTGATGAAGTCTATAAGCTCTCTGGCGTTGATCCCTGGTTCCTGGTGCAAATTGAAGACATCATTCAAACCGAGAATGGGCTCAAGAGTGTCGAGCTGGCTGAAATTACCGCTGACCAAATGTTCCGCCTCAAGCGCAAGGGGTTCTCAGACGAGCGTCTGGCTGTGCTGTTGGCATCCGATGAAAACGCAGTGCGCGCCCATCGTCACGGCTTGGGCATCAAGCCCGTGTACAAGCGTGTAGACACCTGCGCGGCTGAGTTCGCTTCCGCGACGGCCTATATGTATTCCACCTATGAAGAGGAGTGCGAAGCTGCTCCCTCTGACCGGGATAAGATTCTGGTGCTCGGTGGTGGCCCTAACAGGATTGGTCAGGGCATCGAATTTGATTACTGCTGCGTGCATGCGGTACTCGCCATGCGCGAAGACGGTTACGAAACCATCATGGTTAACTGTAATCCGGAAACGGTATCCACCGATTACGACACCTCAGATCGTCTGTATTTCGAACCGGTCACACTGGAAGACGTACTGGCGATCGTTGAGCTGGAAAAGCCCAAGGGAGTGATTGTCCAGTTTGGCGGGCAGACACCACTCAAACTGGCCCGCGCTCTGGAAGAGGCGGGTGTGCCTATTATTGGCACCACGCCAGATGCGATCGATCGCGCAGAAGATCGCGAGCGATTCCAGCATATGATTCAAAAGCTGGGACTGAAACAGCCCACGAATACCACGGTACGCAGTACTGAAGAGGCGGTTGAAGCGGCTGCATCCATCGGTTATCCGCTGGTTGTTCGTCCGTCCTATGTCCTCGGTGGACGCGCCATGGAAATTGTTTTTCGGGAAGAGGATCTGCTGCGCTACATGACTCATGCCGTGCAGGCTTCGGACGATGCGCCGGTGCTGTTGGACAGTTTCCTTTCTGCGGCTATCGAAATTGATATCGATGCAGTGTCGGACGGCGAAGAGGTCGTTATTGGCGCGATCATGCAGCACATTGAACAGGCGGGCGTTCATTCGGGTGACTCAGCCTGCTCGCTGCCGCCCTACAATTTAGATCCTGCAGTACAAGACGAAATGCGTGAGCAGGTGAAGAAGATGGCGCTGGAACTTGGCGTTCGCGGACTGATGAACGTGCAGCTTGCCTGGCAGGACGACGAAATTTATGTGATTGAGGTCAACCCCAGAGCGTCACGAACCGTGCCCTTCGTTTCCAAGTGCATTGGTCACTCGCTGGCACAAGTGGCGGCGCGCTGTATGGCGGGCCAAAGTTTGGCTTCCCAAGGTTTTACCGAGGAAATCGTACCGTCCTATTACAGCGTCAAAGAGGCAGTGCTGCCTTTCAATAAGTTTCCAGGCGTTGACCCCATTCTCGGCCCTGAGATGCGCTCTACCGGTGAAGTGATGGGCGTGGGCGACACGTTCGCTACTGCCTTCGCCAAGGCTCAGCTGGGTGGCGGTGACTCGCCTCCTGCGAGTGGCACCGTGCTGATTAGCGTTCGTGATGTCGATAAGCCCGGCGCTGTAGATGTGGCGCGCGACCTGGTGGGCCTGGGCTTTAATCTTGCAGCGACTGGCGGCACTGCCACAGCACTGGAAGAAGCCGGTCTCGAGGTTCGACGCATTAACAAGGTGCTCGAAGGTCGTCCCCACATTGTGGACATGATCAAGAACGACGAGGCTGATTTTATTATCAACACCACGGAAGGGCGTCGCGCTATCGAAGACTCTGCGCCAATTCGGGCCAGCGCTCAGGCGCATCGGGTGTTTTACACCACAACGCTCGCCGCGGCAGAAGCGATTACAATGTCTATGCAACAGGAAGACGATAAGAAGGTTCGCAGGCTTCAGGACCTGCATGGGAGTATGACGGCATGAACAAGGTACCGATGACAGTGGCGGGAGAAGCCTCCCTGCGTGCAGAGCTGGAGCAACTGAAGAAAGTAGATCGCCCGCGTATTTCTGATGCCATCGCTGATGCACGTGAGCATGGCGACCTCAAAGAGAATGCGGAATACCATGCCGCCCGGGAGCAACAGAGCTTCGCTGAAGGCCGGATCATGGAAATCGAAGGTAAGCTGTCGAACTGTCAGGTTATTGATGTGACCCAGATTACGAGGACAGGCAAGGTGATCTTCGGTACTACCGTTGACCTTATCAATGTCGAGACCGACGAAACGGTGACCTATACCATCGTGGGTGAGGATGAGGCTGACGTTAAGAACAACCGTATCTCGGTAGGCTCACCTATCGCTCGTGCCATGATCGGCAAGGAAGAGGGCGATGTGGTGATCGTCAAGGCGCCGGGTGGAGATATCGAGTACGAGATAGACCAGGTGCAGCATATTTAGGCACTGCCTGGCTCGTTATCAATAAAAAGCCCCACCTTCCTCAGGAAGGTGGGGCTTTTTTTGTTCTAATTTTACTTGGCGGTATAGTTGTATTTCTGTCCACCCAGAGTGGCTTCGTACATCAGCCCACCCTTGGCCACTGTGAATATCGCCATGCCTTTGCGATAGCCACCAGATACCGTGCCGGCGTCATTTTTGCCGCCAGATGCGCCAGCTTGTGTGCCGCCGCCGGTGTTGGCCTGTGCTCCCGCTGCAGCGGTGATCGCGACAGCCGTGGCTTGGGCGCCAAATTCGAAGTTTCCTGAAGTGAATTCTTCAAAAGCACGCTTGTCTTCAAAGAAGATAATCTGGCTGTAAGCCTGCCCGCCCAGTTGGAATCCAACCGTAAGCTGAGTCATCTTGGTGTCACCGGTGTGTTGGCCGTTGGCATAGACGCGGCCTGTGCCGTGAGCGCCGCCGATGCCCATGCCGCCCTTACCGATAGTAGGGAAAAGCGCATAACCATAGGATTTTCCGAAAAAAGTGCCGCTTTCGCCCGCGTTCTGGAAAACCTCTTTCGCTTCGCTATAGCTGTCTGCCTGTGCGGTCTGGAAAGTCGCCAGTACCAGCAGGGACGCAAGTAGTGTCTTGATCATTGTTGTCATGGATTGATTGCCTCTTGAATGTCTGGGAGTTGCGTATAAGCGCGTCGAGATAATAAGTGAGTCTGAGGCTCCGGTCACCTCATTTTGATGCAAATCATTCTCATTACTGATATCATCGTCGGCTTCTTCGACGTCTCATTGTGAGTACCCGGTGGCTATAAAACGCTCTCTTTGGTCCCTGAAAGCAGGCGATCACTGCGAAATTTTGGGCTATGACGATGCCCTGGCAGAAAAATACAAAATTCGCCTGATGGAATTTGGGTTCCATCCCGGTGAGTCCGTTATTTGCCTGCAGTCTCCCTCTTTCGGTGCTCCCAAGGTTTATCAGGTCAGCAATACGGTATTTTCTCTCGACGACGAGGTGGCGGCGCACGTTGCTGTTCGTCTGAGTGGTGGTCATGAGTAAAATTATTCTGATTGGTAGCCCGAATTCTGGGAAAAGCCTATTGTTCAATCGCCTGACCGGCTTAAGCCAGAAGGTGGCTAACTTCCCCGGAATTACTGTGGACGTCGGCTCTGGCAAGTTACAAGCCCTACCTGACAAAGTACTGGTCGACTTCCCTGGTACCTACTCGCTGCAGGCGATTTCTGCAGAGGAAGAGATTGCCGTCGATTACTTTGAGCGCGCGCTCGAAGACCCCGATGTAGAGCAGGTGCTTTGTGTCATTGACGCGACCCGTTTAGAGAAGAGCCTTCTTTTTACGCTGCAGGTTATTCGCGATTGCGAGCGCAACAAGAAAAAAGTGACGGTGTTGGCCAATATGATGGACGTGCTTGATAACCACGGCCTGACACTGGATGTAGAGGGCATGTCCGCCGCGTTGCATACGCAGGTTCTGCCAATATCGGCGCGTTCAGGTAAAGGCGTAGATGCGGTAATCAGTGAGCTCTCTGCGCCCACTGGCGATGACCGCGAGCCGCGCGCTCACCTGGTTGATACTCCGGATGTCATTTTGCGTGGAGAAGCGCATAAATTGTCGCATCGATTCGGCCCAGAAGGCGATGTATTGGTTCGTGGCCAAAATCGGTTGGATAGCTTTTTCCTGCATTCGCTCACCGGGGGTGTGTCATTTTTTCTGATCATGTACCTGCTTTTTCAGTCTATTTTCACCTGGGCTGCCCCGGCGATGGACGCAGTAGAAGGAACGCTGGCGTGGCTGGCTGACGCCCTGATACCCATGCTGGGTAATCAACTCGTTAAAGATTTCACCTCTGATGCATTGTTTGGCGGCATTGGTGCCTTTCTGGTATTCGTACCGCAGATTTTTGTGCTGACCTTCATTATTGGTTTGCTTGAAGACTCGGGTTATATGGCCCGTGCGGCCCTGATCTGCCACAAACCGCTGCGCCTGTTCGGATTAACGGGCAAAAGCTTCATACCCATGTTATCGGGGGTGGCTTGCGCTATTCCTGCCATCTATGCCGCCAGAGCGATTGACTCACCGCGAAAGCGGATACTCACTTACATGGCGATTCCATTGATGCCCTGCAGCGCTCGCCTGCCGGTTTATACGCTGTTGATTGCCGCGTTCATTCCCGCTGAAACCGCGTTGGGTGGTTTAGTGGGTCTGCAAGGTCTGGCGATGTTCGGCATTTATTTCTTTGGAATGATGATGGGCCTGATCGTCACCGGGCTGATTTCGCGTACCAGCGAAGACAGTTTCAATGACCTGCCTTTCGTACTGGAACTGCCGCCTTATAGGCTCCCTGGACTAAAGCCGATTGTTCGTAATGCGTGGAATCGCTCTAAGCACTTTGTGACCAAAGCCGGCAAAATTATTTTTGCCGTGACCCTGGTTATCTGGGTGCTCGGCTATTTCCCCAACTATGGCGCTGACCTGGGTCAATCCTGGTTGGGCCACTTGGGCCACTTCATTGAGCCTGTTTTTTCTCCTCTTGGGTTGGACTGGCGCTATGGCGTAGCAATATTTACATCCTTTGCCGCTCGGGAAGTGTTTGTAGGAACCCTGGGTACGATTTTTGGTATCGAGGGCGCGGATGAAAACATGGTGCCGTTGGTAGAGCATATACAGGGCAGCGACCTCGCTTTGGGCTCGGGTCTGGCATTGCTGGTGTTCTTTGCGATCTCTCTGCAGTGTGTTTCAACGCTTGCTATTCTCGCCAAGGAGAGTGCCTCTCGCTCTCTGACTTTGAAGATGTTTGTCGGCTACTTCGCTCTTGCCTATGCCGCCGCGATTCTGGTTTATCAGGTGACCGGCTTGCTTGTCGGATAATTTTTTTAATGTGAATGTAACCTTTTGCCTACTTCCTGCGAATTGGTGTGTGAACCCACACAAAAAGGAAGAGTCATTATGTTCAAATCACGTTCTCTCATAGCGGCGGTCGCTCTCGTCAGTTCACCTGTCTTTGCACAGGGTGAAAGCGCTTTTTCGTTTCTGGTGCCTGAAAGCGCCACCCTCGACGCCTACGACGTCGTTATTACTAATCTAACGCCAGGGCAGACGTTTACGCCTCAGCTGCTGGTTTCCCACACTGCCGATATCAGTTTGTTTGAGATTGGTGAGCCCGCCAGTATGGAGTTGGAGATTCTTGCAGAGGGCGGTAACACCGGCCCGCTGACAGACGCTGTAGTCAATGTTGTATCTGATGTGCAGACCGTGGATGGTTTGCTGGAGCCGGGTCGCACCGTTTCGTGGACGATTGATGCTTACAGTGATGATGTTGTCTCGATGGCGGCAATGCTCATTCCGACCAACGATACTTTTGTCGCTATGAACGGTATGTCGCTCCCTGAGGAAGGATCGGTCACTTATTATGTGAAGGCGTATGACGCGGGCACCGAGGAAAATGACCAGAATTGCCGTAACATTCCAGGTCCACGTTGCGGTGGTGAGGGATATAACGGCGAGATAGCCGAGGGAGATGAAGGATTCGTGCACGTGAGTAACGGTTTCCATCGTCTGAATGGGAATACCCTAAGCCCTGCGACCTACGACTGGCGGAACCCAGTGGCACGTATTACAGTCACGCTTAGGTAATAGGGATTCAAGAAGTGCCCGCCATATCGGCGGTCTCTCCATGGGAGTCGATGCTGCAGGCGAAAACGGATCATTACGCCCAGGACGAAAAGCGCTGGTCATCGTTGATGGCCAGTGCCCAATCCGGTAATGAGGAAGACTATCGGCAACTGTTGGTAGAACTATCTGAGTTGGTGTCCAGGTATCTTAACTCTCGGTTGGGAGGGTACGACTTCGTCGAGG
>JBDWQQ010000070.1:0-45023 GCA_039986455.1 Halioglobus sp.
AAACCCAAGGCAGCGGCACTCGCCATAAAGCCCGCCATATCGGCTTTCGCTATTTGCAGCACCGCGCCTGCCTCTTCATTAAACAGGCGGGGAATATCATCGCCGGGAAGTGAGGAGAGATCGACATTCAATCCACAATGGCCCGCAAAGGCCATTTCCGCCAAGGTCACCAATAATCCGCCGTCGGAACGATCATGGTAGGCGAGCAGCTTGCCGGCTTGCAGGGTTTCCTGCACCAGCTCAAAGAATGCTTTCAGGTCCTGGGCACTTTCCATATCGGGAACAGTGTCGCCCAATTGGCCGCAGGTTTGCGCAAGGGCAGAGCCGCCCAGACGATTGGCGCCTCGACCTAAATCGATTAATACTAGGCTCGCATCAACCGCTGGCTGCAATTGTGGAGTCACCGACAGTCGCGCGTCCGTGACTGGCGAAAAGGCCGATACAATGAGAGACATGGGCGCGGTTACCGCCTTGTCTTCGCCGTCATTCCAGGTCGTGCGCATGGACATGGAGTCCTTACCCACTGGAATGGTAATGCCCAATTGCGGACAAAACTCCATGCCAACCGCACGCACCGTGTCGTATAGCGCTTCGTCTTCTGCACCGTAGCCTGCCGCACACATCCAGTTGGCTGATAGTTTGATGTCTTTAATGTCAGCAATGCTGGCCGCGCAAATATTGGTGATGGCCTCGGCAACAGCCATACGCCCGGAAGCCGGACCATTGAGCAAGGCCAACGGTGTGCGCTCTCCCATGGCCATAGCTTCGCCCGCATAAGAGTCATAGGACACTGTGGTGACGGCGCAATCGGCAACCGGCACCTGCCAGGGTCCTACCATTTGATCGCGGGCAACCATGCCGGTAACGGTGCGATCGCCGATGGTGATCAGGAAGTTTTTGCTCGCCACCGTGGGCAGCTGTAATACCTGTGCTGCCGCATCTTCAACACTGAGTTCCAGCGCCAGCGGCTGGGCGGGAATACTCTGACGGGTCACTTCCCGGTGCATACGCGGGGCTTTACCGAACAGGACGGACATGGGCAGATCAACCGGTGCATTGCCAAACTGCTCATCCGTCAGTTGCAAGTGCATCTCTTCAGTCGCCTCACCCACCACCGCATAGGGGCAACGCTCGCGCTGACAGATCGCCTCAAAGCGCGCCAGATTTTCTGGCTCCACTGCCATGACATAGCGTTCCTGGGCCTCGTTACACCAGATTTCCAGCGGCGACATACCAGGCTCATCGTTAGGGACATTGCGTAATTCGAATTTACCGCCTCGATTTCCGTCTTTAACCAGCTCAGGGAAGGCGTTAGACAAACCACCCGCACCCACATCGTGGATAAAGGCAATGGGGTTTTCTTCGCCCAACTGCCAGCAGCGATCGATCACCTCCTGACAACGGCGTTCAATTTCCGGGTTTTGGCGCTGCACCGAGGCAAAATCCAGGTCCTCAGCGCTCTGACCGCTAGCCATGGAAGAGGCTGCGCCGCCTCCCAGGCCAATCAGCATTGCGGGACCACCCAACGCAATCAGCTTGGCACCGGGGCGGTACTCCCCCTTCTGAACATGCTCTTCACGGACGTTGCCATAACCACCGGCGATCATAATCGGCTTGTGGTAACCGCGAACCTCATCACCATTAGCCCCGGGCGCTTCCAGTTCGAAGCTGCGAAAGTACCCGCACAAATTCGGGCGACCGAACTCATTATTGAAAGCTGCGCCCCCAATCGGGCCTTCCAACATAATATCCAACGCCGAAACAATCCGACTGGGCTTACCGTAGGCACTGTCCCAAGGTTGCTCGTAGCCTGGAATATTCAAATTAGAAACAGAAAAACCAGAGAGGCCTACCTTGGGCTTGGAGCCTCTGCCAACGGCACCTTCATCACGAATCTCTCCTCCCGAACCGGTACCTGCGCCGGGAAAGGGTGCGATAGCCGTGGGATGATTGTGAGTTTCCACCTTCATTAGCAGGTGAATATTCTCCTGCGAAAAGCTGTACTCGCAGCTATCCGGGTCGGGGTAGAAGCGCCCCGCACGATGACCGGCCACAACCGCGGCATTATCCGAGTAGGCGGACAGCACGTTTTCGCCGCCCTGTTCATTGGTGTTACGTATCATCTTGAACAGGGAGAGCTCCTGCTCTTGCCCATCGATGCTCCAACTGGCGTTAAAAATCTTGTGGCGGCAGTGCTCGGAGTTGGCTTGGGCAAACATCATCAACTCCACGTCATTGGGGTTGCGCCCCAACTCGATGAAGCTTTCGACCAAATAGTCGATCTCGTCCTCTGCCAGGGCCAAACCCAAGGTCTTGTCAGCTTGTTTCAGGGCCTCGCTACCCCCCGTGAGCACATCCACACTGGTGAGTTCAGCGGGCTCTGCTTGCAAAAACAGCTGTGCAGCCTGCTCCAAATCGTTAAACACGGCTTCGGTCATGCGATCGTGCAGCAGATCTATGACTGCATGGTGTTTTTCGTCGGTAAGGCCTGCGGGAAGCGCCAATTGATAGACCACGCCTCGCTCTACTCGCTTTATCTCGGCCAAGCCACAGTTGTGGGCAATATCAGTGGCCTTGCTGGACCAGGGCGAGATGGTTCCGGGGCGGGGTGTGACCAACAAGACCTCGCTGCTCTGGCCCTGGGCTACGTGACCCTCTTCACTGATCGTAGGGCCGTACTCGAGTAGCTTCGCTAATATTTCCTTGCGCTCGGCTGACAAGGGCTCCGTCAGGTCGGCAAAGTGCACAAACTCGGTGTGCAAGAGCTTGATCTCAGGATGAATTGCAGAAAGTTTTCGAGCCAGTTTGTCCAGACGGAAGGCTGACAGGGCCGGTGCGCCGCGCAGGGTAAGCATGCTTTGGATTGCTCCAGAAGAGGCTGATTTATCGAGGCGGTATTGTACTGTATATGCACCCGAGTCGTTAACCGAAATTGGCAACCAATACCACGGTAATTGTCCCCTTTGCCCGCGCCTAACCGCCGTTAGAATAAAGGTATGACTCGAGCACTCTGCCTACTGTTTCTCTGCCTGCCGGCACTGCTATTGGGTTGCGCCAAGCAGGACCGACTTGAACAGATTAAGGCGAGCGGCAAACTGCAAGTAGTGAGCCGCAACAGCCCCACCACCTTCTTCATCGACAAAGGCAACCCCACCGGATTTGAGTTCGCTCTCGCTAGTCTGTTTGCCGCCGACCTGGGCGTCGAACTGGTGATGACACCAGCCTTCAGCCTCGCAGACATATTCGTGACCCTGGCCCGCGGGGAAGCCGACTTCGCCGCGGCAGGCCTGTCCCTCACCGGTGAACGCGAGGCTATCTACCCACACAGCTCACCCTATTACCAACTCAGGCCACAGGTCGTCTACAAAGCGGGCAACTACAAGCCACGGAAGCTTGAGGATATGGAGGACATGTCAATAGTAGTGCTGGCAGGTTCGAGTCACAGCCGTTCTCTGGAGGCATTGAAACAGGGAGGTTTTTCAACACTAAGCTGGCGTGAGGTTGATGAAGCAGATTCCATGGAGTTACTGGAACGGGTCAACAGCGGCGAGGCAGAACTGGCGATCATCGACTCCAACGAATTTGAGGTGCAGCAACGGCTCTTCCCGCGACTAAAAATTGCCTTTGATATGGGGGCTAGTCAGGACATGGTTTGGTACCTGCCCCCCGAGAGCGATAACGTCAGTTTACTCGCCGCCATGGACGACTTTCTGAGGCGGCTGGCGGCGGACGGCACTCTGGAAAAAATGAAAGAAGAGCATTTTGGAAACAGTCAGATCATTTCCCGAATCGGCTCACACACTTTCAACCTCAACATGCAAAACATCCTGCCTCAGTACCAGCAACTGATCGAACAGGTCGCCCTGGAGTACCAAATAGAATGGCCGCTACTCGCCGCCATTGCCTATCAGGAATCTCATTGGGACCCTAAGGCTGAGTCGCCGACCGGTGTGCGCGGCATGATGATGCTTACCGTACCCACCGCTAAGGAAGTGGGCGTCACCGATAGACTGGATGCAGGACAGAGTTTGCGCGGAGGAGCGCGCTACCTGAAGCAGATAAAACGCCGCCTGCCCGATGACATTTATGAACCTGACCGGACCTACATGGCACTCGCCGCCTACAACATCGGGCGCGGCCATCTGGAAGATGCAAGATTATTGACCGACCGACAGGGCGGCGATCCGCACCTGTGGAGTGACGTGATGCTGCGACTCCCGCAGTTACAAAACAGCAAGTATTACCAGACCGTTCGTCACGGTTATGCCCGCGGTCAGGAAGCAGCCACTTACGTACAGAATATTCGCCACTATCGGGGCATTCTTCAATGGCAGGATATAGCGCGCAATAAGCCCCTGCCCCCTATCGAAGTAGAGCAATATCTTCCCGAGGCCATGGAGAAGCTTAAGCTACAGGCGTTGTAGACCGTGGGTTACTTGCGTCGCTCACGAAAAAAAGTCTGAAGGCGTTCACTGCTTAGCTCGGCCAACACCCCACCCTGCCAGCGTACCTGATGGTTATAGCGAGGCTCATCGAGCAAGGAGCAAGTACTACAAACAACGCCTGCTTTGGGTTCCTTGGCGGCGAATACCAGCTCAGCAATGCGCGCATGAATCATTGCGCCTGCACACATAGTGCAAGGCTCCAGCGTGACATAAACCGTTGCGTCGGGCAGTCGATAGTTACCGGTCATCTGCGCCGCATCGCGCATGGCAACCACCTCTGCATGCGCAGTGGGATCCTTATAAGCGATGACGGAGTTCCATCCCTCTCCCAATAGCTGTCCATCTTTGACAACGACGGCACCAATGGGAACCTCTCCTTCATTGCCCGCGCGGTCGGCCAGCGCCAGAGCGCGGCGCATCCACTGCTCGTGTTCTGCCATGGAGGTCACAGCATTATTCCCACTCGATAGTAGCGGGCGGCTTTGAGCTGACGTCGTACGTCACCCGGGATACACCTGAGATTTCATTGATAATGCGATTGGACACCAATTCCAGTAAGTCATAGGGAAGGTGTGCCCAGCGCGCGGTCATGAAATCTACCGTTTCAACGGCGCGCAGGGCGATAACATACTCATAGCGCCGGGCATCGCCGACGACACCGACCGACTTGACCGGCAAAAAGACAGCAAACGCCTGACTGGTCTTATCGTACCAACCGGATCTGCGCAGCTCTTCAATGAAAATTGCATCCGCCTCACGCAGCAGGTCTGCATATTCCTTTTTCACTTCTCCAAGGATTCGCACGCCCAAGCCAGGCCCCGGGAAGGGGTGACGATAAACCATGTCGTAAGGTAGGCCTAACTCGAGGCCGATCTTCCTGACTTCATCCTTGAATAACTCCCGCAGGGGTTCCACCAGCTCAAGGTTCATATCATCTGGAAGCCCACCAACATTGTGGTGAGACTTGATGACATGAGCCTTGCCTGTTTTGGCACCCGCAGACTCGATCACATCTGGATAAATAGTGCCCTGTGCCAGCCAATTCACGTTCTGTAATTTAGTGGCTTCTTCATCGAAAATATCGATGAACGTGTTGCCGATAATCTTGCGCTTTTTCTCAGGGTCCGCTTCGCCTTCTAATTTGCCTAGAAACAAGGCCTCGGCGTCAGCGCGAATGACCTTTACGCCCATGTTGCTGGCAAACATGTCCATCACCGCGTCGCCCTCATGCAGGCGCAACAGCCCGTTATCGACAAATACGCAGGTTAATTGATCGCCAATCGCCTTATGCAGCAGCGCTGCGACCACCGATGAATCGACACCCCCGGAAAGTCCCAGCAGCACTTTGTCAGTACCCACAGTCGCGCGCACTCTAGCTATCGCGTCTTCAACAATGTTGGCGGGCGTCCACAGGGGCTCACAATTACACTGTTCCAGCACAAAGTGCTCAAAAATACGTTTGCCCTGCAGGGTGTGGGTGACTTCCGGGTGAAACTGAATACCGAAGAAGGGTTTTTCTTTATGGGCCATGCCGGCGATCGGACAACTTTCCGTTTCGGCAATCAATTCGAAATCTGCGGGCAGCCCCACCACTTTATCGCCGTGGCTCATCCACACATCGAGCAAGCCCTTGCCCTGTTCATCAATATGGTCACGAATGTCATGCAGCAAGCCGCCATTACCTACCTGGCGAATCTGCGCATAACCAAACTCGCTCACATTGGAGCAGGCCACCTCGCCTCCGAACTGTTCCGCCATGGTCTGCATGCCGTAGCAAATACCCAGCACGGGCACACCCAACTCAAACACAAGACCCGGCGCCCTGGGGGAATCGGCCGCGGCCACAGACTCGGGACCACCTGAAAGAATAATGCCACTGGGGTTGTACTCGCGAATGTCTTCATCGCTCATATCAAAGGCGCGGATTTCGCTGTATACGCCCACCTCGCGCACTCTGCGTGCGATGAGCTGCGTGTACTGAGAACCAAAGTCCAGAATGAGAATTTTCCGGGCGTGTATGTCTGCGCTCATGGCATTTCCTGAATGGGATGTGGAACCCGAGGCGGGCTAACCTCCTCGAGCTTAAATCCTGATAGCGTTAGCGCACCGGGTAGTTGGGCGCTTCCTTGGTAATTGATACATCGTGCACGTGGCTTTCAGACATGCCGGCAGAGGTCACACGTACAAATTCGGGTCGGCTGCGCATGGTGTCCATATCAACACTGCCGGTATAGCCCATGGCAGAGCGAACCCCACCCATCAACTGGTGAACAATGGCGGTCACTGGACCCTTGTAAGGCACGCGACCCTCGATCCCTTCCGGAACCAATTTCTCGGCCCCTTTACTGGAGTCCTGAAAATATCTGTCGGAAGAGCCCTGGGTTTGAGACATCGCACCCAGTGAGCCCATACCGCGATAAGCCTTGTAGGTTCGTCCCTGATAAAGTTCCACCTCGCCAGGTGCCTCTTCGGTACCGGCGAACATGCTGCCCATCATGACTGAATGGGCGCCAGCGGCATAAGCCTTGGCGATATCACCTGAGAAGCGTATGCCACCGTCTGCGATCAGCGGGATACCTTGGCTGGCGAGTGCTGCGGCCACATTGGCAATCGCCGAAATCTGGGGAACACCGATGCCTGTCACGATTCTCGTCGTACAAATAGAACCTGGGCCGATACCGACCTTCACCGCATCAGCGCCAGCATCTGCCAGCGCAACCGCAGCATCACCTGTGGCGATGTTTCCGCCTATGACCTGCATATCAGGATAAGCGTTTTTGATCATTCTGACGCGGTCGATCACGTTGCGCGAATGGCCGTGCGCAGTATCTACGACTAATACATCCACACCGGCTTTAATCAGGGCTTCCACTCGATCATCGGTATCCGGGCTGGTTCCTACCGACGCACCCACACGCAGTTGACCGTAGGAATCCTTGCAGGCGTCGGGAAAATTCTCCGCCTTATCGAAATCTTTCACAGTAATCATGCCGGTCAGGTCAAACGCATCATTCACCACCAGTATCTTTTCGATGCGATGCTGATGGAGCAGCCCTTGCACTTCTGCCGAGCTGGCACCTTCTTTGACGGTGACCAGTTGTCCCCTTGGAGTCATGATGTCGGATACCAACTTGCTGTGGTCCGATTCAAAACGCAGGTCCCGCCGCGTAACGATACCCACCAGGTCTTCGCCGTTGAGCACGGGAACGCCCGATATGCCGTGAGAAGAGGTCAGATCAATCAGCTCAGCGATGGTAGCGCCCTGCTGAATGGTAATCGGGTCCTTTACTACACCACTCTCGTATTTTTTGACCTTGCGAACCTGTTCTGCCTGTTCAGCCACGGTCATACTTTTGTGGATGATGCCTATGCCGCCTTCCTGGGCCATAGCGATAGCCAGGCGCGCCTCGGTTACCGTATCCATGGCGGCCGACACGAGTGGAATGTTTAACTCGATATCACGGGTTAACCTGGACTTTAGCGACACGTCCGTGGCGACCACTTCCGAATAGCCGGGCAGCAGCAGTACATCGTCGAAGGTGAGGGCTTCCTGGGCAATTCGCAGCATTGAGGAGTCTCCGGCTGGCGGGTTTGAGTTAAACGTGCAATTATAACTTTTTGGTGCTCTCTGCGTAAATAGAAGTTCTCGTTGTCTAACTCATTCCAAACTGCTCCGCCCCCCCCTGCCCTGACCGTCAGCCAGCTCAATCGGCAGGCCCGAAGCCTGCTGGAGAGTCATTTCGACTTCGTCTGGGTTGAAGGTGAGATAAGCAACTTCGTCGCGCCGTCTTCCGGGCACTGGTATTTCTCCCTCAAGGACGGCAATGCACAGGTCCGGTGTGCCATGTTCAAAGGCCGCAACCAGCGACTGCGTTTCACCCCCGAAAACGGCGATCACATCCGCATGCGTTGTCGGGTCTCACTTTACGAAGGGCGCGGCGAGTTCCAGCTAATCGTTGAGCACATGGAACAAGCCGGAGCAGGCGCCCTGCAAGCGGCATTCGAACAGCTAAAAGCCAAATTGTTAGCCGAGGGATTGTTCCAAACCGAGCGCAAAAAACCGCTACCGGAAAGTATCTCTCACCTGGGGGTAGTGACCTCACCCACCGGCGCTGCCATTCACGACATTCTCACGGTATTAAAACGGCGCTGTCCGGCCATTGAAGTTTCCATACTGCCGGTGGCCGTTCAGGGCGAGGGGGCCGCAGGCGAGATCGCCGAAGCCATCAACCGCGCCAACCGTTGGCATGCTCAGGGCAAGATACAACTGGACGCCTTGATCGTCGGCCGGGGCGGCGGCTCTCTAGAGGACCTCTGGGCATTCAACGAAGAAATCGTAGCGCGGGCGATCGCCGATAGCGACCTACCGGTTGTGTCTGCCGTTGGACATGAGGTGGATTTCAGCATTGCCGATATGGCGGCGGATCAGCGCGCCGCCACGCCTTCTGCGGCAGCTGAACTACTGAGCCCCGATCAACGCGAGCAAATGGAGCGCCTGAAAAAGCTGGAAGCGGAACTGGTTAGGCTCATTCGGCGAAAAATAGCCGATGCGCAAACTCGGTTGGATCACTTGCGGGCCCGTCTCAAACACCCAGGCGCACAGCTGCGCGAGCAATCCCAGCGACTGGATGATCTGGAGCAACGTCTGATCCTGGCCCAGAAAAATTTGCTCGCCCGCAAAAAAAGCGAGCTGGCCTTGTTGGAGTCGCGTCTACTGGCTAATTCGCCGCTGCCGCGCATAGTGCAAATGCGCAAAGAGTTGGGCAACCTGCAGCAACGAATGGAAGCGGCGATGCAAACAAAGCTTCAGGATTCGAAGAGCCGCCTGGCGCATTTAGCACAGATGCTCGACTCGCTCAGCCCGCTGAGCACCCTGGCAAGAGGCTATGCCATTGTTACCGACAGCGATGGCAAAGTATTGACCGACGCGAGCCAAGCTGAGATCGGCACCCGATTGGAAACCAGACTGGCCAAAGGCAGGCTCGGCGTTGTCGTTGAAAAAATAGACGCCGAGGAATA
Organism: Halioglobus sp.; assembly: GCA_039986455.1. GTDB lineage: Bacteria > Pseudomonadota > Gammaproteobacteria > Pseudomonadales > Halieaceae > Halioglobus. Next base: position 9,465 of record JBDWQQ010000070.1, read on the forward strand.
ACTTGCGGCAGGAGTCACCTGATAAATCGTCCGACAAAAAAAAGCCCCGGTCTCTCGACCGGGGCTTTTTTTATTTAATACTCGCTAGTATTTTGCTGGCAAGCGCGTATTGATAATGATGTGACGGCCTTCAAAGCGAATGTACTCGCCAATGGTGAGGTCCTTCAGAATGCGGGCCACCATCTCTCTGGAGGCACCGACACGGTCAGCAATGTCTTGCTGAGTCAGCTTCTCTGGAATGTACAGTGTGCCGTCGCCGCGCTCTTCAGACAGGTCCATTAGCACATTGGCGACTCGTCCATACACGTCCTGCAGTGCCAGACTCTTTACGTCTGCCGTCAGCTTACGCACCCGCTGGGCCAGGTTTTTAACCAGTTGACGGCCGATGTTGGGATGCTGATCAAGGACCCGGTTAAAGTCCTCTTTATAGACAATACAAAAGCTCGACTTCTCGACAGTGCGAACCGACGCAGAACGCGTGGAATCATCCAACAGGGCCAACTCGCCGAAATAATCGCCGGCTCCCTGCGTATTCATGATGAATTCCTTTCCGTTTTTATCTGAGCAGTAAACCTTCACCTTACCGCTTTCAATAATAAACAAAGAATCCGCGGGGTCATTCTCATGAATCACCACTGTATTCTTGGGAAAGGAACGGCTGGTACTACTCGCCGCCAGTGCCTCGAGCTCTTCCTGAGAAAGACCCTGAAATATTTCAACTTGCTGCAACATCGATTTACCTGATCCCCTGTTAGCTTAGTTCCTGAAGCTATATGGATAATAGTAACCTAAAGTTTCGTAAAAACGCACCTCATGAGAGCAAAAATCGCAGCTGCTCTATGTATTAAACGAATGAAAACACGATTACCACAACGGCAATGACCTCGTTATACTCAGCTTTAGTTAATAAACAGGACATTGCTCCACTGTGACCACCGGCCAAAACCAAAGCACCACCTTGTGGAGCGACCTGCTATTGCGCGCAATGGCCGAACTGCGCGAACTTTACATCCAGCTTGAAGATCAACTGGCCGACAGTGTACGAGAAGACTTCTCACACCTCTTTGACGGTTCAGCGAGACTGGATGAAATGCTGCAACAGCCAACGCCGGACCGACACGACCTGATGAATGTGCTATCGGCCATTCGAGGCTATGGTGAAATGCTCAGGGAAGACCTCGCTACTGAACACAGCGAGTTAGACGCGGCCCTGACCCGGCTTCTCAAAGGCATTCAAGCGGCCAACAGCGGCGATAGCGCTGAACCGGCCACCACCACGCAGCGCACCATCACCACAGAGCCGGGTTTTATTCTGGCCGTGGACGACCTGCAGGAAAACCGGGAACTGGTGGCCCGTTACTTATCTCGATCAGGACACATTGTCGTCACCGCCGCGGGCGGCGAAGAGGCACTGCGAAGCCTTGATCAGGCAGATGTGGATGTCGTCCTGCTCGATCTCGTCATGCCGGACATGGATGGCAGAGAAGTGTTGCGACGTATCAAGGAGCATCCCGAGTGGCGCGCAACGCCCGTCATCATTATATCCGGGCGTCAGGATATGGATGGAATCATTGAGTGCATAGAAGCTGGCGCAGACGACTACCTGTTCAAACCGTTTAATCCAGTATTGTTACAGGCGCGAATCAAAGCCGGCATCGAGCGCAAGCGCTGGCACGACCGAGAGCAGCTTTATCGACAGCAGCTGGAGCGCAACGAAAAATTTATACGCGCCACCTTCGGCCGCTATCTGTCTGATGAAATCGTCACCGACATTCTCGAACGCCCGGAAGGCCTGGAGCTGGGCGGCGATCTGCGACGCGTCACCATCATGATGTCGGACATACGCGGATTCACCACCCTGAGTGAGCAACTGGAGCCCGCTCAGGTAGTGACTTTGATCAATCGCTATCTGGCGGCAATGACCGATATCATTATGGCGTATCAAGGCACCATTGATGAATTCATCGGAGACGCCATTCTGGCGGTCTTTGGTGCGCCCCAACACCGCGATGACGACGCAGACCGTGCAGCCCAATGCGCCCTTGAGATGCAGGCCGCCATGGAGGAGATTAATCGTCTCAACCGAGAAGACGGACTACCAGAAATCACAACCGGTATTGCGCTTAATACCGGTGATGTTATCGCCGGCAATATCGGCTCTGAGCGCCGCAGTAAATACGGATTCGTGGGCCACGCGATGAATGTCACCTCTCGCATTGAAGATGTGACCGCCGGCGGCGAAATTTTGATTGCCGACAGCACGCTGCAATCCTTAAAAAATGAGTACCTCGTTGGCGAAAGCCGGGAACTCAAGGTCAAAGGCATCGACGAGCTCCTGCAGGTACACCCCATACTGGAGCGTGACCTATGAGCGGCACTATCCTGTTGGTTGAAGACAACGAGCTGAACCGCGACATGCTCATTCGTCGACTCGTTCGAGCCGGTAAAGAAGTGGTTTCCGCTGGAGACGGCCAACAGGCTTTAGACCTCATGCGCAGTGAAAACCCTGTAGTTGTGTTGATGGATATGAATTTGCCGGTCATGGATGGGTGGACAGCCTGCCGTGAAGCCAGGGCAGACGACGCCATCAAGCATATCCCCATCATCGCCTTGACCGCACATGCCTCCGACGCAGATAGGCTCAACGCGTTGGAAGCGGGGTGCGACGACTATGCAACCAAGCCCGTAGACTTCCCGGGTTTGCTGATCAAAATCGACAAGCTAACCGGCAGCCGCTAAGGATCCCCCACACCCACCATGAGCTTACGCCGCCGATTAACCCTCTCACTGGTCACTATTCTGATTCTGTTTGCGATCAACGTGGGTACTCACTTTTGGGGCAGTTTTGCCAGAAACCAGAGTATGGAGGCCTACCGCAGCTCGGTGACCGCGGCCCAGCTATCCACAGAAGTCGAAGGCCTGCTCAACGACCAGCGCCAGACAATCCTGGTGCTTTCGACGATTCGAACCAACACCGGCGACCAACTGGATGAGGAGGAGTCGCAACAGGCCAAGGAAAAGATAGATGATATCCGCCAGCGAATCCGGCAGCTGGGAAAGCTGAGCCATGACGTTACGCGCTTGCATTACGACCGCCTGCATGAAAGCAGCGACATACTGCTTGAGGACTGGTCCAACTTCTACCAGAACTACAACGACCCCGATTACAGTTCCAACGTCGATGACCCATTGCCCTACATTGAGACCAGCCAGCGGCTGAAAGAACTTGAACAGCGCCAGGCCTTCATTGCCATGCAACGGGCCAATATCATCGACCGAACCATTGCGCTCACCGATCGTATTACGGTGATCGGATTTATCGCCTCTATTTTTCTAACCGCAATGCTGGGTTTTTTTCTGGTCCGCTATACCAATCGTTCTCTCAAGCACCTCAAGCGGGGCACAGAACGGATTGGCAGCGGCGACTTAAGTTACCGCATAGAGAACATCGACGACAGGGGCGAACTGGGAGATCTGGCCAACGCATTTAACGAAATGTCCGAAAAGCTGCGTAACGCCATGTACGACGTTAGCAAGGCCCGGGATGCGGCAGATGATGCCAGCGCCGCCAAAAGTATGTTCCTCGCTAACGTCTCGCATGAATTGCGCACACCGCTAAATGCCATTATTGGCTACTCTGAGATGCTGCACGACGAGCTGTCGGACGAGCGAGAGGTCGACAGACCTCAGTTCCAACAGGACCTGGATAAGATTATTCGCTCGGGACGTCAGCTACTCACGCTGATTAACGACATTCTGGACTTATCCAAAATTGAAACCGGAAAAATGACCCTGCACTGCGAGACGTTTCAGCCCGGCGAACTTCTTGAGCAGGCATGCGACTCGATTACTCCACAGTTGCGGGAGCGAAACAATCAATTGGAGAAGCCAGACTTCAGCTCGCTGCCCACGCTTTATAATGACGCAGCCAAGTTTCGGCAGATATTCACCAACTTACTGAGCAACGCCTGCAAGTTCACTCATAACGGCTACGTCACTGTGTTCGCCAAGGAGCCCGAAGCGCATCCAGGCTGGATCGAAATCTCGGTACGCGATACGGGCATCGGTATGGATGACGACCAGCAAGGGCAGGTGTTCGAGGCCTTTGTTCAGGCGGATGCTTCAACCAGCGCTAACTATGGAGGCACAGGATTGGGCCTGGCTATTTGCAGGGACTACTGCGAACTGATGGGGGGAACGATCCGCGTGGAGAGCCAGCCGGGCAGCGGCTCCACTTTTACTGTGCTGCTCCCTTCTGACCCAGAGTTAACTCTCGAAGTCGCTTGATGGCTTCTTCGCGTTTCTCAAGATCTTCCTTCAGCGAGGCATTGCTCTCTTCCAGGCCGACCTGACGGCGGTGCATGAGCCTGAAACTTTCCAGAGACTGACGCAGCAGCAAAGTTTGCTGATGAAGTTCCATATCTTGCCAGTCTTGCGTGTACAGATCACGGTAACGTCTGCGCGCTTCCTGAGGATCGTAGAAGGGGCTATCTTCCAGCGTCCTCATAAAGGTAACGGCGATACCCGCTTCCCAGCTGGCTTCTGTTGAAGAGTCCAATCGTCTGTAACGGCCGAAATACTCCATCGCTCCTTCGTAGTCAGCCTCGGCCAGTGCGGCAAAGCCCTTATCGAGGAAGGTGTAATCACGCACCACAGGCTCTTCACAGGTACACCCTGCTTCCTCGGGCAGATTCAACGTGATCTCAGGCACCTGCTCAACAGCAGCAGGCGCGACAGGCTCTGCAGGCGTCTGCGCACAGGCCTGCAGGAGGACGATGACGCCGGCGGCACCCGGCAGCGAAAAAGAGCGTAGGAACAAGAACCCTTCCTTATCTCGGCAAAAAAACGCAGTGTAGCCTATTCAACCGGCCATTCGCACCCTTGTACTCTATTCCGGACGCATATGGGGGAATAAAAGCACATCACGAATGGAAGGTGAGTCGGTGAGGAACATCACCAGGCGATCGATACCTATACCTTCTCCCACGGTGGGAGGCATGCCGTACTCCAAAGCACGGATATAATCCGCATCGTAGTGCATGGCCTCGTCATCGCCCGCATCCTTCTCTGCCACCTGAGCCAGAAATCGCTCGGCCTGGTCTTCGGGATCATTGAGCTCGGAAAAGCCGTTCGCCAGTTCCCGTCCGCCGATAAAGAATTCAAAGCGGTCGGTCACAAAGGGATCGTCGTCGTTACGTCGCGACAGTGGCGACACCTCTGTCGGATAGCGGGTAATGAACGTCGGCTGGTCCAGCAGGTGCTCAACGGTCTTCTCAAAAATTTCGATCTGTACCTTGCCCAAGCCCCAACTGTCTTTCAGTGCAATGCCCAGGCCTTGAGCTATTTCTCTTGCCCCTGACTCATCGGCTAGAGCGTCCGCACTGATGTCAGCGTTGTATTGCAAAATAGAATCAAACACCGACAGGCGTGTAAACGGCTTGGAGAAATCATAGCTGGCACCCTGATATTCCACCGTGGTGCTGCCAATTACTTCCAGGGTAAGCTTGCGAAGCATGTCCTCAGTAAGGTCCATCGCATCTTCAAAGGCACCATAGGCCCAGTAGAACTCCAGCATGGTGAATTCTGGATTGTGTCTGGTCGATAGGCCTTCATTACGGAAACTACGATTGATTTCGAACACTCGTTCGAAACCGCCAACGGTCAAACGCTTTAGATACAGCTCTGGCGCAATTCGCAGATACATCTCCTGATCTAGCGCATTGTGATGAGTCACGAAGGGTTTGGCCGCGGCCCCGCCCGGAATCACATGCATCATGGGCGTTTCAACCTCCATGAATCCGCGCCCCATCATATAGTCGCGAATAAACGCGATTACTTTGGAGCGAGTGCGAAACACACTGCGCGCTTCCTCATTCACGATCAGGTCCACGTAACGTTGTCGGTAACGCATTTCCTGATCAGCCAACCCGTGATACTTATCGGGCAACGGTCTCAAGGCCTTGGTTAACAACCTGGCCTCTTCCATGTTGATATACAGATCACCCTTTCCAGACTTATGCAGCGGACCGCTGGCGGCAACAATATCACCCAGATCCCAGGCTTTTATTTCGGCGAGTGTTTCCTCATCCAGACCTTTACGGTTCACATAGAGTTGAATCTGGTCCGATCCGTCCTGAATCAGTAAAAACGCACCACGATTTCGAATGAGTCGACCAGCAACCGAGAAGTGTTTGTCGGCCTGCTCGAGTTCTTCCTTGGTGGATTCACCGTACTCACGCTGCAACTGATCCGCTTCGCCAGTGCGACGAAAGTCATTGGGGAAGGCATTACGTTTTTCGCGAATAGCATCCAGCTTGCCGCGACGCTCTGCGATCAGCTTGTTCTCGTCCTGTACTTCGGCTGCCTTGTCCTGCTCACTCATACTCTATTACTCTCAACACTTGCCCGCCCTCTTCTGGGTTCAGACGGGGAAAAAGATTGAATCGATTAAAGCCCGCTTTTCAGCGAAGCCTCGATAAACTGGTCCAGGCTGCCATCTAAAACTGCCTGGGTATTGCGTGTTTCAACGCCGGTGCGCAAATCCTTGATCCGGGCATCATCCAGAACATACGACCGAATCTGGCTACCCCAGCCAATATCCGATTTACCATCTTCCATGGCCTGCTTCTCTTCGTTGCGCTTGAGCATTTCCATCTCGTAGAGTTTCGCCCTTAACAATTTCATGGCGTTGTCTCTGTTCTGATGCTGGGAACGCTCGGTCTGGCACTGTACGGCGATGCCTGTGGGATTGTGGGTCAGGCGCACGGCCGAATCGGTTTTGTTGACGTGCTGACCACCCGCGCCGGACGCACGGTAGGTATCGACGCGAAGATCTGCGGGGTTAATTTCGATTTCAATATTGTCGTCGACTTCCGGTGACACAAACACCGAAGAAAACGAAGTGTGTCTTCGGTTACCGGAATCAAACGGCGACTTGCGCACCAGGCGATGAACCCCGGTTTCTGTGCGCAACCACCCAAAAGCGTATTCGCCCTCGAATTTAATGGTGGCACTCTTGATGCCGGCCACGTCACCGGCTGATGCCTCCATAAGCTGGGTCTTGAACCCTTTGGCTTCTCCCCAGCGGAGATACATACGAAGCATCATTTCAGCCCAGTCCTGGGCCTCGGTACCGCCTGAGCCTGACTGGATATCCAAAAAGGCGTTATTGGCATCCATTTCGCCATCGAACATACGGCGAAACTCCAGCCTCTCCAGCTGGGCTACCAGGGCATCAATTTCAGAGACAACTTCGGCAAGCGTATCTTCATCATCCTCAGCCGCTGCCATCTCAAGCAAATCGGCAGCATCGGTGGCGCCGCTGTCCAAGTTTTCGATGGTAAGAACAATGGTTTCCAGCGAAGAACGCTCTCGACCCAAATCCTGAGCGCGGTCAGGGTCATCCCAGACACTGGGCTCAGCCAGTTCCAGCTCTACTTCAGCGAGTCGCTCCTTGCGGTTAGCGAAGTCAAAGATACCCCCTAAGCACGTCAGTACGCGCCTCGATATCTTTCAGCGTTTGAATTTGGGGGTTGATCTCAAGCATGGTCCTGCCCGGTTGTATAAAAGGGCGCGCATTTTAACGTAGGCATGGCTTCTGGCCTAGCCTCAATATTGCACAGGAAGACGATTTACAGGTAACTGCACCAGTCACTCCAGCTGCCGGCATAGAGAACAGGGTCATCTTTGCCCAATAAGGCCAGGGAGAAGAGATTCACACAGGCGGTGACACCAGAACCGCAATAAACCACTAATTGCTCAGCATCTAGCGCTTCCCCCCAGTGCAGACGAAGCTTGTCCTCAGCTAACACCCTCCCCAGATCGTCGGTCACACCCTGCCAGGGGTGATTAACTGCGCCGGGAATATGTCCTGCCACGGGATCGATGGGCTCTTCCAGACCCTGATAACGGCGCTGCTCTCTGGAATCAATCAAAGTACAGCCTTCAGCCTGCAGCTCACGAAGACCCCCTATATCACAGAAGCCGGTCAAAGTTTGCGCCTCGGGTGCCACCGATTCAGCCGCGACACTCCCGCTGCCAGTCTCGGGTTGGCCACCGGCTTCCAACCAGGCGCGATACCCACCGTTGAGTAATTGAGGCTGTCGATAACCCAGGCTTCGCATCAGCCACCACAGGCGCGACGCATAAGCGAGGCGCGTGTCATCGTAGGCAACGACCGGGGTGTTGGGACCTATTGAGCAAGCCGCCAAGCGCGAGGCGAGAACCGAAGGCTCCGGCAATGGATGCCGACCGCCATGCTGTTGCACAGCCGAAGACAAATCCAGATTAAGGTCAAGATAGTGGGCGCCCGGGATGTGTCCGGCCCGATAGAGCTTGCGACCCTCATCCGGGTCAGCCAGAGAGAAGCGGCAATCAACAACAACCGCTTGCGTGTCGCGCAGTACCTCTGCCTCAATCAATAAGTCGGTCTTTAACACCTGTGATCCGCCTGCACAAAACACTGACGATAGTATGCGAGTCCACGCATTTTAACTACAATCTTGCCACTGTCGGAGGAAATTTTAACCGTGGTAAGTACCCATAGAACCAACTCGCAGCTGACGATAATCGCCAAACCCAATCATTCGTCTTCCTGGCGTAACAATCTCATCGCACTGATGGCGATTTCAGTACCGTCGCTGGGTGCTGCTCTGGGGTTTACGCTACTGGGTGCCTGGCCGATTTTACCCTTCGCGGGGATCGAATTGCTGGCGTTGGGCACTGCGCTTTACTACGTCAATTGGAAGCTACAGTACCGTCATGTCATTACCCTGAGCGCAACCAGCGTCAACATTGAAAAGGGCCACTACTATCCGAAGCGCAGCTGGCAGTTCTCAAGAGAGGACAGCGGCCTCAGCATAACGCCGGAGCAGCACCCCTGGGACGGGCCGGAGGTGAATGTCCACGATCGTGGCGAAATAGTCCGCGTTGGGGAGTTCTTAAATCGCGAGGATGCGACGCAACTGGCCCAGCTACTGCGCAAGGAATTACGGGTAGGGAGTACCGATAGACGCAGTAAGCAGACGTTCTAGACCCAGACGCTACCTAGATATCGTCGAAATTCCCGTGTCGGCCTTTGCCGGAAGCAAAGCGCTTAGCACCCTGCACGGTTTCTCTGGACTCAATGACCTCAATACCTCGCTTGAACTCGTTGGCCATCGCTTCTTCATAAGTATGGTCCCATTGTTCGTAGGCGCTGAGACGATCAGACCGCAGGCACTTTTGCGGGTACCCTGTCAGTTGTTCGGCTAACGCCAGGGCAGCGGCAAGGACTTCGCCATCTGGCACCAACCGATTTGCCAAGCCTATAGACAATGCCTCATCCGCAGACACCGGACGACCTGTGAGTATCAAGTCCATCGCCCGGCTGTGACCGATCAAACGTGGCAGTCGCACGGTTCCACCATCGACAAGGGGCACTCCCCAGCGTCGGCAAAACACCCCCATCACAGCGCTTTGTTCCACTACCCTCAAGTCACACCAAAGCGCCAGTTCCAAACCTCCGGCAACCGCATGACCGGAAATAGCGGCGATAACCGGCTTGCCTAGCACCATACGCGACGGCCCCATTGGGCCGTTACCGTCAGCAGAAAGCCCATTGGAGCCCACTTCCGCCGCAACCGCTTTTAGATCTGCACCCGCACAGAATGTGCCGTTGGCACCATGGAATACCGCCACATCACTGTCTTCATCGCGATCAAACGCATGAAATGCCTCTGCCAGCGCTTGTGCGGTAGGCCCGTCTACTGCATTTCTCACCTCCTGGCGATCCAGGGTAATCACGGTGATGCGTCCTTGCTGAACAACCGATACGCTCATGTGCTCGCTCCAAACCAAAGATAATCAGTGTAGGAACCCGCTTCAGGCAGCACAAGTTTTGCTAACGAATACGCCAGCAAAAAACAGTCAATTCTGTTTGTTTTTGTTCAAGGGCCATGATATTTTTCCTCCACATCCAGAACACGCCACCTGTTCGAGAACCGTTTGGCCGCTCCCGAAGTGCCCAATAATCCAGCTCTCGACACAGAAAACTCAACTTTTGTGCGGAATGACATAGTAACGATGGGAAAAAGCGACAGATTAGACGTCTATTTTGTAGCCGGTGGCAAATACCACAATATCGATTACGCCCGATTGGAGATATTGAAGCTACTTGCCGAGCAACCACGCCTGAAAGTATCGGTAGGCGCTGACTATTCCGACATTGACACCATTTGCGCTGCGGACTTTGTCATTACCTATACCTGCGATGTCATGCCCAGCGCTGCCGAGACCGAAAGACTGTGCGACTACATGCAAGCAGGGGGTCGATGGTTTGCGCTGCACGGCACCAATTCCATTCTTCGCTTTCTGGAAGATGGCAGCGTTGATTGTCCACGCGAGAACGACAAATTTATGGACATGCTCGGCAGTCAATTTCTGTCTCACCCACCCATACAAGCCTACGATGTAGAGGTCAGTGCACCCGACCACCCACTGGTCAAAGACATCCCAACATTTACCGTCGATGATGAGCTATACCTCAGTGAGCATCACGGTGAGCAAACCATGCTACTGCACACTCAATGGAGCGGCGTCACTGAGGGGTTCGTGAATGATCAGTGGACAACGGATGAGCCCAGATCCTGCATGTACCTGCGACCCTATGGTGAAGGAGAAGTGTTGTATCTGACCCTGGGGCACTGTCGGGGCAAATACGACATGCAGCCCCACATTGAAGAATACCCAGAGCCCGAGTTTGGCGCCTGGAAAACCACGGAGTACTACGAGTTACTGCGTCGTGGCATACGCTGGGCGATGAATACACTGTAAAACGTCGTCCCAAGGCACAAAAACGCAACGCCAACATACCCTATCCAATAAGGAGATCAGCATGAGTCTGGACAAAGATGACCTGCTGCGCGCATATCGCATGATGAAGACCATCCGCGAATTTGAAGAGCGCGCTCACACCGAAATAATGAATGGCCAGATTGCCGGCTTTACCCACCTGTACACAGGTCAGGAAGCTAACGCCGTTGGTATCTGTGAGCACCTTTCAGACGAAGACGCCATTATCAGCACCCACCGGGGGCACGGGCACTGCATTGCCAAAGGTGCCGATGTACCGGGCATGATGAAAGAGCTCTGGGGCTCTTCCGAGGGTCTTTGCAAAGGCAAAGGTGGCAGCATGCACGTCGCCGACGTCGACAAAGGCATCCTGGGTGCAAACGGTATCGTTGCCGGCGGACCGCCGATCTCAGTAGGCGCCGCCCTCGCCGCAAAGATACGCAAAAACGGCAAGGTAGCGGTTTCGTTCTCCGGTGACGGCTCGGTCAACCAGGGCACTTGTTTTGAGGCGATGAATCTAGCGGTGGTGCTAAAAGTGCCGGCTGTTTTCGTCATCGAAAACAACTATTACTCGGAACACACCAACATCAGTTACGCCGTGGGTTGTGACGATTTGAAAGCGCGAACGGAAGCCTTTGGCTTTCCGGTATTCGAAGCAGACGGTGCCGACTTCTTCTCCGTTTACGAGGCCGCAGGCAAAGCCATTGAGCACGCCAGATCAGGTAAAGGCCCGGCCGGCGTATTCGCCGAGACAGGACGCTTCCATGGGCACTTCGTCGGTGATCCTCAGTACTACCGCGCCGAAGGTGAACTGGAAGATCTGCGCGAAAATTCCGACTGCCTTAAAAACTTCCGCGCGCGGATGGCCGAAACCGGTGAAGTGTCTGCCGAAGAACTGGACGCCATCGACGCCGAGGTAATGGCAAACATCGAACAGTCTGTTGTTGATGCAAAGGCAGCGGCGCGACCCACACCAGAGCAGGTCACTGCTGACGTTTACATCAATTATGGCGCAGCCAGCTGAACCCGGGAGAATAATCATGGCAGAGAAAACAATGCGAGACGCCATCAACGAAGCCTTACACCAGGCGATGGCAGCTGACGATTCCGTATTCGTCATTGGTGAAGATGTGGCTGGCTGCAATGGCGCGCCAGGCGAAACCGGCGCCGTTGGCGGTGTGTTTGGTGTGACAACCGGCCTTTATAAGGCGTTTGGTCCTGATCGCTGTATCGACACACCGATTTCCGAATCCGCCATCGTCGGCGCCGCTTCCGGTGCCGCGCTAATGGGCATGAGGCCCGTTGCGGAAATCATGTTTGCCGACTTCATCGGTGTTTGCATGGACCAGATTGTCAATCAGATGGGCAAGTTCCGCTATATGTTTGGCGGCAAAAGCCGTTGCCCTGCGGTGATTCGGTTTGCGGCCGGCGGTGGCTTCAGCGCCGCGGGCCAGCACAGCCAGTCTATGTACCAGGTAATGACTTCCTTCCCTGGACTGAAGATCGTTATCCCTTCTAACGCCTATGACGCCAAAGGTCTCTTGCTGCAGGCCATTCAAGATGATGACCCGGTGCTGTTCTTCGAACCCAAGGTGCTCTATCAGGAGGCCTGCGAAGTGCCGGATGAGATGTATACCATCCCGTTTGGTCAGGCTTCATTTTTGCGTGAGGGAGACGACTGTACCGTCGTCGCCTTTGGTCAGATGGTACCCAAGGCAGCCCAGGCAATTGACGCCTTGGAAGCCGAAGGTATCAGTTGTGACCTGATTGATCCGCGCACCAGTTCACCACTGGATACCGACGCAATACTGGAAAGCGTAGAAGCGACTGGTCGACTCGTGGTGGTTGACGAAGCGCCGCCTCGCTGCGGACTCACAGCTGATATCGCTGCCCTCGCCGCCGACAAGGCCTTCAGTTCGCTGAAAGGTCCGATCAAACAGGTGTGCGCGCCGCACAGCCCTACGCCCTTCTCTCCTGAACTTGAAGCGTCTTACATCCCCGACTCCAACAAAATCATTGCCGCGATCAAGGAGACCATGGCATGAGCGAAATTTACGCCATTGCGGTGCCCAAATGGGGCATCGAAATGATCGAGGGCACGGTCAACGTCTGGAATAAAGCGGTGGGAGACAGTGTCAGCAAAGGCGACGAAATTCTTGAGATGGAATCTGACAAAATCGTCAACGTCTGGGAGTCACCCGTTGATGGCGTGCTGCGCCGCATCATTGCCGAGGAAGGCGACGCGCATCCTGTCGGTGCCCTGCTGGGAATCATCGCCGATGCTGCCGTTGACGATACCGATATCGACGCCTTTATCGCCGATTTTTCCGGCGCCGCTGAGAGCAAGCCCGAGGAGCCCAAAGCACCCGAAGCGAGTACCACTGCCGCTGCACCCGGTGGCGATGCGGCGACGCGTTCCGCTCCCGCTGTACGCAAACTCGCCGAGGAACTAAACGTTGACCTCAATTCCGTTACCGGCACCGGGCGACGCGGCCGAATTACCGAAGACGACGTTCGCGCTGCAGCCAGCGAAGGCGATGCCGGTAGCACACCCGCGAACGTTGAAATCATCCCGCTGTCGGCGACTCGTCAGACGATTGCCAAGCGACTCACCGATGCCAAGCAGGAAATACCCCACTTTTACCTGACCGTTGAGTACGACTTAGACGGACTGCTCGCACATCGTGCAGCACACAACACCTCGGACGCGACCCGTGTTTCAGTCAATGATCTCATTGTGAGCTGCGTCGCCCAGGCACTGATGCGCGAGCCACGCGTTAATATCAATATGATCGATAACGCCATTCACCAATACGCCGATGCCAATGTTTCCGTTGCTATCGCCACTGACAATGGTTTGTATCCGGTCACCCTTCGGGCGGCACAAACCCTGTCGCCGGCAGAAGTGGCCCAGGCAACATCGGAGCTCGCGCAGAAAGCCAAAGACGGCAAACTGACGCGCGAAGACATTAGCGATGGCAGCTTTACGGTCTCGAATCTGGGTATGTTTGGTGTCAGCAACTTTACGGCCATCATCAACCCTCCCATGGGCGCCATTCTTGCGCTGGGAAAAGCGGAGCAAAAGCCCGTGGTTAAAGAGGGAGAAATAGGCATCGCTACCCGCATCAGCGCTACCCTTTCCTGCGACCACCGGGTAATAGACGGTGCTGTAGGCGCAAAATTCCTACAGGTACTGGGCGAGGAAATCGCCAAGCTGAGCTAGCCTCAGGCCCTACCGGGCGCACACGTTCGTTTGGCATCTTGCACAGGGGCTGCGGTACAATGCGCCCCTTCTCGCAACTCGGCAAACGCTCCCATGAACAATCCCGACAAGCAAAAGGTGGGCTTTATCAGCCTGGGCTGCCCCAAAGCCCTGGTGGATTCAGAGCGCATTCTCACCCAGCTCAAGATGGACGGCTACGATATCGTACCCAGCTATCAGGACGCTGAAGTCGTGGTCGTGAATACCTGCGGTTTTATCGACAGCGCCAAGCAGGAGTCGTTAGACGCAATTGGTGAGGCCATCAGCGAGAACGGCAAAGTGATCGTAACCGGTTGCATGGGCAAAGGCGACGATGCTAATTCCATCATGGAATTACACCCGAAGGTGCTGGCTGTCAGTGGCCCAGCTGCCTACGAAGAAGTGGTTGGCGCGGTACATGAGTATGTCCCACCGTCTCCCCATCACGACCCCTACACCGATCTGGTGCCTCCCCAGGGCATCAAACTGACACCGCGCCATTACGCGTACCTGAAGATATCCGAAGGCTGCAACCACCGCTGCAGTTTCTGCATTATTCCAGACATGCGTGGCGACCTGGTTAGCCGCCCCATCGGCGATGTCATGGAAGAAGCAGAGCGACTTGTTCGAGCGGGAGTGCGAGAGCTGTTAGTCATTTCTCAGGACACCAGCGCCTACGGCATTGATACCAAGTTTCGCACCGGCTTTTGGAACGGGCGGCCCCTGAAAACCCACATGCAGCAATTGTGTGAGGCCCTCGCCGACTTTGGCGTTTGGGTCAGGCTTCATTATGTCTACCCCTACCCGCACGTAGATAAAGTTATCCCGTTGATGGCCGAAGGCAAGATACTCCCCTACCTGGATGTGCCTCTGCAACACGGTAGCCCCGAGGTCCTCAAGCGCATGAAGCGCCCCGCAGCCGCGGAGAAATCGCTAGAACGAATTCAGGCCTGGCGCTCTGTTTGCCCTGACATTACGTTGCGCAGCACGTTTATCGTGGGCTTTCCTGGCGAGACCGATAATGACTTCGACATCCTGCTGGATTTCATCAGCGAAGCGCAGCTGGATCGCGTTGGATGCTTCCAGTACTCACCCGTGAAAGGCGCAAAGGCCAACGACTTGCCGAATCACGTGCCGGAGGAACTCAAGCAGGAACGCTGGGAGCGTTTCATGGCGCTGCAGCAGGAAATCAGTACCGCAAAGCTGCAACAAAAAATAGGTTCCACAATAGAAATACTCATCGACGAGGTCGATGATGAAGGCGCCATCGGTCGTTCAGCAGCTGACGCGCCGGAGATAGACGGCAAGGTATTTTTGGACGGCGCGAGCCACTTAAATCCGGGCGATCTGGTAGAAGCTGAGGTCACAGCGGCTAACGAATACGATCTCTGGGCAGGCTGAAGCCGGTGAACCTGTTGTTGTTCTCAGCCAAGGACCGCAATGAAAGTGGTCAACTGCAAATAAGCGATAGCCGACTGCAGCACTTGCTGGAAATACACGGCAAAGGCAACGGAGATTCGGTGCGCGTCGGAGAGATCAATGGCGACGTGGGTCACGCAACAATCATCAGCATTGATGAAAGTGCGGCCATACTGGAAACAACGCTGAGCCAGGCACCTCCCGCCAAGCTTCCACTGACGCTGATCGTCGCCCTGCCCCGCCCCAAGATGTTGCGTCGAATTTTGCGATCAGTCGCTGAGTTTGGCGTTAATGAATTGCACCTGATCAACAGCTACCGCGTGGAGAAAAGTTTCTGGCAGACACCGGTACTACAAGACCATCTTATCGAACAATACCTGCTGCAGGGGCTCGAGCAGTCCCGGGACACGCAGTTGCCGACAATACATCAGCACAAGCGCTTTAAACCCTTCGTGGAAGATGATCTACCTGATGTCATACAGGGCAAACAGGCCTTACTCGCACACCCAGGGGACTATCCCAGCTGCCCGCGAGGAGTGACAGGACCGACACTCGTTGTCATTGGCCCTGAAGGTGGATTCATACCCTATGAAGTTGCAATGCTGGAGCGCGCGGGCTGTCAGGCTGTGTCACTGGGACCGCGCATCCTCCGCGTGGAGAATGCAGTCACCAGTTTGATGGGTAGATTATTTTAACCAGATCCTAGAAGTTGTACTGCATCTCAAGACCATACATTCGCGGTGCAACAGGGACATAACCGCCAATGCCTGAGGACTCCACCAGCGCAGTTCCACCGATAATGTAGTCTTCATCCGTCAAGTTGGTGCCGTATAGCGCTCCGCTCCATTGACCTTGTGGCGACACCCAACCGATACGGCCGCTGAGCTCGAACTGCTCGTCCTCCAGCCACAAACCGGTTCGACAGCTGGCGGAGTCGAAGCAGTAGTCGATATCAAACTTCCAACTGGCCTGCAGCCTTGGCTGAAACAGGCCTAAGCCTGAATCCCAGTCGTACTGAACGGCGAGCATGTACGTTTCTTCCGGCAACCTTGGAAGGTTTTCGTCAGAGCGATCATTCGGACACTCGTCCACAGCTATGACCGTCAAGTCAGTGCGTGTGCAACCAGCCGACACCTCAGGCTCTGCAGCCAGCGTTAACTGAACATCATCGTAGGTATCGATTTCACCGTCGTTGATGGTCATATTGAAACTGACCATCCAGCGATCCGCGGGCAGCCAGGTAGTTTCCAGCTCGATACCCCGTATCGTAGATTCCGCAGCGTTGATTGTTGCCGGTGCTGGGGAACCAGTATTGGGATTAATTACCAGCGTGGTTAACTGGCGGTTGGTGTAATCCATATTAAAAATAGCGCCATTGATCCTCAGGCGTCGGTCCAACAAATCCAGTTTGAATCCGAACTCCCAGTTTTCGACCTCTTCAGGCTCAAACTCTTCAAGGCTGCCGCCTGGCGCTTCGGAAAGCCCGCCCGAGAGAAAACCCTCGCTGTAAGTCAGGTAAAGCGAACCGTCATCGATGTAATCGTTCTCCCCCAGCAGGTACTGAATGCTTGCCATTGGCGTCACGTCGTCATTGGACACTTTGGCCGTAGGTGCGTCTTCAAGAATAAAATCAAATGCCGGGTTGTAGACAAAATCCGGGCGACTAACAATAAACAAGCCGCCTCCCAAAGGCACTACCGGGCCGCCATTGGCATCGATCGTGGCCGGGTCTGGCAGGTAAAGCTCACGGGTAAATTCTCGCTCCTCATCGGTATAGCGCACACCCAGCGTGGTTCGCCAATTATCATTGAACTCCCACTCAACCTGACTGAAAACGGCAATCGCCTCGTTCTTGGCAATCTTCTGATCGCCTGTAGAATTGCTAAAGAATAACCCCCCAACGGCGGGGTCAAAGGGACCCAGTATCGCTACCGCTCTTCGATTGTCACTCTCTTCACTGAACCAGTAAGCGCCCGCTACATACTGCATACGATCGTTAAAGGCCGACCCTGTGAATTGAATTTCCTGGCTGTACTGATCGGTTTGCCCCGGGGTACTGAAAGGGTGAACCGAATTGGTGCGGTGTAAGAAAGGAATGCCGGTGCTATCTAGCTCATCATTTTGCTCCGCCTCGGTGTAACGCCATGCGGTGATACTTTTAAAGCTCAGGTCGTCGCTGATTGCCCACTCCGCCGTTAATCCTGCGCCGCGGTTTTCGACCTCATAGATACCGCCCAAGTCGGAAATAATGGTGTACGGGTCGTCGCCGCCTGCAGCGGCAGCGTCACGACAAAAATCTTTCAACTCTCTGCCAGTTGCCGGCGTAATGGCCAGTTCGTTGAACAGTACTTCCTGCCAGCCATCGTAGCCCTCCACAGGAAGGCACTTTTGAGGACGCGCGGTTTGGTCTGTCTGAGCCCAATTAATATTGAGGTCTAAAGTGAAATCGTCAGTGACCAGCCATCGGGTCTGCCAAATCAAGCTCTGACGGTTTTCATCATTGTAATAGTCCCCGTCATAGACGTTCTCCATATAGCCATCACGAGACCGATGGGTACCGGACAACCGGGTAAATAGATTATCGGTAATAGGCACGTTGAGCATCAAATCAGCATCCGCGCGGTCGTAGTTACCGACTCGAACGCCCACTAATCCTTCAAACTCATCGACCGGCGGGTTACTGGTAAACACCAGGGCTCCGCCGGTGGTGTTTTTGCCAAACAATGTGCCCTGTGGACCGCGCAGTACCTGAACAGACTGAACGTCGTTAATATCCAGTAACGCCCCATCGGGACGACCCACGTAGACGCCATCGATGTATATCCCTACGCCCGAGTCGATATTGGCGCCAGAATTGCGCTGCCCGACGCCACGAATATAGATGTTTGCGATGCCCGCGTTACCATTGCCAGCGGCCACCTCAATATTGGGCACCACCTGATTGAGGTCGGACAAATTACGAATGCCGGCCTCACGCAACGCCTCGGTATTTAACGCGGTTACCGCCACAGGTGTTTCCTGCAGGCTCTCAACCCTTTTGCGCGCGGTGACAATAATCTCTTCAAGCACCAGTTCCTGCGCCAATAAGGGCGCACTGGTCAGCGGTGCTATTACAGCGGCCACACAGGCACAAAGAGCACTGCGGCGCCATAAAGTAGACGGGGACATAGGAACCTCACGTTTATAGTTATTGAATGAGTGACACGACCTTGCCTACAGTTATAAAAGGAACGGATGCGGCAGACAAGCAAATTTTGATGGCGATCAAGACAACTTTCAGACAGGAGCGGTAACCTAACCGTCTATTCGACAATCCGCGAAAACCCGCGACAAAAAGGAAATTTACTATGCTCAGCGTTGCAGAAATCATGACTGCCCAACCCCACACCCTGTCGCCGGACGATAGCCTGGCACAGGCTAGGACAATGATGTCAGAGCACCATATTCGACATATTCCTGTCGTCAACAGCGACGGGGTATTAGTGGGAGTGGTGTCCCAGCGCGATGTATTGGCAGCCGCTGATTCCAGCGTCCTCGCGGACAAGGCGGCTCACGAAAAAGAGGAGCGCTACGTGGCGCTGTCCAGCGTTATGACATCACCGGTTCAAACGGTCGATGAAAACGCCAGCTTACGGGGCACTGCCTTGCACCTCATGCAGAATCGTCTCGGTTGCCTGCCAGTCATCCGCGATGACACATTAATTGGCATTATCACCGACTCGGATTTTGTGGGTGTTGCTATCAACCTCATGGAGCAGCTTGAACAAAGCGAACCCGAAGTGGATGAGTTTGATAGCGAAACGGACGATGACTTCTAGACAACGCCCACAGGACAGCTAACGCCCATACCGCCAAGGCCGCAGTACCCACCCGGATTTTTAGCCAGGTACTGCTGGTGGTACTCCTCGGCATAAAAAAACTCAGGTGCAGGCAAAATCTCCGTCGTGATGTCACCGTAACCGGCGTCGCTCAAAGCGGTTTGAAAGTCCGATTGGGAATTCTGCGCAAGACTGAGTTGCTCTTGCGAAAACGTATAGATCCCGGATCGGTATTGCGTACCCAGGTCATTGCCCTGACGCATGCCCTGGGTGGGATTGTGCCCCTCCCAGAAGGTCTTGAGTAACTGCTCATAGCTAATAACATTGGGGTCGTAAATGACCTGCACCACTTCGTTATGGCCGGTCATGCCACTACACACTTCTTGGTAGGTTGGGTTAGGAGTGACTCCGGCAGCATAGCCAGCGGCAGTGGAAAAAACGCCTGGCAGCTGCCAAAACATGCGCTCTACTCCCCAGAAGCACCCCATTCCAAATAAGGCATGTTCCATGCCTTCAGGAAAGGGTCCGCTCATCTGGTTGCCGTTTACATAGTGAAGATCAGGCACCGGGACGGGCTCAGCTCGCCCTGGCAACGCAGACTCAGCACTTGGGATCGCATGCTTTTTACGAATATCGAACAGGGACATTTACACTCCTGATTGGCTTTAATTTGCAATATTTAGTCAGTGAGATAGAGTAGACACCGTTACCGGCACAAAATTCAAGTCGCCGGGCCCGCCGGCTAGACTCTGTCACATCCCTGTCACAAACATGGATTACGCTGAAATCGTTAAACAACGATGCACTTGGCACCGACTCATTTATCCGCAGGGCGCAGATACAGTAGAGAGAGAAATGACAATACAAAGCAATGATTTTGACGCCAGTCAGCTATGCAGCCGGAAGCTGTGGCAACTGGTCAATGAGCAACGTGAGACAGATATCAGCGATACCCAACTGGCTGCGGCCATTGAAGAACTGACCTCACGCAGGCACTACCTGGAAGAATTAACCCGCGAAGGTAAACTGCAGTCTAACCACTAAGCACGCGCGCCTCGGGGCGCAGCTAAAAAACATGGCAAGACTCCCCTCCCGCCGCTCCTCGCGAACGGAAATAGACAGCTTCCTGAGCAAGAGCAAAAACATCGCCACGGTCCGCGAGCAGCAACCTCGTCTGTTCTTCGCCATTGACGCTACCGCAAGCAGACAGCCCACCTGGGACCAGGCGAGTCATCTGCAACGCGAGATGTTCCTAACCGCACATCAAGGCAGCACCCTGTCCGTGCAGCTCTGTTATTTTCGCGGCTTCGCCGAGTTTCACGCGGCTCAATGGACCACCGACTCTGAGCAACTGGCCAGGGAGATGGCTCGTGTCTACTGCGAAGGAGGCCACACCCAAATAGAACGCTTGCTGCGTCACGCCCTCACAGAGCATCAAAAAAATGCCGTAAAGGCATTAGTTTTTATCGGCGATGCTATGGAAGAAAACGCGGATACGCTCTGTCAATTAGCCGGCCAATGCGGCCTGCGCAAATTGCCCATCTTTATCTTTCAGGAGGGTCAACTCGCCGAAGCCAAGTATTGTTTCACTCAAATGGCCAAACTCAGTAAAGGCGCCTGGGCCAGCTTCGACACCAACAGTTCCAGCATCCTCGCATCGCTATTGGGAGCAGTCGCCGGTTTCGCAACGGGCGGCCTCACGGCACTTGAGCGACAGGGCACCGAGGGTGCTAAACTGCTGCTCGAGCAACTAAAACACTGAGAACACCGTGCCCCGAATAATCCTGTTGGCGGCGATCGCCTTAGCACTCTTCATCCTGTTCAAGCGGGCCCAGTCTGCGCCCCCACACAAGCGGCGCGGAGAATACGTCAAACTGGGTTTAGGTATTGCCGTGGTTGCGGTGGTTATATTGGCTCTGGCCGGAAAGATGCACTGGATTGGAGTGGCATTAACCGGGCTACTGGTCGCATTGAGGCAGCTGGCGCCGACGTTACTAAAGTTCTCACCGATGCTGGCGTCAAAATTCGGACAGAGCTCACCCAGCTCCGGCCAGCATTCAACCGTGGCCACTGCGAACCTTTCTATGCAGTTGGATCACGACAGTGGTGCGCTATCGGGCGAGGTACTGAAGGGACAATATCAGGGCTGGCACCTGGCGGACATGGAACGCCAGCAACTGGAGCAGCTATTGGCCTATTGCCAACAGGAAGACGCTGACTCTGTGCAGTTGCTAGACAGCTACCTGCAACAGCGATTCCCGGGAGAGAGCGATTTTGGCACGCAACAGGCGCCGCCGGACAATGGCTCAGGCATGAGCCGAAAGGAAGCGCTGGCAGTTCTGGGCCTGGACGATGAGGCCGAGAAAGATGACATCATTGCAGCCCACCGAACCCTGATGCAAAAGCTGCATCCTGACCGGGGCGGCAATGACTACCTGGCCGCCAAAATTAATCAGGCTAAAGACCAACTCCTGGGCTAACTATCGAGCTAACCCCTGGACTCTCTGGCATCCCGCTTAGCTTGCGCTTAAACTTGCCGCCCATCGACCATTAAGGACCCAACACGCAATGACCGATATTTTTGTTATCCGCAATCAACATGGACATTACTGGGCCAAGAGCAAACAGTGGGTGAGCGGGGACGATCCGAAAGTGGTGCTACGGGCCAAGCATGAAGATGAAGCAATCAACACATTGGTTGAGCTATCTACCAAGGACATTGACCTGCGCGGAGAAGCGGTGGCGACAGAGCTTGATGAGCGCGGGAATCCGGTCATAGAGCCCAGTCAAATCCCTCTGCCCTCTTTAGAGGAAGACTCTGCAGAAGATGAATCTGCAGAAGAGGAATCTGCGCCCGTCGTTGAGCCACAGCCAGACGCCTCCGATGAACAGTCCGAATCGCCTCCCAACGGAGCCCCCTGATTCATGCGCATATTATTATTTTTGGCGACCAACATGGCCGTGTTGGTACTCGTCAGCACCGTTTTTAATCTGCTCGGACTAGAAGGCATATTGGCCGCCAATGGAGTCGATCTGAACCTGCAGGGATTGCTGGTGTTCTGCGCCCTGTTTGGATTCGGTGGCTCCCTGATTTCACTGTTCCTGTCCAAATGGATGGCGAAACGAGGCACCGGCATTCAGATAATCGGAACACCTCAAAATCGCGAAGAGCAATGGCTGGTTGATACCGTCCGGGAGCTGGCGGAACAGGCTGGCATCGGCATGCCCGAGGTAGGCATCTTTCCGTCTCAGGCCGCCAACGCATTTGCCACTGGCTGGAACCGTAATAACGCTTTAGTGGCTGTGAGCGCGGGACTGCTACAACGCTTCCGTCCTGAAGAAACCAGAGCGGTGATGGCACACGAGATCGGCCATGTTGCCAATGGGGATATGATCACCCTCACCCTGATTCAGGGAGTGATCAATACTTTTGTCATGTTCCTCGCGCGAATCATTGGACACACCGTCGACCGGGTTGTTTTCAAAACTGAACGCGGCTACGGCATTGGCTACTACGTGGTTACTATTGTCGCTGAGCTGGTACTGGGATTTCTCGCCAGCATGATCGTGTTCTGGTTTTCACGCTGGAGAGAGTATCGCGCTGACGCAGCGGGAGGGAGATTGGCAAGTAACGCACACATGATCGCCGCTCTACAACGCCTGCGCGAAGAACAGGGTTTGCCTCAAGACCTACCCGGAGAACTGACAGCCTTTGGCATTAGCGAACAGCTCAAACAGGGCCTAGGAGGACTGCTGAGGTCTCACCCTCCATTGGAAGATCGTATCCGGGCCTTGCAAAGCGCCTGATCAAGCAGGGCTTTTAAACACGTATTCGCTCATCGGAATTACGTCGATGCGATCAAAGTCGATAAAGCGACTAACGCTTTCCATCATGGCGTCGGCATTTTTGCCCATGCCTTCGTCGTCGCCCTCCTCCACATCGTAAAACGCATAATTTGACGCCATCGCCGGCGCCGGAAAATTTTCCTCAATCATGGCGTGCAAAGGAGGCGCGGCGTAGCTCAGGCCCCGCACGATCACGTTTTGTCGATAGCCAAAGGTCGACTGGGTATCGATGGCGACCTGGGTATGACTGCCCTGCCAAATAGCCAACCACTCGTCCTCGCTGAGGCGCGGCGGCCGCTGTAAAAACACCACATGACACATGCCGTGAACGCGCTCACCAGGCTCTGAAGGATGCAGAGTGTTCAAAACAGGCTCCGCCTCCGCCACCAGGTAACAATGAAATCTGGACACCACTTCCTCCAGCCCTGTTTCTATGCCTTGGCGCTGCGCCGTGGCCGCGTCCAGCCAAACCGAGAGCATGCCATCTGGGAGAGGTTTCATCGCAGCCATACGTCTTTGTTCACCCGCGGCAACAGCACTATCAGCGACGGAGATACGCAAGCCACGCACCCCTGCTAATTGCGCCCACTCCTGCGCTTTTTGCAACAGACTGTCACGAAACGCGTCGGCATCGACGCTCTCTGGTTTCCACAGCGGATAGATTAATTTTTCCATGGCGTTCTGCCCTTGAAATGATAAGTTCTGGCTCCAGTTAAACAAAAGCACAGTTGAGTCTCAACGCACGACCTCGCCAGAGTGCGCTGGCGGTAGTATTCTTGTACTAATGTCGACAACACTGGAGTCTCTAATGACCGATACGGCAAGCAAACCCGGCCTGATTAACTGGGTTGGTTATCTGGCGATATGCTTTTTCGTGACTATTCCCTTGGCAGTACTCACCGTGCGAGCCGGCGCGTGGCAACAAGGCTTGCTAATGTATGCCTTAAGCTGCCTTGGCTCCGTGGTGATTCTATTGGTAGCAGTGCTGATTTCGTTTCTTCCGCGTTTTGCCCAATGGCGCGCAGACATTCGCCTCAGAGCGCTGTTCACCGTCCCTGGCACACTGCTACTGCTCTCGCTACTGGGTGGCCGCGGCGACTATCCGGCTATTCACGATATCACCACCGACACCCTCGATCCGCCAGCCTTCACCGCGGCAATCAAGCTTAGAGGTAACGGCAGCAACACCCTGGCGCTGAAGCCCGAAACGATTGAGGCGCAACTGGCGGCCTACCCGGACCTTAAAACCATCACGACCTCGGACTCGATTGAAGACGCTTTCGACAAAGCGGTTGCCAGCGCCGATGAGCTGGGCTGGGAAATCTACCGCCGCGATCTCAACGATGGCTTTATAGAAGCGGTGGACACCACCGCGATCATGGGGTTCAAAGACGATGTCGTGATACGTTTGCGCACTAATGCCAATGGCACCCTGCTTGACGTGAGGTCGGTGTCACGCGTGGGCGTCAGCGACCTGGGCGCCAATGCTGCGCGAATCCGGGAATTCACCACCGTGTATCAACAACAGGGCTAATCTGTGCGCTACCTTCTGCGTTTACTCGGCTCGCTGGCCTGCGCAACTTTTTTCGCTGCGCCCTTCGCTACAGCGGAAGAAACCGACTACCTGAGTTTTGCAACAGAAGATGAAAAAAATTCGACGGAGATTTTCAGTCGAGCCAGTCCTTCGGTGGTCTACGTCACCAACACCGCCCTGCGTCGCAATCTATTTTCCCTAAACGTTCAGGAAATTCCCCGGGGATCTGGCACTGGATTTGTGTGGAACGAAAGTGGCCTCATCGTCACTAATTTCCATGTCATTTCCGGCGCCCACAGACTCATCGTTACCCTTGGCGATCAGCGTGAGTTTGATGCGCAAGTGGTGGGCGTTGCGCCCGAAAAAGACCTGGCGGTTCTGCGAATTGAGAACCCACCGGAAGATCTCGCCAGCCTGCCACTGGGTGATTCATCCGAGCTGTCGGTCGGTCGCAAAGTACTGGCTATTGGCAATCCTTTCGGTCTGGACACCACATTGACCACGGGAGTAGTCAGCGCCTTAGGTCGAGAAATACAAGCGCCCAGCGGACGCACGATAAGAGGTGTGATTCAAACCGATGCGGCCATTAACCCTGGTAACTCAGGCGGGCCTCTGCTCAATTCCTTGGGCCAGCTCGTCGGCGTCAACACGGCTATCTACAGCCCCAGCGGGGCCAGCGCGGGTATCGGTTTCGCTATTCCGGTCAACATTGTTAAAGACGTAATCCCGCAACTCATTTCCTATGGCAAGGTACTGCATCCCATCATTGGCGTTGAGCTGGCGAGCGATCGGTGGATTCGCCGCTACGGCATTGAGGGTGTACCCATCGTGCACGTCTACCCCGGGCTGCCCGCAGCAAACGCTGGCATGCAGGGGGCTCGTCAGGTGGGTCGCCGTGAAATCGAGTTGGGTGACGTTATCACCAAGATCGAGGATAAGAACGTGCGCAGCAGTGATGATTACCTGTCTGCGCTGGAGCACTATGAACCCGGTGACAAAATTACAATCAAAACCCGGCGTAAGGATGAAGAGCTCAGCTTCGAGGTGAAACTGATCGAGTCCCAGTAATCAGGACAGGGTCCCGCCGTCTACGCGAATATCTTCACCCGTAATATGGGCGCCATCTGCGGAGATCAACATTGCGATGACTCCCGCCACAACCTCGGCACCTTTGGGGCCGGTCAGCGAAGAGATTCGCGACATCAAGTCAAAATCCATGGTGTCAGGAAAATCAATGCCCTTGGTCATGTCGGTCTTGATATCCCCAGGACACACGCAGTTGGCTCGCACCCCCCGCTTGGCATATTCAACGGCAATGCTGCGAGTCATCGCCAACACCCCGCCCTTACTAGCGGAGTAGGCGACACCGCAAGGTAACCCCGACAGGGAGGCCGTTGATGCGGCATTCACAATACTGCCATTCGATTTAACCAGGTGAGGCAGCACTTCCCGGTTGAGCAGCATAGTGCCGGTAAGATTAACGTCGATCACTCTCTGCCAATTGTCACGACTCAGTTGCTCAGTATCGTCAAAGCGAAGAATCCCCGCCATATTCACCAGTGCATCCAACTGCCCAAATTGATCCACGCATTCGGCTACACAGCGCGTTACCGCCGCTTCATCACCGATATCACAGGACCGGGACATCGCTTTTCCCTCGGCGGAAATGATGTTCTGAGCAGTGTTTTCTGCGGCCGTCCCATCTATGTCCAGACAACCTACAGCGGCCCCTTCAGAGGCTGCGCGCTCTGCGCTGGCTCGTCCAATTCCACTGCCTGCACCGGTTACAAGCACTACTTTTCCCGCCAGACGTTGCATGCCTAACTCCTTGTTGATAAAGCATTTAATTTGCACCGCGTCGCGTGAAGCGTCAAATTCGACGGTATGGTGCACTATACCCCGGTAAGCCGATGAGCCTAGTCCACGGTGCTGTCCCATATTGTCATTCGGGCTGACTTATTAAGCCATTGCCTTGCAATGACGCAAGCGTAACCTGAGACCCCTTCTAAGGAGGCTGATTGCAGGCGTAAACTACTGCGTTGTCTCCGCTCAGCACCATTTCCGGAGAGTCTATGAACGCCCCCGTCAGGAGAGAGATATTGCAGGACCTTGACCAGTTTCGCAGCGAAGTGCGCCAATGGCTGGAAGAAAATTGCCCCGAGTCGCAGCGCCAGCCCATGACGCCCGAAGAGCAATACTACGGGGGACGCAACGCAGAGTTCCCCAGTGAAGATGCCAAGCTGTGGTTTGAACGCATGCGGGACCAGGGGTGGATCTGCCCCGATTGGCCGGCGGAGTATGGTGGCGGCGACCTGACCGCACAGCACGGAAAGATCATCAAAGAAGAGATGAAGGCGATTCGAGCTCGAACGCCGGTCTATGGCATCGGCATATGGATGCTTGGGCCCGCCCTCCTCGAATTTGGCAATGAGGCACAGAAACAAAAGCACATTCGGGCAATCGTCAACGGCGAATCACGCTGGGCACAAGGTTACTCTGAACCCGGCTCCGGCTCTGACCTCGCCAGCCTGCAATGTAAAGCAGAGGACAAAGGCGATCACTTCCTTGTCAACGGCAGTAAGATATGGACCACGGCGGCGGACAAGTGTGACTGGATATTCTGCCTCGTGCGCACCGATCCTGACGCCAAGAAACAGGAAGGTATCAGCTTTCTATTGATCGATATGGACGATCCGGGCATCACCACCACCCCCATTGGATTGATCAGTGGCGAATCCGAGTTCTGTCAGACCTTTTTCGACAATGTGAAGGTGCCCAAGGAAAACCTCGTGGGCGAACTCAACAAGGGCTGGAGTGTGGCCAAGGCGCTGCTGGTGCACGAGCGCAAGCTGATGTCAGAGATTGGCAGTGACTCGCCCCGGGAAATTGTCGTTCCCAACGCGGCCGCCCGTGAGTATCTCGACTTCGAAAACGGGAAAATTGCTGACCCACAACTGCGTTCCGACCTCGTCGATTACGACATGAACATGCACGCCATTGGCCTGACGCACTTCCGTACCTTTGAAGAAAAAATAGCGGGTGTCCGCAGCGCGGCTCCCCTCGTCATGAAGTACGTAGGCACAGAGGCCGAAGTCACCAAAAGCGAATTACTACTGGCCATCATGGGTAGTCAAAGCCTTGGCTGGGAAGGCGACAGCTATTCCAAGTCGGAGCTAGACACGCTGCGTCTGTGGGCGATGTCCAAAGTGATGACCATTGCCGGCGGCACCTCCGAAATCCAGCTGAACGTGATTGCCAAAAACGTTCTGCAACTACCCCAGTCATAGGAGAAAAGCATGGCTCTGGTACTCAATGAAGAACAGCGTTTTTTACAGGACAGTGCTCGCGAGTTCCTGACCGCGAACGCGCCCGTCGAATCGCTGCGCAAGCTGCGTGATGATCGCGACCCGGTGGGCTACAGCGCTAATACCTGGCGGGATATGGCAGAACTTGGCTGGGCAAGCATTATATTGCCAGAGCAATACGGCGGCCTGGACTTTGGCTTTACCGGCTTAGGCCTGGTGATGGAAGAAGCCGGTCGCACTCTGGCCGCCTCTCCCATTTTTGCTTCGGCGGTCGTTGGCGCATCCGCTGTAATGCTGGGAGGCACCGACACACAGAAAGAAGCAATGTTGCCCGCGATTGCAGGCGGCACACTCACCCTCGCGCTGGCACTGGAAGAAACCCATCATCATCGCCCCACTCACATCGCAACCACCGCCACGGCTGACAATGACGGCTACCTTATTACCGGTAAGAAGACCTTCGTACTGGACGGCCACAGCGCTGACAAACTAATCGTTGTGGCACGCACCTCGGGCGATCAAAAGTCTGCTGAAGGCATCAGCCTGTTCCTGGTTGATCGCGAAGCCGCCGGTGTCGATGTACAGCGCACCATCATGGTCGATAGTCGCAACGCAGCAAACATTGCGCTTAACGCCGTTAGTGTTGGCCCTGATGCTTTGGTTGGCACAATCGATGAGGGCTGGCAGGTACTTGAACCGGTGTTGGATAGAGGTCGCGTTGCCATCGCAGCAGAGATGATGGGGCTCTCTCTGGAGGCCTTTGATCGCACGATCGAATACCTCAAAGAGCGGGAGCAGTTCGGCGCCTTAATTGGTAGCTTTCAAGCGCTACAGCACCGAGCAGCGCAAATGCAATCAGAGATCGAGCTGTGTCGCTCCGTCATTCTCCAGGCCTTGTCCTCGGTGGACGACGCGCCGGAGCAACTGCCACTGCTCGCCAGCCTCGCCAAAGCCAAACTCAACGAGCTTGCTAAATTAGTCACCAATGAAGCGGTTCAAATGCACGGCGGGATTGGCGTTACTGACGAGTTGGAAATTGGCTTTTTTCTCAAACGTGCCAGGGTAGCCATGCAGGTTTTCGGCGACACCGGCTTTCATAAAGATCGCTACGCCACGCTGTGTGGCTACTAACAGGACAAGACAATGGATAACGAACATAAGATTGCGACCGTCAATAAATACATGGAGGCGTTCAGTGGCGCGGACATGAGTCTCATACGAGAAATTTACGCGGACGATGCGGTAGTAGAAGACCCCGTGGGCAGTGAGCCCTATGTCGGCATAGACGCCATCGTCGGGTTCTACGAAGGGGCCTTTGCCACCGGCGCCAAAATAGCGTTGTCAGGCGATGTCCGCTGCGCAGGCAATGCCGCCGCTTTCCCTTTCAAAGTACTGATGGAGGGCGTCGATATCTCTCCTATCGACGTTTTCGAATTCAACGCCGACGGCAAAGTGCAATCGATGAAAGCCTACTGGGGATAATGACCGGGAGTCCTCTAGCGGTTTAACCGGGACTCCAGTTCCTTTATCTGCTCCTGAAAATGCCAGGGCGACAATAAAACCTCGAGCTCGTCCGCCGGTACCGGCGGACTGAACATATAACCCTGAATAACATGAGCACCCGCCGCCGTCATAAATTCATACTGCTCATCGGTTTCCACCCCCTCTGCCACCAGTTCCAAACCCAAACTCTGGGCCATTGCGATAATGGCTCTCACCAGACTGGCGCCCTGATCGCTGTTATTGGCCTCGATTACAAAGCTTCGGTCAATCTTTAGCTCGTCCAGCGGGAATCGACTGAGGTAGCTCAGGGATGAATACCCCGTACCAAAATCGTCAATGGACAAGCTCACACCGATGTCCTTCAGCTCCGAAAGCGCCTGCACCGAGGCATTGGTGTCACCCATCACCACCCCCTCAGTGAGCTCCAGCTCCAAGGTGGCTGGATCTACAGCAAGCTCTTCGAGAATGGCTTTTACGCGCCGGGTAAAACTGGCCGTGAATTGTAAAGCCGATACATTAACCGCGACCTTTGGCAGCGAGACACCCTTCTCGGCGAACACCTTTTGCTGACGACAGGCCTCACGAATCACCCAGTCTCCGATCTCGCCAATCAAACCCATTTCTTCCGCTAGCGGAATAAATCGAAAGGGAGGAATCAAACCTTGAACGGGGTGTATCCAACGCAGCAATGCTTCGGCACCCACCACCTTGCCGCTGCGGCTATCCACCTGAGGCTGGTAGAAAAGCACCAGCTCATGATTGTCCATGGCCTTACGCAAATCGTTTTCCAGCGTGAGACGATCAAGGCCTGCCTCTTCCATACTCGAGCCGTAGACTAAAAAAGAACTCTTGCCGGTCGCTTTGGCGTGATACATCGCCGTATCGGCGCACCTGAGTAAGCCTTCTACGTCGTTAGCATGCTCTGGTGCCATGGCGATCCCAATGCTGGGAGTCACCACCAACTCGTGGCCGTCGATCAGCATGGGCTCAGACAATGTATGCATCAGTCGCTCCGCAACCAACCCGGCCGACTCAGGTGCATCCAATTGATTCAGCACTACGGTGAACTCATCTCCACCAAGTCGCGACACATCAATTTTTGCTGTGGGGTCGACATAGTGCGCAACGACATCACTGTCTCTGACACAGCTGGAGAGTCGCTGACCCACCTCGCGCAATAGCAGATCGCCTGCACTGTGCCCAAGTGAGTCATTGATACGCTTGAAGTTATCCAGATCGAGGAACAACAAGGCGAGCGTCTGCTTGTTACGTTGTGCAAGCTTTAACAGCAGTGAAAGCTGCTCGGTGAACAAGCGCCGATTGGGCAGGGAAGTCAGCGCATCGTAATAGGCCATTTGTCGCAGGCGGTTTTTCGTTCTGGTGACTTGTTTTACCGCTTTATTGAGTTCCTGGTTACGTCGGGATAATTGAGACGTGCGCTCTTCTACTTTCATGCTCAGCAGCTGATGATCGACATCCATCTCTTTTTTGTAGTTGCTGATCCCTGTGATCACGCCATTGAGAATGGCAGCAATTTCTTCGACCTCGCCGCCGCCACTTACTTTGACGGGCTCTTCCAGTTTGCCCGACGCAATTCCATCGGCAACTTTGGCTAAGCGTGAAATAGGTGCGGTGATCCTGCGAGTCAGCGAGAGACTCAACATCAGGCAGAGCACAGAAAAGGCAAGACACGCGGCAACCACCAACAGTATTCCTGGCAGTACCTGCAACAAAAGCCCGCGTTGATGAATCGCCAAATGCAGGTAGCCAATCACGTGGCGAATTTTACCAACCTCTGGCCGGGTTGCAGCCAGCAAAAAGGCCTCCTGACTCACCTTTTCGGCCAGAGGATTAACCGCGGAAGTCACCGGCAGGCTTAGATGGAAGTAACGATCTGCGCCCAACAGTGCCCCAACTAAACCGCTGCTGACCTCCTCACCCTGCCCGTTCAAACTGATCAGTCCGTTGTCGGCGGCAGAGAGGCCCTGTCTTAGCCGAGCCAGGTCAGGTGCCACTGCAGTGGCATTGGCGGGGACTCGCAAGACAAGCCCACCCTCCGCCCTTTGGATGCTGGCGTATTGTACGGGTGGCGGGTCAATCAATTTGCGCAGCGAGCGCTCTAGTGCCTGGTCATTGCCGAAATAGAAATACAGCGAGAGATCGGGGCGGCGCAAGGCTTCATCCTTGAGCTGCTCAATCAAGCGATCGCGTTCCAGACGATACTCACGCACGCTGGCAAAGCCGCTGACCAGCAGACACATGGTCACGACAATGGTGATAACCATCGCGTTTATTCTTCCAGCTATGGTCACGTTTCCCTGCCCACTCCTGATCATTCAGCGCGCCCCTGCACAGTATGTGTTATCGGCAACAAAATCCCAAGTCAGCAGAACTCTACTTATTGCCTGTTTTTTATGGAGAACACGTCGAGGCCTGTGCTTGAATTAACGTCCAGTCAAAACCAACGTATAGCGATAAATGTCAGAATTTCAAATGGCTCATGTGGCTTTAGTGGGGGCGCGAATAAACGCCTTTGCCCCACTGGGCATCAGTAGCCGCACCGAGCTCACCATGAGTCTCGCATTGCCGCCTGTTGAATCTGGCCACTTTCTATACAGCGATACCGGAGCTTTAAAGGAGAGGCTGATAGCCTACCTCCCATTCTGGGTGCACAACTGTATTTACGATCCAGGTTTTCCCGCACGACAACGACTTGCCATGCATTTGAGAAAGTTTGAGGGTGAGTTACGAGACAACCGCAGCAATGAGGTCATCGCAACCGTATTGAGCTACGGCTTTCGCGATCGCCAGATGGATCCTATGGCACTTCCCGAAACCATGCCCCTGCGCCAGCGCTGCAGCATGCTGATGCACTTGGGGCCATGGCAAGAAGCCTATCGGGAGCTTGAGCTGCAGTTTATGACTATTCTGACTTCAGAAGCCGAGCAGTTAGAACTCTGGCTGGCGAAAGCACGATCTGAATTAGACCACGCTATCGCCATTTAAAGCATTTTAGATATCAGCAGGTCGACGTTCTGCAGAAGAATTACCTGTCACCATGCGCACTGTGCGCTGGCAGGTATCCAACCAGGGCTGAACCGTTTCCGTTTTCAGCGCGCGAACATAACCACCTTCGCTTTTACACGAAATGCTGGTCTTGTTTGGCGTCCAGTCACCCTCTTTCGGGCGGGGCTTACGCGAGCTGTAATACCACAGGCCACGACGGTCCTGCATGATGTAGTTGGCATCTTCCGGTAAAAAGACTTTCTTGCCCTCGATCACCGCGAACACTTCTAATCCGCTATCGGGGTTTTCGTTGAGTACTGCTGTAGGTGTAATCGTCAACATGGCTGACTCCCTGACTATTATTGTCCAATCCCTCGAAGGCGGATGTTCTCCGGCACAGTGCCTGGGTCCACCGCACACAGGCTCCTGCCCATGTGTTGGATTAAGTTATAAGTCGGAAAGGGGTGTCGAGCAATGTGAATTTGGCCAGAATTTTAACCAATTACTCATAAATGGTATTTATTGGCCATTTTTTTACATCAAAAGGCGATTTTTTGCTCTTTTTTGATTGTTGTTGCCAGATTTTTATTCTCTAGCTGTGTATCAATCGAATATGTGGAGGCGAATCGGGATCGGGTTTCAATGGCTCCAGAGGCGCCGGGGTGCCATTTGCAATCAGCTCAGGGGCTTGCTCCACCGAGCTCATCAACATATGCAGAGACAGCGACGCACGGGACTCCTGGCTCCCCAACATGGCCCCCATTGCTGATAATTCCTGCTCCGGTATAAACCCGAGCATCATGGCATTGGTCAGATAGTCTCGAATAATCTGCCGATTGACCTGATCTTGCAGGTACACCTGATAACCCTCGTCACCAAATACACGCAACAAAACGTCTCGGTCACCCTGAGCCAGGCCTGATGACGTAAACGGCGGTGTATCGCCGAAGGCGTCTTCGATCTGTGCAACTACTTTATCCAATTCCAATGTAACTACTCCACAACAGCGACCAATCAAGCAGTGACCGATGGCACCATGCCTGAAGCCAGGCTTTGAAGCGCCGGCAAATCCGGCACCTGATAGGTTTGTCCATCGAGTTCGAAAGCAGCCAAGGAATACTCCTGAACAGCCTCTGGCTTATCCTGGCATTCACTCTCGTCGATATGTCTTACGGTTAGTCCACCACCGCGAAGCGCCAGCCCCCAGTAATCGCAACCCGAACCACGCACACCCAGCATCACCGCGACCAGACCGGTCCCGTTCTGGGCGTCTTTAAACGGCACCTTGCCCTCGGCGCCAAAATCCATGACCGGAATATTCAGCCCTCGCCACAGGACTTCAGCGGGAACACTTCCGTCCTCAGCGGGCAACGTCAGTATTTCTGCCATGCAATTCTGAGGCACTGCCCAGCGCCTATTGGAAGCGCAAGGCAGCAGGACACACATCCGTTGCTTACTCTGACTCACAGCGTCACCCCTTAACCCAGCTCGAGCCGGTGCCCCGTGAGCTCATTAATCTGGCCAATGAGCATACGGAAGTTAAACGGCTTACCCATGTACCCATTGCAGCCAGCTTCTTCTGCCAGGGTCCGGTGCTTAACGCCGGTGCGGGAGGTAATCATAATGACCGGAATATGACTGTAACGGGCCGATTTACGAATCTCGCGCAGCGTCTGTATGCCGTCTTTGACCGGCATTTCCACGTCTAACAGAATGACGTCCGGTAAATGCTCAGTGGTATTGAGCCAGTCGATAGCCACCGCGCCGTTCTCCGCCGTGGCAGTCTCAATCCCTACCGTTTCAAGCTGGCTGGTGGCGACCATGCGCTGCGTGCGCGAGTCATCCACCACCAGGGCCAGGAACTGCTCTTCAGTGGGCTGATCAGCCTGCACGGCTGTGCCCTGCCCTTCTTCAAAGCAACTGACCAGAACATTCAGATCAAGCGCAACCACCGCTTCACCATCGGCCGTGGTCGCCGCCCCGGCAACGCCGGGCACGGAGGCAAACTGCGCACCCAGAGAACGAATCACCAGCTCCAGCGCTTCCTCTACATCGTCAATGGCGATCGCCATGTACCGCGCTTCAGAGCCAGCCACGATGACGGGCAATGTGTTTCGCCATGTTGAACGATCCGGCAGGTTTCCGCTGTTGCACAACGTGCCCAGGTAAGCGGGCTCGCATGCCAGACCTGACATCTGCAATTTCTCTCCGCTTTCCACCGCAGCAAAAAATTCGTCGACAGGGACTTCGTCCACCGACACCAAACCACCCAGGGGAATTGCGTAGGAGTTTTCTCCCGCAGTGACTAACAGCGCGCCATTCACTGTCACGTTGGATGGAATTCGAATATGAAAGGATGTTCCCTTACCCACTTCAGATTCGATGTGAATATCGCCGCCCATCTGCTGCAGCTCACTCAGTACAATGTCCATACCTACACCACGCCCTGAGATCTGACCCAAAGCAGCGGCGGTTGAAAAGCCTTTGTGAAACACCAGGTTCAGCGCCTCTTCGTCGCTGAGCGCATAGGCATCGACATCAAGCCCCTTGCGAACGGCTGACTCACGCATGGCCTCAGGGTCGATACCACGACCATCATCTGACAGCACAATCACCGAGTCGGCTCCTGACATCCGCACATCGACGGTAATCTGCCCCACCGACGGCTTACCCAGCGATTTCCGATCCGTCGAAGACTCGATACCGTGATCCAGTGCGTTTCGCACCATGTGCTCAAGAATAGTTTGGCAGCGAGCATAGTCATCGCGGTCCAGCGTGCCGACTTCATTACTGACGCGGAATGCCACTTCCTTGCCAAGGTCAGTGCTGACCGTACGCACCAGACGCCTTAAGCCAGGCATCAAACGAGACACAGGCACTACCCTGGCAGCCCGAATCGAAGAACCGATGGAGCCGATAACCGTGGCCTGCTGCTTGAGCAGCGCCTCGGCCTGTGAATTATGACGACTGGCCAGTTCGATAAGATCGGCCAGATCCTCCACGCCCTCGCGCAGAATATTAGCGGCCTCCTGAAGTTCGGTGTACTGATCCATCTCC